>NZ_JBEOST010000016.1:0-178242 GCF_040303145.1 Streptomyces sp. NPDC096079
CATGTACTGGACGTAGGCGAGCACGCTGATCAGGACCACCGGGACGGCCGGCCACAGCGGCATGCGCCACGCGGGCACCTCGCGGTGCGCGCCGCCCGGCGCGCGCCGGGCGGACGTCGATCCCTGTTCCTCCGTCAACTAGGAACCCTTCTCCGCCTGTTCGCGGATCCTCTCCGCCAGGTGCGGCGGCATCGGCTCGTGCCGGGCGTACGTGCGGTCGAACCGCCCGGTGCCGTGCGAGACCGAGCGCAGGTCGATCGCGTACCGCCCGATCTCGATCTCCGGCACCTCGGCCCTGACCACGGTCCGGCCGGGCCCCGCCTGGTCGGTGCCGACCACCCGGCCGCGCCGCCCCGACAGATCGCTCATGACCGGGCCGACGTACTCGTCCGGGACGAGGACCTCGACCTGGGCGACCGGCTCCAGGAGGTGGACGGGCACGTCGGCGGCAGCCTCGCGCAGCGCCAGCGCCCCGGCCGTCTGGAAGGCGGCGTCGGAGGAGTCCACGGAGTGGGCCTTGCCGTCCCGCAGGGTGACCCGGATGTCGACGAGCGGATGGCCGGTGGCGAGCCCCCGCGCGGCCTGCGCCCGCACGCCCTTCTCCACGGAGGACACGAACTGGCGGGGCACGGCCCCGCCCACCACCTTGTCGACGAACTCGACGCCGCTGCCCGGCGGCAGCGGCTCCACGTCGATCTCGCAGATCGCGTACTGGCCGTGGCCGCCGGACTGCTTCACGTGACGGCCCCGACCCGACGCGGCGCCGCCGAAGGTCTCGCGCAGCGCCACCTTGTACGGCACGGCGTCGACCTGCACCCCGTACCGTCCGCGCAGCCGCTCAAGGGCCACGTCCTGATGGGCCTCGCCCAGACACCACAGCACCACCTGCCGGGTGTCCTGGTTCTGTTCGAGCCGCAGGGTCGGGTCCTCGGCGACGAGCCGGGCGAGGCCCTGCGAGAGCCGGTCCTCGTCGGCCTTGCCATGGGCCTGGACGGCCAGCGGCAGCAGCGGCTCCGGCATCGTCCACGGCTCCATCAGGAGCGGATCGTCCTTGCCGGAGACGGTGTCACCGGTCTCCGCGCGGCCGAGCCGTGCGACACAGGCCAGGTCGCCGGCGATGCACTCCGCGAGCGGGCGCTGCTGCCGGCCGAACGGTGAGGTGAGCCCACCGACCCGCTCGTCCGCCTCGTGCAGCTCGTGACCGTCGTGCGACCGGTCGACGAGGCCGTGCCCGGAGACGTGCACGGTCTCGTCGGGGCGCAGCGTGCCGGAGAAGACCCGGACCAGCGAGATCCGGCCCACATAGGGGTCGGCGGCCGTCTTGACGACCTCGGCGACCAGCGGCCCGTCGGGGTCGCAGGTGATCTGCGGCCGGGAGCGGCCGTCCGGGGTGGTGACGGCGGGCGCCTCGTGCTCCAGCGGGGAGGGGAAGCCGCCGGTGATCAGCTCCAGGAGCTCCAGGGTGCCGAGGCCCTGCGTCCCGCCGTCGGCGGCGGGGGCCGCCGCGAGCACCGGATGGAAGGAACCCCGGGCGACGGCCTTCTCCAGGTCGTCGACGAGGGTCTTCAGGTCGATCTCCTCGCCGCCGAGATAGCGGTCCATGAGGGTCTCGTCCTCGCTCTCGGCGATGATCCCCTCGATGAGCCGCGCACGGGCCCGGGCGATCAGCTCCCGCTGCCCTTCGTCGGGCGGGTCCTCCCGGCGCACCCCCGTGGAGTAGTCGAAGATCCGCTCCGAGAGCAGGCCGACCAGCCCGGTCACGGGCGCGTGCCCGTCGGCGCCCTCGGCGCCGCGCACCGGCAGGTAGAGGGGGAGGACCGCGTCGGGGTCGTCCCGGCCGAAGAGCCCGGCGCAGACGGCGGTGAGCTCGGTGAAGTCGGTACGGGCGGTGTCGAGGTGGGTGACGACGATGGCGCGGGGCATGCCGACCGCCGCGCACTCCTCCCAGATCATCCGTGTGGAGGCGGCGACGGCGTCGGCCTCCTGGGCGGCCGAGACGACGAAGAGGGCCGCGTCCGCCGCGCGCAGACCGGCCCGCAGCTCCCCGACGAAGTCGGCGTACCCGGGGGTGTCGAGGAGATTGATCTTGTAGCCGTCCCAGCCGACCGGGACGAGGGAGAGCTGTACGGAACGCTGCTGGCGGTGCTCGATCTCGTCGTAGTCGGAGACGGTGCCGCCGTCCTCGACCCGCCCGGCCCGGTTGACCGCCCCGGCGGTCTGCGCCAGCGCCTCGACGAGGGTCGTCTTGCCCGATCCGCTGTGGCCGACCAGCACCACGTTCCGCACGGCCGAGGGCCGGTCGGCCGTAGGAGCCCTGCCGGCGGCTCCGGCGGGCGTCTTCGCCTTGTCACCCATGATGTGTTCCTCCCGACTGCTCGCACATGCGGCGGGACGCGGGCGCGGGGGAGTGGTGTGTCGCGGTACGGCTCCTGCGGTGCCCGCGGTGGTCCTTCGAGCTTTGCACCGACGCCAGGACCCGTCCATACGTCGTACACGTCGGCGGCTGCCGGAGGGACGCCGACGCGGCAGGACGGGTGCCCGCCCGTGTGCGGGGACGCGCGTGGCTACGATGGGTGAGCCGGTGGTCGTAGGGGCCGCGCGGCCCACCGAACCTCGGGAAGGCCATGCTGAACAAGTACGCGCGTGCCTTTTTCACGCGTGTCCTCACACCGTTCGCCGCGTTTCTGCTCCGCCGGGGCGTCAGCCCCGACGCCGTCACGCTCATCGGCACGGCGGGGGTGATGGCCGGTGCCCTCGTCTTCTTCCCCCGCGGCGAGTTCTTCTGGGGCACGATCGTCATCACCCTGTTCGTCTTCTCCGACCTCGTCGACGGGAACATGGCCCGGCAGGCGGGGATCTCCAGCCGATGGGGAGCGTTCCTCGACTCGACGCTGGACCGGGTCGCCGACGGCGCGATCTTCGGCGGCTTCGCGCTCTGGTACGCCGGCAAGGGTGACGACAACATCCTGTGCGCCGTGGCGATCTTCTGCCTGGCGAGCGGCCAGGTCGTCTCGTACACCAAGGCCCGAGGCGAATCGATTGGTCTGCCCGTCGCCGTGAACGGCCTCGTCGAGCGCGCCGAGCGCCTGGTGATCTCGCTCGTCGCCGCCGGTCTCGCCGGGCTCCACGCGTTCGGCGTGCCCGGGATCGAGATCCTCCTCCCGATCGCCCTGTGGATCGTGGCCGTCGGCAGCGCCGTGACCCTGGGCCAGCGCGTCGTGACCGTGCGCCGGGAGTCGGCCGAGGCGGACGCCGCCGCGGCCGGGAGCGGCGGGGCGGTCTCGTGAGCACCCTCAGGGAACGCCTGAGCGACGGGCTGTACGGAGCCGGCTGGGCGACCGTGAAGAAGCTGCCGGAGCCGGTGGCGACGGGCCTCGGCCGGCGGATCGCCGACCTCGCCTGGAAGCGGCGCGGCAAGAGCGTCCTGCGCCTGGAGTCCAACCTCGCGCGCGTGGTGCCGGACGCCACGCCCGAGCGGCTCGCCGAGCTGTCGCAGGCCGGCATGCGCTCGTACATGCGGTACTGGATGGAGTCGTTCCGGCTGCCGACCTGGAGCAAGGAGCGGGTCGAGCGGTCCATCGACATCAAGGACCGCCACCACCTGGAGGACGGCCTCGCCGCCGGGCGCGGGGTGATCCTCGCCCTGCCGCACCTGGCCAACTGGGACCTCGCGGGCGTGTGGGTGACCCGCTCCCTCGGCGTGCCCTTCACGACGGTCGCGGAACGCCTCAAGCCGGAGTCGCTGTACGACCGGTTCGTCGCCTACCGCGAGTCCCTCGGCATGGAGGTCCTGCCGCACACCGGCGGCTCCGCCTTCGGCACGCTCGCGCGACGGCTGCGGGCCGGCGGCCTGGTCTGCCTGGTCGCCGACCGCGACCTGTCCGCCTCCGGCACCGAGGTCGGCTTCTTCGGCGACACCGCGCGGATGCCGGCCGGACCGGCGATACTCGCCCAGCAGACCGGCGCGCTGCTGCTGCCGGTGACCCTCTGGTACGACGACACCCCGGTCATGAAGGGGCAGATCCACCCGCCCGTCGACGTACCCGAGTCAGGCACGCGGGCCGAGAAGACGTCCGTGATGACACAGGCCCTCGCCGACGCGTTCGCCGCGGGCATCACGGACCACCCGGAGGACTGGCACATGCTGCAACGACTGTGGCTCTCGGACCTGGAGGAGCGGGAGGAACCGGGCGCGTGAAGATCGGGATCGTCTGCCCGTACTCCTGGGACGTGCCGGGCGGCGTCCAGTTCCACATCCGCGACCTCGCCGAGCACCTGATCCGGCTCGGCCACGAGGTCTCCGTCCTCGCCCCCGCCGACGACGACACCCCGCTGCCGCCGTACGTGGTCTCCGCGGGCCGTGCCGTGCCCGTGTCGTACAACGGCTCGGTGGCCCGGCTCAGCTTCGGCTTCCTCTCCGCCGCGCGGGTCCGCCGCTGGCTGCACGACGGCACCTTCGACGTCGTCCACATCCACGAGCCGACCTCGCCCTCCCTGGGGCTGCTCACCTGCTGGGCGGCGCAGGGACCGATCGTCGCGACCTTCCACACCTCGAACCCGCGCTCACGGGCCATGATCGCCGCGTACCCGATCCTCCAGCCCGCCCTGGAGAAGATCAGCGCCCGCATCGCGGTCAGCGAGTACGCGCGGCGGACGCTGGTGGAGCACCTGGGCGGAGACGCCGTCGTCATCCCCAACGGCGTCGACGTCGACTTCTTCGCCCGCGCCGAGCCGAAGAAGGAGTGGCAGGGCGAGACCCTCGGCTTCATCGGCCGCATCGACGAGCCGCGCAAGGGCCTGCCCGTCCTCATGCGGGCCCTCCCGCGGATCCTCACCGAGCGGCCCGGGGCCCGGCTCCTCGTCGCCGGGCGGGGCGACGAGGAGGAGGCCGTGGCCTCGCTGCCCGCCGAGATGCGCTCCCGGGTGGAGTTCCTCGGCATGGTCAGCGACGAGGACAAGGCGAGGCTGCTGCGCAGCGTCGACGTGTACGTCGCGCCCAACACCGGCGGTGAGAGCTTCGGCATCATCCTGGTCGAGGCGCTGTCGGCCGGCGCGCCGGTCCTCGCCGCCGACCTGGACGCCTTCGCCCAGGTCCTCGACCAGGGCTCCGCGGGCGAGCTCTTCGCCAACGAGGACGCCGACGCGCTCGCCGACGCGGCGATCGCGCTCCTCGGGGACGCGCCGCGCCGCGCGGAACTGAGCGCGCGGGGCTCGGCCCACGTGCGGCGCTTCGACTGGGGGACGGTCGGGGCGGACATCCTCGCCGTCTACGAGACGGTGGCGGACGGGGCGGCGGCGGTCGACACGGACGAACGCGTCGGCGGCCTGAGGGCCCGCCTGGGGCTGTAGTCCGGTACGGGTGTGCGTTCCGCCCCGGGCGGAACGCACACCCGCGACGGGGGCCCCGCGACAGGGTGCTCCCATGGAGACGATCACCCGCCTCGACCTCGGTCACTTCACCCGCCCCGCCGACGAATGGGGCGGCCCCCACGCCCGCGTGGAGCCCGTTCTCGGGTATCTCGTGCGCCACGCGGGCGTGCGGGTGCTCTTCGACACGGGCATGGGGACCGGGTCCCCGGAGACCGACGCCCATTACCGGCCCGTCCGGCACCCGCTGCCCGTGGGACCGGACGACGTCGACCTCGTCGTCAACTGCCACCTGCACTTCGACCACATCGGCGGCAACCGGCTGTTCCCCGCCACACCGGTCCTCGTCCAGCGCACCGAACTCGCCCGCGCCCGCGCCGGCGGGTACACCATCGACTCGCTCCTGCCCGGCGTCCGGTACGAGGAGCTCGACGGCGAGCACGAGATCGCGCCCGGTCTGCTGATCGTGCCGACGCCCGGCCACACCGAGGGCCACCAGTCGCTGCTCGTCGACCACGGCGACCGGGTCACGGTCCTCGCGGGTCAGGCGTACGACGTCGCCGACGCGTTCGGCAGCCCGTACCTCCCCTGGCTCGACCGGCTCGGCGCCCTCGCCGCCGGCCGTCCCGCGCGTGTCCTGTTCGCCCATGACCGTGACCTTTGGGAAGGTGTGCTGCCGCCGCCCCGGTAGCCTGTGCGCCCGTGACCGAAACCCTGATCTGGACCGTCGTCGCGCTGATCCTCATCGGCGTCTATCTGAGCTGGACCGCCGGGCGGCTCGACCGGCTGCACGCGCGCATCGACGCCGCCCGCGCCGCCCTCGACGCGCAGCTCCTGCGCCGCGCCTCGGTCACCCAGGAGCTGGCCACCTCCGGCGTCCTCGATCCGGCCGCCTCGATCGTGCTGTACGAGGCCGCGCACGCCGCCCGGCAGGCCGAGGAGGACCACCGGGAGGTCGCCGAGAGCGAGCTGAGCCAGGCCCTGCGGGCCGTCTTCGGCGAGCCGGAGCAGGTGGAACTCGTACGGCAGGCGCCGGGCGGCGAGGAGGCCGCGGGGGAGCTCGCGCAGGCCGTCCGCCGCGTCCCGATGGCCCGCCGCTTCCACAACGACGCCGTCCGGGCGGCCCGGGCCCTGCGCCGCCACCGGAAGGTCCGCTGGTTTCGCCTCGCAGGCCACGCGCCCTTTCCGCTCGCCTTCGAAATGGACGACGAGCCGCCTGTGGCCCTTGCCGATCGCCCGGCCTGACCTCCGTAGCCTGGGAAAACGATCCACCGGGTCCACATTGGCCCTTGATGTGGACCGCAGGTGGCCTGTTTCCTCATCTTGTCGTCAACCCCCGTTGTCACGAGTGAGGTATCCGTGTCCACCACGCCTTCCACCACCTTCCAGTCCCCCGAGACCGGCACCGCGCGCGTCAAGCGCGGCATGGCCGAGCAGCTCAAGGGCGGCGTGATCATGGACGTGGTCAACGCCGAGCAGGCGAAGATCGCCGAGGACGCCGGCGCCGTGGCCGTCATGGCCCTGGAGCGGGTCCCCGCGGACATCCGCAAGGACGGCGGCGTCGCCCGCATGTCCGACCCGAACATGATCGAGGAGATCATCGGCGCGGTGTCCATCCCGGTGATGGCCAAGTCCCGCATCGGTCACTTCGTCGAGGCCCAGGTCCTGCAGTCCCTCGGCGTCGACTACATCGACGAGTCCGAGGTCCTGACCCCGGCCGACGAGATCAACCACTCCGACAAGTGGGCCTTCACGACCCCCTTCGTCTGTGGCGCCACCAACCTGGGCGAGGCCCTGCGCCGCATCGCCGAGGGCGCGGCCATGATCCGCTCCAAGGGCGAGGCCGGCACCGGCAACGTCGTCGAGGCCGTCCGTCACCTGCGCCAGATCAAGAACGAGATCGCCAAGCTGCGCGGCTTCGACAACAACGAGCTGTTCGCCGCCGCCAAGGAGCTGCGCGCCCCGTACGAGCTCGTCAAGGAGGTCGCCGAGCTCGGCAAGCTGCCGGTCGTGCTGTTCTCCGCCGGTGGTGTCGCCACCCCCGCCGACGCCGCGCTGATGCGCCAGCTCGGCGCCGAGGGCGTCTTCGTCGGCTCCGGCATCTTCAAGTCGGGCGACCCGGCCAAGCGCGCCGCGGCCATCGTGAAGGCCACCACCTTCTACGACGACCCGAAGGTCATCGCGGACGCCTCCCGCAACCTGGGCGAGGCCATGGTCGGCATCAACTGCGACACCCTCCCCGAGTCCGAGCGCTACGCGAACCGGGGCTGGTAAGCACCCATGAGCACGCCCGTCATCGGTGTCCTGGCCCTCCAGGGCGACGTACGGGAGCACCTGATCGCCCTGGCCGCGGCGGACGCCGTGGCCAGGCCGGTCCGGCGTCCCGAGGAGCTGGCCGAGGTCGACGGCCTGGTCATTCCCGGTGGCGAGTCCACCACCATCTCCAAGCTGGCCGAGCTCTTCGGCCTGATGGAGCCGCTGCGTGAGCGGATCGCCGGCGGCCTGCCCGTCTACGGCACCTGCGCCGGCCTGATCATGCTCGCCGACAAGATCCTCGACCCGCGCTCGGGCCAGGAGACCTTCGGCGGCATCGACATGATCGTCCGCCGCAACGCCTTCGGGCGGCAGAACGAGTCCTTCGAGGCGGGCGTCACCGTCGCCGGCATCGACACCCCCGTCGAGGGCGTCTTCATCCGCGCCCCGTGGGTGGAGTCCGTCGGCGCCCAGGTCGAGGTCCTCGCGGAGCACGACGGACACATCGTCGCCGTCCGTCAGGGCCGTGTCCTCGCGACCTCCTTCCACCCCGAGCTCACCGGCGACCACCGCATCCACGAGCTGTTCGTGGCCATGGTGCGCGCGGAACGGTGACACGATCCCGGTAGGATCTCTGGGGTTCGTCCAAGAAGTTGGTTACGCGAAGGAGACAGGCAGATGTCCGGCCACTCTAAATGGGCTACGACGAAGCACAAGAAGGCCGTGATCGACGCCAAGCGCGGCAAGCTCTTCGCGAAGCTGATCAAGAACATCGAGGTCGCGGCCCGGACCGGCGGCGCCGACCCCGAGGGCAACCCGACGCTGTTCGACGCCATCCAGAAGGCGAAGAAGAGCTCGGTCCCGAACAAGAACATCGACTCCGCGGTCAAGCGCGGCGGCGGCCTCGAGGCCGGCGGCGTCGACTACGACACGATCATGTACGAGGGTTACGGCCCGAACGGCGTCGCGGTGCTCATCGAGTGCCTCACCGACAACCGCAACCGCGCCGCCTCCGACGTCCGCGTCGCCATGACCCGCAACGGCGGCTCCATGGCCGATCCGGGCTCGGTCTCGTACCTGTTCAACCGCAAGGGCGTCGTCGTGCTCCCCAAGGGCGAGCTGTCCGAGGACGACGTCCTGGAGGTCGTGCTCGACGCGGGCGCCGAGGAGGTCAACGACCTCGGCGAGAACTTCGAGGTCATCAGCGAGTCCACGGACCTGGTCGCGGTCCGGTCCGCCCTCCAGGCGGCCGGTGTCGACTACGACTCGGCCGAGTCCCAGTTCGTCCCGACCATGCAGGTCGAGCTCGACGAGGACGGCGCGCGCAAGATGTTCAAGCTGATCGACGCCCTGGAGGACAGCGACGACGTGCAGAACGTCTTCGCCAACTTCGACGTCAGCGACGAGGTCATGGAGAAGGTCGACGCCTGAGCGCGGACCTTCCGAGCAGCGGGCCGACGGGGACACACCCCGTCGGCCCGCTGCGTTGTCAGTGGCACCCGATAACCTGCACGAATAGGTGATCGATAGGAGGGTGGCGTGCGCGTACTGGGGGTGGACCCGGGGCTGACCCGGTGCGGTGTCGGCGTCGTCGAAGGGGTCGCGGGCCGACCGCTGACCATGCTCGGCGTCGGCGTCGTGCGCACGGCCGCGGACGCCGACATCGGTGTGCGCCTCGTCGGTATCGAGCGCGGCATCGAGGAGTGGCTCGACCGCTTCTCTCCCGAACTCGTCGCCGTGGAGCGGGTGTTCAGCCAGCACAACGTGCGGACGGTGATGGGCACCGCGCAGGCCAGCGCGGTCGCCATGCTCTGCGCCTCCCGGCGCGGCATCCCCGTCGCCCTGCACACCCCCAGCGAGGTCAAGGCCGCCGTCACCGGCAGCGGCCGCGCCGACAAGGCCCAGGTCGGGGCCATGGTGACCCGGCTCCTGCGGCTCTCCGCACCGCCCAAACCGGCCGACGCCGCCGACGCCCTCGCCCTCGCCATCTGCCACATCTGGCGGGCCCCCGCCCAGAACCGTCTGCAACAGGCCGTCGCCCAGCACACCGCCGCCCGGCCCGTCACCGCGCTGAAAGGCCGTACCCGATGATCGCCTTCGTGAGCGGCCCGGTCGCCGCCCTCGCCCCCACGACCGCCGTCGTCGAGGTCGGGGGAGTGGGCATGGCCGTCCAGTGCACCCCGAGCACCATCGCCGGCCTCCGCCTCGGTGAGCAGGCCCGGCTCGCCACCTCCCTCGTCGTCCGCGAGGACTCCCTCACGCTGTACGGCTTCGCCGACGACGACGAGCGGCAGGTCTTCGAGCTCCTCCAGACCGCCAGCGGCGTCGGCCCCCGCCTCGCCCAGGCCATGCTCGGGGTGCACAGCCCCGACGCGCTGCGCCTCGCCGTCTCCACCGGCGACGAGAAGGCCCTCACGGCCGTCCCCGGCATCGGCAAGAAGGGCGCCCAGAAGCTCCTCCTCGAACTGAAGGACAAGCTCGGCGCCCCCCTGGGCAGCAGCGGCCTCGTCGGCGCCCAGCGCGCCGCCGCCACCGGACCCGCCCCCTGGACCGAGCAGCTGTCCGCCGCCCTGATCGGCCTCGGCTACGCGAGCCGCGAGGCCGAGGAAGCCGTCAGCGCCGTCACCCCGCAGGCCGAGGCCGCGATCGCCGCCGGCGGTTCCGCCCCGGTGCCCCAGCTCCTCCGCGCGGCCCTCCAGACGCTGAACCGCGCCCGCTGACCTCCCGTACGAAGAGGAAGACCATCACCGTGAACTGGGACGACGACAGCACCGCCGAGCCGGACGGGCGCCTCGTCGACGCCTCCGCCGAGGGCGACGACCAGGCCGTCGAGGCGGCCCTGCGCCCCAAGGACCTCAGCGAGTTCGTCGGCCAGGAGAAGGTCCGCCAGCAGCTCGACCTCGTCCTCAAGGCCGCCCGCCAGCGCGGGGCCACCGCCGACCACGTGCTGCTCTCCGGCGCCCCCGGACTCGGCAAGACCACCCTCTCGATGATCATCGCCGCCGAGATGAACGCGCCGATCCGCATCACCTCGGGCCCCGCCATCCAGCACGCCGGCGACCTCGCCGCGATCCTCTCCTCCCTCCAGGAGGGCGAGATCCTCTTCCTCGACGAGATCCACCGCATGTCGCGGCCCGCCGAGGAGATGCTCTACATGGCGATGGAGGACTTCCGCGTCGACGTCATCGTCGGCAAGGGCCCCGGCGCCACCGCCATCCCCCTGGAGCTGCCGCCCTTCACCCTGGTCGGCGCCACCACCCGGGCCGGACTCCTGCCGCCCCCGCTGCGCGACCGCTTCGGCTTCACCGCCCACATGGAGTTCTACGACCCGTCCGAGCTCCAGCGGGTCATCCACCGCTCCGCCGGACTCCTCGACGTCGAGATCGACCCCGACGGCGCCGCCGAGATCGCCGGCCGCTCCCGCGGCACGCCCCGCATCGCCAACCGTCTGCTCCGCCGGGTCCGGGACTACGCCCAGGTCAGGGCCGACGGTGTGATCACCCGGGAGGTCTCCGAGGCGGCCCTCAGCGTGTACGAGGTGGACAGCCGCGGCCTCGACCGGCTCGACCGCGCCGTCCTGGAGGCCCTGCTCAAGCTCTTCGGCGGCGGACCGGTCGGTCTGTCCACCCTCGCGGTCGCCGTGGGGGAGGAGCGGGAGACCGTCGAGGAGGTCGCCGAACCCTTCCTCGTACGCGAAGGCCTGCTGGCCCGCACACCTCGTGGCCGGGTCGCCACTCCGGCGGCATGGACCCACCTCGGACTGGCTCCGCCGCAGGCAGCGGGCCCGGGAAGCGCAGGGTACGGCACGGGAATGGGACAACAGGGGCTCTTCGGGGCGTGACGGTGCGGACACTCGCCCGGACCGGAACCAGGGTGCGATGCTGGACGTTGTTCCATCGATGCGGACTCGCCTAGACTCCGCCGGTGCCGCCCTTTCCGGTCGGCGCGCCCACCCCCGAAGATCAGGCCGCGGGTTCTCCGCGACCGTGCGAAGGAAACCCGTCCCGTGAGCATCGTGACCCTCCTCCCCTTCATCGTCCTCATCGGGGCCATGTTCCTGATGACCCGCTCTGCCAAGAAGAAGCAGCAGGCGGCGGCGCAGATGCGCAACGAGATGCAGCCCGGCACCGGCGTACGGACGATCGGGGGGATGTACGCCACCGTCAAGGAGATCGGCGACGAGACCGTTCTCCTCGAGGTCGCCCCGGGCGTGCACGCCGTCTACGCCAAGAACGCGATCGGCGCGGTCCTCGAGGACTCCGAGTACAACCGGATCGTCCACGGTGACGACGAGGAGTCGGACACCGACACCGTCGTCCCGGACGACGCCTCCTCGCTGACCGAGGCCGCCGAGGTCACGGACAAGGACGCCGAGAGCGTCGAGGACGCGCCGAAGGCCGACCTCACGAAGAAGTCGGACGCCGCCGAGGCCGGCGCCGAGGGTCCGAAGGACGGCAAGACCGACGGCGAGACCGACGCGAAGTAGTCGCGGCCGGGTGCACCGCGCACGCCCACGGGCGTGCGCGGTCCCCGGAACGGTTACGGGTCTGCGGGGGCAGGTCCCCACACACACTTCGTGGCCGTCTCGCGCATACCCGGCGTGAGGCGGTTGGACAGGGAGATACGACAGGTGGCAGCACCGAAGAAGGGCCGAAGGCCGGCGGGGGGACAGAGCCGTCCGGGCCGCGCCCTGGCACTCATCCTGATCGCCATGGTCGCGCTCACCGGCGGCATGTTCTGGTCGGGGCACACCACCCCGCGCCTGGGCATCGACCTCGCCGGCGGTACGTCGATCACGCTCAAGGCCAAGGCCGAACCCGGCCAGGAGTCGGCGGTCAACGAGACCAACATGAACACGGCGGTCGGCATCATCGAGCGCCGTGTCAACGGTCTGGGTGTCTCCGAGGCCGAGGTCCAGACGCAGGGTGACGAGAACATCATCGTCAACATCCCCCGCGGGACCAACGAGAAGCAGGCCCGCGAGCAGGTCGGTACCACCGCCCAGCTCTACTTCCGGCCCGTTCTCACCGTGACGAGCGGCTCGCCCCAGCCGGCGCCGAACGCCAGCTCCTCGGCGTCGCCGAAGCCGTCCGCTTCGGCCTCCGCCGGCACGAAGGCCGGTGAGAAGTCGGCCACGCCGACCGCCACCGCCTCCTCGCAGGGCCGCGCGCTCACCGAGGCCCTCAAGGCCCCGAGCCCCACGGCCACCGCGAGCGCCTCGTCCTCCGCGAAGCCGAACGCCACCAAGTCCCCGCAGGCGACCCCGACGCCCGACGCGGCCACCGCGGCGCTCGAGAAGAAGTTCACCGCCCTGAACTGCCTCGACCCCAAGCAGCGCGCCGCCGCCGGCCAGGGGGTCTTGCCGTCCGAGCCCACCGTGGCCTGTGGCGAGGACGCCCCGGGCGTGTGGTCGAAGTACCTGCTCGGCCCGGCCGAGGTCGACGGCAAGGACGTCGACGACGCCAAGGGCGTGCTCGACCCGCAGCGCGGTATGTGGATCGTCACCATGGACTTCACGGACGCCGGTTCGAAGAAGTTCCAGTCGATCACCGGCAAGCTGTCGCAGCAGCAGGACCCGCAGAACCGCTTCGCGATCGTCCTCGACGGCGAGGTCGTCTCCGCTCCCTCGGTGCGGCAGACCCTCAGCGCCAGCGCGGAGATCTCCGGCAACTTCAACCAGCAGTCGGCCCAGGACCTCGGCAACATCCTGTCCTACGGCGCCCTGCCGCTCACCTTCCAGACCCAGAGCGTCGACACCGTCACCGCCGCGCTCGGCGGTGACCAGCTGCAGGCCGGTCTCATCGCCGGCGCCATCGGCCTCGGTCTCGTCATCATCTACCTGGTCGTCTACTACCGGGGCCTGTCGCTCATCGCGATCCTCAGCCTCGGTGTCTCGGCGCTGCTCACCTATGTGCTCATGGCCCTGCTCGGCCCGGCCATCGGCTTCGCGCTGAACCTGCCGGCCGTCTGCGGCGCCATCGTGGCCATCGGCATCACCGCGGACTCGTTCATCGTGTACTTCGAGCGCATCCGCGACGAACTCCGCGAGGGCCGCACGCTCCGCCCGGCCGTCGAGCGCGCCTGGCCGCGCGCCCGCCGCACCATCCTGGTCTCCGACTTCGTGTCGTTCCTGGCCGCGGCCGTGCTGTTCATCGTCACCGTCGGCAAGGTCCAGGGCTTCGCGTTCACGCTGGGCCTCACCACCCTGCTCGACATCGTCGTGGTGTTCCTCTTCACCAAGCCGGTCATGACGCTGCTCGCCCGGACCAAGTTCTTCGGCAACGGCCACGCCTGGTCCGGTCTGGACCCGAAGCGCCTCGGCGCCAAGCCGCCGCTGCGCCGCACCCGCCGTGCCCACGCCCCCGTCGACGCGAAGGAGGCGTGAGATGTCGAAGCTCGGCGATCTCGGCGCCCGGCTCCACCGCGGTGAGGTCGGTTACGACTTCATCGGCAACCGCAAGATCTGGTATGGCCTGTCCATCCTGATCACCATCACCGCCATCGTCGCCCTGGCCGTCCGCGGCCTCAACATGGGCATCGAGTTCCAGGGCGGCGCCGTCTTCACCACCCCGAAGTCGGACGTCTCCGTCAGCCAGGCCCAGGAGTACGCGGAAGAGGCCTCCGGCCACGACGCGATCGTCCAGAAGCTCGGCAACGGCTCCCTGCGCATCCAGGTCGGCGGCCTGGACACCGCGCAGTCCGACAAGGTCCGCGCCGAGCTCGCCGAGGACCTGAAGGTCCCCGAGGACAAGATCGCGGCCGAGCTGGTCGGCCCCAGCTGGGGTGAGCAGATCGCCACCAAGGCCTGGACCGGCCTCGGGGTCTTCATGATCCTCGTGGTGATCTACCTGGCCATCGCCTTCGAGTGGAGAATGGCGGTCGCGGCGCTCGTCGCCCTCATCCACGACCTCACGATCACGGTGGGCATCTACTCGCTGGTCGGCTTCGAGGTCACCGTGGGTACGGTCATCGGTCTGCTGACGATCCTCGGCTACTCGCTGTACGACACCGTCGTCGTCTTCGACTCCCTCAAGGAGCAGACGAAGGACATCACGAAGCAGACCCGCTTCACCTACAGCGAGCTGGCCAACCGCTCGATCAACGGCACCCTGGTCCGTTCGATCAACACCACCGTCGTCGCGCTGCTGCCGGTCGCCGGCCTGCTCTTCATCGGCGGCGGCGTCCTCGGCGCCGGCATGCTCAACGACATCTCGCTGTCGCTGTTCGTCGGTCTCGCCGCCGGCGCGTACTCCTCGATCTTCATCGCCACCCCGCTCGTGGCGGACCTCAAGGAGCGCGAGCCGTCGATCAAGGCCCTCAAGAAGCGCATTCTGGCCAAGCGCGCGAGCGCGGCGGCCAAGGGCGAGGAGCAGGACGCGGAGGACGGCCTCGCCGAGGCCGCCGTCGTCGGCCCCCGGACGGGCCGCCGAGGCGCCCAGGAGCGCCGAGGATGACCGCCGAGGCGCAGGGCGTCACCGAGCTCCTGCTCAGCCGCATCCGTGACGTGCCCGACTACCCGAAGCCGGGCGTGCTGTTCAAGGACATCACGCCGCTGCTGGCGGACCCGGACGCGTTCACGGCGCTCACCGACGCCCTCGCCGGGCTGTGCACCGCGCACGGCGCGACGAAGATCGTCGGCCTCGAGGCGCGCGGCTTCATCCTGGCCGCCCCGGTGGCCGTCCGCGCGGGCCTGGGCTTCGTCCCGGTCCGCAAGGCCGGCAAGCTCCCCGGGGCCACGCTCCGCCAGGCGTACGAGCTGGAGTACGGCACCGCCGAGATCGAGGTGCACGCCGAGGACCTGGCCGCGGGCGACCGCGTCATGGTCATCGACGACGTCCTCGCCACCGGCGGCACGGCCGAGGCCTCCATCGAGCTGATCCGCCGCGCGGGCGCCGAGGTCGCGGGCGTCGCCGTCCTCATGGAGCTGGGCTTCCTCCCGGGCCGTGCCCGGCTGGAGCCGGCCCTGGCCGGCGCACCGCTCACGGCGCTGATCACGGTCTGACATCGGGGTTCACCCCGACAGGGGCGCTCCGGGGGAATCCCCGGGGCGCCCCTCCGCGTTCTCCCGTACGTCCCCAGGGCCCGAAACGCTGCCCGCCCGGGAGCCGTCCGAAACCCGGCCGCGTGAGCACGGCCACTGTTGGCTCGATACGATGGCCTTTCCGGGCCTGACCGGGGGACCCGGAGACGCATGAGGAGCGCTCTTGCCAGACGAGGCCCAGTCACTCTCCGCCGCGCAGCCCGACCCGAAGGCCGAGAAGGCCGCGCCGGGGACGGACACGCCCCAGAACAAGCCGGCGGAGACCAGGCCCAAGCCTGCTGCGCCCGCCCCCGCGCCCCCCGCCCCCGAGCGGCCCGCGCCCGCTCGCTCCGGCGGCTCGTCGAACCGCGTCCGCGCGCGCCTCGCCCGGCTCGGCGTCCAGCGCTCCTCCCCGTACAACCCGGTCCTCGAACCGCTGCTGCGGATCGTCCGCTCCAACGACCCCAAGATCGAGACGGCGACACTCCGCCAGGTCGAGCGGGCCTACCAGGTCGCCGAGCGCTGGCACCGCGGCCAGAAGCGCAAGAGCGGCGACCCGTACATCACGCACCCGCTCGCCGTCACCACGATCCTCGCCGAGCTCGGCATGGACCCGGCGACCCTGATGGCCGGGCTGCTCCACGACACCGTCGAGGACACCGAGTACGGCCTGGAGGACCTGCGCCGCGACTTCGGCGACCAGGTCACGCTCCTCGTCGACGGCGTCACCAAGCTCGACAAGGTCAGGTTCGGCGAGGCCGCCCAGGCCGAGACCGTCCGCAAGATGGTCGTCGCCATGGCCAAGGACCCGCGCGTCCTGGTCATCAAGCTCGCCGACCGCCTGCACAACATGCGCACCATGCGCTACCTCAAGCGGGAGAAGCAGGAGAAGAAGGCCCGCGAGACCCTCGAGATCTACGCGCCCCTGGCCCACCGCCTGGGCATGAACACCATCAAGTGGGAGCTGGAGGACCTCGCCTTCGCGATCCTCTACCCCAAGATGTACGACGAGATCGTCCGGCTCGTCGCCGAGCGCGCCCCCAAGCGGGACGAGTACCTCGCCATAGTGACCGACGAGGTCCAGACCGACCTGCGCGCCGCCCGCATCAAGGCGACCGTCACCGGCCGCCCCAAGCACTACTACAGCGTCTACCAGAAGATGATCGTCCGCGGCCGTGACTTCGCGGAGATCTACGACCTGGTCGGCATCCGCGTCCTCGTGGACACCGTCCGCGACTGCTACGCGGCCCTCGGCACCGTCCACGCGCGATGGAATCCGGTCCCCGGCCGGTTCAAGGACTACATCGCGATGCCGAAGTTCAACATGTACCAGTCGCTGCACACGACGGTCATCGGGCCCAACGGCAAGCCCGTCGAGCTGCAGATCCGGACCTTCGACATGCACCGGCGCGCCGAGTACGGCATCGCCGCGCACTGGAAGTACAAGCAGGAGGCCGTCGCGGGCGCCTCCAAGGTGCGCGCCGACGTGCCGAAGAAGGCCGGCAAGGACGACCACCTCAACGACATGGCGTGGCTGCGCCAGCTCCTGGACTGGCAGAAGGAGACCGAGGACCCCAGCGAGTTCCTGGAGTCCCTGCGCTTCGACCTCTCCCGCAACGAGGTCTTCGTCTTCACCCCGAAGGGTGACGTCATCGCGCTGCCCGCCGGGGCCACCCCCGTCGACTTCTCGTACGCCGTCCACACCGAGGTCGGCCACCGCACGATAGGGGCGCGGGTCAACGGTCGGCTCGTCCCGCTCGAATCGACCCTCGACAACGGCGACCTGGTCGAGGTCTTCACCTCCAAGGCCGCCGGCGCCGGACCCTCCCGCGACTGGCTGGGCTTCGTCAAGTCGCCGCGCGCCCGGAACAAGATCCGCGCCTGGTTCTCCAAGGAGCGCCGCGACGAGGCCATCGAGCAGGGCAAGGACGCCATCGCGCGGGCCATGCGCAAGCAGAACCTGCCGATCCAGCGGATCCTGACCGGCGACTCCCTCGTCACCCTCGCCCACGAGATGCGGTACACCGACATCTCCTCGCTGTACGCGGCGATCGGCGAGGGCCATGTCACCGCCCAGTCCATCGTGCAGAAGCTGGTCCAGGCGCTCGGCGGCGAGGAGGCGGCCACCGAGGACATCGAGGAGGTCGCCCCGCCGACGCGCGGCCGCTCCAAGCGGCGCTCCAACGCGGACCCCGGTGTCGTCGTCAAGGGCGTCGAGGACGTCTGGGTGAAGCTGGCCCGCTGCTGCACGCCCGTGCCCGGCGACCCGATCATCGGGTTCGTCACCCGGGGCAGCGGCGTATCGGTTCACCGCAGCGACTGCGTCAACGTGGACTCGCTGTCCCGCGAGCCGGAGCGGATCCTGGAGGTCGAGTGGGCCCCGACCCAGTCCTCGGTCTTCCTGGTCGCCATCCAGGTCGAGGCGCTGGACCGCTCCCGGCTCCTCTCGGACGTCACCCGGGTCCTCTCGGACCAGCACGTCAACATCCTCTCGGCGGCCGTCCAGACCTCCCGCGACCGGGTGGCCACCTCCCGCTTCACCTTCGAGATGGGCGACCCCAAGCACCTGGGTCACGTCCTGAAGGCCGTGCGGGGCGTCGAGGGCGTCTACGACGTCTACCGCGTGACCTCGGCCCGCAGGCCCTAACCGCAGCCACGAGGAAGGCCCCCGGCGCCTGCCGGGGGCCTTCCTCGTACGCGAGAACGAGCGACGGCGTCAGCCGCCGAACTCCTCCAGGCCCTTCAGCGCCTGGTCGAGCAGGGCCTGGCGGCCCTCCAGCTCACGGGAGAGCTTGTCGGCCTTGGCGTCGTTGCCGGCGGCACGGGCCGCGTCGATCTGCTTGCGCAGCTTCTCCACGGCGTCCTGGAGCTGACCGGTCAGACCCGCGGCACGCGCGCGCGCCTCCGGGTTCGTCCGGCGCCACTCGGCCTCCTCGGCCTCCTGGATCGCCCGCTCCACCGTGTGCATCCGGCCCTCGACCTTGGGACGGGCGTCACGCGGGACGTGGCCGATGGCCTCCCAGCGCTCGTTGAGGGAGCGGAAGGCCGCGCGCGCCGCCTTCAGGTCCGTCACCGGCAGCAGCTTCTCGGCCTCGGTCGCGAGCTCCTCCTTCAGCTTGAGGTTCTCGCCCTGCTCCGCGTCCCGCTCGGCGAAGACCTCGCCGCGCGCCGCGAAGAAGACGTCCTGGGCACCGCGGAAGCGGTTCCACAGGTCGTCCTCGTGCTCGCGCTGGGCGCGGCCCGCCGCCTTCCACTCCGCCATCAGCTCGCGGTAGCGGGCCGCCGTGTTGCCCCAGTCGGTGGAGTTCGACAGCGACTCCGCCTCGGCGACGAGACGCTCCTTCGCCTTGCGGGCGTCCTCGCGCTGGGCGTCCAGCGACGCGAAGTGGGCCTTGCGGCGCTTCGAGAACGCCGAGCGGGCGTGCGAGAAGCGGTGCCACAGTTCGTCGTCGGACTTGCGGTCGAGCCGGGGAAGGCCCTTCCAGGTGTCCACGAGCGCCCGCAGCCGCTCGCCCGCGGAGCGCCACTGCTCGCTCTGGGCCAGCTCCTCGGCCTCGGTGACGAGCTTCTCCTTGGCGGTGCGCGCCTCGTCGGTCTGCTTGGCCTTCTGGGCCTTGCGCTCCTCGCGGCGCGAGTCGACCGTCGCGACGAGCTTGTCCAGGCGGGTCGCGAGCGCGGCCAGGTCGCCGACGGCGTGGTGCTCGTCGACCTGCTGCCGGATGTGCTCGATCGCCGCGGTGGCGTCCTTCGCCGAGAGGTCGGTGGTCCTCACCCGCTTCTCGAGGAGGCCGATCTCGACCACCAAGCCCTCGTACTTGCGCTCGAAGTAGGCCAGGGCCTCCTCAGGGGTGCCGGCCTGCCACGATCCGACGACCTTCTCGCCCTCGGCCGTCCGCACGTACACGGTGCCCGTCTCGTCGACGCGGCCCCACGGGTCGCTGCTCACAGCGCCTCCTCACCATGATGCCGTCGCGGGGTCGTACCCCCCGGGCATCGTCCACAGTTTCCCGGCGGGCCTCGCCCGCCATCGCAGCGCGGCCGACGGCCCACGCTGCACAACGCCAATCTAGGCGAACCGCGGCCCGGCTGTCCGCACTCAGCGCGACCGAGATTCCACGGTCACGCGCGCATGCGGACGAGCGGGCTCACTTCTTCGTGACGGTCGCCTTCTCGATGGTGACGGCCTTCTTCGGGGGGCCGTCCGTGGCACCGCCCTCGACACCGGCCTTCGCCACGTCCTGGACCGCCTTCAGGCCGGCCGCGTCGATCTTCCCGAAGGGGGTGTAGGTCGGCGGCAGCTTGGTGTCCTTGTAGACGAGGAAGAACTGCGAGCCGCCCGTGCCCGGCTGCCCGGTGTTGGCCATGGCGACCGTGCCCGCCGGGAACGTCACCGTGCCGTCCGCGCCGGCCTTGCCGAGGGCGGTCAGGTTCTCGTCGGGGATCGTGTAGCCGGGGCCGCCGGTGCCGTCGCCCTTCGGGTCGCCGCACTGGAGCACGTAGATGCCCTGCGTGGTGAGGCGGTGGCACTTGGTCCCGTCGAAGTACTTCTTGTCGGCGAGGTGCTTGAACGAGTTCACCGTGTGCGGGGTCTTCGCCGCCTCCATGGTGATGGTGATCTCGCCCTCGTTCGTCTTCAGGGCCATGGCGTACGCGGCCTTCTGGTCCACCGCCAGCTTCGGCTCCGGGCTCGCCGACTCGCTCGCCGTGGGCGCCGGGGTGGTGGGGGTGTCGCTCGCCGCGTCGTTCGACCCCTTCGAGGAGTCGCCCGTCAGCTCGACGGAGGCGTAGACGGCGCCGCCCGCGGCCAGCACCACCGCGAGGGAGGCCGCGATGACGGTGTTGCGGCGCTTCGCCTTGCGCCGGCTCTCCTCCCGCCGCTGCTGCTGCCGCGCGTACTTCTCCCTGGCAAGCTGCCGCCGCCGCTGATCGCTGGTGACCACCGGGTCCGCTCCTTGTCGCTCGACTGTTCCTGTCCTGGTCGGATGTGCCCGTACCGTATACGGGTTGGCTGTGGAACCGGCACCGCCGGTAGGCTCTGATCTGCCGCATTCCGTGATTTCCACGAGCCGCGCGCCTCCGTGCCGGACGACAACTAAGGACGAACGTGCTGATTGCCGGGTTCCCCGCCGGGGCCTGGGGGACCAACTGCTACCTGGTCGCCCCCGCCGCAGGCGAGGAGTGCGTGATCATCGACCCGGGCCACCAGGCCACCCAGGGTGTCGAGGAGACGCTGAAGAAGCATCGGCTCAAGCCCGTCGCCGTCGTCCTCACCCATGGACACATCGACCACGTCGCATCCGTCGTTCCGGTCTGCGGCGCCCATGACGTCCCCGCGTGGATCCACCCGTCCGACCGCTACATGATGAGCGACCCGGAGAAGGCCCTCGGCCGCTCCATCGGGATGCCCCTCATGGGCGAGCTGACCGTGGGAGAGCCCGACGACGTGCGCGAGCTCACCGACGGCGCCGAGCTGAAGCTCGCCGGTCTCGACTTCTCCGTCGCCCACGCGCCCGGTCATACCAAGGGGTCGGTGACCTTCCGGATGCCCGAGACCACGGAGATCCCCTCCGTGTTCTTCTCCGGGGATCTGCTGTTCGCCGGCTCCATCGGACGCACCGACCTCCCCGGCGGTGACATGGACGAGATGCTCGCTTCGCTGGCCCGTGTGTGCCTGCCGCTCGACAACTCGACCGTGGTGCTGTCGGGGCACGGTCCCCAGACGACCATCGGCCAGGAGCGCGCCACGAACCCCTATCTGCGGGACGTGGCGGCCGGCCTCGGGAGCACGGACGCTCCCCGACGAGGAATGTGACGACTCACGTGAGCACCTTCAAGGCCCCCAAGGGCACGTACGACCTGATCCCGCCCTACTCCGCCCAGTACCTGGCGGTCCGCGACGCGATCTCCGGACCCCTGCGGAAGTCCGGCTACGGCTACGTCGAGACCCCCGGCTTCGAGGACGTGAACCTCTTCGCCCGGGGCGTCGGCGAGTCCACCGACATCGTCAGCAAGGAGATGTACGCCTTCGAGACCAAGGGCGGCGACAAGCTCGCCCTGCGTCCCGAGGGCACCGCGTCCGTGCTGCGCGCCGCCCTGGAGGCGAACCTCCACAAGCAGGGCAACCTGCCGGTCAAGCTCTGGTACTCCGGCTCCTACTACCGCTACGAGCGCCCGCAGAAGGGCCGGTACAGGCACTTCTCGCAGGTCGGCGCCGAGGCCATCGGCGCCGAGGACCCGGCGCTCGACGCCGAGCTGATCATCCTGGCCGACGAGGCCTACCGCTCGCTCGGCCTGCGCAACTTCCGGATCCTGCTGAACTCGCTCGGCGACAAGGAGTGCCGCCCCGTCTACCGGGAGGCCCTCCAGACCTTCCTGCGGGGCCTCGACCTCGACGAGGACACCCTGCGCCGCGCCGAGATCAACCCGCTGCGCGTCCTCGACGACAAGCGCGCCGACGTCCAGAAGCAGCTCGTCGACGCGCCGCTCCTGCGCGACTACCTGTGCGACGCGTGCAAGGCGTACCACGAGGAGGTGCGCGCCCTGATCACCGCGGCGGGCGTCGTCTTCGAGGACGACCCCAAGCTGGTCCGCGGCCTCGACTACTACACCCGCACCACCTTCGAGTTCGTCCACGGCGGACTCGGCTCGCAGTCGGCGGTCGGTGGCGGCGGCCGCTACGACGGCCTCTCCGAGATGATCGGCGGCCCCGCGCTGCCGTCGGTGGGCTGGGCCCTCGGCGTGGACCGCACGGTCCTCGCCCTGGAGGCGGAGGGCGTCGAGCTCGACATCCCCGCCGCCACCAGCGTCTTCGCCGTCGCCCTCGGCGAGGAGGCCCGCCGCCTCCTCTTCGGCAAGGTCACGGAGCTGCGCCGGGCCGGTGTCGCCGCCGACTTCTCCTTCGGGGGCAAGGGCCTCAAGGGCGCCATGAAGGACGCCAACCGCTCGGGCGCCCGCCTGGCCGTCGTCGCCGGTGAGCGCGACCTCGCCGAGGGCGTCGTCCAGCTCAAGGACATGGAGTCCGGCGAGCAGCAGGCCGTCACCCCGGACGGGCTCGTCGACGCCGTACGGGCCAAGCTGGCCTGATCCGCCGTACGGAAGGGCCCGGACCGCACCCCGGTCCGGGCCCTTCCTTATCTCCCGCGAACGGCCGGACGACAGGTCCGTGTTGCAGAATGACCCTGCCCACAAGGCCGGTCGAGCGAGGGAACAGGTGACATGGCGAAGGCAGCGGTGGACGAGGTCGGCTCCGGCCGGGACGGCGGCGGCACGATCGGGGCGAGCCGGGCCTTCTCCTGGCTCCTCGTGATCACCGGAGCGGCCGGACTGCTCGCCGCCTGGGTCATCACCATCGACAAGTTCAAGCTGCTGGAGGACCCGAACTTCACCCCGGGATGCAGCCTCAACCCGATCGTCTCCTGCGGCAACATCATGAAGAGCGAGCAGGCCTCGGTCTTCGGCTTCCCGAACCCGATGCTCGGCCTCGTCACCTACGCCATGGTGATCGCGATCGGCGTGGGCCTGCTCGCCGGAGCCCGCTACCGCCGCTGGTACTGGCTCGGCCTCAACGCCGGCACCCTCTTCGGCGTCGGCTTCTGCACCTGGCTGATGTACCAGTCGCTGTACGAGATCAACTCGCTCTGCCTGTGGTGCTGCCTGGCCTGGGTCGCCACCATCGTCATGTTCTGGTACGTGACCTCGCACAACGTGCGCCTCGGCGTGATCCCCGCCCCCGGCGGCCTGAAGACCTTCTTCGACGAGTTCACGTGGATCCTGCCCGTCCTGCACATCGGGATCATCGGCATGCTGATCCTGACCCGCTGGTGGGACTTCTGGACCAGCTGACGGAGGCCGGACTGTCGGTGCGGTGACCTAGGCTTCATCACTGTGGAGCCCGACCTCTTTACCGCAGCAGCCGAAGAACGCCAGGAGAAGGACCCCGCCGGCAGCCCGCTGGCCGTCCGGATGCGCCCCCGCACCCTCGACGAGGTGGTGGGCCAGCAGCACCTGCTCAAGCCCGGCTCGCCGCTGCGCCGGCTCGTCGGGGACGGCGACGGCGGCCCCGCCGGCGCCTCCTCCGTGATCCTCTGGGGCCCGCCGGGCATCGGGAAGACCACCCTGGCGTACGTCGTCTCGAAGGCCACCGACAAGCGCTTCGTGGAGCTCTCCGCGATCACCGCGGGCGTCAAGGAGGTCCGGGCCGTCATCGACGGGGCCCGGCGCGCCGTGGGCGGCTTCGGCAAGGAGACGGTCCTCTTCCTCGACGAGATCCACCGCTTCTCCAAGGCCCAGCAGGACTCGCTCCTGCCGGCCGTCGAGAACCGCTGGGTGACGCTGATCGCCGCCACCACCGAGAACCCGTACTTCTCGGTGATCTCCCCGCTCCTCTCCCGCTCCCTGCTCCTCACCCTGGAGCCCCTGACCGACGAGGACCTCAAGGGCCTGATGGCCCGCGCGCTCACCGGCGAGCGGGGCCTCGGCGGGGCGGTGACCCTGCCGGAGGACGCCGAGGCGCACCTCCTGCGCGTCGCGGGCGGCGACGCTCGGCGGGCGCTGACTGCCCTGGAGGCGGCGGCCGGCGCGGCGATCGCCAAGGGCGAGGCGGAGATCACCCTGGAGACCGTCGAGGAGACGGTGGACCGGGCGGCCGTGAAGTACGACCGGGACGGCGACCAGCACTACGACGTGGCCAGCGCGCTCATCAAGTCGATCCGGGGCTCGGACGTGGACGCGGCCCTGCACTACCTGGCGCGGATGATCGAGGCGGGGGAGGACCCGCGCTTCATCGCCCGCCGGCTGATGATCTCCGCGAGCGAGGACATCGGCCTCGCCGACCCCCATGCCCTGCCGCTCGCGGTCGCCGCCGCCCAGGCCGTCGCCATGATCGGCTTCCCCGAGGCGGCCCTCACCCTGAGCCACGCGACCATCGCCCTGGCCCTGGCCCCGAAGTCGAACGCCGCGACGACCGCGATCGGCGCCGCCCTCGCCGACGTCCGGGGCGGCCTCGCGGGCTCGGTCCCGCCGCATCTGCGCGACGGCCACTACAAGGGCGCGGCCAAGCTGGGCCACGCCCAGGGGTACGTGTATCCGCACGACGTGCCGGGCGGGATCGCGGCCCAGCAGTACGCCCCGGACACGGTCCACGGCCGCCGCTACTACGACCCCACGCGCTACGGCGCCGAGGCCAGGTACGCGGACGTGGTGGAGCGGGTGCGCGAGCGGCTGAGGGGCGACGGGGGCTGACATCCGGCGCTCCCCGGACCCGGTACACTGGTCCGGATCGCTGCGTCCCGTGTCCGGCTCCGGTCGGCACACCAGAACGGGACAGTCAGCAGGAGACCCGGCCCCCGGGCGGGGTTTCCAGGAGCGTCGCGCACCTTCGAAGGTGTCGCGTGCCACCCATCACCACCCGGATTCCCGGGAACGGCGGTGGGTCGTTCGCGTGCTGCACGTATGTGCCCAGACCTGGGAGCGGCTGCCCGGCCGGTCCGTCCCGTACGGACCAGGCGGGTTTCCCGGCTGCGGATGCGACCTCCCCTAACCCTGGTGAAGCCGTATTCGTACAGATAGAGAGGTTGGTTCATGCCGAACCAGTCCCGTCCCAAGGTCAAGAAGTCGCGTGCCCTCGGCATCGCGCTGACCCCGAAGGCCGTCAAGTACTTCGAGGCCCGCCCCTACCCGCCGGGCGAGCACGGCCGTGGCCGCAAGCAGAACTCGGACTACAAGGTCCGTCTGCTCGAGAAGCAGCGTCTGCGCGCCCAGTACGACATCAGCGAGCGCCAGATGGCGCGCGCCTACGACCGCGCCAAGAAGGCCGAGGGCAAGACGGGCGAGGCGCTGGTCGTCGAGCTCGAGCGTCGCCTCGACGCCCTGGTCCTGCGTTCGGGCATCGCCCGCACCATCTACCAGGCCCGCCAGATGGTCGTGCACGGTCACATCCAGGTCAACGGTGGCAAGGTCGACAAGCCGTCGTTCCGTGTCCGTCCGGACGACGTCGTCATGGTCCGCGAGCGCAGCCGCACCAAGCCGCTGTTCGAGATGGCCCGTGAGGGTGGCTTCGCCGCCGATGGCGAGACCCCGCGCTACCTGCAGGTCAACCTGAAGGCCCTGGCCTTCCGCCTCGACCGCGACCCGAACCGCAAGGAAATCCCGGTCATCTGCGACGAGCAGCTGGTCGTCGAGTACTACGCCCGCTGATCACGGCACGGCAGTAGTACCGCTTCCGCGGTCCTCAGCCCGCCGCTTCCCCGCCCTTTCCGGTGGGGGAGCCGGCGGGCTTCCGCGTTCCCGGGACCCGCGCCGCCCTGGCCGTACGGAACGGGCGCGGGGCCGCCGCGCCGCCGACGCCGGGATCCCGGCGTCCGGCGAGCGCCCGCTCCACCACCGCGTCGAGCGGGAGGTTCCGGCCCTCCCGGACCGCGACGTCGAAGGCCTCGGCGCCCAGCGCCTCCTCCGCCCGCTGCTCGCACAGCGCCCTCGGCCCGTCGAACGCCTCCGAACCGAAGAGCCGGATGCCCACCGTGTCCCACACCGGCACCGTGGCCCCCTGGAGGACCGCCGCCTCGACCGGATCCCCCTCGCTCACCGTCACCAGCGCGAGCAGCTCGATCGCCAGGACGAGGCCGACCAGGTCGCGGAAGGTGTGGTTGATCGAGACGCACTCGGTGAGCAGCTCCCGCGCCTCCCCGTACGCGTCCCGGGTCCACGCCGAGTACCCCAGGACGTAGAGGGCGTAGGCCCTGGTCCAGAGCTCCCCGCGCTCCTCGCAGACCTCCCGCACCTCCCGGCAGATCGCGACCGCGCCCTCCAGGTCGCCCCGGAAGGCCTGCGCCATCGCCACCTCGACCTGGCCCATCAGCACGTTGCTGTTCAGCTCGCCGAGCTCCCGGTAGGCGTCGAGCGCCCGCCCGATCAGCGCCTCGGCCCGCGGCAGATCGTCCGAGAGCAGCGCGAGACAGCCCATCCGGTGCGTCGCGTACGCCTCCGCCAGCGCGTTGCCCGTGGACCTGGCGCGCTCCCCGCACTCGTGGAGCGCGGCCACCGCCGCCGTGCCGTCCCCCTGGAGCACCGACACGTACCCGAGCACCCACAGCGCCTTGAGCCGCGCCTCCTCGTGACCGGACTCCAGCGCGAGCGCCCGCTCCAGCCAGTGCCGGCCCTCCGAAAGCCGCCCGCAGCCGACCCACGCGAACCACAGCGTGCCCGCCAGGTGCTGGGCGAGGTGGGCGTCCTCCGGCAGCTCCAGGCACAGGTCGAGCGCCGCCCGCAGATTGGGCAGCGCCGCGTCGGTGCGGGCCGCCACGTCCGCCTGGCGGGGGCTGAACCACTCCAGCTCGCACCAGGTGGCGAGCCCCATGTACCAGTCGCGGTGCCGCCGGCGCATCCGCTCCGTGTCGCCGAGCGCCGCCAGCCACTCCGCCCCGTACGCGGCGACCGTGTCCAGGAGCCGGTACGCGGGCCCCGCCGGGGTGTCCTCCCGCGACACCAGGGACTGCGCGAGCAGGCCCCCGAGGTGGTCGAGGACCCGGTCCGGCGGCAGCTCGGGGCCCCCGCACACGTACTCCACCGCCTCCAGGTCGAAGGAGCCGGCGAACACCGAGAGCCGCGCCCACAGCAGCCGCTCCTCCGGGGTGCACAGCTCGTGGCTCCAGCCGATCGCCGTGCGCAGCGTCTGATGGCGGGGGAGCACCCCGCGCTCGCCGTCCGTCAGGAGCCGGAAGCGGTCGTCGAGACGGAGCAGCATCTGCTCGACGGAGAGGAGCGGGAGACGGCCGGCCGCCAGTTCCAGGGCGAGCGGAATGCCGTCGAGCCGCCGGCACAGCTCCCTTACGGCCTCGGCCCCGGACCGGGCGCCCGACGGCTCCCAGGGGCCGGGCGCGAGGGACGCCGGGAACCCCGGGCCGCGGGGGAGCAGGCTCGCCGGGTGCCCCGGAAGCGGGAGCGCCGGCCGGCCCGGGACGCCGGGAGACGGGGGCGCCGACGGGCCCGGGGGCCCGGGGAGCGGGACCGCGACCGGCGCGCCCGCCTCCGCCGCGCGCTCGGCGAGCAGCTCCACCGCGTCCGCCTCGTCCATCGGGGCCAGCGGGAACACCGCCTCGCCCGCCACCCGCAACGGCCGTCGGCCGACCGCAAGCACGGTCAGGCCCGGCGCCTGGGCGAGGAGCTCGCGCACCAACGGCGCACAGCTCTCCACCAGGTGCTCGAAACCGTCCACGACCAGGAGCATCCGCCGCTCCGCGAGGTGCTCGACCAGCACCTCGCGCGGGGGCCTCGTCGTGTGGTCGGTGAGACCGAGCGCCTCGACCAGGGCGTACGCCACCAGGTCGGGATCGCGCAGCGGGGCGAGCTCGGCCAGCCCGACGCCCTCGCCGTAGCGTTTCTGCGCGTCCTGGGCAGCGCGCAGCGCCAGCCGTGTCTTGCCGACGCCGCCGACGCCCACGACCGTGACCAGGCGGGATGCCTCAAGGAGCGCCGCGAGTGCGGCCCGCTCGACGTCCCGTCCGACGAACCGGTTCAGCTCCGCCGGGAGATTGCTCCGTCGCATGGGACACGGAGCGTACTCACCCGCGCGCGCTCCGTACAATCGGGTTCCCGTAACTCCCGTCCCACGAGCGGTAATGCGGTACGGCAGGACAGCTGTGGCGCGATAGGGTCGGGGGACGACTTTCACAAGGCCCAACGACAGCAGAGAGCGGTGCAGCGTGACCGGTGGAGAGGTTGCCGGGATCCTGGTGGCCGTGTTCTGGGCGATCCTCGTCTCCTTCCTCGCCGTGGTGCTGGTGAGGCTGGCGCAGACGCTCAGGGCGACCACCCGGCTGGTGGCGGACGTGACCGAGCAGGCCGTTCCCCTGCTGGCCGACGCCTCCGCGACCGTGCGCTCGGCGCAGACCCAGCTCGACCGGGTCGACGCCATCGCCTCGGACGTCCAGGAGGTCACCTCCAACGCCTCCGCGCTGTCCACGACCGTCGCCTCCACCTTCGGCGGCCCGCTCGTCAAGGTGGCCGCCTTCGGTTACGGCGTCCGCAAGGCGCTCGGCCGGGGCCGTGAGGCGGAGGACGCGCCGCGCGCCTCCGTTCGCCGTACCGTGATCGTCGGCCGTACCGTGCCGTCCTCGCGACGCCGGAAGCAGAAGGGCTGAGCCGCGATGTTCCGCCGCACGTTCTGGTTCACGGCCGGCGCAGCCGCCGGCGTGTGGGCCACCACCAAGGTCAACCGCAAGCTGAAGCAGCTGACCCCCGAGAGCCTCGCGGCCCAGGCCGCCGACAAGGCGATCGAGACCGGCCACCGCCTCAGGGACTTCGCCCTCGACGTCCGGGCGGGCATGGTCCAGCGCGAGGCCGAGCTGGGCGAGGCGCTCGGCCTGGAAGCCCCCGTGGACCCGGTCCGGGAGCTGCCGGAGCCGCGCCGCAGGGCCGCGCTCGGCCCGGTCGGGAACCCGACCACCTCTTCGTTTTCCAAGATGCCTTCGAGTTCGTACAACCGGAATGAGGACCACTGATGGAGTCGGCTGAAATCCGCCGCCGCTGGCTGAGCTTCTTCGAGGAGCGCGGGCACACCGTCGTCCCTTCGGCGTCGCTCATCGCGGACGACCCGACTCTGCTGCTCGTCCCGGCCGGCATGGTGCCGTTCAAGCCCTACTTCCTGGGTGAGGTCAAGCCGCCCTTCACGCGCGCCTCCAGCGTGCAGAAGTGCGTGCGCACGCCGGACATCGAGGAGGTCGGCAAGACCACCCGCCACGGCACGTTCTTCCAGATGTGCGGCAACTTCTCCTTCGGCGACTACTTCAAGGAAGGCGCCATCAAGCTCGCCTGGGAGCTGCTGACCACCCCGGTGGAGCACGGCGGCTACGGGCTGGAGCCGGAGAAGCTCTGGATCACCGTCTACCTGGAGGACGACGAGGCCGAGCGGATCTGGCGCGACGTCGTCGGCGTCCCGGCCGAGCGCATCCAGCGCCTCGGCAAGAAGGACAACTACTGGTCCATGGGCGTCCCCGGACCCTGCGGCCCGTGCTCCGAGATCAACTACGACCGCGGCCCCGACTTCGGCGTCGAGGGCGGCCCGGCCGTCAACGACGAGCGGTACGTGGAGATCTGGAACCTGGTCTTCATGCAGTACGAGCGCGGTGAGGGCTCCGGCAAGGACGACTTCCCGATCCTCGGCGAGCTGCCGTCGAAGAACATCGACACGGGCCTCGGCCTGGAGCGCCTGGCGATGATCCTCCAGGGCGTCCAGAACATGTACGAGACGGACACCCTCAAGGTCGTCATCGACAAGGCCACCGAGCTGACCGGCGTCGACTACGGCAAGGCCCACGACAGCGACGTCTCGCTGCGCGTGGTCGCCGACCACATGCGCACCTCCGTGATGCTCATCGGCGACGGCGTCACCCCCGGCAACGAGGGCCGCGGCTACGTGCTCCGCCGCATCATGCGCCGCGCCGTCCGCAACATGCGCCTGCTCGGCGCCACCGGCCCGGTCGTCCAGGACCTCGTCGACACCGTGATCGACACGATGGGCGAGCAGTACCCCGAGCTGGTCACCGACCGCAAGCGCATCGAGACCGTCGCCCTCGCCGAAGAGGCCGCCTTCCTGAAGGCCCTCAAGGGCGGCACCAACATCCTCGACACCGCCGTCACCGAGACCAAGGCCGCCGGCGGCTCGGTCCTCGCCGGTGAGAAGGCCTTCCTGCTCCACGACACCTGGGGCTTCCCGATCGACCTCACCCTGGAGATGGCCGCCGAGCAGGGCCTCTCCGTGGACGAGGACGGCTTCCGCCGCCTGATGAAGGAGCAGCGGGACCGCGCCAAGGCCGACGCCAAGGCCAAGAAGACCGGCCACGCGGACATGACCTCGTACCGGGAGATCGCCGACAGCAACGGCGCCACCGAGTTCACCGGCTACACGAACACCGAGGGCGAGTCCACGGTCGTCGGCCTCCTGGTGAACGGCGTCTCCTCGCCGGCCGCCTCCGAGGGCGACGAGGTCGAGGTCGTCCTCGACCGCACCCCGTTCTACGCCGAGGGCGGCGGTCAGATCGCCGACCAGGGCCGGATCAAGCTGCACAGCGGTGCCGTCATCGAGGTCCGCGACGTCCAGCAGCCGGTCCCGGGCGTCTCCGTCCACAAGGGCTCCGTGCAGGTCGGCGAGGTGACCGTGGGCTCCACCGCCTACGCCACGATCGACGTCAAGCGCCGCCGGGCCATCGCCCGCGCCCACTCCGCCACGCATCTGACCCACCAGGCGCTGCGCGACGCTCTCGGCCCGACGGCCGCCCAGGCCGGTTCCGAGAACCAGCCGGGTCGCTTCCGCTTCGACTTCGGTTCGCCGAACGCCGTCCCGGGCGCGGTCCTCACCGACGTCGAGCAGAAGATCAACGAGGTCCTCTCGCGCGAGCTCGAGGTCCACGCCGAGGTCATGCCGATCAACGAGGCCAAGCGCCAGGGCGCCATCGCCGAGTTCGGCGAGAAGTACGGCGAGCAGGTCCGCGTCGTCACCATCGGCGACTTCTCCAAGGAGCTGTGCGGCGGCACGCACGTCGGCAACACCGCCCAGCTGGGCCTGGTGAAGCTGCTCGGCGAGTCCTCCATCGGCTCCGGCGTGCGCCGCATCGAGGCCCTCGTGGGTGTCGACGCGTACAACTTCCTCGCCCGCGAGCACACGGTCGTCGCCCAGCTCCAGGAGCTCGTCAAGGGCCGCCCGGAGGAGCTGCCGGAGAAGATCTCCTCCATGCTCGGCAAGCTGAAGGACGCCGAGAAGGAGATCGAGAAGTTCCGCGCGGAGAAGGTCCTCCAGGCCGCCGCCGGTCTCGTCGACTCGGCCCGCGACATCCGCGGCGTCGCCCTCGTCACCGGGCAGGTCCCGGACGGCACCGGCGCCGACGACCTCCGCAAGCTCGTCCTGGACGTGCGGGGCCGCATCTCCGGCGGCCGCCCGGCCGTCGTGGCCCTGTTCACCACCGTCAACGGCAAGCCGCTGACGGTCATCGCCACCAACGAGGCCGCCCGCGAGCGTGGTCTCAAGGCCGGCGACCTGGTCCGCACGGCCGCCAAGACCCTCGGCGGCGGTGGCGGCGGCAAGCCGGACGTCGCCCAGGGCGGCGGCCAGAACCCGGAGGCCGTCGGCGAGGCCATCGCCGCCGTCGAGCGCCTCGTGGTGGAGACGGCGTGACGATGCGCCGCGGCCGCCGACTCGCGGTCGACGTCGGGGACGCCCGGATCGGGGTCGCCTCGTGCGACCCCGACGGGGTCCTCGCGACGCCGGTGGAGACCGTGCCGGGACGTGACGTCCCGGCCGCCCACCGGCGGCTCCGCCAGATCGTCGAGGAGTACGAGCCCATCGAGGTCGTCGTGGGTCTGCCCCGCTCGCTCAGCGGGCGGGAGGGCCCGGCCGCGACCAAGGTCCGGGCCTTCGCCCGGGAGATGGCGAAGGGCATCGCCCCGGTCCCCGTCCGGCTGGTCGACGAGCGGATGACCACCGTCACCGCGACCCAGGGCCTGCGGGCCTCGGGCGTGAAGGCGAAGAAGGGGCGGTCCGTCATCGACCAGGCCGCCGCTGTGATCATCCTTCAGAACGCTCTTGAGTCCGAACGGGTATCAGGTAATCCGCCCGGTGAGGGCGTCGAAGTGGTCATCTGATCGCGATACGGTAACGTTCCGCGCGATGCGGCGGTGTTCGAACAGCTGCCGCACTACGTAGAGGCGGACCGTCCGGAAGCCTCGCGGCTGTTTTGGGGATCGATGACTGAGTATGGCCGGGGCCCTGGCTCCGAACCGTGGCACCCCGGGGACCCGCTCTACGGGGACCAGGGGTGGGAGGGCCAGCAGCAGTACCCGCATCCGCAGCAGGCGAGCCAGTACGGCCACGGGGACCAGGGCTACGCGGACCCGTACGGCCAGGGCGGTCACGTCGACCAGGGCTACGGGGGCGACCCGTACCAGCAGCAGGCGCAGCAGCAGTACCAGCAGCAGCAGTACCAGCAGCCCCAGCAGCAGTACGTCGATCCCCAGTACCAGCATCAGCAGTACCAGCAGCAGCCCCAGCAGTACGGGACGGGGTACCCGGGCGGTTACGACACGCCCGGGCAGCTCGGACAGCAGTACGACGGCGGCTGGGAGAGCGGCCAGGCGGCGATGGCCTACGGCGCGCCCCCGGCCGATCCGTACGGCGGCCAGAACCCCGACCTCTACGGGACCCCCGAGGCCTACCCGCCGCCCCAGCCGCCCGGCCGCCGGCAGAACCCGCCGGAGCCGGTCGTCGACTGGGCGCCCGAGGAAGAGGCGCACCCCGCGGAGCCGGAGGAGGAGAACCACCCCTTCTTCACCGGCGGTGACGACGAGGACGACGACCACGACGAGGAGCCGAGGCGCGGCCGCGGCTCCCGCGACGACGACCGCGAGCGCCGCAGCAAAGCGAAGAAACGCAAAGGCAAGAACGGCGTGGCCTGCCTGGTCGTCGCGGCCGTCCTGGTCGGCGGCGTGGGCGGCATCGGCTACTTCGGCTACAAGTTCTGGCAGGGCCAGTTCGGCGCGGCACCCGACTATGCGGGCAGCGGCACCGGAGTCGTGCAGGTCGAGATCCCCAAGGACGCCGGCGGCTACGAGATCGGCAACATCCTCAAGAAGGCCGGCGTGGTCAAGAGCGTCGACGCCTTCGTCTCGGCGCAGCAGAAGAACCCCCGTGGTCTCTCGATCCAGGCGGGCGCCTACACGCTGAAGACGGAGATGTCGGCGGACAGCGCGGTGACGCTGATGCTGGACCCGGCGAGCCAGGCGAACCTCATCATTCCCGAGGGCAAACGAAATGCCTGGGTCTACGACAAGCTCGACGAGCGTCTCGGTCTCGCTCCCGGGACGACGCAGGGCATCGCGAAGGCGAAGGCGGACTCCCTCGGCCTGCCGGACTGGGCGAAGAACCACAAGAACGTCAAGGACCCGCTGGAAGGCTTCCTCTTCCCGGCGAGCTACCCGGTGGCCAAGGGCAACAAGCCCGAGGACGTGCTGCGCAGGATGGTCAGCCGCGCCAACCAGGAGTACACGAAGCTGGACTTGGAGTCGAAGGCGAAGGCGCACGGCCTCAAGGGACCGTGGGAACTCGTCACGGTTGCGAGCCTGGTCCAGGCGGAGGGCAAGACTCACGAGGACTTCCGCAAGATGGCGGAGGTCGTCTACAACCGCCTCCAGCCCGACAACCGCGAGACGTTCCAGCTGCTCCAGTTCGACTCGACCCTGAACTACCTCAAGGGTCAGAGCGAGATCAAGATCTCCGAGCAAGAGGCCCACAGCAACACGGACCCGTACAACACGTACAAGCACAAGGGGCTGCCGCCGGGGCCGATCAGCAACCCGGGCAACGAGGCGCTCGCCGCCATGCTCAACCCCACGAACGACGGCTGGATCTACTTCGTCGCCACCGACGGCATGAACAAGACCGAGTTCGCGAAGACCCTGGCCGAGCACAACAAGTTGAGGGACAAGTTCAATGCCAACACGGGCCAGTGAGACGCGCCGCCGCGCGGCCGTCCTCGGTTCGCCCATCGCCCACTCGCTCTCCCCGGTCCTGCACCGGGCCGCGTACGCCGAGCTCGGGCTCGACGGGTGGGCGTACGACCGCTTCGAGGTCGACGAGGCCGGGCTGGCCGGCTTCGTCGGGGAGCTGGACGGCAGCTGGGCCGGGCTCTCGCTGACCATGCCGCTCAAGCGGGCGATCATCCCGCTGCTCGACGAGATCAGCGACACGGCCGCCTCCGTGGAGGCCGTCAACACCGTCGTCCTCCGGGAGGACGGCCGCCGGGTCGGCGACAACACCGACATCCCCGGCATGGTCGCCGCCCTGCGCGAGCGCGGCGTCGAGAAGGTGGAGTCGGCAGCCGTCCTCGGCGCCGGCGCCACCGCCTCCTCCGCGCTCGCCGCCCTCGCCCGGATCTGCGCCGGTCCCGTCACCGCGTACGTACGCAGCGAGGCGCGGGCCGAGGAGATGCGCGGCTGGGGCGAGCGGCTCGGCGTGGACGTCCGTACCGCCGACTGGGAGCGGGCGGCGGAGGCCTTCGGCGCGCCGCTCGTCGTCGCGACCACCCCCGCCGGCACCACGAACGCCCTGGCGACCGCCGTACCGGACCGGGTCGGCACCCTGTTCGACGTCCTCTACGACCCCTGGCCGACCCCGCTCGCGGCCGCCTGGGCCGAGCGCGGCGGCAAGGTCGTCGGCGGCCTCGACCTCCTCGTCCACCAGGCCGTCCTCCAGGTCGAGCAGATGACGGGCGTGCCCAGGGCCCCGCTCGCGGCCATGCGCGCGGCGGGGGAGCGGGCGCTGGCGGCCCGCTAGGGCCTGTCGCGCGTGCCAGGCCCCGCGAGCCCGGCATGATCCGAAAGACAGGCCCCAGGCGTGTCCGGCCCGATCGACGGGACGCCCTCCCGGCGCCCGGTCGGCTCGCGCCGCGTCCGACAGCTGGACCGGAGGCCGGGTTCGTCCCCCGGACGTGGGAGGATCAGGGTGGCGGGCCAGGGCCGCGCACCCGGCCGCGTCGTTGCAGTGCCCAGGCGCGAGCATGAGGAGCATCGTTGAGCAGGTTGCGTTGGCTGACCGCTGGGGAATCCCACGGACCCGCGCTGGTCGCGACGCTGGAGGGTCTTCCCGCCGGCGTCCCGGTCACCACTGAGCTGGTGGCGGACCACCTCGCGCGGCGACGCCTCGGCTATGGGCGTGGCGCCCGCATGAAGTTCGAGCAGGACGAGATCACCTTCCTCGGCGGCGTCCGGCACGGACTCTCCCTCGGCTCCCCGATCGCCGTCATGGTCGGCAACACCGAGTGGCCCAAGTGGGAGAAGGTCATGTCGGCCGACCCGGTCGACCCCTCGGAGCTCAAGGAGACGGGCCGCAACGCGCCCCTGACCCGGCCCCGCCCCGGCCACGCCGACCTCGCCGGCATGCAGAAGTACGGCTTCGACGAGGCCCGGCCGATCCTGGAGCGCGCCAGCGCCCGCGAGACCGCCGCCCGTGTCGCCCTCGGCGCCGTCGCCCGGTCCTTCCTCAAGGAGGCCGCCGGCATCGAGATCGTCTCGCACGTGGTCGAACTGGCCGCCGCGAAGGCCCCCTACGGCGTCTACCCGACCCCCGCCGACGTCGAGAGGCTCGACGCCGACCCGGTCCGCTGCCTCGACGCCGACGCGTCGAAGGCGATGGTCGCGGAGATCGACCAGGCCCACAAGGACGGCGACACCCTCGGCGGCGTCGTCGAGGTCCTCGCCTACGGGGTGCCCGTCGGACTCGGCTCGCACGTCCACTGGGACCGGCGCCTCGACGCCCGACTCGCCGCCGCGCTCATGGGCATCCAGGCCATCAAGGGCGTCGAGGTCGGCGACGGCTTCGACCTCGCCCGGGTGCCCGGCTCCCAGGCCCACGACGAGATCGTGCGCACCGAGGACGGCATCAAGCGCACCTCCGGCCGCTCCGGCGGCACCGAGGGCGGTCTGACCACCGGCGAGCTGCTGCGCGTCCGCGCCGCGATGAAGCCGATCGCGACCGTCCCGCGCGCCCTGGCCACGATCGACGTCGCCACCGGCGAGGCCGCGGCCGCCCACCACCAGCGCTCCGACGTGTGCGCCGTCCCCGCCGCCGGCATCGTCGCCGAGGCGATGGTCGCGCTCGTCCTCGCGGACGCGGTCGTCGAGAAGTTCGGCGGCGACAGCGTGCCCGAGACCCGCCGCAACGTGCGGTCGTACCTCGACAACCTCGCCATCCGGTGACCGGGGGACCCCTGGTCGTCCTCGTCGGGCCCATGGGCTCCGGCAAGTCCACGGTGGGCGCGCTCCTGGCCGAACGGCTCGGCGCGCCCTACCGGGACACCGACGCCGACATCGTCGCCGCCGAGGGACGCGAGATCTCCGACATCTTCGTCGAGGACGGCGAGGAGCACTTCCGCGCCCTGGAGAAGGCCGCGGTCGCCGCGGCCGTCGCCGAGCACGAGGGCGTCCTCGCCCTCGGCGGTGGCGCGATCCTGGACGCCGGGACCCGCGCCCTGCTCGCCGGGCTGCCCGTCGCGTACCTCTCGATGGACGTCGAGGAGGCGGTCCGCCGCGTCGGCCTGAACACCGCGCGGCCGCTGCTGGCCGTCAACCCGCGCCGGCAGTGGCGCGAGCTGATGGAGGCGCGCCGCCATCTGTACACCGAAGTCGCCCGGGTCGTCGTCGGCACGGACGAGCGCACCCCCGAAGAGGTCGCCCAGGCGGTCCTCGACGCACTGGAGTTGAAGGACGTATGACGGAGCAGGACCAGGTGACCCGGATCCAGGTCGGCGGTTCCGCGGGCACCGATCCGTACGAGGTACTGGTCGGGCGGCAGCTGCTCGGTGAGCTTCCCGGCCTGATCGGCACCCAGGCCAAGCGGGTCGCCGTGATCCACCCGGAGGCGCTCGCCGGCACCGGCGAGGCGCTCCGCGCCGACCTCGCCGAGCAGGGGTACGAGGCGGTCGCCATCCAGGTGCCGAACGCCGAGGAGGCGAAGACCGCCGAGGTCGCCGCCTACTGCTGGAAGGCGCTGGGCCAGACCGGCTTCACCCGCAGCGACGTCGTCGTCGGCGTCGGCGGCGGCGCCACCACCGACCTCGCGGGCTTCGTGGCCGCGACCTGGCTGCGCGGGGTGCGCTGGATCGCCGTGCCGACCACCGTCCTGGCCATGGTCGACGCGGCCGTCGGCGGCAAGACGGGCATCAACACCGCCGAGGGCAAGAACCTCGTCGGCGCCTTCCACCCGCCCGCCGGGGTCCTGTGCGACCTCGCGGCGCTCGACTCGCTGCCGGTGCACGACTACGTCAGCGGACTCGCCGAGATCATCAAGGCCGGCTTCATCGTCGACCCGGTGATCCTCGACCTCATCGAGGAGGACCCGCAGGCGGCCCGCACGCCCGCCGGTCCGCACACCGCCGAGCTGCTGGTCCGCTCGATCAAGGTCAAGGCCGAGGTCGTCTCCGGCGACCTCAAGGAGTCCGGCCGCCGCGAGATCCTCAACTACGGCCACACCCTGGCCCACGCCATCGAGAAGAACGAGCGCTACAAGTGGCGCCACGGCGCTGCCGTCTCCGTCGGCATGGTCTTCGCCGCCGAGCTGGGCCGCCTCGCCGGCCGCCTCGACGACGCCACCGCCGACCGGCACCGGGCCATCCTGGAGTCCGTCGGCCTGCCGCTCACCTACCGCGGCGACCAGTGGCCGAAGCTCCTGGAGACCATGCGGGTCGACAAGAAGTCCCGCGGTGACCTGCTGCGCTTCATCGTGCTCGACGGCATCGGCAAGCCGACCGTCCTCGAAGGCCCCGACCCGGCCGTCCTGATCGCGGCCTACGGCGAGGTGTCGGCGTGAGCGAGACGCGTCCGGTGCTGGTGCTGAACGGCCCCAACCTGGGCCGTCTCGGCTCCCGCGAGCCCGACATCTACGGCGCCACCTCGTACAAGGGGCTCGTCGAGTCCTGCCGGACCCTCGGAGCCGAGCTCGGCTTCGACGTCGAGGTCCGGGAGACCAACGACGAGGGCGAGATGATCCGCTGGCTCCACGAGGCGGCGGACGGCTCGATCCCGGTGGTGATCAACCCCGGCGCGTTCACCCACTACTCGTACGGGATGCGGGACGCCGCCGCGCAGCGCACCGCCCCGCTGATCGAGGTGCACATCTCGAACCCGTACGCCCGCGAGGAGTTCCGGCACACCTCGGTCGTCGCGGCCGTGGCGACCGGGACGGTCGCGGGCTTCGGGATCGGTTCCTACCGGCTGGCGCTGCGGGCGCTCGCCGAGGAACTCGTCGGCTGACACGGGCCGGGAAGGGCTGACAAGGGCCTGACACGGCGTGCCGGTGCCGGACAGGGCACCAGGGGGCGTCCCCGGTCGTTCCCCGCGTGGGGGCCGGGGGCGGTAACGTTCCGCCGTCCACGGACACACCGGTCCGGGGATCAGACAGGCGTACGAGACGGAGTGGCACCGGATGCAGCACGCAGTGGGGGGTCCGCTGCCACCGCCGGAGCGGTCGGCAGGGCCGGCCGGCCCGGGACCGGCCGCGCAGGGACCCGGGTCCGGCCTCGCTCCCGGTGCCGGGGAGTCCGGTGGGCAGCCGCCCGTTCCTCCCGTTCCGCCCGGCGCCCCCTACCAGGGGCCCGCGTCGGGACCCCGGCTCGGTGTGCACCCGACCGTCCAGGGCGGCGCGCCCCGGCCCCCGCACGCCCCGCCGGGCTGGGGCACCCCCGGCGGCGCACCACAGCCGCCGGCGGCCCCCCAGCACCCCGCGCCGCCGCACCCGGCCGGCCCGCCGCACCCGGGAGCCCCGCAGCCCGCCTCGGGGCAGCACCCCGCGGCCCCGCGCCACCCGTCCGCCGCGCCGCCCCGCGCGGACCTCACCGGGCACGTCCCGCTGCCGCCCGTGAGCGCGCCGCTCGCTCCGCCCGTGGAGCACGGGGCCGGGACCGGCGCGGCGACCCTCGCCGTGCTCCTCATCGGCCCCGCGGGCGCGGGCAAGACGACCGTCGCCCGGCACTGGGCGCAGCGCCGCCGCGTGCCCACCGCCCACATCAGCCTCGACGACGTCCGCGAGTGGGTCTGCTCGGGCTTCGCCGACCCGCAGTCCGGCTGGAACGAGCACTCCGAGGCGCAGTACCGGCTCGCCCGCCGCACCTGCGGCTTCGCCGCCCGGAACTTCCTCGCCAACGGCATCTCCTGCATCGTCGACGACGCCGTCTTCCCGGACCGGCCCGTCGTCGGCCTCGGCGGCTGGAAGCGCCACGTCGGCCCCGGTCTGCTGCCCGTCGTGCTGCTGCCCGGCCTGGAGGTCGTCCTGGAGCGCAACGCCGAGCGCAGCGGCAACCGGCGCCTCTCGGACGAGGAGGTCGCCGCCATCCACGGCCGGATGGCCGGCTGGTACGGCTCGGGCCTGCCGATCATCGACAACTCCACGTACGACGTCGAGACCACCGCGCGCGTGCTCGACGACGTCCTGGCCCGCGCGATCGCGAGCCCGCCCACCTGGTGAGCCCGCCCGGACGGCCGTTCTGAACAGGACGGCCCGCCGGGACGCTCGTAGGCTCGGAGCATGTCAGAGGTGTATGCGGACCGCCGTGTACGGCTGCGCGACCGGTGCGCGGCCGCGGGCAGCCCGGCGGCCCTGGTCTCCCGCCCCTCCAACGTCCGCTATCTCGCGGGTGGTTCGCCGCCCGGCGCCGTCCTGCTCGTCGGCCCCGAGCCGGACGCGGACGTGCTGCTCTGCCCGGTCGCGCCCGGCGGCGAACCGGCCGACGGGCGGCTCGACGAGCTGCTCCGGCAGCAGGTGCTGCCGGCCGGCGGAGGCGATCCCGCCGTCGCCGCCGTCGACCTCGCGCGCCGGGCCGGTGCCGACGCCCTCGCGGTCGAGGAGCACCATCTGACGGTCGCCCGGCACCGGGCCATGGGCTCCGTCGCCTCCGCACTGCGCCTCGCCGACCTGTCCTGTGCGGTGGAGCAGCTCAGGATCGTCAAGGACGAGGACGAGATCGCCTGCCTGCGGATCGCGGCGGAGATCGCCGACCAGGCCCTCGGCGAACTCCTGGAGTCGATCCTCGTGGGGCGCACCGAGCGGCACCTCGCCCTGGAGCTGGAGCGGCGGCTCGTCGACCACGGCGCCGACGGGGCCGCCTTCCCGACCTCGGTGGGCACCGGGCCGCACTCCGGGCGCCGGGGCCACCGGCCCACCGACCGCCGGGTCGAGGAGGGTGATTTCCTCTCCGTCTGCCTCGGCGCCGACTACCGCGGGTACCGCTGCGAGATCGGGCGCACCTTCGTCATCGGCACCACCCCCGCCGACTGGCAGATCGAGCTGTACGAGCTCGTCTTCGCCGCTCAGCGGGCCGGACGCGAGTCCCTCGCACCCGGCGCCGAGTACCGCGACGTGGACCGGGCGGCCCGCCAGATCCTGGACGCCGCGGGGCACGCGGAGGCCGCCGTGCCCCTCACCGGGCACGGGGTGGGGCTCGAAATCGACGAGGACCCGCAGCTGTCACCCTCGGCCATGGGTAAACTGGACGCTTGTGTGCCGGTCACCGTCGAACCGGGGGTCCACCTCCCGGGCCGGGGCGGCGTCCGGATCGATGACACGCTCGTCGTGCGCCAGGAGGCGGACGGCGGACCCGAGCTACTCACCATCACGACCAAGGAGCTGCTCGCGCTGTAAGGCGCGTACGCCTCCCGGTCACGTCAGTCCAGGAGATTCCGCAACCGTGGCTTCCACGAACGACCTCAAGAACGGCATGGTGCTCAAGCTCGACGGGGGCCAGCTCTGGTCCGTCGTCGAGTTCCAGCACGTCAAGCCCGGCAAGGGCCCGGCTTTCGTGCGCACCAAGCTCAAGCACGTGCTCTCCGGCAAGGTCGTCGACAAGACCTTCAACGCCGGTACGAAGGTCGACACGGCCACCATCGACCGCCGCGACATGCAGTTCTCCTACATGGACGGCGAGTACTTCGTCTTCATGGACATGGAGACGTACGACCAGCTGCACATCGACCGGAAGAACGTCGGCGACGCCGCCAACTTCCTGATCGAGGGCTTCACGGCCTCCGTCGCCCAGCACGAGGGCGAGGTGCTCTACGTCGAGCTCCCGGCCGCGGTCGAGCTGGTCATCCAGCACACCGACCCGGGCGTCCAGGGCGACCGCTCCACCGGCGGCACCAAGCCCGCCACGCTGGAGACCGGCCACGAGATCCAGGTCCCGCTCTTCATCACCACCGGTGAGAAGGTCAAGGTCGACACCCGCGACAGCAGCTACCTCGGCCGGGTGAACAAGTAACCGTGGCCGCTCGGAGCAAGGCACGCAAGCGCGCCTTCCAGATCCTCTTCGAGGCGGACCAGCGTGGCGCCTCCGTCCAGGAGGTTCTCGCGGACCAGGTCCGGCACGCGCGGTCCGACGACCGCCAGCCGCCGGTCAACGACTTCACCATGCAGCTGGTCGAGGGGTACGCGGCCCACGAGGCGCGGATCGACGAGCTCATCGCGACCTACGCGGTGGACTGGGACCTCGACCGGATGCCCGTCGCCGACCGGAACATCGTGCGCCTCGGCGCGTACGAGCTGCTCTGGGAGGACGGCACGCCCGACGCGGTCGCGATCGACGAGGCGGTGCAGCTCGCCAAGGAGTTCTCCACCGACGAGTCCCCGACCTTCGTCAACGGTCTTCTCGGTCGCTTCAAGGACCTGAAGCCGCGCCTGCGGCGGGACGCGGACGCCTAGTCCCGCACGTCACGCGAAGGGGCCCACAGCACTCGGTGCTGCGGGCCCCTTCGCGTGACGCCGGCCGCTCGGCGCGAAAAGCGCCGGGCCCGTGGACGTCGGATGACGTCCACGGGCCCGGCGGTACGTTTCTGCTGTGCCCTGCTAAGGCCTCAGTTGTCCTCGTGGGCGACCGCGCGGCGCGCGTCGGCGTCCAGGACGCCCCAGCTGATCAGCTGCTCCGTGAGGACCGAGGGGGACTGGTCGTAGATGACGGCGAGCGTGCGCAGGTCGTCCTGGCGGATCGACAGCACCTTGCCGTTGTAGTCGCCGCGCTGCGACTGGATCGTCGCCGCGTAGCGCTGGAGCGGGCCCGCCTTCTCCTGCGGGACGTGGGCCAGGCGCTCCAGGTCGAGGACCAGCTTCGGCGGCGGCTCGGCGGCCCCGCCGGGGGTCGTGCCCGGCAGGAGCTCCTGCACCGGCACGCCGTAGAAGTCGGCCAGCTCGGCAAGACGCTGCACGGTCACCGCGCGGTCTCCGCGCTCGTACGAGCCGACCACGACCGCCTTCCAGCGGCCCTGGGACTTCTCCTCCACCCCGTGGAGGGACAGACCCTGCTGGGTGCGGATGGCACGGAGTTTGGCCCCGAGCTGCTTTGCGTATTCGCTGGACATAACGCTCCCGGACGCTGTGACGACATGCGGCTGCGCCGCGCGGCTGGTAACTCACTGTGAGGTTACGCAGCGTTACACCTACCCGTCAAGCCGAATGGTCCGTACCGCCCCCTCCCGGGGGACGGCGTCCGGAGGGGCGGCAGGGGTGCACGGGAAAGTCGTGCCCACCCCTGGTAGAGTGAACGGCGCAATTCCGACGTCCTTTAAGAGCCGTCCCGTGAGGCGGAGAAGGAGGTCCGTTTTTCATGGACACTCAGCAGCAGTACGGCGACGACGCGCGGCCCGTTCTCGAAGGCCCCGACATCGCCCGGGTTCTCACCCGCATCGCCCACGAGATCGTCGAGCGCGCCAAGGGCGCCGACGACGTGGTCCTCCTCGGCATCCCCACCCGCGGCGTCTTCCTCGCCCGCCGGCTCGCCGAGAAGCTCGAATCGATCACCGGCGCCAAGATCCCGGTCGGTTCCCTCGACATCACCATGTACCGGGACGACCTGCGGCTGAAGCCGGCCCGCGCCATCGGCCGCACCGAGATCCCCGGTGACGGCATCGACGGCCGCCTCGTCGTCCTCGTCGACGACGTCCTCTTCTCCGGCCGCACCATCCGCGCCGCCCTCGACGCCCTCGGCGACATCGGCCGCCCGCGCGCCGTCCAGCTCGCGGTCCTCGTCGACCGCGGCCACCGCGAACTTCCGATCCGCGCCGACTACGTCGGCAAGAACCTCCCCACGTCGCTGCGGGAGACGGTCAAGGTGCAGCTCGCCGAGGAAGACGGTCGCGACACCGTCCTGCTCGGCTCCAAGCCCGCCTCCTAGCCGGACCGGCTTCCCCGCCGGGGCCGGGGCACACTCCTGCGCCCCCGCATGCCCTCACACCTCCCCACCACGGAGAGAAAACCCGATGATGCGTCACCTCATCTCGGCCGCCGACCTCACCCGCGACGACGCCGTCCAGATCCTCGACACCGCCGAGGAGATGGCCCGGGTGGCCGACCGGCCCATCAAGAAGCTCCCGACCCTCCGCGGCCGGACCGTCTGCAACCTCTTCTTCGAGGACTCCACCCGGACCCGGATCTCCTTCGAGGCCGCCGAGAAGCGCCTCTCCGCCGACGTGATCAACTTCGCGGCCAAGGGCTCCAGCGTCTCCAAGGGCGAGTCCCTCAAGGACACCGCGCAGACCCTGGAGGCCATGGGCGTCGACGCCGTCGTCATCCGGCACAGCGCCTCCGGCGCGCCCTACCGGCTCGCCACCTCCGGCTGGATCGACGCCCCCGTCATCAACGCCGGCGACGGCACCCACCAGCACCCCACCCAGGCCCTCCTGGACGCCTTCACCATGCGCCGCCGCCTCGTCGGCCGCGACGCCGGCCTCGGCCAGGACCTCGCCGGCAAGCGCATCACCCTGGTGGGCGACGTCCTGCACAGCCGGGTCGCCCGCTCCAACGTCGACCTGCTCCACACCCTCGGAGCCGAGGTCACCCTGGTGGCCCCGCCCACCCTGGTCCCCGTCGGCGTCGAGACCTGGCCCTGCGACATCTCGTACGACCTCGACAGCGTGCTGCCGAAGTCCGACGCGGTGATGATGCTGCGTGTGCAGCGCGAGCGGATGAACGCCGCCTTCTTCCCGACCGAGCGCGAGTACTCGCGCCGCTACGGGCTCGACGGCGAGCGGATGGCGAAGATGCCCGAACACGCCATCGTCATGCACCCCGGCCCGATGGTCCGCGGCATGGAGATCACCGCCGAGGTCGCCGACTCCGACCGCTGCACGGTCGTCGAGCAGGTCGCCAACGGCGTCTCCGTCCGGATGGCCGTCCTCTACCTGCTTCTGGGCGGCAACGAGTCCGCCGTCAGCCACACCCGCACCGAGGAGAACAAGTGACCATGAGCAAGACCCTGATCCGCGGTGCGAAGGTCCTCGGCGGCGACGTCCAGGACGTCCTCATCGACGGCGAGACCATCACCCAGGTCGGCACGGGCCTCTCGGCCGAGGGCGCGACCGTGATCGAGGCCGACGGCCGGATCCTGCTGCCCGGCCTCGTCGACCTCCACACCCACCTCCGCGAGCCCGGCCGCGAGGACTCCGAGACCGTCCTCACCGGCACCCGCGCCGCCGCCTCCGGCGGCTACACCGCCGTCTTCGCCATGGCCAACACCCACCCGGTCGCCGACACCGCCGGCGTCGTCGAGCAGGTGTACCGCCTCGGCCAGGAGGCCGGTTACTGCGACGTCCAGCCCATCGGCGCCGTCACCGTCGGCCTGGAGGGCAAGAAGCTCGCCGAGCTCGGCGCCATGCACGACTCCGCCGCCGGCGTCACCGTCTTCTCCGACGACGGCAAGTGCGTCGACGACGCCGTGATCATGCGCCGCGCCCTGGAGTACGTGAAGGCCTTCGGCGGCGTCGTCGCCCAGCACGCCCAGGAGCCCCGCCTCACCGAGGGCGCCCAGATGAACGAGGGCGTCGTCTCCGCGGAGCTGGGCCTCGGCGGCTGGCCCGCCGTCGCCGAGGAGTCGATCATCGCCCGCGACGTCCTCCTCGCCGAGCACGTCGGCTCCCGCGTCCACATCTGCCACCTCTCCACCGCCGGCTCCGTCGAGATCGTCCGCTGGGCCAAGTCCCGCGGCATCGACGTCACCGCCGAGGTCACCCCCCACCACCTCCTCCTCACGGACGAGCTGGTCCGCTCGTACAACCCGGTCTACAAGGTCAACCCGCCGCTGCGCACCGAGAAGGACGTCCTCGCCCTCCGCGAGGCGCTCGCCGACGGCACCATCGACATCGTCGCCACCGACCACGCCCCGCACCCGCACGAGGACAAGGACTGCGAGTGGGCCGCGGCCGCCATGGGCATGGTCGGCCTGGAGACCGCCCTCTCCGTCGTCCAGCAGACGATGGTCGAGACCGGCCTCCTCGACTGGGCCGGCGTCGCCGAGCGGATGTCCTTCGCCCCGGCCCGCATCGGCCAGGCCAAGGGCCACGGACGACCCGTCTCGGCTGGTGAGCCCGCGAACCTGACGCTGGTCGATCCGGCTTACCGTGGTGTCGTGGACCCCGCGGACTTCGCCTCCCGCAGCCGCAACACCCCCTACGAGGGTCGTGAGCTGCCGGGACGCGTCACCCACACCTTCCTGCGGGGCCGGGCAACGGTCGTGGACGGGAAGCTGGCGTGACACCACTCATCGCAATCGCCGCAGAGGCTGCCGAGCAGAAATCGGCGGAGGTGACCGACTGGGCCGGACGGCTCGGCTGGGTCGCCGGACTGCTGCTCTTCGTCGCCTTCGTGTACTGGCTCATGCGCCAGGGATGGAAATGGCGCGGCAGCCTCCAGTCGGACCTCCCCGAGCTGCCCACCGCGCCCCAGGACGCCGGTGAGGCGAGACTGACCCTCAGCGGGCGCTACCACGGCTCCACCACCGCCGGGCAGTGGCTCGACCGGATCGTCGCCCACGGCCTCGGCACCCGCAGCCGCGTCGAGCTCACCCTCACCGACGCCGGGATCGAGGTCGTACGCCCCGGGGCGAACGACTTCTTCGTGCCGGCCGCCGCCCTGCGCGAGGCCCGCCTCGACAAGGGCATCGCCGGCAAGGTCCTCACCGAGGGCGGGCTCCTGGTCGTCACCTGGGAGCACGGCGGCAAGCAGCTCGACTCCGGCTTCCGCTCCGACCGCGCGGCCGAGCACACGGCCTGGGTCGAGGCCATCAACTCCATGAACGCCGTAACCACCACGACGGAAGGCATCGCACGATGACGACCTCCATCCAGGGAGTCGCCTCTCAGAGGCAGAAGGCCGCTCCCGCCGTACTCGTCCTGGAGGACGGCCGCGCCTTCCGCGGCCGCGCCTACGGGGCCGTGGGGGAGACCTTCGGCGAGGCCGTCTTCTCCACCGGCATGACCGGCTACCAGGAGACCCTCACCGACCCGTCGTACCACCGCCAGGTCGTGGTCATGACCGCCCCGCACGTCGGCAACACCGGCGTCAACGACGAGGACCCCGAGTCCGGCCGCATCTGGGTCTCCGGCTACGTCGTCCGCGACCCCGCACGCGTCTCCTCCAACTGGCGCTCCCAGCGCTCGCTGGACGAGGAGCTGGAGCGCCAGGGCGTCGTCGGCATCTCCGGCATCGACACCCGCGCCCTCACCCGCCACCTGCGCGAGCGCGGCGCCATGCGCGTCGGCATCTTCTCCGGCGACGCGCTGGCCGACGAGGCCGCCCTCCTGGCCAAGGTCCAGGCGCAGCCGCAGATGAAGGGCGCGAACCTCTCCGCCGAGGTCGCCACCAAGGAGACCTACGTCGTCCCCGCGATCGGCGAGAAGAAGTTCACCGTCGCCGCCGTCGACCTCGGCATCAAGGGCATGACCCCGCACCGGATGGCCGAGCGCGGCATCGAGGTCCACGTCCTCCCCGCCACCGCCACCGCCGAGGACATCTACGCCGTGAACCCGGACGGTGTCTTCTTCTCCAACGGCCCGGGCGACCCGGCCACCGCCGACGGCCCCGTCGCCGTCATGCAGGCCGTCCTGGAGCGCAAGACGCCCCTGTTCGGCATCTGCTTCGGCAACCAGATCCTGGGCCGCGCCCTCGGCTTCGGCACCTACAAGCTGAAGTACGGCCACCGCGGCATCAACCAGCCGGTCCAGGACCGCACCACCGGCAAGGTCGAGGTCACCGCGCACAACCACGGCTTCGCCGTCGACGCGCCCCTCGACAAGGTCTCGGACACCCCCTACGGGCGTGCCGAGGTCTCCCACGTCTGCCTGAACGACCAGGTCGTCGAAGGCCTCCAGCTGCTCGACCAGCCGGCCTTCTCCGTCCAGTACCACCCCGAGGCGGCCGCGGGCCCGCACGACGCCGCGTACCTCTTCGACCGCTTCGTATCCCTGATGGAGGCCGAGCGTGCCTAAGCGCACCGATATCCAGTCCGTCCTGGTCATCGGCTCCGGCCCGATCGTCATCGGCCAGGCCGCCGAGTTCGACTACTCAGGCACCCAGGCCTGCCGCATCCTCAAGGCCGAGGGCCTGCGGGTGATCCTGGTCAACTCCAACCCGGCCACGATCATGACCGACCCGGAGATCGCCGACGCCACGTACGTCGAGCCGATCACCCCCGAGTTCGTCGAGAAGATCATCGCCAAGGAGCGCCCCGACGCCCTCCTGCCCACCCTCGGCGGCCAGACCGCGCTCAACACCGCGATCTCCATGCACGAGCAGGGCGTCCTGGAGAAGTACGGCGTCGAGCTCATCGGCGCCAACGTCGAGGCCATCAACAAGGGCGAGGACCGCGACCTCTTCAAGGGCGTCGTCGAGGCCGTCAAGGCCAAGATCGGCTACGGCGAGTCCGCCCGCTCGGTCATCTGCCACTCCATGGACGACGTCCTCAAGGGCGTCGAGACGCTCGGCGGCTACCCCGTCGTCGTCCGCCCCTCCTTCACCATGGGCGGCGCCGGCTCCGGCTTCGCCCACGACGAGGAGGAGCTGCGCCGCATCGCCGGCCAGGGCCTCACGCTCTCCCCGACCACCGAGGTGCTCCTGGAGGAGTCCATCCTCGGCTGGAAGGAGTACGAGCTGGAGCTCATGCGCGACAAGAACGACAACGTCGTGGTCGTCTGCTCCATCGAGAACTTCGACCCGATGGGCGTCCACACCGGTGACTCCATCACCGTCGCCCCGGCGATGACCCTCACCGACCGCGAGTACCAGCGCCTCCGCGACATCGGCATCGCGATCATCCGCGAGGTCGGCGTCGACACCGGCGGCTGCAACATCCAGTTCGCGATCGACCCGGTCGACGGCCGGATCATCGTCATCGAGATGAACCCGCGCGTCTCCCGCTCCTCGGCGCTCGCCTCCAAGGCGACCGGCTTCCCGATCGCCAAGATCGCCGCCCGTCTCGCCGTCGGCTACACGCTGGACGAGATCCCGAACGACATCACGGAGAAGACCCCGGCGTCCTTCGAGCCCACGCTCGACTACGTCGTCGTCAAGGCCCCGCGCTTCGCCTTCGAGAAGTTCCCCTCCGCCGACTCCACGCTGACCACGACCATGAAGTCGGTCGGCGAGGCCATGGCGATCGGCCGCAACTTCACCGAGGCCCTCCAGAAGGCCCTGCGCTCCCTGGAGAAGAAGGGCTCGCAGTTCACCTTCGTCGGCGAGCCCGGCGACAAGGCCGAGCTGCTCCGCGACGCGGTCCGCCCGACCGACGGCCGCGTCAACACCGTCATGCAGGCCATCCGCGCCGGCGCCACGCCGCAGGAGGTCTTCGACGCCACGCGGATCGACCCGTGGTTCGTCGACCAGCTCTTCCTGATCAAGGAGATCGCCGACGAGCTGGCCGCCGCCGAGAAGCTCGAACCCGAGATCCTCGCCGAGGCCAAGCGCCACGGCTTCTCCGACGCCCAGATCGCCGAGATCCGCGGCCTGCGCGAGGACGTCGTCCGCGAGGTCCGGCACGCCCTCGGCGTCCGCCCGGTCTACAAGACGGTCGACACCTGCGCCGCCGAGTTCGCCGCCAAGACCCCGTACTTCTACTCCTCGTACGACGAGGAGAGCGAGGTCGCCCCGCGCGAGAAGCCCGCGGTGATCATCCTGGGCTCCGGCCCGAACCGCATCGGCCAGGGCATCGAGTTCGACTACTCCTGCGTCCACGCCTCCTTCGCCCTGAGCGACGCCGGCTACGAGACCGTGATGGTCAACTGCAACCCGGAGACCGTCTCCACGGACTACGACACCTCCGACCGCCTGTACTTCGAGCCGCTGACGCTCGAAGACGTGCTGGAGATCGTCCACGCCGAGACCCTCGCCGGACCCGTCGCCGGTGTCGTCGTCCAGCTCGGCGGCCAGACCCCGCTGGGCCTGTCGCAGGCGCTCAAGGACAACGGCGTGCCCGTCGTCGGCACCTCGCCGGAGGCCATCCACGCCGCCGAGGACCGCGGCGCCTTCGGCCGCGTCCTCGCCGAGGCCGGGCTCCCCGCGCCGAAGCACGGCACCGCGACCACCTTCGCCGGCGCCAAGGCCATCGCCGACGAGATCGGCTACCCCGTCCTCGTACGCCCGTCGTACGTGCTCGGCGGCCGCGGCATGGAGATCGTGTACGACGAGGCCCGCCTGGAGTCGTACATCGCCGAGTCCACCGAGATCAGCCCCACCCGGCCGGTCCTGGTCGACCGCTTCCTCGACGACGCCATCGAGATCGACGTCGACGCGCTCTACGACGGCGAGGAGCTCTACCTCGGCGGCGTCATGGAGCACATCGAGGAGGCCGGCATCCACTCCGGCGACTCGGCCTGCGCCCTGCCCCCGATCACCCTCGGCGGCTTCGACATCAAGCGCCTGCGCGCCTCCACGGAGGCCATCGCCAAGGGCGTCGGCGTCCGCGGCCTGATCAACATCCAGTTCGCCATGGCCGGTGACATCCTCTACGTCCTGGAGGCCAACCCGCGCGCCTCCCGGACCGTCCCCTTCACCTCGAAGGCGACCGCCGTGCCGCTCGCGAAGGCCGCCGCCCGCATCTCCCTGGGCGCCACCATCGCCGAGCTGCGCGCCGAGGGCCTGCTGCCGAGGAACGGCGACGGCGGCACCCTGCCGCTCGACGCGCCGATCTCCGTCAAGGAGGCCGTCATGCCGTGGTCGCGCTTCCGCGACGTGCACGGCCGCGGCGTCGACACCGTCCTCGGCCCGGAGATGCGCTCCACCGGCGAGGTCATGGGCATCGACGCGGTCTTCGGCACGGCCTACGCCAAGTCGCAGGCCGGCGCCTACGGCCCGCTGCCCACCAAGGGCCGCGCGTTCATCTCGGTCGCCAACCGCGACAAGCGCTCGATGATCTTCCCGGCCCGCGAGCTCGTCGCCCACGGCTTCGAGCTGCTCGCCACCTCCGGCACCGCCGAGGTCCTCAAGCGCAACGGCATCAACGCCACGGTCGTCCGCAAGCTCAGCGAGGGCGAGGGCCCGGACGGCGAGAAGACCATCGTCCAGCTCATCCACGACGGCCAGGTCGACCTGATCGTCAACACCCCGTACGGCACCGGCGGCCGCCTCGACGGCTACGAGATCCGTACGGCCGCGGTGGCGCGCAGCGTCCCGTGCCTCACCACGGTCCAGGCGCTCGCCGCGGCCGTCCAGGGCATCGACGCGCTCAACCGCGGCGACGTGGGGGTCCGCTCGCTCCAGGAGCACGCGGAGCACCTGACCGCGGCCCGCGACTAGCAGCCCGTACGAGGAGGGGGACACCGGCAGGACCTGCGGTGTCCCCCTCGTCATGAGCACACCTGGACGACAGACACATGTACAAGTTCTTCTTCACCCTGGTCTTCAAGCGGATGGACCCCGAGCAGGCCCACTACCTGGCCTTCCGCTGGATCCGCCTCGCCGCCCGCATCCCCGTGCTCCGCACCTTCGTCGCCGCCGTCCTCGCGCCCCGGTACGAGGAGCTGCGCACCGAGGCCCTGGGCCTGCGGATGCACGGCCCCTTCGGGCTCGCCGCCGGCTTCGACAAGAACGCCGTCGCCGTCGACGGCATGTCGATGCTCGGCTTCGACCACGTCGAGATCGGCACCGTCACCGGCGAGGCCCAGCCCGGCAACCCCAAGAAGCGGCTCTTCCGGCTCGTCCCGGACCGCGCCCTGATCAACCGCATGGGCTTCAACAACGAGGGCTCCGCCGCCGTCGCCGCCCGTCTGGGCGCCCGCAGGGCGGTCTTCCGGACCACCGTCGGCGTCAACATCGGCAAGACCAAGGTCGTCCCCGAGGCCGAGGCCGCCGCCGACTACGTGAAGTCCACCGAGCGCCTCGCCGCCCACGCCGACTACCTCGTCGTCAACGTCTCCTCCCCGAACACCCCCGGCCTGCGCAACCTCCAGGCCACCGAGTCCCTGCGCCCGCTCCTCACGGCCGTCCGCGAGGCCGCCGACCGCGCGGTGACGGGCCGCCGGGTCCCCCTCCTGGTCAAGATCGCCCCCGACCTGGCCGACGAGGACGTCGACGCGGTCGCCGACCTGGCCCTGGAGCTCGGCCTCGACGGCATCATCGCCACGAACACCACCATCGCGCGCGAGGGCCTCGGCCTGAAGTCGGACCCCGCCCTGATCAAGGAGACCGGCGGCCTGTCCGGCGCACCCGTCAAGGAGCGCTCCCTGGCCGTCCTGCGCCGCCTCCACGCGCGCGTGGGCGACCGCCTGGTCCTGGTGGGCGTCGGCGGCATCGAGAACGCCGAGGACGCCTGGCAGCGCATCCTCGCCGGCGCCACCCTGATCCAGGGCTACAGCGCCTTCATCTACGAGGGGCCGTTCTACGCCCGCGCGATCCACAAGGGCCTCGCCGCGCGCCTCGCGGCCTCCCCGTACGCCACCCTCGCCGAGGCGGTCGGCGCCGACAACCGAAAGGCCTCCTCGTGACTCTCTCCTTCGGCACCCGCCTGCGCTCCGCCATGGACGAGCGCGGTCCGCTCTGCGTCGGCATCGACCCGCACGCCGCCCTGCTCGACTCCTGGGGCCTGGCCGACGACATCGCCGGTCTGGAGCGCTTCACCTTCACCGTCGTCGAGGCCCTCGCCGAGACCGTGGCCGTCTTCAAGCCGCAGTCGGCCTTCTTCGAGCGCTTCGGCTCGCGCGGCATCGCCGTCCTGGAGCGCGCCACCGCCGATCTGCGGGCGGCGGGCGGCCTGGTCGTGATGGACGCCAAGCGCGGCGACATCGGGTCCACGATGGCCGCCTACGCGGAGACCTTCCTGCGCAAGGACTCCCCGCTCTTCTCCGACGCGCTGACGGTCTCCCCGTACCTCGGCTACGGCGCCCTGAAGCCGGCCGTCGACCTGGCGCGGGAGTCCGGCGCCGGCCTCTTCGTGCTGGCCCTCACCTCCAACCCGGAGGGTGCGGAGGTCCAGCGCGCGGTCCGCGAGGACGGCCGCACGATCGGCGCGACGATGCTCGCCCACCTCGCCGAGGAGAACGCGGGGGAGACCCCGATGGGCTCGTTCGGCGCGGTCGTCGGTGCCACCCTCGGCGACCTGTCCTCCTTCGACCTGGACATCAACGGGCCGCTCCTCGCCCCCGGCATCGGAGCCCAGGGCGCGACCCCCGCCGACCTCCCGGCCGTCTTCGGCCCGGCGGTCGGCAACGTCGTCCCGAACGTCAGCCGCGGGGTCCTCAGGAACGGCCCGGACGTGGCCGCCCTGCGGGACTCGGCTCACCGGTACGCGGACGAGATCCGCGCCGCCGTCGCCGGCTGACGGGTCTCCCGGACAATCCGCAGGTCGGAGGGGCGGGGCCGCCCGAAGGTGAGCCGTCTCACCACTTGACGAAATCTTGGCTCAAAACCGGGTCGTTATGCCGGAAAAGTCCTGGTCGGTCGATGCTGACCAGGACTTTTCCTCTGTTCTCGCTGACTGGAGCGGGATCGGCCGCTAGTCTCCGGGGCAGAGCAGGCGTTCAACGGCCACTCCGTTGATCGTTGCTCCACTGGTGTGGGGCGTCCAGGTTCCTCACCGGTCCGTATCCGACAGATCGACATCCGAGGTGACGTAGGCGTGGCTCTTCCGCCCCTTACCCCTGAACAGCGCGCAGCCGCGCTCGAAAAGGCCGCCGCGGCTCGCCGGGAGCGGGCCGAGGTCAAGAATCGACTCAAGCACTCCGGCGCTTCCCTCCACGAGGTCATCAAGACGGGCCAGGAGAACGACGTCATCGGCAAGATGAAGGTCTCCGCGCTCCTTGAGTCCCTGCCCGGCGTCGGCAAGGTCCGTGCCAAGCAGATCATGGAGCGGCTCGGCATCTCCGAGAGCCGCCGGGTGCGCGGTCTCGGCTCCAACCAGATCGCCTCCCTGGAGCGCGAGTTCGGCAGCACCGGCGCCTGATCCGGGTGCCGGTCCGGCTTCCGATCCGGGGCACGCGTCCCGGGCATGCCGGTAAAGCTGGAATAATCGCTGCATGGCAGCAGAGGTACGTCCGCGGCTGACCGTGCTCTCCGGCCCCTCAGGGGTCGGCAAGAGCACGGTCGTCGCTCATATGCGCAAGGTCCACCCCGAGGTCTGGCTCTCGGTGTCGGCGACGACACGCAAGCCCCGCCCCGGCGAGAAGCACGGCGTCCACTACTTCTTCGTCACGGACGACGAGTTCGACAAGCTGATCGCCAACGGTGAGCTCCTCGAGTGGGCCGAGTTCGCGGGCAACCGCTACGGCACCCCGCGCGGCGCCGTCCTCGAGCGGCTGGACGCGGGCGAGCCCGTGCTCCTGGAGATCGACCTCCAGGGCGCCCGCCAGGTCAAGGACTCCATGCCGGAGTCCCAGCTGGTCTTCCTCGCCCCGCCGAGCTGGGACGAGCTGGTCCGCCGGCTCACCGGCCGCGGCACCGAGTCGCCCGAGGTCATCGAGCGCCGTCTCGCGGCCGCGAAGGTCGAGCTGGCCGCCGAGTCGGAGTTCGACACCACCCTCGTCAACACCTCCGTCGAGGACGTCGCACGCGAGCTGCTAACGTTGATGCACGTTGTCTGATCTTTTTTCCATCTTCGGAAGGTAGAGCGTGTCCTCTTCCATCACCGCGCCCGAGGGCATCATCAACCCGCCGATCGACGAGCTGCTCGAGGCCACGGACTCGAAGTACAGCCTCGTGATCTACGCGGCCAAGCGCGCGCGTCAGATCAACGCGTACTACTCCCAGCTCGGCGAGGGCCTGCTGGAGTACGTGGGTCCGCTGGTCGACACCCACGTCCACGAGAAGCCGCTCTCGATCGCGCTGCGCGAGATCAACGCGGGCCTGCTGACCTCGGAGAAGATCGCGGACCCCGCGCAGTAGAGCAACCCACGTTGTAATGCTTGTCACCACAGGCCCGGCGGAACATCCGCCGGGCCTGTGGTGTCTCATGGAGTCGTACGCATCCGAGCGCGGGGAGTCGTGGAAGTCGTGTCCGAGCCGAAGGTCGTCCTGGGCGTGAGCGGCGGCATCGCCGCCTACAAGGCGTGCGAGCTGCTCCGCCGGCTCACCGAGTCGGGCCACGACGTGCGCGTCGTGCCCACCGACTCGGCACTGCACTTCGTCGGCGCGGCGACCTGGTCCGCGCTCTCCGGGAACCCGGTCTCCACCGAGGTCTGGGACTCCGTCCACGAGGTCCCGCACGTGCGGATCGGCCAGGCCGCCGCCCTCGTCGTCGTCGCGCCCGCCACCGCCGACATGCTCGCCAAGGCAGCCCACGGCCTCGCCGACGACCTCCTCACCAACACGCTGCTCACCGCGCGCTGTCCGGTCGTCTTCGCCCCCGCGATGCACACCGAGATGTGGGAGCACCCGGCGACCCAGGAGAACGTGGCCACCCTGCGCCGCCGCGGCGCCGTCGTCATCGAGCCGGCCGTCGGCCGCCTCACCGGCGTCGACACCGGCAAGGGCCGCTTCCCGGACCCGGCGGAGATCTTCGAGATCTGCAAGAGGATCCTGGCGCGCGGCACGGCCGCCCCCGACCTCGCCGGCCGCCATGTGGTCGTGAGCGCCGGCGGCACCCGCGAGCCCCTCGACCCCGTCCGCTACCTCGGCAACCGATCCTCCGGGAAGCAGGGCTACGCCCTCGCGAAGGCCGCCGCCGCCCGGGGCGCCCGGGTCACCCTCGTCGAGGCGAACACCGGCATCGCCGACCCGGCCGGGGTCGACGTGGTCCACGTCGGCACCGCGGTCCAGCTCCGCGAGGCCGTGCTCAAGGCCGCCGCCGACGCCGACGCCGTCGTGATGGCCGCCGCCGTCGCCGACTTCCGCCCGGCCGCCTACGCCCCCGGAAAGATCAAGAAGACGGACGACGGGGGCGCGCCCACCATCGAACTCGTCCGCAACCCCGACGTCCTCGCCGAGCTGGCCGCCGACCGCGCCCTGCCCGGCCAGGTGGTCGTCGGGTTCGCCGCCGAGACCGACGACGTGCTCGCCAACGGGCGGGCGAAGCTCCGCCGGAAGGGCTGCGACCTGCTCGTCGTCAACGAGGTGGGGGAGCGCAAGACCTTCGGGTCGGAGGAGAACGAGGCCGTCGTCCTCGCCTCGGACGGCGCCGAGACCCCCGTGCCGTACGGGCCGAAGGAAGCGCTCGCCGAGACGGTCTGGGACCTGGTCCTGCCGCGGCTGCGCACCACGACCTGACGCATCAGGACCGCCGGGTACGGTGGCGCGATCTCACTCCTCGGACACGCGAAACGCCGCCTCGGGAGTGATTTGCGCCCCACCCGAGTGGGCAGCCCCGCCTTGCCGGCGGCCGGTTCCGGCGGTCCACTGGCATTCGCCAGGCGAGACACCTGGTCCATTGTCCGACCACGACCGATAGACTGTTCGTGGAACGTCGCGGGGCGCAGCCCCCTGCCGGTCCGCGTCACGAGTAGCCAGCAGCCGCTGCAACCCCAGGGAGCGTTGTGTCCCGTCGTCTGTTCACCTCGGAGTCCGTCACCGAGGGCCACCCCGACAAGATCGCTGACCAGATCAGCGACACCATTCTCGACGCCCTGCTGCGCGAGGACCCCACCTCGCGCGTCGCCGTCGAGACGCTGATCACCACCGGCCTGGTGCACGTCGCCGGTGAGGTCACCACCAAGGCGTGGGCGGACATCCCCACCCTCGTCCGGAACAAGATCCTGGAGATCGGTTACGACTCCTCCAAGAAGGGCTTCGACGGCGCCTCCTGCGGCGTGTCGGTGTCCATCGGATCGCAGTCCCCGGACATCGCCCAGGGCGTGGACACCGCGTACGAGTCCCGGGTCGAGGGCGACGAGGACGAGCTCGACAAGCAGGGCGCCGGCGACCAGGGCCTGATGTTCGGCTACGCGTCGGACGAGACCCCCGAGCTGATGCCGCTGCCGATCCACATCGCGCACCGCCTCTCCCGCCGCCTCACCGAGGTCCGCAAGAACGGGACCATCCCGTACCTGCGCCCCGACGGCAAGACCCAGGTCACCATCGAGTACGACGGCGACAAGGCCGTCCGCCTCGACACGGTCGTCGTCTCCTCGCAGCACGCCTCGGACATCGACCTCGAGTCGCTGCTCGCGCCCGACATCCGCGAGTTCGTCGTCGAGCACGTCCTGAAGCAGCTCGTCGAGGACGGCATCAAGCTCGACACCGACGGCTACCGCCTGCTGGTCAACCCGACCGGCCGCTTCGAGATCGGCGGCCCGATGGGCGACGCCGGCCTCACCGGCCGCAAGATCATCATCGACACGTACGGCGGCATGGCCCGTCACGGCGGCGGCGCCTTCTCCGGCAAGGACCCGTCCAAGGTCGACCGCTCGGCCGCCTACGCCATGCGCTGGGTCGCCAAGAACGTCGTCGCCGCCGGCCTCGCCGCGCGCTGCGAGGTCCAGGTCGCCTACGCGATCGGCAAGGCCGAGCCCGTCGGTCTCTTCGTCGAGACCTTCGGCACGAACACCGTCGAGAACGAGAAGATCGAGAACGCCATCGCCGAGGTCTTCGACCTCCGCCCGGCCGCGATCATCCGCGACCTCGACCTGCTCCGCCCGATCTACTCCCAGACCGCCGCGTACGGCCACTTCGGCCGTGAGCTGCCGGACTTCACCTGGGAGCGCACGGACCGCGTGGACGCCCTGAAGCAGGCCGCCGGCCTGTAGTCCCAGGCCCCAGGCGACGGAGCCCGGCACCCCCACGGGGGTGCCGGGCTCCTGCCGTGTCCGGCTGTCGGTGGCGTCTGGTAGGTATGGGGCTGTGAGCAGCGAGAACGAGAAGCCCGAGGAGCCCGAGCAGCTCGCGCTCATCCGGGAGACCGTCCGGAAGGCGAAGGTGCCCCGCGCCAAGCCCCGGACCTGGCGCGGGGCCGCGCTGGCCAAGGAACTGCCGGTCGCGCGCGTCGTCGTCAACAAGGGGGCGCTCCACCTCGACCAGTTCTTCGACTACGCCGTCCCCGAGGAGCTGGACGAGGCCGCCCGGCCCGGGGTCCGGGTGCGGGTCCGGTTCGGCGCGGGCGCGCACCAGGTGCGGGGCGGGCGCCGCGAGGGCGGCCGGCTCATCGACGGGTTCCTGGTGGAGCGGCGGGCCGAGTCCGACTACTCGGGGCCGCTGGCCGCGCTCGCCGACGTCGTCTCGCCGGAGCCGGTGCTCGGCCCGGAGCTGCTCGGGCTCGCCCGGGCGGTGGCCGACCGGTACGCCGGCAGCCTCGCCGACGTCCTCCAGCTGGCCGTCCCCCCGCGCAACGCGACCGCCGAGCGCAAGCCCTCGCCCGAACCGCTGCCGCCGCCCCGCGCACCGGAGCCGGGCAGCTGGGCGCGGTACGAGCGCGGGCCAGCGTTCCTGGACTCCCTCGCCCGCGGCGGAGCGCCCCGGGCCGTGTGGACCGCGCTGCCGGGGCCGTACTGGGCCGAGGAGATCGCCCGGGCCGTCGCCGCCACCCTCGCCTCCGGGCGCGGCGCGCTCGTCGTCGTCCCCGACGGACGGGCCGCCGGCCGGGTCGACGCCGCCCTCACCGAGGTCCTGGGGGAGGGGCGGCACGCGCTGCTCACCGCCGAGGCGGGCCCCGAGCGGCGGTACGCCCAGTGGCTGGCCGTGCGGCGCGGCGCCGTGCGGGCGGTCGTGGGGACCCGCGCCGCGATGTTCGCTCCCGTGCGGGACCTCGGTCTGGCCGTCATCTGGGACGACGGCGACGGCAGCCACAGCGAGCCGCACGCCCCGCAGCCCCACGCGCGCGAGGTGCTGCTGCTGCGCGCCGCCCACGACCGGTGCGCCTTCCTGCTGGGCTCCACCGGTTGCACCGTCGAGGCCGCCCAGCTCGTCGAGTCCGGCTGGGCCCAGGCCCTGGGCGCCGGACGCGATCAGGTCCGCAGGGCCGCCCCGCTGATCCGGACCGTCGGCGACGGCGAACTCGCCCGGGACGAGGCCGCGCGGGCCGCCCGGCTGCCCTCGCTGGCCTGGCAGACCGTCCGGGAGGGGCTGAAGACCGGTCCCGTGCTCGTCCAGGTCCCCCGCCGGGGGTACGTGCCGAGGCTGGCCTGCGAGCGCTGCCGCACGCCCGCCCGCTGCCGGCACTGCGCCGGGCCCCTCGAAGCCCCCGAGCAGCAGGAGCTGCGGTGCGGCTGGTGCGGGCGCGGCGCCCCCGACTGGCACTGCGTGGAGTGCGGCTCGACCCGGCTGCGGGCCCAGGTGGTCGGCGCCCGGCGGACCGCGGAGGAGCTCGGCAGGGCCTTCCCCGCCGTGCCCGTACGGACCTCCGGGCGCGACCACGTCCTGGACAGCGTGCCGGGACGCCCCGCGCTGGTCGTCTCCACCCCCGGCGCCGAGCCCGTCGCCGAGGGCGGCTACGCGGCCGCGCTGCTCCTCGACGGCTGGGCCCTGCTGGGCCGGCCCGATCTGCGCGCGGGGGAGGAGGCGCTGCGCCGGTGGATCGACGCGGCCTCGCTGGTGCGCGGACAGGCCGAGGGCGGCACCGTCGTCGTGGTCGCCGAACCGACGCTCCGGCCGGTGCAGGCGCTCGTCCGCTGGGACCCGGTCGGGCACGCCCGCCGGGAGCTGGCCGAGCGGGCCGAGCTGGGCTTCCCGCCCGTCTCCCGGATGGCCGCCGTGTCCGGGCCGCCGGAGGCCGTCGAGGGCTTCCTGGCCGGGGCCGGGCTCCCCGCCGACGCCGAGATCCTCGGGCCCGTGCCGCTGCCGGTCGTCCGCCCCGGCGGACCGCGCAGGCTGGGCGATCCGCCGCCGGGCGAGCAGTGGGACCGGGCCCTGGTCCGGGTGCCGCCGGGCAGCGGGGCGGCGCTCGCCGCCGCGCTCAAGCAGGCCCGGGCGGGGCGCCTCGCGCGCGGGGGCGGGGATCCGGTGCGGATCCGCGTGGACCCGCCGGACATCGGCTGACACTGACACGGGAACGGCCGCCCGTCCCCTGTGGGGCGGGCGGCCGCGGTGTGCGGTGCCGCGGTGTGCGGTGCCGTGGTGTGCGGTGCTGCGGTCCCTCGGTCCCGCCGTCCCGCCGTCCCGCCGTCCGCGGTGCTGCGGTCGCGCGGGTCAGTCAGCCGTTGCGCGGGCCGGGGAAGGCCGACGGGCGGGGGTCCTCGCGGAGGGCGGCGCTGCCCGAGGTGGGCTGCGGCGGCATCGAGCGGGCGGCGGGGACCGAGGGGAGCGTACGGGTCGTGCCCGGCTCCACCGCGTGGTCCTGGTCCACGGCCGCACCCGGCTGGGGCGCGCGGCGGGCGCCGTAGCGGCGGTGGACGGCCTGCTTCGTGACCCCGAGCGCGGAACCGACCGCGTCCCAGGAGAAGCCGAGCGAGCGGTCGAAGTCGACCGCCGCCGTCACCAGGGTCTCGACACTGTCCCGCAGCTCCTGCGCGAGGCGTACGGTCGGCGCGGGCGCGCGCCCGTAGACGACGAAGCCCGTGGACGGGCCGGAGCGGCGAGGGCGGTAGACATTGCCCAGCTGGGCCGTGAGCGTGCGCAGTGCGTCCACCTGCCGCCGGACCCGCTCGATGTCCCGCACCAGCAGGTGCAGACTCGCCCGGGCTTGGGCGTCGTGGGTTGCGTGGTCGGCCATGTGAAAGCCTCTCGAACCGGCGTTTAAGGGGGCGGGCCGCGGAGGGGGGAACAGCGGCCCGATTCGGTCAATCTCTCTTGACCAACGCGCCACCGGGACCTAGGTCACGCTGCGGGGGCGTACACGCATATGCGCGGGGCGCTCGTCCTCCCGTACGCCCCCTTCGCGCGAGCCGCCTAGACTGGTGCGCTGCCCGCAACGCCCCCGGAGAGACAGGCAGTCGCCACCCATGAAGCTCGTCTTCGCAGGCACCCCCGAGGTCGCCGTTCCCGCCCTGGACGCCCTGCTCGCCTCCGGGCGGCACGAGGTGGCCGCCGTGGTCACCCGGCCCGACGCCCCGGCGGGGCGCGGCCGGCGGCTCGTCGCCAGCCCGGTGGCCCAGCGTGCGGAGGAGGCCGGCATCGAGGTCCTGAAGCCGGCCAGGCCCCGCGACGAGGAGTTCCTCGCGCGGCTGCGGGAGATCGCGCCGGACTGCTGCCCGGTCGTGGCGTATGGCGCGCTGCTGCCCAAGGTGGCCCTCGACATCCCCGCCCACGGCTGGGTCAACCTGCACTTCTCGCTGCTGCCCGCCTGGCGCGGCGCCGCGCCCGTGCAGCACTCCCTGATGGCCGGCGACCAGGTGACGGGCGCCTCCACCTTTCTCATCGAGGAGGGCCTCGACTCCGGCCCGGTCTACGGCGTCGTCACCGAGGACGTCCGCCCCACCGACACCAGCGGCGACCTGCTGACCCGGCTCGCCTTCGCGGGCGCCGGGCTGCTCGCCGCGACCATGGACGGCATCGAGGACGGCACGCTCAAGGCCGTTCCGCAGCCGATCGAGGGCCTCACGCTCGCCCCGAAGATCCAGGTCGAGGACGCCCACGTCGACTTCGCCGCCCCCGCGCTGCGGGTGGACCGCGTGGTCCGCGGCTGCACCCCGGCGCCGGGCGCCTGGACCGTCTTCCGCGGTGAGCGCCTCAAGCTGATCCAGGTCACCCCCCTCCCGGACCGCACGGGCCTGGCCCCGGGCGAGCTCGCCGTGGGCAAGAACAACGTGTACGCGGGCACCGGCTCGTACGCCGTCGAACTGCTCTGGGTCCAGCCCCAGGGGAAGAAGCCGATGAAGGCCGCGGACTGGGCCCGCGGCGTCCGCATCGCCCCGGACGAGCGGCTCGGCGCCTGACGGCGCCGCTCCCGCCCCCCCCCGAAGGGTCCTGGTGGGTCGGGGAGGTCCGCGTCCCGTCGGTGCGAGCCGCCCGTGCTCCTCGCCTCCGAGGCGGGCGGCGGCGGCACCGGGCCGGCCGTGCGCCTGATCGCGGCCGAGGCCCGGGCGGTCCGCCGGGGGCGTTTTCCCCGGCAGGCGCGGACGGACGTACGCTGAGGGAGTTCCACCCCTCATTTCGTCACGCGGAGCACCTTTGAGCGAGCAGGCACGTCCCCGTCCCCACAAGCCCTACCGTCGGCCGCAGAAGGACCCCGTCCGGATGCTCGCCTTCGAGGCGCTGAGGGCGGTGGACGAGCGGGACGCCTACGCGAACCTGGTGCTGCCGCCGCTGCTGCGGAAGGCCCGCGAGAAGGGCGACTTCGACGGGCGGGACGCCGCGCTGGCGACCGAGCTCGTCTACGGGACGCTCCGCCGGCAGGGCACGTACGACGCGATCATCGCGGCCTGCGTCGACCGGCCGCTGCGTGAGGTCGACCCGCCCGTGCTCGACGTGCTGGCGCTCGGCGCGCACCAACTGCTCGGGACGCGGATCCCCACGCACGCCGCGGTCTCCGCCAGCGTCGAGCTCGCGCGCGTGGTCCTCGGCGACGGCCGCGCCAAGTTCGTGAACGCCGTGCTGCGGAAGATCTCGCGGCAGGACCTCGACGCCTGGATCCAGCAGGTCGCCCCGCCGTACGACGTGGACGCCGAGGACCACCTCGCCGTCGTCCACTCGCACCCCCGCTGGGTCGTCTCGGCGCTCTGGGACTCCCTCGGCGGCGGCCGCGCCGGGATCGAGGACCTCCTGGAGGCGGACAACGAGCGCCCCGAGGTCACCCTCGTCGCCCGCCCCGGCCGCTCCACCACCGAGGAGCTCGCCGCCGCCACCGAGACCCTCCCGGGCCGCTGGTCGCCCTACGCGCTGCGGATGGCCGAGGGCGGCGAGCCCGGGGCCATCGAGGCGGTCAAGGACGGCCGCGCCGGCGTCCAGGACGAGGGCAGCCAGCTCGTCGCGATCGCCCTCGCCGCCGCACCGGTGGAGGGCTCCGACACCCGCTGGCTCGACGGCTGCGCCGGTCCCGGCGGCAAGGCCGCCCTGCTCGGCGCCCTCGCGGCCGAGCGCGGTGCCTTCCTGCTCGCCTCCGAGAAGCAGCCGCACCGCGCCCGCCTGGTCGAGCGCGCCCTGGCCGGCAACCCCGGCCCGTACCAGGTGATCGCCGCCGACGGCACCCGCCCGCCGTGGCGCCCGGGCTCCTTCGACCGCGTCCTCGTCGACGTGCCCTGTTCGGGCCTCGGCGCCCTCCGGCGCCGTCCGGAGGCCCGCTGGCGGCGCCGTCCCGAGGACCTGGACGGCTTCGCCCCGCTCCAGCGCGCCCTGCTCACCGAGGCGCTGAGCGCCGTCCGCGTGGGCGGCGTCGTCGGGTACGCCACCTGCTCGCCGCACCTCGCCGAGACCCGCGTGGTCGTCGACGACGTCCTGAAGAAGACCGGCGGCGCCGAGCTGATCGACGCCCGCCCGCTGCTCCCCGGCGTCCCGGCGCTCGGCGACGGCCCGGACGTCCAGCTGTGGCCGCATCTGCACGGCACGGACGCCATGTATCTGGCGCTGCTGCGCCGGACCGGTTGAGGTCCGGGCCCCCGACCCTTCGATCATCTGACCGCAATCTCCCGGTTCCTCCCGGTCCCGCGCTCGTCGCTTCGTACCGAAATTGGTCTGGACCGGATGCGAAACCGCTGAGCGGCAAAGAAGTGCCCAAGAACGTGGGAGGCTTGGCACATGGCGCAGATCAACCCCAGCATCCTGTCCGCGGACTTCGCCCGGCTCGCCGATGAGGCGAAGGCCGTCGGCGGTGCCGACTGGCTGCACGTCGACGTGATGGACAACCACTTCGTACCGAACCTGACGCTGGGCGTGCCGATCGTGGAGTCGCTCGCCCGCGCCACCGACACCCCGCTCGACTGCCACCTCATGATCGAGGACCCCGACCGCTGGGCCCCCCAGTACGTCGAGGCGGGCGCGGGCTCGGTGACCTTCCACGTCGAGGCGGCCGCCGCGCCGGTGCGGCTCGCGCGCGAGATCCGGGCCAAGGGGGCCAGGGCCTCCATGGCGCTCAAGCCGGCCACGCCCATCGAGCCGTACGAGGACCTGCTCCCCGAGCTCGACATGCTGCTCATCATGACCGTCGAGCCCGGCTTCGGCGGCCAGGCCTTCCTCGACATCATGCTGCCCAAGATCCGCCGCACCCGTGAGCTGATCTCCAAGCACGGTCTGGAACTGTGGCTCCAGGTCGACGGCGGGGTCGCCGAGTCCACGATCGAGCGGTGCGCCGAGGCCGGAGCCGACGTCTTCGTCGCCGGTTCCGCCGTGTACGGAGCGGCGGATCCGGCCGCGGCCGTGGCCTCGCTCCGGGCCCGCGCGGAGGCCGCGACCGCCTCCGCCGCGTGGGCGTGTGGCCACTGAGCCTCCGGCGGATGAACGCGGTCCGACGGGCCGCCGACAGGACTGATCAAGGCCCGCCGTTTCTGACAGGATGAACGGCGAGTCCAGAGTGTGAACGACAGCCGTACGTGAACAGCGGTACGTGAACAGCAGTGAGGAGATCGCGGTGGCCGGTATGTCGGCGGGACGGTCAGCCCTGCGGATGGGCCCCGCGGAGCTGGTGCAGGCGGCGGCCATGGCCCGCCGCTTCTACCTGGAGGGCAAGTCCAAGATCCAGATCGCCGAGGAGTTCGGCGTGAGCCGCTTCAAGGTGGCCCGGGTCCTGGAGACCGCCCTGGAGCGCGACCTCGTGCGCATCGAGATCCGCGTACCGGCCGAGCTGGACGCCGAGCGCTCCGACGCGCTGCGCGCCCGCTACGGGCTGCGCCACGCCGTCGTCGTCGAGTCCCCGGCGGAGGGCGACGACGAGTCGCCCGATCCGGAGAACCTCGGCGAGGTCGCCGCCGACCTGCTCGGCGAGCTCGTCACCGAGGGCGACGTCCTCGGCCTGGCCTGGGGCCGCTCCACCATCCACATGGCGGCCGCCCTCGACCGCCTCCCGCCCTGCACGGTCGTCCAGCTCACCGGGGTGTACGACGCCGGGACCGCCGAGCGCGGCTCGGTCGAGGCCGTGCGGCGCGCCGCCCAGGTCTCGGGCGGCGAGGCCCACCCCATCTACGCGCCCATGCTGCTGCCCGACCCGGCCACCGCGGCCGCCCTGCGCAGCCAGACCGGCATCGCCCGGGCCTTCGAGTACTTCGACAAGGTCACCGTCGCCTGCGTCTCCATCGGCTCCTGGGAGCCGGGCATCTCGACCGTCCACGACATGCTCTCCGACGCCGAGCGCGCCCACTACGCCTCGCTCGGCGTCGCCGCCGAGATGTCCGCGCACCTCTTCGACACCGAGGGCCGTCGGGTCGGCCGCGACCTCGGCGAGCGCTGCATCACCGTCGAGGCCGACCGCCTGCGCCGGATCCCCGAGGTCGTGGCGATCGCCGGCGGCCAGCGCAAGGCGGCGGCGATCGGCGCGGTGCTCCGCTCCGGGCTCGTCACCAGCCTGGTCACCGACCGCGCCGCCGCGGACTACCTGCTCACCGAGTCCAGCCCGGGCACGCACCCGGCGCTCGACCGCAAGGACCCCGACGGCAGCTGAGCGCCGCACGCCAAGAGGGGCCGGAGCCATCCCGTAACGGTATGTTCGGGGCATGTCGCTCCGGCCCCTGCGCGTGCTCCTCGCGCTCGTCCTCGCGGTCTTCCTCGCCGGGTGCTCCTCGGCGAGCGGCGGCGGGACCGGCACCGCCACCCCCGCCCGCACCACCGTGGCCGCCGCGCCCACCGGCACCTCCGGGCTGCCCACCGTGCGGGCGGCGGACCTCCCGCCCGAGGCGCGGAAGACCCTCGCCCTCATCGCGCGCGGCGGCCCCTTCCCGTACGCCAAGGACGGCACCGTCTTCTCGAACTTCGAACGCGTCCTGCCCCGCGAGGCGCGTGGCTACTACCACGAGTACACCGTGAAGACCCCCGGCGAACGCGATCGGGGAGCGCGCCGGATCGTCACCGGACGGAACGGCGAGACCTACTACACCGACGACCACTACGAGACCTTCCGGGAGGTGGTCACGGATGAGGCTTGACGACCCCGTCGTCCTCGACCTGACCGGCGTCGTGGACAAGGCCGCGCTCATGGACCGGTGTGCCGGCGCGCTCGCGCTGCCCGACTGGTTCGGCCGCAACTGGGACGCCCTCGCCGACTGCCTCACCGACCTGCCCGAGCCGGTCACCCTCGTCGTCACCGGCTGGCAGGAGTACGCCAGGACGCGCCCGCGTGAGTGGGGAACCGCCCAGGAGGTCTTCGCCACGGCGGTCGAGGAACGCCCCACGCGCCTCTCCGTGCTCCTCGCCCTGGGGGAGTATTCGGATGATCCGACGAAGTCCCTGCCGCAAGCCTCGGATGATTAGCCCGGGGCTGGTATTCGTACCGGCGTGGGACAATGAACTACGTGCTTTTTCCCCTGGCTGAAATGCCTAGGGGCCGATCCGAACGACTGGGATGTCAGCACGTGCGTTTCCTCAATGACGTCAAGCCGCCCTACGACCTGACGTACGACGATGTGTTCATGGTGCCGAGCCGCTCGGCCGTCGGTTCCCGCCAGGCGGTGGACCTCTCCTCGCCCGACGGGACCGGGACCACCATTCCGCTCGTCGTCGCCAACATGACCGCCATCGCCGGCCGGCGGATGGCCGAGACGGTCGCCCGCCGCGGCGGCCTGGTCGTCATCCCGCAGGACATCCCGATCGAGGTCGTCACCGACGTCATCTCGTGGGTCAAGAGCCGTCACCACGTGCTCGACACCCCGATCGTCCTCGAACCCCACCAGACCGTCGCCGACGCGCTCTCCCTGCTGCCGAAGCGCGCCCACGACGCCGGTGTCGTCGTCGACGAGAACCGCCGTCCGGTGGGCGTCGTCACCGACGCCGACCTCTCCGGCGTCGACCGCTTCACCCAGCTCGCCGAGGTCATGTCCCGGGACCTGCTCCTCCTGGACGCCGACATCGACCCGCGTGAGGCCTTCAACACCCTCGACGCCGCCAACCGGCGCTACGCCCCGGCCGTGGACGCGGACGGCAAGCTCGTCGGCATCCTCACCCGCAAGGGCGCCCTGCGCGCGACGCTCTACAGCCCGGCCGTCGACGAGAACGGCCGCCTGCGGATCGCCGCCGCCGTCGGCATCAACGGCGACGTCGCCGGCAAGGCCAAGCAGCTGCTCGACGCGGGCGTCGACACGCTCGTCATCGACACCGCGCACGGTCACCAGGAGTCGATGATCTCCGCGATCCGCACCGTGCGGGCGCTCGACCCGCAGGTCCCGATCGTCGCGGGCAACATCGTCGCCGCCGAGGGCGTCAAGGACCTCATCGAGGCGGGCGCCGACATCATCAAGGTCGGTGTGGGCCCCGGCGCCATGTGCACCACCCGCATGATGACCGGCGTCGGCCGGCCGCAGTTCTCGGCCGTCCTGGAGTGCGCCGCCGAGGCGAAGAAGTACGGCAAGCACGTCTGGGCCGACGGCGGTGTCCGTCACCCGCGTGACGTCGCCATGGCGCTCGCCGCCGGTGCGTCCAACGTCATGATCGGCTCCTGGTTCGCCGGGACGTACGAGTCCCCGGGCGACCTCCAGCACGACGCCAAGGGGCGCGCGTACAAGGAGTCCTTCGGCATGGCCTCGGCCCGCGCCGTCCGCAACCGGACCTCGGACGAGTCCTCCTACGACCGCGCCCGCAAGGCGCTGTTCGAGGAGGGCATCTCCACCTCGCGCATGTTCCTCGACCCGCAGCGTCCGGGCGTCGAGGACCTGATCGACTCGATCATCGCGGGCGTCCGGTCGTCCTGCACCTACGCGGGCGCCAGCTCGCTGGCCGAGTTCGAGGAGAAGGCGACGGTCGGCATCCAGTCCGCCGCCGGTTACGCGGAGGGCAAGCCGCTCCACGCCAGCTGGAGCTAGTCGCTCGCCGTCGCACGCCGTGGGCCCCCGGGAGACCTCTCCCGGGGGCCCACGGCGTTCGCGTCCGCGTCCGCGCCGGCGACGTCGGGGCCGCTCAGGGCTTCAGTACGTCGCTCAGCGCCGCCGCCACCGCGCGTGCCAGCCGTGCGTGACCCCCGTCGTTCGGGTGGAGGCCGTCCGCCAGGTGTTCCGGGCCCAGGAGGGGGCGGCCGGAGAGGACGTGGAGGCGGCTGTCGCCCTCCGCCGCCAGGTCCCGGCCCGCCCGCTCCATCGCGCGGCGCAGCTCCGTGAGCGTGGCGCCCAGGGCGTTCCTGGTGTGCTCCGCCTCGGGGCGGAGGACCGGCGAGACGATCAGGAGCGGCGTGTCAGGGTGGCCCCGGCGGACCAGGCCCACGAAGGCCCGCACGGTCGCGTAGAGCCAGTCCGCCGTGGCGGGCACCCGGGACCAGCAGTTCGTGCCGAAGGCGAGGGTGATCGCCTCCCCGGGGAGGCGCGCCAGCTGCTCGGCCAGGGGGAGCTCGCCCCGCGCCCCGCCCGCGTACCCCAGGTTCACCGTGTCCAGGCCCAGGAGCCGGCCCGTGGTGGCCGGCCAGGAGTGCGCCGGGCGGGTCGACCACCAGCCCTCGGTGATCGAGTCGCCGTGGACCAGCCAGCGGGGCCGCGGCGGGGCGGGCGACAGGGCGCCCCCGACGGCCCGCAGGGCGAGCGGTAGGGGTGCCTGGGCCTCCGGGAGGTGGAGGGTGAAGACGCCGCCGTCCGGGGGCAGCGGGAGCCTCACGAGGGCCTCCGGGGCCGGAGCCGCGCAGGTCTCGCCGACGAGTCGGGTGCCCTGCCAGAGCGCGAAGCAGTGGCGCAGCGCGCGCAGGGGGTCGTCGGGCGCAGGGACGGCGGCGCGGTAGCGGAGCTCCACCGCGCGCGTACCGGGCGCGGCCGTGAACTCGATCCGTACGCCGATGGGCAGCGCGGCCCGCTCGGCGATGTCCCACGGCAGCCGTTCGAGGTCCTCGGGGTCGGCGCGGACGGGCCGGTCGCCGTCCAGCCAGGCGATGCCGCGCAGGAACGGCGCCGGGTCGAGCCAGGGCACCGGGACCTCCGATCGTGGGGCGGTCAGGGGCTCGCAGCGTCGGTCATCGGACATGAGGAGTCCATACGCGTGCGGGTGCCGGTTCACACCCCGATGTGTCGATTCATGCGGGGGCGCGCAATGTTCGCCCGTCTGTGTCCGAAGCGCGCAATGATCATCCGGCACTGCGCAACAACCCTGCATTACGACTGCGAACCTCTGCCCCTTAGGCTCGTGCCCCGTACCAGGAGTGGCGGCGACCGCCTGCTCGGCGGTTTCCGTCCCCCGTGGGCCTGCTTCGGCATGCCCGCGTACCGCCGCGGTCGTCTCCTTCCCCACAGGCAGCGATAAGGAGCCTCCGCAGTGCTGGATCAAGGCGCAGCCCCACCGGTCGACGACACGGCCACCCCGAAGACCTCCGCTCTCGGCGCGATCATCCGCCGCAAGCCGGTGGAACGCCTGGTCGAAGAGGGTGGGCAGGGTGAAGGCGGCAACCTCCGCCGCTCGCTCTCGATGTGGCAGCTGACCATGATCAGCATCGGCGCCACGCTCGGCACCGGCATCTTCGTCGTCCTCGGCGACGCCGTCCCGAAGGCGGGACCCGCCGTCACGATCGCCTTCGTGATCGCCGGTCTCACGGCCCTGTTCTCGGCCCTCTCGTACGCGGAGCTGGCCGGCTCCATCCCGGTCGCCGGGTCCTCGTACTCGTACGCGTACGCAACGATGGGCGAACTCGTCGCCTGGGTCTGCGGCTGGTGCCTGGTCCTGGAGTACGGGGTCTCCGTCGCCGCCGTGGCCGTCGGCTGGGGCGAGTACCTCAACGAGCTGCTCGACGGCACGATCGGCGTCACCCTCCCCGACGTGGTGTCCTCGGCACCCGGCGAGGGCGGTGTCATCAACCTGCCCGGTCTGATCGTCGTACTGCTCGCGATGGTCTTCCTGCTCGGCGGCGCCCGCGAGTCCGCCGTCGTCAACACGATCATGGTCGCGGTGAAGATCGCCGCCCTCGTGCTCTTCTGCGCCATCGGCTTCATGGGCTTCAAGTCCGGCAACTACAAGGACTTCATGCCGCTCGGCACGGCGGGTGTCAGCGCGGCCGGCGCCAGCCTGTTCTTCTCCTACATCGGTTTCGACGCCGCCTCCACGGCCGGCGAGGAGGCGAAGAACCCCAAGCGCGACCTGCCCCGCGCGATCATGCTCTCGCTGCTCATCGTCACGGTCCTCTACGTCCTCGTCGCCGCCGTCGCGGTCGGCGCGTGGAACTGGAAGAAGTTCGACGGCTCCGAGGCCACGCTCGCGGCGATCATGAACGACGTCACCGGCCAGACCTTCTGGGGCACGATGCTCGCCGCCGGCGCGGTCATCTCCATCGCCAGCGTCGTCCTCACCGTCCTCTACGGCCAGACCCGCGTCCTCTTCGCGATGTCCCGCGACGGCCTGGTCCCCAAGGTCTTCGGCAAGGTCAGCGGCAAGACCGGCACCCCGCGCGTGAACACCGTCATCGTGTCGCTCTTCTGCGGTCTGCTCGCCTCGGTCATCCCGCTGGGCAAGCTCGTCGACGCCACCAGCATCGGCACCCTCTTCGCCTTCGGTCTGGTCAACATCGCGGTCATCGTGCTCCGCTACACCCGCCCGGACATGCCGCGCACCTTCAAGGTGGCGCTCGGACCGGTCTTCCCGATCCTCGGCTTCGTCTTCTGCGCGTACAACATGTTCAGCCTCGACGCCGTCACCTGGGTGGTCTTCGGTTGCTGGATGGCCGCCGGGCTCGTGTTCTACTTCCTGTACGGCATTCGCCGCTCCCGACTGGCATCCGAACAGAAGTGATCCACCCGTAGTGCGACTCAACGACCTCGACGAACGCATCGTCCACGCCCTCGCGGAAGACGCCCGCCGCAGCTACGCCGACATCGGCTCGCTCGTCGGACTCTCCGCGCCCGCCGTGAAGCGGCGCGTGGACCGGCTCCGGGCCGAGGGCGCCATCACCGGATTCACCGTACGGGTGGACCCGGCGGCGCTCGGCTGGGAGACCGAGGGCTTCGTCGAGATCTACTGCCGCCACAACACCTCGCCGGACGACATCCGGCGGGGTCTGGAGCGGTACCCCGAGGTGGTGTCCGCGTCGACCGTCACCGGTGACGCGGACGCCGTCGTCCAGGTCTTCGCCTCGGACATGCGTCACTTCGAGCGCGTCCTGGAGCGCATCGCGGGTGAGCCCTTCGTGGAGCGCACCAAGTCCGTCCTGGTGCTGTCGCCGCTGCTGCGGCGCTTCTCCTCGGGCTCGCCCGCGTAGAACCCCCCGGTCACGGCCGGCCGGGGCGGTGCGGGCCGTGGTTCCCGCACCGCCCCTCGCCCGCCCACCCCCGTGGGGCGGTCTCGGCGGTCACTCGGTCGGGTAGACGACCTCCCAGGGCACGACCTCGAAGTCGCCCGACCCCTCCTTGACCTTCTCGAACGGCGCGCCGCTGAGGCACGGCGGCACCTTGTCCTTCTGCGGGTCGGCGGTCATCCAGGTGTAGCCGAGCCGGTCGCCCGAGGCGTCGTCGTGCACCGTGACGCCGACGCGGGCCTTCTTGAACTCCTTCACGTCGGTCTCGACGACGACCCCCGACACGACGGCCACCTTGCCGCCCGTGGCGAGGCAGTCCACCTTGACCTTCGCGTACCCGCCCCAGTCGCCCTTGTAGTGGCTGAAGCGGAACGTGCCGGTGGCCTTCATCGGATCCTGCCGGTCCTTCTCCGCCAGATGCGCGTCGAAGGAGAACGTGATGTCGTCGCCGGCCGGCCGGTACAGCTTCGCGGTGCCGGTCAGCGCGGCAGCCTCCTTGACGGTGGCCGTGGCGGCGGCGTGGGCGGGAGCGACGTCCGCCGAGGCGGCGGCGATCCCCCCGGCCCCCAGCGTGAGCAGGATCGCGGCGGCGGCGGCGACGGTCTTCGTACGACGGTTCATCGTGGTCCCTTTCGGCAGGTCGTCCGGCAGGTCTTCCGGACGACCACCACTCTTCCGCGCGGCCCCCGCCCGGGCGTCGCGCCGGAGAACGGTCCTCGTCTCCGCCGTGCGGCGGGGGAGCCCTCCGACCCCGGTCGGAGCCGTACGCAACGAATCGACGTCCTGCCCGTCGATCGCGCAACGGTTCGACGGTCGGTCCGCAACGCTGCCGCCTTGTCCCGGCCGAGCCCGAAACCGTACCGTTTTTGACGTCTTCCCCCTCAACTCCTGACCCCCGAGGATCGCCGATGCCCGCGCTGCGCACCGCCCTGCTCCAGAGCTCCGGCGAGCTCGGTGACGTGGCCGCCAACCTCAAGGTCCTCGACGAGGCCGCCGCCCGCGCCGCGGACGCCGGCGCGAGCGTGCTGCTGGCCCCCGAGCTCTTCCTCACCGGCTACGCCATCGGCGCCGACATCGCGCGCCTGGCCGAGCCGGCCGACGGCCCCTCCGCCCGCGCCGTCGCGGCGATCGCCGTGCGCCACGGCCTGGCCGTCGGCTACGGCTACCCGGAGCGGGACACCGAGCGGCACGGGGTCCTGTACAACTCCGCGCAGCTCATCGGCGCCGACGGCGCCCCGCTCGCGCGCTACCGCAAGACCCACCTGTTCGGGGACTTCGAGCTCCAGTGGTTCACCCCCGGCGACGAGCCCGTCGTCCAGGCGGAGCTCGGCGGACTCACCGTCGGCATGATGATCTGCTACGACGTCGAGTTCCCCGAGAACGTGCGGGCGCACGCGCTGGCCGGTACGGACCTCCTCCTCGTACCGACCGCGCTCATGCACCCCGCCGAGGTCGTGCCCCTCTCCGTGGTGCCGGTCCGCGCCTTCGAGAACCAGCTCTACATCGCGTACGCCAACCGGACCGGCCCCGAGGGCGACTTCGAGTTCGTCGGCCTCTCCACCCTGGCCGGCCCCGACGGCACCGCGCGGGCCCGCGCCGGCCGCGGCGAGGACCTCGTCCTCGGCGACGTCGACCCGGCCTTCCTCGCGGCCTCCCGCGAGGAGAACCCCTACCTCCGCGACCGGCGGCCGGGGCTGTACGGCTCCCTCGCCTGAACCGCCCCCACCCTCCCCGCCTGCTCTCTTTCTTCACCCGTGCAAGGAGTCCGTACCCCATGACGTCCACGGTGCCCACGACCGCCGTCCCCCACAGCGACGGCCAGCCGCCGATCACCATGTTCGGGCCGGACTTCCCGTACGCCTACGACGACTTCCTGGCCCACCCGGCCGGTCTCGGCCAGATACCGGCGACCGAGCACGGCACCGAGGTCGCGGTCATCGGCGGCGGGCTCTCCGGCATCATCGCCGCGTACGAGCTGATGAAGATGGGCCTCAAGCCCGTCGTCTACGAGGCCGACGAGATCGGCGGCCGCCTGCGCACGGTCGGCTTCGAGGGCACCGGCACCGAGGGCCTCACCGCCGAGATGGGCGCCATGCGCTTCCCGCCCTCCTCGACCGCGCTCCAGCACTACATCGACCTGGTCGGCCTGGAGACCACGCCCTTCCCGAACCCGCTCGCCGAGTCGACCCCCTCGACCGTCGTCGACCTCAAGGGTGAGTCGCACTACGCCACCACCGTCGACGACCTCCCGCAGGTCTACCGCGACGTGATGAACGCGTGGAACGCCTGCCTGGACGAGGGCGCGGACTTCTCCGACATGAACCAGGCCATGCGCGAGCGCGACGTCCCGCGCATCCGCGAGATCTGGTCGAAGCTCGTCGAGAAGCTCGACAACCAGACCTTCTACGGCTTCCTCTGCGAGTCCGAGTCCTTCAAGTCCTTCCGGCACCGCGAGATCTTCGGCCAGGTCGGCTTCGGCACCGGCGGCTGGGACACCGACTTCCCGAACTCCATCCTGGAGATCCTCCGCGTCGTCTACACCGAGGCCGACGACCACCACCGCGGCATCGTGGGCGGCTCGCAGCAGCTGCCGCTGCGCCTGTGGGAGCGCGAGCCGGAGAAGATCGTCCACTGGGCGCAGGGCACCTCGCTCAGCTCCCTGCACGACGGCACCCCGAAGCCGGCCGTGACGCGGCTGAACCGGACCGCCGGCAACCGGATCACGGTCACGGACGCCTCCGGCGACATCCGCACGTTCCCGGCGGCGATCTTCACCGCCCAGTCCTGGATGCTGCTGTCCAAGATCGCCTGCGACGACTCGCTGTTCCCGATCGACCACTGGACGGCGATCGAGCGCACCCACTACATGGAGTCGTCCAAGCTCTTCGTGCCGGTGGACCGGCCCTTCTGGCTGGACAAGGACGAGGAGACCGGCCGGGACGTCATGTCGATGACGCTGACCGACCGGATGACCCGCGGCACCTACCTCCTGGACGAGGGCCCGGACAAGCCGGCCGTCATCTGCCTCTCGTACACCTGGTGCGACGACAGCCTGAAGTGGCTGCCGCTCTCGGCGAACGAGCGCATGGAGGTCATGCTGAAGTCGCTCGGCGAGATCTACCCGAAGGTCGACATCCGGAAGCACATCATCGGCAACCCGGTCACGGTCTCCTGGGAGAACGAGCCCTACTTCATGGGCGCCTTCAAGGCGAACCTGCCGGGCCACTACCGCTACCAGCGCCGCCTGTTCACGCACTTCATGCAGGACCGGCTGCCCGAGGACAAGCGGGGCATCTTCCTCGCCGGCGACGACATCTCCTGGACGGCCGGCTGGGCCGAGGGCGCGGTGCAGACGGCGCTCAACGCGGTCTGGGGCGTGATGCACCACTTCGGCGGCGCGACCGACGGCACCAACCCGGGCCCGGGCGACGTCTACGACGAGATCGCCCCGGTCGAGCTGCCCGAGGACTGATCCCCGTCAGGGCCTGGTCAGGGGTGTGAGCAGCATCCGTCCCACCAGGCCCACCGACCGGTCGAGGCGTTCGGTGAACTCCTCGGCCAGGTCGGGCAGCCGCCGCAGCTGCCACAGCGAGCGGGCGGCGAGCCAGGCCCCGTCACGGGCCCGGTCGAGGCTCCAGCAGCCGAGCAGATGCGTCAGCGGGTCCGCGACCTCCAGGAGGTCCGGGCCCGGCATCAGTTCCTCCCGGATGCGCTCCTCCAGGAGGACGAGGATGTCGCCGACCCGGTCGAACTCGTCCTCCAGGTCGGCCGGCGCGCACTCCAGGATCCGGCAGGCGTCCACCACCGCGAGCGCCAGGTCGTGGCCGATGTGCGCGTTGATCCCGGCGAGCGCGAACTGCAGCGGTCGTACGCCGGGGTGGCGCCGGTAGTGGAAGAGGGGCCGCCAGCAGGCGGGGACGGGCGCGCCCGTGGCGACGGCGTCGACGGCCGCGAGGTACCGCTCGGCGAACCGCACGTCGAGGGTGGCGGCGGCCCGCCGGTCGGCGAAGCCGCCCGCGTCGATGGCGTGGCCGATCTCCTCGGTGACCGTGAGGTAGACCCGGTTGAAGACGGCGACCCCGTCGGCCGGATGCCAGGCCGAGCGGAGCGCCCGCATCCGGTCCACCACGGGGTCGACCGCGACGAACGGGCCGATGCGCGGTCCGGTCTGCTGCCCGAGCTGCTGGGTCTGCGCCATGGGGGCAGGCTCCCAGCCGCCGGGCCCGGGAGGGAACTCATCGGGCCCGGCTTAACCGGAACGGGCGAATCACTCAGCTCTTCGACGCGCCGTCCGCGTTCGTCTCGTACGAGCTGGTGCCGGAGTCCAGGAGCGGCTCCTGGGTCTTCAGATGCGCCGGGGCGAAGGCCCGCAGCACGTGGTAGCCGGTGATGACGACGATCGTGCCGAGGGCGATGCCGCCCAGCTCGAAGGTGTCCGTGAAGGTCAGCTTCACCCCGCCGACGCCGATGATGATGCCGGCGGCGGCCGGGACCAGGTTGAGCGGGTTGCGCAGGTCGACCTTGGCGTTGATCCAGATCTGGGCGCCGAGCAGGCCGATCATGCCGTACAGGATCACGGTGATGCCGCCGAGGACACCGCCCGGGATCGCGGCGACGACCGCGCCGAACTTGGGGCAGAGGCCGAAGAGCAGCGCGAAGCCGGCGGCGGCCCAGTACGCGGCGGTCGAGTAGACGCGGGTGGCGGCCATGACGCCGATGTTCTCGGAGTACGTGGTGTTCGGTGGGCCTCCGACGGCCGTCGACAGCATCGAGGCGGCGCCGTCGGCGGCGATCGCGGTGCCGAGCTTGTCGTCCAGGTTCGCGCCGGTCATCTCGCCGACGGCCTTGACGTGTCCCGCGTTCTCCGCGATCAGCGCGATGACCACGGGCAGCGCGACCAGGATCGCGGACCACTCGAAGCTCGGGCCGTGGAAGGACGGCAGACCGATCCAGTCGGCCTGGGAGACGCCGGAGAGGTCGAGCCGCCAGTGGTCGGTGACCTGGCCGGACGGGGACATCGAGTGGATCTTGCCGAAGACCAGGTCGAAGACCCACGAGACGACGTAGCCGAAGATCAGGCCGAGGAAGATCGCGATCCGGGACCAGAAGCCGCGCAGACAGACCACGGCCAGCCCGGTGAAGAGCATCACCAGCAGGGCCGTCCACTGGTCCTGCGGCCAGTACGTCGCCGCGGTGACCGGGGCCAGGTTGAAGCCGATCAGCATGACGACCGCGCCGGTCACGATCGGCGGCATCGCCGCGTGGATGATCCGCGCGCCGAACTTCCGGACGGCGAGGCCGGCGAGGAAGAGCACCGCGCCGACGACGAGGACCGCGCCGGTCACCGTGGCGCTGGTGCCGCCGGAGGCCCGGATCGCGGCGGCGACGCCGACGAAGGAGAGCGAGCAGCCCAGGTAGGACGGGACGGTGCCGCGGGTCGCGAGGAGGAAGATCGCGGTCGCGACACCCGACATCATGATCGCGAGGTTCGGGTCGAGGCCCATGAGGACCGGGGCGACGAAGGACGCGCCGAACATCGCGACGACGTGCTGGGCGCCGAGGCCGACCGTACGGGGCCAGGACAGCCGCTCGTCCGGGCGCACGACGGCTCCCGGAGCGGGTGTTCTCCCGTCGCCGTGCAGGGTCCAGCGCACGCCGAGGTTCATGAGGTCGCTCCCGTTCTGAGGTGTTCGGCGGCCGCGTCGTGACCGCAAAAGATCAGCCACATGGTATGCGCCTGGTCTGCACCACCGCGGGACCGGAGACGTCGGACGGTCCTACACCGCCGTCCCGGCGCTCTTCGCGGCCTCGGGCGTCCTCGCCGCCGCCTCCCGCCCGCCGGTCCGCAGCACGCCGGCGCCAAGCACCAGGCCCAGGGCCAGCAGGGTGACCAGGCCGAAGGAGAAGACCAGGGAGGTCGCGTCGGCGATCCCGCCGATCGCCGAGGGGGCGATGAGCCCCGAGGTGTACGTGATCGTGGCGACGCCCGCGATGGCCTGGCTCGGGTTCGGGCCGCTGTGCCCGGCCGCGGCGAACGCCAGCGGGACGACGACCGCGATCCCGAGCCCGATCAGACCGAATCCGGCCATCGCGACGGCGGCGTGCGGGGCGAGGACCACCAGGACCCCGCCGAAGGTGGCGACGGCGCCCCCGACCCGTACCGTACGGACCGCCCCGAAGCGGTCCACCACCCGGTCGCCGACCAGCCTCGCCACCGCCATGGTCAGCGCGAAGGCGGTCGTGGAGGCGGCCGCGAGCCCCGCCGAGCTGCCCAGCTCGTCCCGGAGGTAGACGGCCGACCAGTCGAGGCTGGCCCCCTCGGCGAAGACCCCGCAGAAGCCGATGGCGCCGATGATCAGCGCGGACCTCGGCGGCAGCGAGAAGCGCGGCGGCGGCTCCTCCTCCGGGGTGCTGCGGACGTCGAGCACGCCCTGGCAGAAGACCAGGCCGAGCGCGGTGAGCACGAGCGCCGCGACCAGGTGGTGCAGCCGGGCGTCGCCGCCGAGGTGGGCGGCGACCGTGCCGGCGGCGGAGCCGAGCAGCGCGCCCACGCTCCACATGCCGTGCAGGCTCGACATGATCGACCTGCCGAGCCGGTTCTCGGTCTCCACGCCGAGCGCGTTCATGGCCACGTCGGACATGCCCGCGGTCGCCCCGTAGACGAAGAGCGCGCCGCACAGCGCCCAGACGTTCGGGGCGAGCGAGGGAAGGGTGAGCGCGAGCGTCCACAGGGCGAGCAGGCCGCGCAGCGCCGTGCGGGCGCCGAAGCGGTGCGAGACGGCCCCGGCGAGCGGCATCGCGAGCGAGGCGCCGAGCGCGGGGAAGGCGAGGGCGAGCCCGAGCTGTCCGGCGCTGACGCCCGCGTGCTCCTGGATCCAGGGGATCCGGGTGGCGAAGCTGCCGGTGACCGAGCCGTGGACGCAGAAGACGGCGGCGACGGCGAAGCGCGCCCGCCGGAGGCGATCGGTGCTGGTGACGGTCTCCGCCGCCATGGGCCCTCCCTGGGGTCGTGGTGTGCCGCGTAAACTATCAGGAACCCTGCCTGATAAATAGACCGCAGGGGGCGCCGCCGAGTCTGAGAGGATCGCCGCATGGCCGCATCCCCGAGCACCGCACGAGCCATCAACGACCGGTTCGCCCTGCGCCTGCTCCAGGACGAAGGCCCGTTGACGGCCACTCAGCTCAAGACGCTCACCGGGCTCTCCCGCCCGACCGTCGCCGACCTCGTCGAGCGGCTCCAGGGCTCCGGGCTCGTCCACGTCGTCGGCGAGGCCGGGGCCGAGCGCCGCGGCCCCAACGCCAAGCTGTACGGGATCGTCGCCGACCGCGCCCACCTCGCCGCCCTCGACGTACGGACCCGCTCGGTCTCGGTCACCGTCGCCGACCTCCTCGGCACCCGGCTCGCCGAGGCCAGCGCCCCCGTCGGCGAGGACAACGGCACGGGGTCCGCCGTCGAGAAGGCGGTCGCGCTCCTGGAACGGACCGTGCGGGAGGCGGGCGCCGACCGGCTGCACAGCGTCGCCGTCGGCGCCCCCGGACTCATCGACCCCGCCACCGGCGAACTGCGCGACTCCTCCGGGCTGCCCGCCTGGCACCGCCGGCTCGTCGGCGTCCTCCAGGAACGGCTGCCCGCCCACGTCCTCGTCGAGAACGAGACCAACCTCGCCGCCGTCGCCGAACTGCGCGAGGGCGCGGCCCGCGACCGCGAGGACTTCGTCCTGCTCTGGCTCGGGCAGGGCGTCGGCGCCGCCGTCGTCCTCGACGGCCGCCTCCGCCGGGGAGCCTCCGGCGGCGCGGGAGAGATCGGCTTCCTGCCGGTGCCGGGCACCTCGGGCCTCCCCTCGGCCACCGGCTGCGACGGCGGCTTCCACGAGCTGGCCTGCGCGGCGGCCGTGGACGCCCTTGCCCGCGCCCACGGCCTCGACCCGGCCGGCGCGCTCGCCTCCGGCCACGGGCCCTTCCTCGACGCCCTGGCCCGCCGCCTCGCCGTCGGCGCGGCCGCCGTCGTCTCCGTCCTCGACCCGGGCTGCGTGGTCCTGGCGGGGGAGACCGGCCATCAGGGCGGCCCCGGCCTCGCCGCGCGCGTGGAGACCGAACTCGCGGCGCTCTCCCCGCTCCGCACGGAGGTCCGCGCCACGGCCCTCGGGGACACGGCGGTCCTCCGCGGAGCCCTGCTCAGGGCACGGGACGCGGCACAGGAGGAGCTGTTCCCGTAGACCGGACCGGCGGATCAAGGCGCGAGGCGCCGCCGGAGGAACTCCTCGAAGGTCACCCGGCCCACCGCCTGCTCCGGCGCCAGATGACGGCCGTGCCGCAGCCCCTGGTAGACGCGGCCCGGCAGCGGCACCTCCACGAGGCGGCGCCGCCGTCCGGTCGCCCGCAGATACGTGCGGGCCAGCTCCTCGAAGGTGAGGATCTCCGGGCCGCCCATGTCGTCCACCCGGCCCGCCGGAGGCCGTACGGCCAGCTCGGCGAGGCGCGCCGCCGCCTCGGTGACCTCCAGCGGCTGGTCCCGGACCTCCTTGGGCAGCAGCATCACGGGCGGCTTCGCGAGGCCTTGGAGCAGCTGCAGGACCAGGTCGTGGAACTGGGTGGCGCGCAGCAGGGTCCACGGGACGCCGGACGCGCCGATCATGCGCTCCACGGCGTACTTGGTCCGGTAGTAGCCGAGCGGCACGCGGTCGACGCCGACGATCGAGATGTACAGCAGGTGCGGCACCCGGGCCCGGCGTGCGGCGTGGATCAGGACGCGGGCGGCGTCCCTGTCGCCGCGCAGGATGTTGCTGCAGTGGACGACCGCGTCCACCCCGTCGACCGCCCGGTCGAGCACCGGTCCGCCCCGGCGCAGGTCGACGGCGTACTGCGGTGAGTGCCGGCTGAGCACCCGCACCTCGTGGCCGTCCGCGCGCAGCCGCTCGCAGACGGGCCGGCCGAGGGTGCCCGTGCCGCCGGTCACCAGGATCGTGCCCATGTTCCCAGCCTGACCGTGCGCGGGCGCGCACGCGACCGCGCCGCGCCCCGGACAGGGGGGCGCGGCGCGGTGGGGCCCGGCGGCGGCAAGGGCCGTGAGTGTCCGCCGCCGGGGGTCAGCCGGGCGTCATCGGAGGGAGCGCGTCAGCAGGCGCCGAGGTCCTTCCAGACGCCCCAGTCGCCGGTCGTGCCCGGCTCCTCGTTCTGCGTCCACCACTGGGCCTTCCACTTGTGGCCCTTGTGGGAGACCTCGTTGCCCGCGTTGTAGACGGTGCCGGCCACGTACGCCGGGGCGGTGCAGCCCGTGGGCGGCGTCGTCGGAGGCGTGGTCGGGGGAGTCGTCGGCGGGGTGGTGGGCGGCGTGGTCGGGGGCGTGGTGGGCGGGGTGGTGGTGCCCGGCTCCACGACCGTCGTGCCGCGCGCCAGGTCACCGGCGAGGGCGTACGTCGTGCCGTTGATGTTCACCGTCCAGTTGGAGGGGGTGGACACCGGCAGGTAGTAGTTGAAGGCCAGGTCGATCGTCGCGCCGGGGGCCAGCGACTGCCAGGCGGGGAGCTTCAGGGAGACGCGGTGGAAGTCGCCCTTCAGGCCGCCCACGTTGGAGCCCGTGTGGTCGCTGCTGATGACCTTCGTGCCGAAGCCGGACTGGTCGGAGGCGTTGGCCGGGGCGGAGGTGCCGTAGTCGAACTGGAACTCCGTGCCGCCGGGCAGCGTCGTCGCCGTGTTGTTGGTGATCTTGATCTTCGGCGTGATCGGGTAGTTCGAGTCGCCCAGCTTGAACTCGGTGAACTGGGTGTCGATCTTCACGGCCTGGGTCGGCAGCGCCTTGTTGGACTTCTTCGCGCCGTACGGGGTGGCCGCCTTGAACTTGTCGTACATCAGCGAGGTGAGCGTCGAGCCCATCTCGTACTGGTTCTTCGTGGCGTTCCAGGCGTAGTCGCCGGCCATCTCCCAGACCATGGTGCCGCCGATGCCGCGGTCGACCACGTAGTCGGCCTTCGCGGCCACGGACTGCTCGTCCTCGGTGGAGAGGAAGACCTTCTTCTGCGCGTTCCACAGCCACGGCGCGACCAGGGTCGCGTCGTACTTGCGGGCGTAGGTGCCGGTCAGCGTGGTGTTCGCCGGGAAGCCGTACTGGGTGACGTAGTCGCCGACGATCCCCTTCTCCAGGTTCTTGGCGTGCCACATCGGGTTGGAGCCCGCGGGCGACTCGACGCCGTTGGTGTCCTTGTCGTGCCAGAGGTTGTCGATGCCGGTGGCGCCGTCGCCGCACTTCGTCAGCCCGGCCCCGGCCGGGCAGGTGGTCGCGGAGGCCTTGCCCCACAGGCCGTCGGTGCCGCCCTGCACGTTCTTGTGGCCGCGGGTGTAGTACGGGAGGCCGATGTTGATCCGGCCGGCCGGCATGGAGCCGCGGAAGTAGTGGTACGCCCAGTCGGTGTTGAGGTAGCCGATGGAGCCGTACTGCGAGGAGCCGTAGACGTTGGCGGCGGCGAGCTCGCCGTCCTTGCCGTCGTCGAAGAGCGAGGCGTTGGGGCCGACGTACTCGTTCCAGGCGCCGTGCAGGTCGTAGGACATGATGTTGACGTAGTCCAGATACTTCTGCATCTGGAAGGTCTCCATGCCGCGCAGCAGGTAGCCGGAGGAGGGGGCGGCGACGGTCAGCAGGTAGTGCTTGCCGTCGGCGGCGCCCGCCACGTCCAGCTTCTCGCGCAGGGACTTCATGAGGGCCGCGTAGCCCTGGACGAGTCCGGCGCGGCGCGCGTTGGCGAGCTGCCAGTCGAGCGGGTTGCCCGCGTCCTTCATGGTCGTCGGGTACTCGTAGTCGATGTCGACGCCGTTGAAGCCGTACTTGCGGATGAAGTCGACGGACGAGTTCGCGAAGGTGTCGATCCCGGCCTGGTTGACCGAACCGTCGGCGTTGGTGGCCATCGAGTAGAAGCCGCCGGAGCCGACCCGGTCGCCGTTGTCCGCGAAGTAGCCGCCGGTCTCCGCCCAGCCGCCGACCGAGATCAGCGTCTTGACGTTCGGGTGCTGCTTCTTGAACTTGTTGAGCAGGTTGAAGTGGCCCTTGTACGCGTACGCGGGGTCCATCTCGGCGCCGGCGACGCCGGGCCAGGTCATCCCGGTGGCCGCGTTGTCCGGACCGTCCGTGCCCACGGAGAGCTTGTTGTCGCCGCCGACGTGGCCGAAGGCGTAGTTGATGTGGGTGATCTTGTCCCACGGGATGTCCTTGGCCAGGTACGCGGGCTGGCCGTTCTTGCCGGTGCGCCAGCCGGTGAAGTAGCCGATGACCCGGCGCTGGTGGTCCGCGCCCATCTTCTCGCGGCCCTCGGTGTCGTAGACCGAGCAGTACGGGACGTCGACGCCGGGCGTCTTGTAGAGCCCGTCGGGGCGACAGGACTCGTTGTCGGCCGCGTACGAGACGCCGCCGGAGAGCGAGCTGAGCAGCAGCCCGGCGGCGGCCGCGCCGGACGCGAGCAGCGAGGCTCTCTTGGTCGTGGGGGACAGCACGATCGGTTCCTCCTGGGGCGGGGGAAAACACGCAACGAACAAGGGGGTGGTACGTGTTGGGCCCGTGGAGTGCGCACGCCGACGGGCCGTTACCTCGGAGGTGACTCGGAGATTAAGAGGACTAGACCAGTGCGTCAATAGGTCTGGACCAAAGAAGGGGCCTGTGGCAGTCTGTGAGCCAGCCCACAGGGTTCCGGACTATCGCCTCACGCGAGGCGTGGCACACTGGCCCTGTATCAGCAGCAGCGCACTCCGGGGTCGGTGTAATTCCGAACCGGCGGTATAGTCCGCGACCCGTCCGCAAGCCAGCGGCCGGTTGACCAGGTGAGATTCCTGGACCGACGGTGAAAGTCCGGATGGGAGGCAGTGCGCGGCGGGCGACCCCTCCAGGGGTGTGCCGGCCGTACGTCCGCTGGTGGCCGCTCTTCGTCGGCGCACCCGTGGACCTCCGGCCGTACCGGCATACCCGTGCGAAGCGTCGTACCCGCTCTCTGTCGTCATCGACAGGCCCCGGAGTCCGTGCCCGAAGAGGCAGGAGGACCCGGTGGCCCAGCAGGCCGACATCACCGCCATGCGACGCGCCGTCGAGCTCGCCGCACGCGGACTCGGCGCCACCAGCCCCAACCCCGTCGTCGGCTGTGTCATCACCGACGCCTCCGGCCACCAGGTCGGCGAGGGCTTCCACCAGCGCGCCGGCGGCCCCCACGCCGAGGTCCACGCCCTGCGCGCGGCCGGCGTCCTGGCCCGCGGCGGCACGGCCTACGTCACCCTCGAACCCTGCAATCACACCGGCCGCACCGGCCCCTGCGCCCAGGCCCTGATCGAGGCCGGGATCAGCCGCGTCGTGTACGCCGTCGCCGACCCGAACCCGCAGGCCACGGGCGGTGCCGACACCCTGCGCGCCGCCGGGATCGAGGTCGAGCAGGGCGTCCTGGCCGCCGAGGCCGAGACCGGCAACATCGCCTGGCTCACCTCCGTCCGCGAGGGCCGCCCCTTCGTCCGCTGGAAGTACGCCGCCACCCTCGACGGCCGGATCGCCGCCGCCGACGGCACCTCCCGCTGGATCAGCTCCGCCGAGTCCCGCGCCGACGTCCACCGGCTGCGCGCCGAGGCCGACGCCGTCCTGGTCGGCGGCGGCACCCTGCGCACGGACGACCCGCACCTCGCCGTCCGCGGCATCGAGAACGCCACCCAGCCCCTGCGGATCGCCCTCGACACCCGCGCCGAGCTCCTGCCCACCGCCCGGCTGCTCGACGACGCCGCACCCACCCTGCTCGTCGTCGGCGAGGACGCCGACACCCGGCACCTGCCCGACGTCGAACTGCTCCGGCTGCCCCTGCACGACGGCCGCGTCGGCGTGCACGAGCTGCTCACGCAGCTGTACGCGCGCGGCATCCGCTCCGTCCTCCTCGAAGGCGGCCCCACCCTCGCGGGCGCCTTCGTCGCCGGCGGCGCCGTCGACCAGGTCGTCGGCTACCTCGCCCCGGTCCTCCTCGGCGCGGGCCCCGCGGCCCTCGCCGACGCCGGAATCACCACCCTCACGCGCGCGTTGCGGCTCGACGTCACCGAGACCACGCGCATCGGACCAGACCTTCGCATCACCGCCGTCCCGACCCCCAAGGGAGCCTGACCGTGTTCACCGGAATCGTCGAAGAACTGGGCGAGGTCGTCGCCGTCGAGCAGCTGGAGGACGCCTCCCGCTTCCGGCTGCGCGGCCCCCTGGTCACGGAAGGCGCCCAGCACGGCGACTCCATCGCCGTCAACGGTGTCTGTCTCACGGTCGTCGAGTTCGGCGACGGCGAGTTCACCGCCGACGTCATGGCCGAGACCCTCAAGCGGTCCAGCCTCGGCGCCCTGGAGACCGGCTCCCGGGTCAACCTGGAGCGGCCCATGGCCGTCGGCGGACGCCTCGGCGGCCACATCGTGCAGGGCCACGTCGACGGCACCGGCACGATCCTGGAGCGCACCCCCTCCGAGCACTGGGAACTCGTCAAGGTCGGCCTGCCCGCCCACCTCTCCCGCTACGTCGTCGAGAAGGGCTCGATCACGGTCGACGGCGTCAGCCTCACCGTCGTCGAGGTCGCCGACGACTGGTTCACCATCAGCCTCATCCCGACCACCCTCGACCTGACCACGCTCGGCATCAAGCAGCCCGGCGCCCCGGTCAACCTCGAAGTGGACGTCATCGCCAAGTACGTCGAGCGGCTGCTCGGCACCGACGCCAAGGAGAACGAGAAGTGAACTGGCTCAACTCCGAGGCGTTCACCGTCTTCGGCCAGCACATCCTGTGGTCCGACATGATCGGCAACACGATCGGACTCGTCGCCCTCGCGCTCGGCTGGCGCCGCTCCATCCTCACCTGGCCCGCCCAGCTGCTCTCCGGCGTCATCCTCGTCGGCGCCTACGCCTCCGCCCACCTCTCCGGCGGCGTCGGCAAGCAGCTCCTCGTCATCGGCGTCGCCGCCTGGGGCTGGTGGCAGTGGAACCGCGGCAGGCAGCAGGCGCAGGACGGCTCCATCGCCGTCCGCTTCGCCACCTGGAAGGAGCGCGGACTGCTCCTCGGCGGCGCGGCGCTCGGCACCCTCGCCGTCGGCGGCCTCTTCACCCTCTACCCGTCGCTCTCCTGGAGCCCCTGGGCCGACGCGTACATCTTCGTCGGCACCCTCGTCGCGATGGTCGCCCAGGCCCGTGGCCTCGTCGAGTTCTGGTTCGCCTGGCTCCTCGTCGACCTCGTCGGCGTCCCGCTCGCCTTCAACAGCGGCCTCGCCTTCTCCGGCCTCGTCTACGTCATCTACTTCGCCCTCGTCATCTGGGGCATGCGCGACTGGTGGCTCCGGACCCGCACCGCCCCGGCCGCTCTGAAGGGAGCCCACGCATGAACGCCGCCGTGCCCCTCTGGGACGCCACCGACCTCGCCCTCGACCCCGTCGAGCAGGCCATCCGCGACATCGCCGCCGGCCGGCCCGTCGTCGTCGTCGACGACGAGGACCGCGAGAACGAGGGCGACCTCGTCATCGCCGCCGAGAAGGCCACCCCCGAGATCGTCGCCTTCATGATGAGCGAGTGCCGCGGCCTGATCTGCGCCCCCATGGAGGACGAGGAGCTGCAGCGCCTCGAACTCCCGCAGATGGTCGAGCACAACACCGAGTCGATGCGCACGGCGTTCACCGTCTCCGTCGACGCGTCCACCGCCCACGGCGTCACCACCGGCATCTCCGCCGCCGACCGCGCCACCACCCTGCGGATGCTCGCCTCCGGCCGCCACGAGCCCACCGACTTCGTCCGCCCCGGCCACATCTTCCCGCTGCGCGCCAAGCCCGGCGGCGTCCTCGTCCGCAACGGCCACACCGAGGCCGCCGTCGACCTCGCCCGCCTCGCCGGCCTCCGTCCGGCCGGCGCCATCGTCGAGATCGCCGGCGAGGACGGCGTGATGCTGCGCCTGCCCGAGCTGGTGCCCTTCGCCCGCAAGCACGGCCTGACGATCATCTCCATCGAGGACCTGATCGCCTACCGGCGCTCCGCCGAGCCGACCGTCCGCCGCGAGGCCGAGGTCCACCTGCCCACCGCGCACGGCGAGTTCACCGCGTACGGCTACCGCTCCACCGTCGACGGCGTCGAGCACGTCGCCCTCGTCCACGGCGAACTCGGCGACGGCGAGGACGTCCTCGTCCGGGTCCACTCCGAGTGCCTGACCGGCGACATCTTCCACTCCCTGCGCTGCGACTGCGGTCCGCAGCTGCAGGCCTCCATGGACCGGATCACCGAGGCCGGGCGCGGCATCGTCGTCTACCTGCGGGGCCACGAGGGCCGCGGCATCGGCCTGCTGTCCAAGCTCCGCGCGTACGAACTCCAGGAGCGCGGCCGCGACACCCTCGACGCCAACCTGGAGCTCGGGCTGCCCGCCGACGCCCGCGACTACGCCGCCGGCGCGCAGATCCTCGGCGACCTCGGCGTCCGCAGCCTGCGCCTCATGACCAACAACCCCGACAAGATCGACGCCCTCGCCCGGCACGGCCTCCGGGTCGAGGGCCGCGAGCCCATGCCGGTCCAGGCGGGCGAGCACAATCTCCGCTACCTGCGGACCAAGCGGGACCGGATGGGCCACGACCTGCCCTGGCTGGACGGCTCCCCGGCCTCCACCTGCAACAACCAGTGATCACGTACGTACGAATCGGCTAGGAGAGACATGAGCGGCAAGGGCGCACCCGTCCTCAGCGTGAAGAACTGCGGCGACCTCCGGGTCGCGGTCATCGCGGCGCAGTGGCACGAGAAGATCATGGACGGTCTCGTCGACGGCGCCCTGCGCGCCCTCGGCGAGCTCGGCATCGACGAGCCGACGCTGCTGCGCGTCCCCGGCAGCTTCGAGCTCCCGGTCGTGGCGAAGGTCCTCGCCGGACGCGGCTACGATGCCATCGTGGCGCTCGGCGTCGTCATCCGCGGCGGAACGCCGCACTTCGAGTACGTGTGCCAGGGCGTCACCCACGGCCTCACCCAGGTCTCGATCGACACCGGCGTACCCGTCGGATTCGGCGTCCTCACCGTCGACAACGAAGAGCAGGCCCTCGACCGGGCCGGCCTCGAAGGATCCTCCGAGGACAAGGGCCACGAAGCGGTCACCGCCGCCGTCGCCACCGCCACCACGCTGCGCACGGTCAGCGAACCCTGGCGCTAGGCGCGTGCCCCTCACCCCGTACTCTTAGGACCATCATGGCGAACGGAACCAGTAAAAGTTTCGAAGAGCTCTTCTCCGAGCTCAAGCTCAAGGCAGAGACCGGCGACCCGGCCACCTCCCGCACCGCGGAGCTGGTGGGCAAGGGCGTCCATGCCATCGGCAAGAAGGTCGTCGAGGAGGCCGCCGAGGTCTGGATGGCCGCCGAGTACGAGGGCAAGGAAGCGGCCGCCGAGGAGATCTCGCAGCTGCTGTACCACGTCCAGGTGATGATGGTCGCCCGCGGGATCTCGCTCGACGACGTCTACGCCCACCTCTGAGCACCACCGAGAAAAGCCGCACACCCTCCCCAGAACTCCCAGGCAAAGGAAGCTGACCCCATGCTGCGCATCGCCGTCCCCAACAAGGGTTCCCTCTCCGGACCTGCGTCGGCAATGCTCCATGAGGCCGGCTACCGCCAGCGCAAGGAGTCCAAGGAGCTCGTGGTCATCGACCCCGACAACGAGGTCGAGTTCTTCTACCTGCGGCCGAAGGACATCGCGATCTACGTCGCCTCCGGGAAGCTGGACATCGGCATCACCGGCCGTGACCTGCTCCTGGACTCCGGCGCCAGTGCCGAGGAGATCCTCGCGCTGAACTTCGGCCGCTCCACCTTCCGCTACGCCACCCGCCCGGGCACGGCGAACGGCCCCGAGGACTTCGGCGGCATGACGATCGCCACCTCCTACGAGGGCATCGTCGCCAAGCACCTCGCCGACCAGGGCATCGACGCCTCCGTCGTCCACCTGGACGGCGCGGTCGAGACCGCGATCCAGCTGGGCGTCGCCCAGGTCATCGCGGACGTCGTGGAGACCGGCACCAGCCTGCGCAACGCGGGCCTGGAGGTCATCGGCGAGCCGATCCTCACCTCCGAGGCCGTCGTCGTCCGCCGCCACGGCGCCCCGGACGACCACCCGCAGGTGCAGCAGTTCATGCGCCGCCTCCAGGGCGTCCTCGTCGCCCGCAGCTACGTGATGATGGACTACGACTGCCGGGCCGAGCACCTGGAGCAGGCCGTCGCCCTCACCCCGGGCCTGGAGTCGCCGACCGTCTCCCCGCTGCACAACGAGGGCTGGGTCGCCGTCCGCGCGATGGTCCCCGCCAAGGAGGCGCAGCGGATCATGGACGACCTGTACGAGATCGGCGCCCGCGCCATCCTCACCACCGCCATCCACGCCTGCCGCCTCTGACGGCCGCAGGCCCGCACGTCCCACCAGGCACTGAGGAACCCCCGATGTCGCAGTCCACGACGCCCGCCCTCCCGGTCACCTTCCGCCCCGGCCGTACCCGGGCGATCCTGCTGACCCTGGGCGTCACGATGTTCGTCGTCGTCACGGCCGTGGCGCTCATGCTGGAGCGCCTCGGACCGGGGGAGCGCGCCAGCTTCGTCCTCACCGCCGCGCTGCTCTCCGGGGTCCTGGTCCTGCTGAGCCGTCCGAAGGTCGTCGCCGACGAGGACGGCGTCACGGTCGTCAACATCACCCGGAGCCGTCGGCTCGCCTGGGCGGAGATCCTCAAGGTCAACCTCCGCCCCGGCGACCCCTGGGTCTTCCTCGACCTCAGCGACGGCACCAGCCTGCCCGCGCTGGGCATCCAGCCCGGCATCGCCAGGGAAGCGGCGATCCGCGACGCCCGCGCCCTGCGAGCGCTCGCGGACAGCCGGGGAACGAGCGCGGAAGCGCGCTGAGGCCCCCGGTCGGTTCGGGGGAACCCCCGGTCAGGGCCCGATCCGGCTTGGGTGAACCCCCGATCAGAGACCGGGCCGGCCTGGGGGAAACCCCGATCCGTCCCCCATCCGGGGCCGACCCCCTGCCCCTCGGGGCGTTCACGTGACTACTCTGGAGACGGTGGTGCCGAGCGGCGCCACCGTCTCGCGTGTGCAGGGCCGCGACCGCGGCCCGCGAGACCACCCTTCGACCCGAGGAGTGACTCCCTCCAGCAATGGACGGATCGTCCGGTAGTACCTGCGCCGCCCCCTCTCCGGAGGCGGCGGCATGATCGTCTCCCTTCTGCTGCTCGTCGCGGCCTTCCTCCTGATCCTCGCCAACGGCTTCTTCGTGGCCGCCGAGTTCGGTCTCGTGACCGTCGAGCGCGCCGAGGCCGAGCGGGCCGCGGCCGCCGGCGACCGGCGCGCCCGCACCGTCGTCACCGCGCTGCGCGAGCTCTCCTTCCAGCTCTCCGGCACCCAGCTGGGCATCACCATCACCTCGCTGGTCGTCGGCATGCTCGCCGAGCCCGCGCTCGCCGGGCTCCTCCACGGGCCGCTCACCGCGACCGGACTGCCCGAAGGGGCCGTCTCAGGGGTGTCCGTGGTGATCGGCATGCTGCTCGCCTCCGCCGTCCAGATGGTGGTCGGCGAGCTGGTGCCGAAGAACTGGGCGGTCTCCCGGCCGCTCCAGGTCGCCCGCTTCGTGGCCACCCCGCAGCGCCGCTTCTCGGCCCTGTTCCGACCGGTTATCTCCCTGCTCAACCGGGTCGCCAACAGCCTCGTCCGCCTCCTGGGCGTGGAGCCCACCGAGGAGCTGGACTCGGTCCGCACCCCCGGCGAGCTCGTCTCGCTGGCCCGGCACTCGGCCCAGGCCGGTGCGCTCGAACAGGACACCGCCGACCTCTTCGTACGGACCCTGTCCCTCGGCGGCCTCACCGCCGAGCAGGTCATGACCCCGCGCGTGAAGGTGAGCGCCCTCCAGTGGGACGCCACCGCGGCCGACGTCCTCAACCTCACCCGGGCCACCGGCCTCTCGCGCTTCCCGGTCTACCGGGACCGCATCGACGAGATCGTCGGCATGGTCCACCTCAAGGACGCGCTCGCCGTCGCCCCGCACGCCCGTCTGCGCACCCCCGTCGGACGGATCGCGGTCCCGCCGCTGCTCGTCCCCGAGACCCTGCCCGCCCAGACGCTCCTGGAGCGGCTGCGCCGGGAGCAGCCCATCGCGGTGGTCGTCGACGAGTACGGCGGCACGGCCGGGGTCGTCACCCTGGAGGACATCGTCGAGGAGCTCGTCGGCGAGGTCCGCGACGAGCACGACACCGCGGCCGACGGACGGCCCGAGCTGGCCGCCGCGCCCGCCGAGGACGGCCGCCCCGCCTGGGAGGCCGACGGCTCCTGCCGCGTCCACACCCTGCGCCGGATAGGCCTCGACGTGCCCGACGGGCCGTACGAGACCGTCGCCGGGCTCGTCGCCGACCTCCTCGGCCGCATCCCGGCCCCCGGGGACCGGGCCGAGCTCCCCGGCTGGCGGCTCTCGGTGCGCCAGGTCGACCGCTACCGCGCCGAGCGGGTACGGATCGTCCGCACGGCCCCCGAGCCGGACCCGGTCACCGTGTCCGCGCCCGTGCCCACCCCCGTGTCCGTCCCCGCGGAGGCGGCCCGATGAGCACCCTGCAACTCCTCTTCGCCGTCCTCCTGGTCCTCGCCAACGGCTTCTTCGTCGGCGCCGAGTTCGCCCTCGTCTCCGTCCGCCGCAGCCAGATCGAGCCCCTCGGGGGAGCCAGGGCCAAGCAGGTCCTGCACGGCCTGGAGAACCTGCCGCAGATGATGGCCGCGGCCCAGTTCGGCATCACCGTCTGCTCCCTGACGCTCGGCGCCGTCGCCGAGCCGACCGTCGCCCACCTCCTCGAACCGGTCTTCCACGCGATCGGGGTCCCGGAGGGGCTGATCCACCCGCTCGGCTACGTCATCGCCCTCGCCGCGGTCGTCTTCCTCCACCTCGTCATCGGCGAGATGGTCCCGAAGAACCTGGCGATGGCCGACCCCGAGCGCACCGCCCTCTGGCTCGCCCCCGGCCTGGTCGGCTTCGCCCGGATCTGCCGGCCCGTCACGGCCGCGCTCGGCGCCTGCGCCCGGCTGGTCCTGAAGGCGTTCAAGGTCGAGCCCAAGGACGAGGTGGAGGCGGTCTTCACCAGCGCCCAGCTCGGCCGGCTCGTGGAGGACGCGGGCCAGGCGGGGCTGCTCGACCCGGCGGAGCAGGAGCGCCTCGAGGACGCCCTCGAACTGGGCAGCCGCCCGGTGACGGACGTCCTCATCGCCTCGGCCTCCCTGGTCACGGTCCCGCCCTCGGTCACCCCGCGCGAGATCGAGGAGCTGACCGTGCGGACCGGGTTCTCCCGCTTCCCGGTCCGCGCCGAGGGCCGGGCGACCTTCATGGGCTTCGTGCACGTGAAGGACGTCCTGGACCTGGAGGAGCGCGAGCGGGCCGTGCCGCAGCGGCTGTGGCGCCCCATGGCGACGCTCCGCGCGGAACTGCCGCTCGACGACGCCCTCACCGTGATGCGCCGCGCCGCCACCCATCTGGCGCAGGTCGCGGACGGCTCGGGCCGGGTCCTGGGGCTTGTCGCCCTGGAGGACGTCCTGGAGATGCTGGTGGGCGAGGTCCGCGACCCCGCGCACCGCGTCCAGCCCGTCCCGGCGGGCCGGGCGCACCGGGTCCAGCCCGTCCCGGCGGCTCAGTAGCCAGGCGGCTCCTGCTGCGGGCCGCGGTCGACCGGACCGCGGCCCGACAGGACCTCGCCGTACGCCTGCATGAGGTCGCCGAGCCGGAGGGTCGCGAGGTCCTCGCGGCTCGGCGTCCCCGGGTATCCGGAGAGCCGCAGGTCCCGGTAGGCGCAGGACTTCTCGTACAGGGTGCGCAGGAAGCGGCCGTTGCCGAGCTCGTCGATCCAGCCCTGCTCGACGACGTGCCCGCTGATCGAGCGGAGCTCGTCGAGGGCCTCCTCGTCCCAGCCGTCCCCGTCGGCCGCCGCGAGGACCTCGCCGATGGCGGTGAGCTCCAGCGGCCGGTAGGAGGGGAAGTCGACCCGGGTGGTGAACCGGGAGGACAGGCCCGGGTTGGTGCTCAGCAGCCGGTCCATGCCCTCGGGGTAGCCGGCCAGGATGACCACGAGGTGGTCCCGGTTGTCCTCGGCCCGCTTCAGGAGCACCTGGAGGGCCTCGTCGCCGTACGCGTCGCCCTTGCTGTAGCCGGTGTTGGAGAGCGCGTACGCCTCGTCCACGAACAGCACGCCGCCGACCGCCGAGTCGATCAGCTCATTGGCCTTGACCGCCGTCTGGCCCAGGAACTCGCCGACGAGGTCGGCCCGCTGCGCCTCCACGAGATGGTCGCCGCCGAGCAGCCCGAGCGCGTAGAAGACCCGCCCCAGGATCCGGGCGACCGTGGTCTTCCCGGTGCCCGAGGGACCGGAGAAGACGAAGTGGCGCTTGGGCGGCTGGACCGGGAGCCCCTGCCCGGCCCGGAGCCGGGCCATCTCCAGCTGCGCCGAGAGCGCCTTGACCTGCCGCTTCACCGGTTCGAGCCCGACCATGCCCTCCAGCTCGGCGAGGGCCTCCGCGAGGAGCACCGGATCGGTGGGGCCCGCCGGGAAGCGCGGCGGCACCGGCTGGCCGGGCAGCGGCGCCTTCTGCCGTACGGTCTCGGGCGGGGTCGCGGGGGCGGCCGGCGGCACCGGCTCGGGCGCGAGCCGCAGCCCGTCGCCGAGCGCCCCGGGATCGGGCTCGGCGCCCGGCACCGTGTCCGCGGCGTCCTGGCCGAGGCCCCCGCCGAGGGTGCCGAGCGCGACCGTCGCGAGGCCCGCCGGGTCGTCCACGCCGTCGTACCCCTCGAAGCCGTCGTACTCGGCGATCGCCGCGAGCCGTGCGGCCGTGTCCATGAACGCCGGGTCGATCCGGTGCACGGCCCGGTACAGGGGCAGGGCTGCGGCACTGCGCCCGGTGCCCTCGTGGGCGCGGGCGAGCCAGTAGCGCAGCTCCTTGCGCTGCGGCTGCTCGCTGCGGCACCGCATCAGCGAGGCGGAGAGCAGCGGCTCGGCCTGGCCGTACATCTCCAGGCGCACCCGGGCCATGCCGCCGAAGAGCCCCGCCTCGATGCCGAGCAGCGGGTCGTCGACGAGGGTCTCGGTGTGCCGGACCAGCTGGTCCCAGTCCTTGACGAGGTAGGCGCGGCAGGCGTGCAGGAAGCGCACCTGCGGGTCGGTGTCGACCGGGGGGAGGCCGGCCAGGGCCCGGTCGAGCTCCGGCACGTGGCGGCCGTCGAGCCAGTGGGAGGCGTGCGCGAGGAGCAGGTCGCGCGGGCTCTCCAGGACCGGCTGCACCCACCAGCCGAGCCAGTACCAGGAGTTCAGGGTGCGCCGGTAGCGGGTCCGCTGCTCGCCGAAGCGTTCGCGGTTGCGGTACATGCGCAGCAGCGCGGTGGTGGTGTCGGCCCGGAGCGCGTGCAGCCCGAGCCAGGCGTCCGCCATCCCGGGATCGATCCGTACCGCCGTCCGGAACTCGTCCTCCGCCTGCGGATACGCGCCCATCGTGTAGGCGTCGACTCCGCGCAGCCAGGCGAGTTCGGCGGGGGTCTGAGACCCCTGCGTGCCGATGTCCATCGAGTCCCCCACAACCGTCATCGCATGGACGGGATTTGACCGCACCTGGGGGCATCGTACCTGCGCAAGGGGTGCGTGCTTAAGGAGAAGCGCATGATCCGGAAGCAGTGACCCTGGGTGATCGCCGGGGCTCGCCGAAGGGGGAGAGTTGACTCCCGAAGGGGTCCGGGGAGGGCTTCCGAGGGCAGAACGAAGCCCCCGATCACGGGGGAACAACCGGGGGCTTCGTGTCTGCGGCGGCTCCGAAAAGCCGCACATTCAGAACGTAAGACCTGTACGCCCCCTGGGTCAAGCGAAGTTGAGGCACTTGCGGAGGGCGGACTCCGTGCCCTCAGATCACGGACAGAACGCCCTCACTGTGCGTGATGATCTGGTGCGCGCCCGCTGTCACGGACGGCCCGGGAAGCCAGTCGTAACCCTCCTGGCGCTCCCGTACCAGGGTGTCGGCGAAGGCCCGGGACGGGTCCTCGGCGAAGTGGCGAGTCTCCGCCACGGTCCAGCCGTCCCAGAACGCGGCCTGCTCCGGCCCGTCCCGCCGACGCCCGCGCGCCCAGGACTCCTCGGGTCCGCGCTCCATCCACAGCAGCCACGCCAGGAACGGCCGCACCGCCCGCCGGCCCGCGCCGACGCCCTCGACGAGGACCACCGGCGCCGGCGGCAGCGCCCGTGCCTCCCCGAAGCGCCGCAGCCGCCAGTCGTACGGCCGGTAGGAGGCGGTCTCGCCCCGCGAGAGCGGCTCCAGGACCTGGCCCCGCAGGCGGTCCGTCCATCCGAAGAGCTCCTCGTGCGTGGCGAGGTCGTCGAGGTGGAGGACGGGCGCGTCGCCCAGGGCCGCGGAGAGACGGGCCGCGAGCGTGGACTTGCCGGAGCCCGCGTGGCCGTCGACCGCGATCAGCCGGACCGGCCCGCAGGAGGGCGGCAGCCGGAGCAGCGCGTGCGCCGCGCGGTCGAGGTCGTTCATGGCCCCAGGGTAGGGGAGTGGGGGACCGCCGCAGGTCAGGGAGGTGCCGCCATCAGTGGTAGAGACCAATATTGGTACGGCGACGCGGCGCGAAGTGCTGGCGGAAGCCCCGCGGGAGCCGGGATAGTGGGCCCGCGCAGCCCCGTCCGTCCACCGGTGCGGAGGTCCCGTACGCCCACGCCCCGGCCCTTCCGTACGCCCATCGTTCTCGACTGGGGGTCACCGCCCATGACCAGCTCCACCCCGCGCAGAACCGTCCTCGCCGCGGCGCTCGCGGCCGCCGCGGCGGCGGCCACCACCGGCCGCGCCACAGCCGCGGGCCCGGCCTCGGCCACCGCCTCCGCCCCCCGCCACGCCCCGGCCGCCGGGCTCGTCGACAACAGCTTCTGGTCCTCGTACACGGACTGGAGGCGCGGCACGGCCGACGGCACGAAGGCGGTCGCCGGCCGCCGTCCCGGCCTCGTCCTCGTCGCCCCCGCCGGGCTCGTCGACTACACCGACCCGCACACCGGCCGCACCTCCGCCTGGGAGTACGCGAGCTGGACCTCCCCCGTCCACACCCCGGCCGTCCCCGCGACCGAGGTCATCGCCTCCTGGAACGCCGTCACGCCACCCGGCACCTGGATCCAGGTCGAACTCTCCGGCACGTACTCCGACGCCACCGCCACCCCCTGGTACGTGCTCGGCCGCTGGGCCTCCGGCGACGACGACATCCGGCGCACCTCGGTCGACGACCAGACCGACGGCAGAAGCACCGTCTGGACCGACACCTTCGCGATCGACGACCCGGCGAGCGGCCTGCGGCTGAGCGCGTACCGCCTCCGCCTGACCCTCTACCGCACCCCGGGCAGCGCCCTCACCCCGACCGTCCGGCGGCTGGGCGCGATGGCCTCCGACATCCCGGACCGCTTCACGGTCCCGGCCTCCGAGCCCGGCCTCGCGCACGAGCTGGAGGTCCCGCGCTACTCCCAGAACACCCACGTCGGCCAGTACCCCGAGTACGACAACGGGGGAGAGGCCTGGTGCAGCCCGACCTCCTCCCAGATGATCGTCGAGTACTGGGGGCGCCGGCCCACGGCCGAGCAGCTGGCCTGGGTGAACCCGGCCTTCGCCGACCCACAGGTCTGCCACGCGGCCCGCTTCACGTACGACCACCAGTACGAGGGCTGCGGCAACTGGCCGTTCAACGCCGCGTACGCGGCCACCTACCCGGACATGAACGCCGCGGTCACCCGCCTCCGCTCGCTCACCGAACTCGAAGCCCTCGTCGCGGCGGGCATCCCGGCCATAACGTCCCAGTCCTTCCGCAAGGAGGAACTGACCGGAGCCGGCTACGGCACCTCGGGCCACCTGATGACGGTCATCGGCTTCACCCCGGACGGCGACGTCATCGCCAACGACCCGGCCTCCCCCGACAACGCGGCGGTCCGCCGGGTGTACGCGCGGCGCGAGTGGGAGAACATCTGGCTCCGCACGAAGCGCTACGACGCGAACGGCAAGGTCCGAAGCGGCACCGGCGGAGTCTGCTACGTCTACTGGCCGGCCAAGCCGACACCGGGTCAGCGCGGGGTGCTGCGGGCGCTCGGTCTGTGGTGAGCGGGTGCTGACCCGCGGCCGTCCCGGCGGTCCGACGGCACGTGCGGCGCGGCCCCGCCGGGCCTCGTGCCGGGAACGGCGAAGGCCGCCGGATCGCTCCGGCGGCCTTCGCTTCGTCCTACTTCAGTGGTGTCACGCCCAGGGGTCCCGGCCCGCATCGGCGATCCGGCGCCTCTCCCGACGCGTCAGGAACCGAGGGGAGGAAGCCCCCCACATCGGCGTGCCGGACAGCGGGTGGCCGGGGTCCTCCTCCCGGAAGGCGCGGAGGAGGAACTCCACCATGCCGCAGTCGTACAGCCGCCAGGCGTCCTTGTCCCGCTCGTACACGAGCACGGGCCAGGCGTCCGGGCTTCCTTCCGCCCGCAGCCAGCAGAGCATGTCCGCCGTGCCGTTCACGGCCCAGGCCAGAATCCGCTCCGGATCCGCGTCGACTCCCTGGATTCCCTCCAGTTCCTCCCACAGCTCCTGAGCCACCGCCGTCTCGTCGGCCATCGCACCTTCCGGCCGCTCCGACGCACCCAGCGCGGGCTCGAAGACCGCGAGGAAGTTCTCGATGGAACCGGCACCGTAGTGCCGCACGAACTCCTTGTAGTCCGCGGGGAACCGAAAGCCCCAGGCGCTTTCGGTCGTGTCCCAGTCGATGTCCGCGCCGGCTCCGGAATGCGGAGGCATCAGCGACAGCAACTCATCGATCGACATCCCGATCTCCTCCACTATCTCGTGTTCCCCCTCGGTATCGGCCTGCCCTGTGAGTCGGACTGGCGACCCAGGTTGAGCTGCGGCGAAGGCTGGAACTCATTCGCCACGGACTTGTTGTCGATCAGCTTCGACCGGACGCCGTTGCGCCAGATCGTCGCGTCGAGCTTGTACTCGTAGGGGATGGTCCGGGGCCCGTCGTACATCGGCGTCACCTTGTACTCGATGACCACCCCCGCCTTCGAACCCTCGTCCTTCACCATCTTCTCGTAGTAGCGCATGTTCTCGTCGATCCGGTGGATCGTGCCCTTGGTCCAGTAGAAGTTCGTCGGGCGAGCACACGTGGACAGGTTCTTCGGTTCGGTTCCCGATCCTCCGAGCGTGCCGGCGAAGAGGTGACAGGCGTTGATGGCCCGCTCCGCGTCGAGGTCGGTGTTGTCCTCGATGAACTTCTGCGCCCAGCGGTAGGCCTTCGCCTTGTCGGGGTTCGCCTTCGTCCCCTCCTTGATCCGGTCCTTGTTGAGGCAGGCCGTGATGCCCGTCGGCCGGTCGCCGTTGCCGGTGTCCAGGGTTCCGTAGTCGATCGTCTGCTGGCCCCTGCTGACGCAGTCGCGCGAGTCGTCCTGATCGGTGCCCCCACCCGGGTTGGCGCCAGGGGCGCCGTGGGTGTCCGGGGTCGTGTCCGGGGTGAAGCCGTTGTCCTGGCCCGTCAGCATGTCCAGCAGGCTCAGCCCGCCGACGATCAGGTCCCAGCCCTTCTTCGGGTCCCAGCCGCCGTCCTTGTCCGGATCCCAGTCGATCTTGGGGATGTGGCGCGGTGCGGGGATCGGGTGCGGGCCCCGGTTGGGGTTCTGCGGGATGGGCGGCTTCGGCGGCTTGACCGGGCGGTCGACCCGGGGATTGCCCCTCGGCCCCTGCGGTCCCCGCGGTCCCTGCGGGCCCCTGGGGCCGCAGTTGATGCACGGGCCCCGGCCGTCACCGGTCCGGACGTTGCCGTTGCCGCGGTTGGACGAGTTCGTGCGGTACGGCTGGTACGGGTAGTTGATCGAGGGGTTGTACCCGGTGGTGCTGGTGGCCGCCGTGCTGAACGACCAGGGCAGCTCCCAGTGCAGGTCCAGGTCCCAGGTGTACGAGTGCGACGAGACCTGCTGGTAGGTCGCCCAGCTGGCGATGGCGCCGATCGCGGCGGCCACCAGGAGGGCTTCTCCGGCACACACGTCCCAGATGCAGTGACCACTCGGGTCCGTGCTGTTGAGCGGGCCGCCGAAACCGTAGGAGTAGCGGTTCGCGTGCTGCCCCGACCGGCTCGCGTCGAGCTGCCAGGTGTCGCGGCCGGTGAAGCCGCCGGTTCCGGGCTGGTACCAGCGGGCGGCCATGTTGACCTCGCCGGTGGAGCTGTCCGTCCAGCCCGACTGGTAGCCGAGGGAAGGGTTGGAGCCTGCCGACGCGGTCACGTTGCCGAAGGCGTCGTACGCGCGGGACGAGGAGACCGCGGTGCCGTCCGCGGTGAGGTTCGCGACCACGTCCGTGTGCTGGTCCGTGACCGCGAGACGGGCGGAGCCCGCCGTCCCCGTCACCGCGCCGGCGAGCAGCGTTCCGCCGGGGGTGCGGCTGTAGGTGGACGTGCCGTCCTTGACGAGGTTGTTGGAGCCGCCGTCGTAGCCGAAGGCGGTGCCGTTGTGGGTCATGACCCGGTCGAGCGAGTCGTACGTGAAGGTGCTGGTGCCGTTGTTGACCGTCCGCTCGAAGGCGTCCGAGTTGATCGTGCGAGCGGGGCCCGCGGTGTCCGTGATGCCCTTGACCGTGCCGCGTGCGGAGTAGTCGAAGGTCTGGGTGCCCCAGGTCTGGAGCCGGTTGCGGGAGTCGTACGTCCCGGTGACGTTCCCCTTCTTGGTGAGGTTGCCGGCCTTGTCCCACTCGAAGGCGGTGGTGGTGCCCCCGCTGGTCTCCGAGGTCATCCGGCCCGCGAGGTCGTAGGCGTACGTCTCCGCGCCCGCTCCGGCCGTGCCCGACGCGGTCCTCCTGACCAGGCGGTCGTCGAGGTCGTACGCGTAGGCCGTGCCCTGGACCGCGGTGCCCGTGCCGGTCTTCGTGACGCTGTCGTCCGCGAGGCGGCCCAGCGCATCGTAGGTGTACGAACGCTTCGAGCCGACCGTCCAGCCGCCGCCGGCGGCGGGGCGTGCGTACTCGTCGGCGGTCGGTCGCCCGGCCGCGTCGTAGTCGCTGCGCACCTGGGTGCCGGTGAGCGGGTCGGTCGCCGTGTCGAGGCGGCCGGCGGTGTCGTAGGTGAAGGCCGTCCGGCCCGCCGCGTCGGTGCGGGAGGTCATCTGGCCGTCCGCGTCGTACGCGTAGGACGAGGTGCCGCCCGGACCGTCCGTCGCCAGGAGCTGGCCGCGGTCGTTGTAGGTGTACGTGTTGCCCGCGAGGACCCCGTCGCCGGCAACGCCGGTCAGACGCCCGGCGAGGTCGTAGGAGAGCGAGCGGGGACGGGTGGCCACGGCGGTGCCGGAGCCGGTCTCGGCGGTGAGCCGGTCCAGGTCGTCGTACGTCTTCTGACGCTTGACGTTGCCGGGGAGCAGCTCGGTGACGAGCCGGGCCGCAGCGTCGTAGACGTTCGTCCACGTGCGGTTGCTCAGGCCCGGGTGGAGGGTCGTGCTCGGTTCGATCGTCGACTCGGGCAGGCCCCACGCGTTGAACGTGTAGTACGTGGCCTTGCCGCGGCCGTCGGTCAGGCGCGTGCGGTTGCCCGCGGCGTCGTAGCCGAAGGTCGTCGTGATCGAGTCGGCTGCCGTGGAGTTGACGGGTTCGACCTGCTGGGTGAGCCGGCCGAGCGCGTCGTAGGCGTACGTGCGGCGCGCGCCGCCGGCCGACACGGACGCGGTGACGTTGCCGTCGGCGTCGTACTCGGTCGTGGTCGTGCGCAGGGCCGTCGTGCCGGTCCCGTAGTCGGACGTCGAGAGCGGCTTGCCCGCGAGGTCGTACGCGGTGACGGTCTTGCGGCCGGTCGCGTCCTTGGTCTCGGTCTGGCGGCCGAGGCCGTCGTACACGGCGCTGCTGACGCCGCCGCCCGGGTCGGTGACCGTCAGGGCCTGGCCGGCCTTGTCATAGGTCGCGCCGGCGATCCGCCCACCGGGGGTGGTCGAGGAGACCTGGTTGCCCGCGTCGTCCCAGGTGAAGCGGGAGACGAGGTTCTGGAGGGTGGGCTTGCGCTCGACCGTGGTGGCGGTCAGCTTGCGGCCCAGCTCGTCGTAGGTGGACTCGGTGCGTGCTCCTGTCGGGTCGGTCGCGGAGAGCGGCAGACCGGTCGGGGTCCAGGTGTAGGTGGAGACACCGCCGCCGGACAGGGCGGTGGAGGTGCCGTCGAGGGAGGTGGTGCCCTGGGCCGTCAGGCCCTGCGTGCCGGCGACCGCGGGGTCGGTCCTGCTGACCAGCCGGCCCATCTGGTCGTACGCGTAGTACGTCGCGCGGCCCAGCGGGTCGGTGGTGGACGCCGTGTTGCCGAGGGCGTCGTACGTCGTGCGCGAGACGGCCGTGACGGCCGTGGTCGCGCCCGGCGGGGTGTAGTCGGGCAGGGTGACCGCGACGGGGCGGCCCAGTTTGTCGGTCTCCGTCCTGGTCACCAGACCGCGCGGGTCACGCGACTCGGTGACCTCGCCGAAGGTGTTGTAGCCGACGAGGGACTTGGGGGTGACGGCCGCGGCCGCACCGCCGTTCTCCTCGGCCTGCACCTGCGGCGCGGTCGCCTCGACCAGACGGCCCAGCTCGTCGAACCGGCCCGTGCTGGTGATGCCGCGCGGGCTGGTCTGGGTCAGCTGGAGACCGCGCTGGTCGAACGTGGCGGAGGAGACCCGGGTCGCGGTGCCGTCGGTGAGCGTCTCCTTCTTCGGGTTGCCCACCGCGTCGTACTCGGTGGTCGAGGTCACCTTCTTGCCGGTGCCGTCGACGGACCGGGTCTGCTCGGTGAGCCGGCCCTCGGTGTCGTAGGCGAACGTGGCGACCCGGTTCAGGCCGTTGGGGTCGAACACCGAGCGGGTGGTGCGTCCCAGGGCATCGATCGTGTGGACGGTCGTACGGCTGCCGGCCGCGGTCTCCGAGACCGCGTTGCCCGCGCCGTCGTAGACCGTCGACCCGAGGAGGACGTCCTTCGTGGAGCCGTTGGCCTGGGTGACCCGCTTCGCGGTCGCCGTGGCCTGGAGGCCGTCGTCGTAGTAGGTGAAGGCGGTGGTGGCGCCCATGGCGTCCGTCGACGAGGCCAGTCGGCCCGCCGGGTCGTACGCCTTCGATTCCAGCACCAGGTCGCGGGTCTGGCCGGACGGGTCGCCGGTCCAGTTCTTCAGCACCGACTCGGCGACCTGACCGCGCTTGGTGTACGTGGTCGTCACGACGTTGCCCGCGGGGTCCGTCGCGCTGATCACGCGGCCCAGGGCGTCGTGCGCGAACGTCGACTCGTTGCCGGCCGCGTCCGTCACGCTGTCGTTGAGGCCCCGCGTGTCGTAGTGGTGGGTGGTGGTGCGGGTGGCGTCGCCGCCGGTGGTGTCCTCCGTCGATTCGGTGAGCAGCCGCCCGTCGGCGTCGTAGGTGCGGCCGACGCGGGCGGTGTGGGTGACGCCGGTGATCTCGTTCCTGACGCCAGGACCGGTCTCGGCGACGACACGGGACAGGGCGTTGTAGGAGTAGGTGGTGGTGACGCCGGCGGGGGTGCTGTCGGAGACCTGGGTCTCGGTCAGCTTCCGGCCGATGCCGTCGTAGGTGTAGGTCGTCACCACGCCGGACGGGCTGGTCGACTTCGCCAGGTCGCCGGACGCGGAGTACGCGTACGCGACGGTGGCGCCACCGGCGCTCTTCTTCGTGGCGACCAGCCCGGCCGGGGTGGTCCCGCCGCCCACCGCGGGCTCCGTGCCCGTGGTGTACGTCGTCGACGCCGTGCGGCCGTCGGCCAGCGTGACCGTGTCGGTCAGGCCGAGCGCGGTGTACGAGGTCGTCGTCCGGTAGCGGTTGTCCGCCGCGCCGGAGGAACGGCCGTCGCGGACCGCGGTCTGCTTGCCGTTGCGCGGGTCCAGCTTGTCCGCGGGGTTGTCGTAGTACTCCGCGAAGGAGGTCCAGCAGGAGTTCGCGTCCCGGCAGGTCGTCGTGGAGACGGTGTTGCCGCGCTCGTCGTGACCGGTGATCGTCGCGTGACCGTTGGGGTCCGTGACCGTGTGCAGGAAGCCGCCGGTGTCGTACGCGTACGTGGTGACACCGCCGTCCGCGTCCGTCGAGGCCGTGCGGCGCTGGCCGCGGACCGCGTCGAACGTGCTGGACGTCTTCGCGCCCATCGGGTCGGTGACCGTCACCGTCGAGGACAGGGAGGAACCCGAGGCGTGGGCGCGTGCGCCGTAGTGGCGGGCGACCTGGTCACCGGTGAGGGGCCGCGGGTAGACCGCGACCTCGTCGATCTGGCCGGTGAGGTACTGCACGCCGTCGCCCGGCGACGCGGGCCACCAGGAGGTGTAGCCGGCGCCGATGTAGGCGCGCTGGTTGGTCTCGTGCGTGACCGGCGTGGTGGTGGTCTGGGCGACCTGGGCGCCGTCGAGGTACAGCGTGTGGGTGGAACCCAGCGCCGTCACCACCGCGTGGTGCCACTCGTTGTCCGTGACCGTGTTCGGTGAGGTGTTGGTCGCCGCGACGCCCCGGGTGAAGTACTGGCCGTGCAGCTTGCCGTCCGAGCCGACGTACAGGACGGGCGCGTAGCCCACGGCGTCCGGGAGCGGCTTCTCCTGGTCGCTGAAGAGCACGCCGGGCTTGGCGGTCCTGAACCACAGCTCGACCGACAGGTCGGTGTTCGGCAGGTGTCCGCCCGGCAGTTCGGCCCACCCCGCGCCCGCGAACTCCGCCGCGGTGCGGTCGCCGGACCCGAACGCGCCGGGCTTGCCCGGCGTCGCCTTGGTGTAGGTGCCGTTGGCGCCGACGGCGGCGACCTTGTTCACGACGGTCGTGCCACCCGACTCGTCCAGCTGCCAGTAGCCGGCCGGGGCGTCCGCCATCACGACGCCCTCGTACTGGTCGCCGTTGCCGGAGACCAGGCGGGTGCGGGCCTTGAAGTGGTCCGCGACGGCCTGGGCGTCCAGCTCCTTGGAGTAGAACGCGGCCTCGTCGAGCTGGCCGCTGAAGTAGCGGGTGGCCGGGGACTGGGAGTCCCAGGCCTCGCTGGAGTAGCCGCCGCCGAGGTAGGCGTAGCTCAGGGTCTCCGGCTTCACCGTGCCGGACTGCGAGCCCACCTTCACGCCGTCGAGGTACAGCGACTGGCCGGTGGGACCGCCGGTGAGCACCGTGTGGTGCCACTTGTTGTCGGTGACCTTCACGCCGCCCATGACCGGCCAGCCCGCGGAGGGACCGGTCCAGAAGTGGCCGCGCAGCTTGCCGTCCGCGTCGATGACCAGGCTCGGGTTCCACATCTGCGGAGTGGTGCCCAGCTCGGTGTTCTGCAGCGCGAGCAGGACTCCGCTCGGCTTGTCCGTGCGGAACCACATCTCCACGGAGAGAGAAGAGGCACCCGCGATCGACTCGCTCGGCACCGAGACGGCGCCCTTGCCGCCGTCGAGGGTGATCGCGCCGTCGTCGCCGTCGAGGAACGCGCCGACGCCCCCGAGGGCGACGCCCTCGCGGTAGGAGCCGTTGCCGCCGGCGGACATCTCGTCGGCCGCGGCGGCGCCGCCGCTGTCGCCGAAGCGCCAGTAGTTGACCGGCGAGGAGGCCAGGACCGCGTCGCTGTAGGCCTGCGAGCCCGCGGAGTACCGCGGCTCGGAGATCTGCCAGACGCCGCCGTTCTCGTCCGTCACCTTCGTCGCACGGCCGGTGTCGCCGTCGTACTCGACCTGAGCGCTCACCCGGCCGGACGGGAGGGTGGACCTGGTCAGCTTCGATCCGCCCGTACGGGCGTCGAAGCGGGCCTTGATCGCCCCGGCGTCGAGGGCGCGGTGGTAGACCGCGACCTCGTCCATGAGGCCTTTGTAGTAGCGCGTGCCGTACGTGCCGGCGCCGTCCCACGACTGGTCGGTGAAGCCGCCGCCGAGGTAGGCGTACGTCTTGGTGGAGTGGCTGACGGGACCCGCGAGGGTGCCGATGGCCTGACCGTCGAGGTACAGGGTCTGGCCGGTGCCGGAGCTGGTCAGCGCCGCATGGTGCCAGGCGTTGTCGGTGACGGTGGCCGTGGAGGTGATCGGGACGAGACCCCCGTTGGCCTTCTCGAAGGCTCCGCGCAGCTTGCCCGCCGAGTCGACGGCGAGCACGGGGTTGTAGACGTTGGGGTGCGTCGGGCCCAGCGGGTCGTCCTGGAAGCCGACGAGGACCCCGTTGGGCGTGTCCGTCTTGAACCACAGCTCCACCGACAGCACGGTGGAGGAGGCCAGCGCGGACTCCGGCAGCTCCACGGAGGAGTTGGTGCCGTTGAAGGAGACCGCCTTGTTGCCGGTCGCGCCGAGCACGCCCGCGGACCCGAGGGTCACGTCGCGGTAGTGGCCGGCGCTCAGGCCGGTGCGGGAGACCGCCTCACTGACCGCGGACTCGCCCTCGGCCTCGTTCAGCCGCCAGTAGCCGACCGGGTCGGCGTCCTGCACCATGCCCCGGTACTGCGAGCCGGCCGTGTACTCGTACGTCGAGCACGCGGTGGTCGAATCCGGCGGGCAGACCTTGGTCAGCTGGTCGCCGGTGTACGTGTACGACCACTTCAGCGCCGGAGCGAGCGGGCCGACGGCGTCGGTGGACACCGAGGCGACGTGCGCGCCGCTCCAGGTGAACGTCAGCGCGCGCTTGGACAGCGCGTCGGTGGCCTTGGTCAGCTTGCCGGACGTGTACGTGAGGAGCTGCTCACGGCCGTGACCGTCCTTGACCTTGGTCAGACGGCCCGTCGCGTCGAAGGTGAACAGGGCCGCGCTCGCGTCGCGCAGGGTCCAGCCCCCGCCGGTGACGGCGGTCAGGACGCCGAGCGAGCCGGACGGCGCGCTGTACGTGCCGTCGCTATTCCTGCCGAAGCGGACCTGGCTGCCGCTGTCGAGGGTGATGACGACGCTGCCGTCGGGCTCGGCGACCGCCCGCATGTCCCAGCGCGTCGCCCAGCCGGCACCGAAGGCGTTCGCCCGGCGCGGGTCCTGGGAGTTGTAGGTGCGCGTGACCGCGAGCTCGGGACCCACGGTCGGTACGGCGGCGTCGGTGGCGGCGGTGGCGTAGTTGCCGGCCCGCTCGCCGAACGACCGGCCGCTGTCCGCACCGCCGAGGTGCGAGGTGATGACGGGCTGCGGGACCTGCGTGGTCAGGATCGACGGGGCGGTCCGGGAGGACTGGTCCTTGCCGTCGTTGGCGTACGCGTACCAGGCGTAGGTCTTGGCCCAGCTGAGCCAGCCGCTCGGCACCGTCCAGCTCTCGGAGGGAGCGTGGGTGTTGCCGCGGCAGTTCTTCCTGGTGTCCTTGCCCTCGACCTCGCAGACCTCGAACTGGTAGGTCAGCGAGCTCGGGGACTTGTCCCGGTCGGTGGCCGTGGCCCACAGGGTCGGGTTGAGCGTGTCGACCACGGTGCCGCTGGGCGGGGCCGCGGCGGTGAGGTACGGGGGTGCGTTGACCGCGTCGAAGCGGACCGCGGGGCCCGGGACCCCGTCGTCGACGAAGCTCCGTACGCCGTACTCGTCCATGGTCCACTGGACGGTGTACGTGCCGGGTGCCAGCGGTGCGATGTGCGCGTCGACGGTGGCCGAGCCGCCCGGGGCGACGTCGTAGGGCATCGGCGTCCACCGGATCTTGCTCCAGTAGTCACCGCCCACCTTGTTGCCGTTGGCGTCGAACAGGTCGTAGCGCAGCTTGTAGTTGCTGGTCTTCCCCCAGGTCTCGCGCCCCTGGTTGGTGACGGTGACCTTGAAGACGCCGTCCGCGGTGGCCGTCGGGGGCTGGACGAAGCCGCCCAGGCCGTACGTCGCCCCGTACTTCGACCAGGTGACGTCGAGGCTGGGCTTGCCGTCGGGGTAGTTGTCGGAGCCGAACTGCTTCCAGGTCCTGGAGTCGTCCGTGGCCGCCTTCACCGCCAGGCCGTAGTTGGCCTTGCGCCCGTGCGTCCAGTCGTCGACCAGCTTGCGGCCCGACTCGCCGAGCGGAATCGACTCCCACGCGGGCCCGCAGGACCAGGTGTTCGTGCCCGCCGGGCGCCACGCGTGCGCGAAGGACTTGGAGCCCAGGGCGCCGCCGGTGGCGGGACCGGGGTAGCTGTTGGTGCTGCCCTCGGACCAGTTCGACGTGATCTCGTGGACCGTCACCGGCCGTGCGGTGCACGAGTACGACCAGGTGTTGTACAGGCTCAGGTTCGCATGGAGGACGTATGCGTTCTTGAGGGTGGTGTCCAGGCCGTTGAACTTCAGGAACGAGGCCGCCTTGTGGCCGCCCCCGTCGTACGTGCCGACCTTGAGTTCGGGGGCGCTGGAGAAGTTCGTGCTGTACGGCGACTCGACGTAGGTGCCGGAAGCCGCCTGCATGCCGTCCACGGACGGGTCGACCTTGACGGGGAAGACCCGCTCGGGGGCCGATAGCCACGTCCGGTCGAGCTTGACGACCAGGACCTGGCGGGAACCCTCGCGGACGAGGTCGTAGGTGACGCCGGACGAGATGACGCCCTCGTGGGAGTTCGGCGCCTGCTTCGAGTCCTCCATCCAGCCGGCGGGCATCCGGCCCTGCGGGCGGCCCGCGGTGTCGTCGAAGACGACACCGCCGTGGCCGTCGAGCTTCGCCGTGAGGCCCTTGAGCGCCAGCGGGAACCGCCACTCGGTGGGCGCGCCCTTGTCCTTGAGGATCAGCGTCTCCTTGACGGAGTCGCTGCCGGCGATCAGTTCGACGTCCGCCGAGGGGCGCACGTCCGGATACGTGATCACACTGCCGTCCACCCGGCCCCGCGAGCGGGCCGCGCCCTCGATCGCGTAGCCGATCCCGGCGGTGCCGTCGACGCCCACACCCAGGCGCACGAACGTTTCCGCATCCGCGAACTCGGAGAAGTAGACCTTGTCCTCGGTCGACCGGGCCTGCCAGCCGGATCCCGGGGTCTCCTCGGTGCGCACCAGCGGGGACGACGGCGTCAGGCGGGTGTCGATCGCCTTCCACGTGCCGTCGTCGCCACGGAAGTTGACCGGCTCGTTGTAGTGCCGGGTCGTGAAGGTGCCGTCGGGGTTGACGAACGTACGCGCGTCGGCGGCCCGCTTGCCCGGCACCTCCACACTGGTCTTGGGGTCGAAGCCCTTGGGCGCGCCCCGGCGGGGCGACGGGACCTTCACGTAGGAGGTCAGCGGCGTCCCGGGCGCCTTGCCCAGCTGCAGCCGCGTGGTGCCCGAGTCGGGCGCGAGTTCACCGGGCGCCCTCAACGCGCCGCCGCGGCCACCGGACGCGGTCGCGTCCGTGGCGTCGCCCGAGGCGCTGTGTCCGCGCCAGCGGGCCGAACCCCAGCCCTGCTCGGGTATGTCGCCGGCGCCTGGGCCGGATCTCGCGGCAGACCAGCGGCCGACGGCCGCGGCTGCCTGCTCCGTGCCCACGAGCACGGTCATGGTGATCGCCATGGATATGACGAGTGGACGGGTGATACGCACCGCTTTGGCCCCCACAGGATTGATCAGTCGGGGGCAGTCCTATCCGGACTCACAGGAAACTCACAAATATTGACTGGAAACCGACTGGTCGGATCCTGGGCAACTGGTTTGGCCATACCGGAAATAGAGCCATCAAGTTGACGAATCTCTACTCGTGAGACCCTGTGACGTGATGCGGATCACCGGTCATCGTGCGCCAGTTGATGCTCTTTCAGCCACGCAAAGGGGGCCTCCCCGGTGCCGGCACCGGGGAGGCCCCCTTCTTCATGCGCTCACTCTCACTAGTCCACCGGTACCCCGTTGGCGTACGTCAGGCGCGTCGGAAAGACCTCCTCGTACACCTTGTTGCCCACATTGTCGAGCACCGGCTTGCCTGCCGCGTCGCGCTTGACCATGTACCACTGGATGGAGGCCCAGTTGCGGTACTCCATCCGGAGGGCCGCACGGAGCTTGACCATCTCCCACGCCGTTCCGTAGCCGGAGGACCGGATCTGAGCCCAGTCGTTGGCCGCGATCGATTCCCCTCGCTGCAGGAGCATGGTCAGGGCTTCGTCAGCGGTTCTGGCGTCTTCGACTCCCTCCAGGGACACCGAGAGCTTCACGTTGGGATTCTCCACGGCCCTCTCCACGCCAACTGTCCAGAGGGGGCGTTCGCCCATCCCCATGCTTGCCGGCAGTTGAGTTCCGTACTTTTCGGCGTTGAACGTGAACGCACCAAGGGACTTGGCCAGTTCGTTCGAACCGGGATTGACGCCGAGGACCACCTTGTCGCCGTCCTTGACGATGTCCTTGAGGATGGCGCGGCACTTCTCGACGACGTCGTCGACACCCGACGACGCGGCGAGCGGCGTGACCTTGAAGCTCGCGAGCGACATGGTCCCGGGCGCGGCCACCTCGCACGCCTCGCCGGCCTTCCGGAAGATCCGGCTGAGGATGCCCTGGACGGCGGCCTCGGTCAGACCGATCGTGCGGAGCGCCCGGTAGGCGTCCATGAACCCGATGCCCGTCCGGAGCGCCGCGTCCAGCGCGTACACCGCGGCCTTGCCGGCCCGGAAGAGCGGGCCCGCGACGAACCAGCTGGCCGCCCAGGCGCAGTCGCCCCAACTGCCCGACTCGCCGCCCGGCGTGATCTTCTTGGCACAGCCGATGAAGTCGCCGAGCAGGACGTCGACCGGGTCGATGCCCGAGTTGAACTCGACCATCGACAGCGTGTAGCTGAGCTGCTCCGTGTTGGGGTCCGTGACTTCGCGGCCGAGGTAGACGGTGTCCGCCTGCGGGCAGCGCCCGAAGTACGTCTCGGGCGAGGCCGCGCACATGTACACGTCGACGTGCGACTTGTACGTGACGGTCGCCGTGATCGTGCAGTCCCCGATGTGGATGATCGGGTTGCAGTTCTTCTTGACGACGTTCGTCGGCTCGCCGATGTACTCGATGTGGTCGAGGACCACCCACACGTCGCCGATCCCGGTGGTCAGACCCTGCGAGATCTGTTCCTTGTCCCCGGTCGTCTCGGTGCGGTCGGCGGCGGCCTGGGCCTCCTCCGCCGCTTCCCGGGCGTGGGACGCGGCCGTCTCGGCCGCCGTCGCGTCGCTCTCCGCCTTGGTGGCGGTGGCGCGGGCGCTGGCGGCGTCCTCCTCGGCCTTGGTGGCCACGGCACGGGCGTTGGCGGCGTCCTTCTCCGCCTCGGTCGCCGCCGCGTCCGCCGCCGCGGCGTCGGACTCGGCCTGCGTCGCCGCCGACCCCGCCGCCATCGCGGCGGTTCCGGCCGTGGTGGCGTAGCCGTCGGCACGGCCGGCGGCGGCCTGGGCGTCCTGGGCCTCCGCAGCGGCCTGGGTGGCCGAGGACTGGGCCCGCTGGTAGGCCTTGGCCGCTCGGGACGCGTCCGTCGCGGCGGCCGCGGAGGCCTCGGCGGCGAGCTTCATGTCCGCCGCGGCCTGGTCGGCCAGCGCCTTCGCCTCGGCGGACATCGCCTGGGCCTGGTTCGCCGTGGCTGCCGCCGCGGCGGCCTGCTGCTGGGCGATGGTCAGGGACTGCTGGCCGGTCAGCACCGCGAACGCCGCGGAGCTGTCGACCTCCTGGAACGGACCGCCGAGCGCGATCGCCTCGTTCGCCGGCTTGGTCACCGCGGCCGCGGAGTCACGGGCCGCGAGCGAGGACTGCACCGCGGCGAGCGCCTTGCCCGCCGTGGTCGCCGCCCAGGCAGCGGTCTGCGTCGCTTCGGAACGGGCCGAGGCGGCCTCCGTCTTGGCGACCTTCGCCGCCGCGGACGCCTTCTCCGACTGCTCCTTGGCGGCCTTCGCGTCCGCCGCCGCGTCCTGAGAGGCGTCGATGGCATCGGCCGCCGCCGCGTGCGCCGCCGCTGCGGCGCCGGACGCGATCCAGAAGGACGCCCAGGCGCTGTCGGACGCGGCCCTGGCGCGGGACGCGGCGCCCTGCGCCTTGGTGGCCGCCTCGCGGGCGTCGGTGGCCGCGGCCGTGGCCGCGTCCGCCGAGGAACGCGCGCTGGTGGCCGCCGTCGTCGCCTCGTTGGCGGCGGATCGGGCGTCCGTCGCCGCGGTGCGCGAAGCGGTCGCGGCGTCCGTGCCCTCGTCCGCGGCGGCCTTGGCCTCGTACGCCGCCGCCTTCGCGTTCGCCGAGTCCCGGCGCTGCTCGGCCTCACGGGCCTTGTCGCGGGCGCTGACCGCGTCGCGTTCCGCCTGTTCGGCGACGGCCCGCTTGGAGGAGGCCGTGGATCCCGCCGTCTCGGCCGAGGCGCGGGCGTCGCTCGCGATCCGGCCCTGCGCGACGGCGTCCGCCTCGTGGCCGGCGGCCTTGTCGCGCTCACGCTCGGCGGTGGCCCGGTAGGCCGCCGCGTTCGCGCGCTCCAGCTCGGCCACGGCACGCTGAGCCTGCGCGTCGGCCGCAGCGTTCTTCGCGTCCTGCTCCTCCGCGAGGGCCTTCTCCTTGGCCTTCTTCGCGGTCTCCGCGTTCGCCGCGGCCGAAGCCGCGTAGGCGTCCGCGCTGTCGGCGGCGGCCTTCGCCTGGGCGGCGGCCTCCTGCGCGGCGATCCGCCGGAACTCGGTGTTCACGGCGTGCGCCTCGGTCTTCGCCAGGGCGAGCAGCGCCTCGGACGTCGACACGGTGGCGTTCGCCGCGTTCAGAGCCGTCTCGGTCGCCTTCGCGGCGGCCGTCGCGGCCGCACCGGACGCGCGGGCGACCTGCACCGACTGCCGGGCGTACATCAGGCCCCGGCCCCGCGGCACCTCGGAGGCGTCCGCGATGGTCCACGCCTGCTGCTGGCCGGTCACCGCGCGCTGCGCGGCGGCGTTGGCCGCGGTGGCCTGGTCCTTGGCGGTGGCGACCAGCGCCTGGACCTTGCCCCGGGCGTTCGCCAGGTCGGCATTCGCCTTGTCGAACAGCGCCTGCTCAGGCTTGAAGATGTTGTCCGGATCGGCCTCCAGACGGTCGTGCCAGTACTTCTGCCAGCGCAGGATCTGGTCCGCGCGCCACGCCTGGCCGATGGCCTCGACCATCGCATCGGTCGCGGCGCGGGTCGCGGCGGCGGCGTCGGCCTCCGCCTGCATGATGACCGCGCGCGGCGCGGCCTGACCGGCGTACTCCAGCTCCCACTCGTACGAGGCCTGGGAGACGGCCTCGCTCAGGGCGTTGCGCGGGTCCACCGGATCGGCGTGGTCACACGCGGACCACGCCTGCTTGAGGTTCTCCACCTCGACCCGGAACTCGGGCGTCCCCTCGACGGGCTTCTTGTCGAGGAAGCCACCGTGCCGCAGGTAGGACGCCACGTCGCTGCCCGTGGTGCCGTCCGCGTACTCGGCCCTGTTCACACGGAAGTCCAGCAGCATGAAGTCCGCGGCGAAGTCGCGCCAGGGGTCCTTGCCGCGGTTCTGCTCGGTGATCTGCCGGGCCTTGGCGACCGCCTCGGGGCTCGCGTTGGTGTGACCGTCCCAGCCGAGACGTGCGGACACCTTCGGCTGGGTGGAGAGCGTGAACTCGAGGACGTCGGCGCCGAACCGCGGCGCGTGCAGCGTGATCCCGTCGTCGAACGAGCTCATCGCGTACGGACGGTTGGCGTCCTCCAGGAGGGCCTCACGCGCCGCGAAGGCGTCCCGGTAGGCGTAACCGGCCTGCCGGTCCCGGCTGTAGGCCTGCCCCAGCGGGAAGAACCCGATCAGGCCGGCGTCGCCGATGGTCGCCTGCAGGTCGTCGTTCGTACCGGTCAGCGCCTCGATGGCCCTGGCCTTCATGTTCGCGCCGCCCGCGTGCAGGGCGACACCCGCGAGGCACCGGTTGAGGCGCGGGGTGGAGCGCACCTCACGGAGGACGGCCGTCAGCTCGTTGAGCCGGCGCAGGGCGTCGTCCGCGTCGCGGAAGATCGTCTGCATGCCGTCGGAGACCTTCTCGATCGCCTGCGCGAGCGCGGGGATGCGCCCCACGATCACGGAGGACGACGGGACGTCCACCAGCGCCCAGAGGCACTGGTCGACGTACGCGGCCGGCAGGCACGCCTTCACCTTGGCGGGGTCGAGCTGCTCGAAGAGGATCTGTCCGCCGTGGGCGGTCGCCCACTCGACGACGTTCACGGAGACGGCCGCGAGGCCCTTGCGGTAGTCGTCGACACAGGTCTGGCCACAGGCGTCGAGGAGGATCTTCTCCTCGCGCGCGCCGAGCGCCGGCCAGTTGTCCGCGCCGCCCTTGACGGGCGTGATGCCCTCGGCGAGCGCCTCCTTGTGCGACGCCTCGTTGCGCGTCCGCTGGTCCTTCTCCGCCTGCGCGGCGGCTTCCTCGGCGGCGGTGCTGTCGCCGGCGGCGTCGGACGCCTTGGACTCGGCGTCCTTGGCCGCCTGTTCGGACCCGGCGGCCTTGTCCGCGGCCTCGTCGGCGGCCTCGCCCGCCCGACCGGACTTCTCGTTCGCCTCGGCGGCGTGCCGCTCGGCGTCGGTGGCCTCGCGCTCGGCCTCGGTGGCCGCGTCGCTCGCGCCGTCCGCGGTGAGACGGGCGGACGCCGCGTCGGTCGCCGCCTGTTCGGCGTGACCCTCGGCGGCGTCGGAGGCGGTGGTGGCGCCCTTGTGCGCTTCGGAGGCCTCGGCGGCGGACGCCTGGGCGCGCGTCACGGCCCCGGCCGCGCGCACCGAGTCGGTGGCGGCAGCGGCGGCCGCCTCGGCGGCGATCTTCGCGTCGCCCGTGGCCCGGGCGGCGGTCTGCTGTGCGGACTCCGCGGCTGCGGCCGCTTCGGTGGCCTTGGCCGCGGCGGCGGCGGCCTGCTGCTCGGCGATCGTCCTCGACGACTGGCCGACCAGCATCGCGAACGCCGCCGAGGTGTCCTTCTCCTTGTACGGCGAACCGATGGCGAGGACCTCGTCGGCGGCGGAGACCGCGTTCGTCGCGACGTCCCGGGCGACGAGTGCCGCCTGACCGGCCGCGTGGGCGCGGCCCACCACGACGCCCGCCGACTTCACGGCTTCCGTGGCGTCGCTCTCGGCGGCGACGGCCTCCTGCCGGGCCTTCCTGGCGAGGCCCTCGGCGTTCTTCGAGGCCGTGGCGGCGTTGCCCGCGCGGATCGCCGCGTCCTGGGTCGCGTCGAGTGCCGTGGCTGCCGCGGCGCGCGCGGCGGAGGCCGCCTTGAGGGAGGCGTAGTACGCCGACCACGCCTTGCTCGCGTCGGCCTCGGCCCGCTTGGCCGCGCCCTCCGCCGTGGTGGCGGCCGTGCGGGCGCTGACGGCGGCGGCGGTGGCCTGGTCGGCGGCGGTCTGCGCGGCGGCTGCGGCCTGTGCGGCCTCGGTGGCGGCCGTACGGGCGGCGGTCGCGGCCGCGCGGGTCTCCGCGGCGGCCGCCGTGCCCTCGGCAGCGGAGGCAGCGGTCTCCAGCGCCGCCGCACGAGCCGCCGTGGCCTGCTTCGCCTGCGCGGCGGCGACGGCCCTCTCCCGGTCGGCCTGGGCGGTCTTCGCCTTCTCGTTCGCGAGCTTCCGCTTCGCCGCCGCCTGGGTGGCGGCGGTCCCGGCGGCCGTGTCGGCGCTCGTGGCCGAGGCCTGCTCGGTCGCGGCGTGCTGCTCGGCCGTCGCGGCCTTGGCGCGCTCGGCGGCGGCCTTGGTGCGGGAGGCGACGGCGGTGGCCTGCTCCGTCTGGGCCTTGGCCCGCTCGGAGGCGGCGGTGCCGGCGGCGGCCTTGGCCTTGTCGCGCTTGTCCTCGGCCGTCGTACGGGCGGCCTTGGCGGTGTTCGCGCTCTCGGCGGCGGCCGTGGCGTTGGCCTCGGCGCTGTCGGCGGCGGCCTTCGCCTGGGCGGCGGCCTCCTGCGCGGCGACGCGGCGGAACTCGGCGCCGACCGCGTGCGACTCGGTCTGCGCCTTGGCGAGCAGCGCGTCGCTGGTGGCGACGGACGCGTTGGCCGCGGCGAGCGCGGTCTCGGTCGCCTTCGCCGCGGCCGTCGCGGCGGCCGCGGAGGCGCGGGCGACCTGCACGGACTGCTGGGCGTACATCAGGCCCCGGCCGCGCGGCACGTGGTTCGTGTCGGCGACGGCCCAGGCCTCCTGCTGCGCGGTCACGGCCGTCTGCGCCGCCGTGGCCGCCGTGCCCGCGTGGGCCTTCGCCGACGTGACGAGGGCGGCGATCTCCGACCGGTAGCGCGCGAGGTCGGCATCGGCCTTGGCATAGAAGGCCTGGTCGGGCTTCTCGAAGATCGTGTTCGGGTCCCGGGCGAGCTTGTCCGTCCAGTACGCGCGCCAGGTCAGGATCTGGTCGACCGCCCATGCACGGCCGATCGCGTTGATCATGTCGTCGGTGGCCGCGCGGGTCGCGGTGCCGGCGTCGGCGTCCGCCTGCATGATCCTCGCGCGCTGGGCGGCCTGACCGGCGTACTCCACCTCCCACTCGACCATGGCGGTCATCACGGGCTCGTTGAGCACGCGGCGCGGGTCGAACGGGTTCTGGCTGTCACAGGCGGACCAGGCCTGCTTCTGGTCCTCGACCTCGACGCGGTACTCGGCGGAGTCCTTGACGGGTGCCAGGGTCGGGAAGCCGCCGCGCTTCAGGTAGGCGGCGATGTCGGTGGCGGTCGTCCCGTAGGCGTAGCCCCTGACGTTGACCTGGTCGTCCGAGAGCATCCAGCCCGACGCCATGTCGTGGGAGGCGTCCTTGCCCTCGCTCTCCTTGGCCACCTCCTTGGCCTTGGCTATCGCCTCGGGGCTGGGGACGCTGTGCTCGTCCGAGCCCAGGTTCGACATCCTGGGCTGGGTCTCGAGGGTGAAGCGCGTGACGTCGGCGCCGAACGCCGGCACGTGCCACTCCATGGCGTCGCTCTCCCACGCCGAGCGGACGTAGGGGTCATTGGCGCTCTGCAGCGCGCCGCCTCGCTCCGAGAGCATGTCGCTGTACGCCTGGGCGGCGCGGCCGTCCTCCCAGGAGGCCTGGCCGAGCGGTCCGTAGCCGATCGTGTCCGCGCTGACGACGGTCGAGCGGAGTTCCTCCTGGGTGCCGGTCAGCCCCTGGATGGCGCGTGCCTTCTGCAGGGGACCGCCGAAGTGCAGCGCCTCGGCGGCCAGACAGCGGTCGACCCGCCGCTGGTAGCCGACGCTGCTGCGGAACCAGCCGGTGTCCTCCTCCGGCACGGTGTCGGCCGCCGCCGCCGGCACGGCCTGGACCAGGCCGGTCAGTACGGCCGCTGCGGTGAGGAGGGCTGTGGCGCTGGTGGTGCGGGCCACCAGGTTTCTGAAGCGATGTCTGCGTCTGCCGACGCCTCGGACCCATGGCACTTCTGTGTCTGCCGATCTCTACGGGTGTCCGGCAGCATCGGGGATGGGGTCACAGGCCGCCGTGGAGCACCGGCAGGACGAGGCCTGCGTGCTCGGCGCCTCTCCCCCCATGAGACGCGGCTGCCGCTTACGCCGTGACCATGTCACGTCGTGCGGCCGCGCGTGAAGATCAAATAAACTCCGCGAACACCTCAGTCCAGCCCGTCGGCGGACAAAATGATCACCACTTTGACCATCTCTTTGCCGCTGTGGGGTGAAGTGGGGCGAGTGGTGTCGGGCACAGGCGGCGCCGCTGCCGTCGCCACCCCGGCCGCGCCGCGCCCCGGCGGGACAAGGCGCCGGAGGCCCGCAGGGCCGTCCGGGCCGATGGGGCGGCCTCGGGGGACGTGACCGACGTCTCTACCCCGCGGCCGCCCCCGTGGCGCAAGGTGGTCGCCATGACCTCCACCACCCACTCCCGCCTCCTCGCCCGCGCCCGGACGGGCGGCCCCCGCGAGGACGGCCCCAAGATCCTGGAGCAGGTCCTCGGCTGGACCCTGGTCGTCCTGCTCGCCGTCCTCGTCACCCGGGCGGGCCTCATGTGAGGACGAAGCCCCCGACGGCCGTGTGATCCCCCGGTACGGAACGGGCATACTCCCCCCGGTCGCCGCGCCCCGCGCGCGCCCGGCAGGCAGGGAGGAGCGTCCGGTCATGGCCGACACCACCGCGGACGGCGTGGAGCGCCGGCTGCCCACCGACGAGGCCCGGGAACTGCTCGCCCTCGTCCGTGACATCGCCCACCGGGAGATCGCCCCGCACGCCGCCGAGGAGGAGGCCGCCGGCCGCTTCCCCCGCGCGCTCTTCGCGCTGCTCTCCCGCTCCGGGCTGCTCGGACTGCCGTACGACCCCGAGTACGGCGGGGGAGGACAGCCGTACGAGGTCTACCTCCAGGTCCTGGAGGAGCTCGCCGCCGCCCGGCTCACCGTCGGGCTCGGGGTGAGCGTCCACACCCTGTCCTGCCACGCGCTCGCGGGCTTCGGCACCGAGGAGCAGCGGGCCGCGCACCTGCCCGCGATGCTGGGCGGCGGGCTCCTCGGCGCGTACTGCCTCTCCGAACCCTCGGCCGGATCGGACGCGGCGGCCCTGCGGACCCGGGCCGTGCGGGAGGCGGACGGCGGCTGGGTGATCGACGGGACCAAGGCCTGGATCACCCACGGCGGGATCGCGGACTTCTGCACGGTCATGGCCCGTACCGGCGGCCCGGGCGCGCGCGGTGTCACCGCCTTCCTGGTGCCGGGGGACGCGCCGGGGCTGAGCGCGGCCCCTCCCGAACGGAAGATGGGCATGAAGGGCTCGCCCACCGCGCAGCTCCACTTCGACGGGGTGCGGGTCGGCGGCGACCGGCTCCTCGGCGCGGAGGGCCAGGGCTTCGCGATCGCGCTCGACGCCCTGGACTCGGGGCGGCTCGGCATCGCCGCCTGCGCCGTGGGCCTGGCCCAGGCGGCCCTGGACGCGGCCGTCTCGTACGCGAGGGAGCGCCGCCAGTTCGGTCGGCCGATCGGCGACTTCCAGGGGCTGCGCTTCCTGCTCGCCGACATGGCGACCGCGGTCGAGGCCGGCCGGGCGCTGTACCTGGAGGCGGCGCGGCTGCGGGACGAGGGGCGGGCCTTCGGCCGGTGCGCGGCGATGGCCAAGCTCTTCTGCACGGACGCCGTCATGCGGGTCACGACGGACGCGGTGCAGGTGCTGGGCGGTTACGGCTACACGGCGGACTTCCCCGTGGAGCGGTATCTGCGCGAGGCGAAGATGCTCCAGATCGTCGAGGGGACCAATCAGATCCAGCGCGTGGTCATCGCCCGTCACCTGGTCGGACCAGAGTCCCGCTGACGCGCACGGTGCGGTCCGCCCAGACGGGTCCGGCGGCGAGCCGGGCCCACTCCTGGTCGCGGTGGCCGGGCAGGGTGCGGCCCTGGCTGGCCCAGAGGGAGAGCACGTCCCGGTAGATGGGCGGGTCGGTGGCGACGGGCGGCCTCAGGTGCGGCTGCGGCTGCGCCTGTCCGGGCACGGGGACCGGCACCGGGACGGGAACGGGGGCAGGCGCGGGTGCGGTCGCCGGTGCCGCGGCCGTCGACTGGCGAACCGATTCTTCACCGCGCGGTTCGGCCTGCCGGTGCCGACCGTAACCGCTGGGGGTGGTGTACAGCGTGGTCATACCGGGACCAACGCGCCCCGGCGGCCGGGGTCACCGCCGAGCGGATTCGAGCGGCAGTTCGTCCGGTACCCGCTGCACGACTCTGGCCCCTCGGGCGAGACCTGACGTACCGTCAGATCCCACTTGCCGATCAGGAGGTCAGCCGTGGACGACGACCGGCCCGTCGCGCTCGACGAATACCCCGTGCACCAGGCACCGCTCTCGATGAAGCACCACGTCAGCGGCGACCGAAACGCCTACGACCGGTGCATCTTCCACGTCTTCGACCACACCGGACGGGCCCTGCTCATCGCCGGTCTCGGGGTCTACCCCAACGCCGGGGTCGTCGACGCCTACGCCACCCTGCGCACCGGAGACCGGCTGCACGCCGTCCGCGCCTCCGACGCCCTCGGCGACGACCGCACGCACCTCTCCGTGGGCCCGCTGACGATCACCGTCGACGAACCCCTCAAGCGCCTCTCCCTGCACTGCGCGGCCGACCCCGAGGACCCCCAGGGGCTGTCCTTCGACCTCACCTGGACCGGCGACTTCCCCACCGTGTGGGAGCCCCACCACACCCAGCGCCACGGCGGCCGGCTCACCCTCGAAGGCCGCCGGTTCGTCCAGGCCGGGCACTGCGAGGGCACCATCAGGGCCGGTGGCGAGGAGTTCGCCGTCACGGCGGGGGAGTGGACCGGCACCCGCGACCGCAGCTGGGGCGTCCGCCCCATCCCCGGCGAGGAGCCCGGCCGCGCCGCCGAGTTCCGCCCCGAGGGCTTCCACTGGCTCTGGATACCGATGCGCTTCGAGGACCGCTTCCTCATGGTCATCGCCCAGGAGGACGCCGACGGGTACCGCACCCTCAACGAGGCCCTGCTCGTCCGCAACGGCCACCGCGACGCCCAACTCGGCTGGCCCCGCACCGAGATCACGTACCGCCCCGGCACCCGCCACCCCGAGCGGGCCACCGTCCACCTCGCCGACCCCGCCGGGAAGCCCCTGGAGATCGGCGTCGAGATCCTCGCCTCCTCACCGCTCGCCGTCGGCGCGGGATACCCGCCCGCCACCGACTGGCAGCACGGCACCTGGCAGGGCCGCGGCTGGACCGACCGCCGCGTCTACGACCTCTCCGACCCCGCCGCCCACCCGATGGCGGCCTACGGGGTCACCGACCACGCCGCCCGCTTCACCCTCGACGGCCGCACCGGCTACGGCATCTTCGAGCACGGCTCCTTCGGCCGCCACGATCCCAGCGGCTTCGCCGACTACACGTCCACAGCCCCCTGAGGAGCGTTCCTTGGCCACCGCCCCGCGCCCCCGCACCACCACCCGTGACCCCGAGGAGCTCGGCCGGCGGCTCACCGCCTGGCTGGAGCGGCACCTGCCCGGAGCCCGGATCACCGGTCTCGCCACTCCCGGTTCCAACGGCATGTCCAGCGAGACCCTGCTCTTCGACATCGACCACCCGGACGCCCCCGTACGAGGCTGCGCCCTGCGGCTCGCCGCCGACCCCGCCGCGTACACCGTCTTCCCCGTCTACGACATGGCGCGCCAGCACCGGGTGATGCGGCTCGTCGGCGAGCACACCGACGTCCCCGTGCCGCGCGTGCTCTGGCTGGAGGAGGACCCCGAACCGCTCGGCGCCCCCTTCTTCGTGATGGCCCGCGCCGAGGGCCGCGTCCCGCCGGACGTCATGCCCTACACGTACGAGGGGAACTGGCTGCACGCCGCCACCGACGGCGAACGCGCCCACCTGGAGGCCGAGTCCGTCTCCGTACTGGCCAGGCTGCACGACCAGTTCCCCGCGAAGGAGGCCGAGTTCCTGCTGCCCGAGGGCGCCGGGAGCCCGCTGCGCCGGCACGTCGACGCCCAGCGCGCCTACTACGCCTGGGTGGTGGAGGGGCTCGCGCCCTCGCCGCTCATCGAGTCGGCGTTCGACTGGCTGGAGGGCCACTGGCCGGCCGACGAGGGGACTGCGGTCCTCGGCTGGGGCGACGCCCGCATCGGGAACATCGTCTACGACGGGTTCACCCCCGCCGCGGTCCTCGACTGGGAGATGGCGGCGTACGTCCCCCGCGAGGTCGACCTCGGCTGGGCGGTCTATCTGCACCGCTTCTTCCAGGACCTGACCGTCGGCTTCGGCCAGCCCGGACTCCCCGGGTTCCTGCGGCGCGACGCGGTCGAACGGCGGTACGCGGAACTGACCGGGCACACCCCGCGCGACATGGAGTTCCACACGCTCTACGCGGCGCTGCGGCACGCGATCGTGATGCTCAGGATCGCGTACCGCCAGGCCCACTTCGGCGAGGTCGAGGTGCCCGGTGACCCGGACGGCCTGATCCTGCACCACGCCACGCTCGCGGCCATGGTGCGGGGGGACTACTGGGAGCCGTAGGGGCTCAGGCCGCGCGCCGCATCTGGGGCACCCGGATCGGACGCGAGCCCGGACCGCCGACGTGCGAGAAGGGCTGCGTGCGCCAGTCGAGTCCCTGGGGGAGCGTCAGGAGCAGCGCGGTGTCCTGCTCCTGGACGCCCAGGACGTCGTCGGCGGGGCGGGCCTCGGAAGCCGCGAGGCCCGTGCCCGGGCAGACCGTCAGGACGAAGGGGTTCCACGGCGTCGGGCAGAGCGCGTGCTCCGGCAGTGCGTCCTCGTCCGCGAGCAGCGCGATGGGCTGCACGCACTCCGGGCAGACGACCCGGAACATCTCAAAGGTGTCGTACGCGTCGAGCTCGTCGGACGTGTCGACCGAATCAACAGGCTCCTGCATTGGGAATCTCCCCCTTGGCTGGGTCGGCCGGATCTGTGCGGCCTCGACCACAGCAAGCACTTCCCATGCGGCACTCCGCATAACCGTGAGGCGATGCCCCGGGCCGGGCGCAAACCTGTGGCGTTCGTCACATGCCCGTCGCAGGTGCCCCGTGACCGCCCATAGCGGCCCATAGGGGCGGGCCCCGGCTGTGCCCCCGCCGCTCCGGGGCCATAGGGTCACCGCATGGAGGAGCTGGATCGTCAGATCGTGGAGTTGCTCGTCAGGGACGGGCGCATGAGCTACACCGACCTGGGCAAGGCCACCGGCCTGTCCACGTCGGCGGTGCATCAGCGCGTCCGCCGCCTGGAGCAGCGCGGTGTCATCCGCGGCTACGCCGCCGTCGTCGACCCGGAGGCCGTCGGCCTGCCGCTCACCGCGTTCATCTCGGTCAAACCCTTCGACCCCAGCGCCCCGGACGACACCCCCGACCGGCTCGCCGACATCCCCGAGATCGAGGCCTGCCACAGCGTCGCGGGTGACGAGAACTACATCCTCAAGGTCCGCGTCGCCACGCCGCTGGAGCTGGAGCACCTGCTCAGCCGGATCCGCTCCCAGGCCGGGGTGTCCAGTCGCACCACCGTCGTCCTGTCCACGCCGTACGAGGCCAGGCCGCCGCGCATCTGACGCGCCCCGCCCCTGGGTAGGGGGACCTGCCGGACAAACCGGGTCCCGGCAGGTCCTAGCCTGGTGCCATGAGCGAGTCCATGCCCCCCGCGTCTCCCGGCGACCACCGCACCGTGCTGCTGCGCGGGGGAGAAGTCCACAGCCCCGCCGACCCCTTCGCCACCGCCATGGTGGTGGAGCGCGGGCACGTCGCCTGGGTGGGCTCCGAGGGAGCGGCCGACGCCTTCACGTCCGGCGTGGACGAGGTGGTCGACCTGGAGGGCGCGCTCGTCACCCCGGCGTTCGTCGACGCCCATGTGCACACCACCGCCACCGGATTCGCCCTGACCGGCCTCGACCTGTCCGGTGCCGCCTCGCTCGCCGAGGCCGCGGAGCTGATCAGGGCCCACGCCGCCGCCCGCCCCGAGGACCGCATCCTCATCGGCCACGGCTGGGACGCCTCGCGCTGGCCCGAGCGCCGCCCGCTCACCCGCGAGGAGCTCGACGGACTCACCGGCGGCCGTCCGCTCTACCTGACCCGGATCGACGTCCACTCGGCCGTCGTCACCACCGCCCTCCTCGACCTCGTGCCCGGCATCCGTGACCTGGACGGCTTCCACGACGGCCGGCAGCCGCTCACCGGCGACGCCCACCACGCCGTGCGCGCGGCCGCCTTCGGTGCCGTGTCGCCGCACCAGCGCACCGAGGCCCAGCGCGCCGCCCGCGCCCACGCGGCCTCCCTCGGCATCGGCACCCTGCACGAGTGCGGCGGGCCGCGGATCTCCTCCGAGGAGGACTTCACCGGCCTGCTGGACCTCGCGCGCGAGGAGGCCGGGCCCCGGGTCGTCGGGTACTGGGCCGACCTCGACGTCGAGCGGGCGCGCGCCCTGGGCGCCCTCGGTGCCGCGGGCGACCTGTTCGCCGACGGTTCGCTCGGCTCCCACACGGCCTGCCTCCACGAGCCCTACGCCGACCACGCGGGGCACAGCGGCTCGGCCCACCTGGACGCGGCCACCATCGCGCTGCACGTCGTCGCCTGCACCGAGGCGGGCCTCCAGGCCGGTTTCCACGCCATCGGCGACGCCGCCGTGTCGGCTGTCGTCGAGGGCGTCCGGGCGGCCGCCGAGAAGCTCGGCCTGGCCAGGATCCGGGCCGCCCGGCACCGCGTCGAACACGTCGAGATGCTCACGCCCGAGACGATCGCCGCCTTCGCCGAGCTGGGCCTCACCGCCTCCGTCCAGCCGGCCTTCGACGCCCTCTGGGGCGGCGAGGAGGGCATGTACGCCGACCGGCTCGGCGCCGAGCGGGCCCGCACCCTCAACCCGTACGCCGCGCTCCTGCGCTCCGGTGTGCCGCTGGCCTTCGGCTCCGACAGCCCGGTCACCCCGCTCGACCCCTGGGGCACCGTCCGGGCCGCGGCCTTCCACCGGACCCCCGAGCACCGGATCTCCGCCCGCGCCGCCTTCACCGCCCACACCCGGGGCGGCTGGCGGGCCGTCGGCCGGGACGACGCCGGGACGCTGGTCCCCGGCGCCCCCGCCGACTACGCGGTCTGGCGCACCGAGGAGCTCGTCGTCCAGGCGCCCGACGACCGGGTCGCCCGCTGGTCCACCGATCCCCGGTCCGGAACGCCCGGTCTGCCCGATCTGTCGCCCGGTGTCGATCTTCCGGTCTGCCTGCGCACGGTGGTGTACGGACAGACGGTGTTCGTACGGCCGAACGAGTGATGTGGGGACATTTCGCACCCGGCGCCCCTCTCCCGCACGCTTGTCCCCGACCTGCGGATCTTCCCCTCCGGCCTGGGCTTTTCGGGAGTATCCGCAGGTCAAGCGGGTGTTGACAGTCGCCCGTCAGAGGCGGGTAGGTTCACGGCGTCCACCACAGGACGTCCGACCGGACCGCATCCTCACGACCTAGCCGAACGCCGCCCGTGCCTCGGCCGCGAGGGAAGGTTTCTCCGGCGGAAGGTGCGACCCGGGTGGGGCCCGGACGTTCAGTAGACAACGGCTCTCGGTCGACCCGCAGCCAGCGGATCCCAGGTCGGACCGAAGGACGCCGGGCCCCGCACCGCACGCCACCCGCGCAGCGCGCCCCGCGAGAGCCGCCCCGTCACGCCGTACCATCGACCCGCCGCGCCGGAGCACTCCGGGGACCTCGCTATGGTGGGGGCCTGCGTATGTATCCGAAGGGGCAGTAGTGAACGACGGTGGCCAGAGGCGTTACGGCCCGCTCGGCAAGGCCTTGGTGATCATTCCGACCTACAACGAGGCGGAGAACATCAAGCCGATCGTCGCGCGGGTGCGGGAAGCCGTACCCGAGGCGCACATTCTCGTCGCCGACGACAACAGCCCTGACGGCACGGGCAAGTTCGCGGACGAGATCGCGTCCGAGGACGACCATGTGCACGTGCTGCACCGCAAGGGCAAGGAGGGGCTGGGCGCCGCCTACCTCGCCGGCTTCCGGTGGGGCATCGAGCAGGGTTACGGCGTCCTCGTCGAGATGGACGCCGACGGCTCCCACCAGCCCGAGGAGCTGCCGCGGCTGCTGACCGCCCTCAAGGGCGCGGACCTGGTCCTCGGCTCCCGCTGGGTACCGGGCGGCCGGATCGTGAACTGGCCGAAGTCCCGCGAGTTCATCTCCCGGGGCGGCAGCCTCTACTCGCGCGTGATGCTCGACGTGCCCATCCGCGACGTCACCGGCGGCTACCGGGCCTTCCGCAAGGAGACCCTGGAGGGCCTCGGCCTGGAGGACGTGGCCTCGGCCGGATACTGCTTCCAGGTCGACCTGGCCCGGCGCGCGGTCGCCGCGGGCTTCCACGTCGTCGAGGTCCCGATCACCTTCGTGGAGCGCGAGGTCGGCGACTCGAAGATGAGCCGCAACATCGTCGTCGAGGCGCTGTGGCGGGTCACCGGCTGGGGGCTGACGGCGCGGGCGGAGAAGGTCGGCAAGCTGCTCGGCCGCAAGCCCTCCTGACCTCCCTCGGGGCGGCCCCCCACTGATCTCTCCTTTACGACGTTCCGGCGGGCCGCCAGGCACACTGGGGACCATGACGACCGGCGCACAGCCTTCCCTCGCCCCCAAGCGCTCCCGCGCGCGCACCTTCCTTCCGCTCGGCGTCGCCGCCTGGCTGGTCCTGGAGATCTGGCTGCTCACGGTGGTGGCGGACGCGGCGGGCGCACTGACCGTCCTCGCCCTGCTCGTCGGCGGCGCCGTCCTCGGCGCCACCGTCGTCAAGCGGGCGGGGCGCCGCGCCTTCCGGAACCTCACCTCGACCTTCCAGCAGGCCCAGGCGGCCGCTCAGGCCGGCGTGACGCCCTCGCCCGCCGACCGGGCCGGCGCGGACGACCGCAACGGCTTCCTGATGCTCGGCGGCCTGCTCCTGATGATCCCCGGCCTGCTCTCCGACGCGGCCGGCCTGCTCCTGCTCGTGCCGCAGGTCCGCTCCTTCCTCGGGCGGTACACGGAGAGGGCCGTGGAGCGCCGGATGAGCGCCGCCCCTCCCGGCAGCCTCCAGGACGCCTTCAAGCAGGCCCGTATCCACCGGCCGGACGGAAAGGTGGTCCAGGGCGAGGTCATCCGCGAGGAGGCGCCCCAGGGCCCGCGCCGGGCCGACGAGTCGCGCCCGCCCCTGCTTCCCTGACCTTCACCGTCCGTGCCCCGCTCCCGATTGACTCCGGGAGCGGGGCACGGTGGCGTGCGGGGGTTCCGGGGCGCCTCGGCCTCGCCCCCCGGGCCGGCCGCGGGCAGGGACGGACGCGAGGACGCCGCGGGGCCCGGTACGTGATGCGGACGCGAGGACGCCGCGGGGCCCCGTACGTGATGCGGACGCGAGAACGCCGCGGGGCCCGGTACACGATGGGTGTACCGGGCCCCGCGGCGTTGTGCTCTCGCGGTGTCCGCTAGGCGGACTTGCGGCTGTCGCGCGGATGCACGGCGATGTTCATGGCGCCGGAACGCAGGACGGCCAGCCTCTCGGCGAGGACCTCCTCCAGCTCCTCGCGGGTGCGCCGCTCCATGAGCATGTCCCAGTGCGTACGCGCAGGCTTGCCCTTCTTCTCCTCAGGTCCGTCCCCGTCCACCAGGAGTGCCTGGATTCCGCAGACCTTGCACTCCCACTCCGGCGGAATCTCCGCCTCGACCGAGAAGGGCATCTCAAACCGATGCCCCTTCTCGCATGCGTACTCCACCGCCTGGCGCGGGGCCAGATCGATGCCGCGGTCGGTCTCGTAGCTCGTCACCACGAGGCGCGTGCCGCGAAGAGCTCGCTCACTCATGAATCGTGCCTCCCGGGCTTGTCGCCCACAGGACAGGTGTCGCTGTCGTCGTTATCCGGTCAACGTCCGGTCGGCGGTAAAGATTCCCGTGCCGGGTCATGCGTCGCCCGTCGTGCCGCCCCTTGTTGTACCCACCAGTGCCCGTTTTGTCACATCTGACGGCAGATGTGACCCGGTGTCTTCACCAAAGCAGCACGCAGTAACGGTCCGCCTGGCAGGCCAAACGCGTACACTACCGCCCTTTCACCGCCACGTCTAAATACGGTCGGGTATCGGGTTCCCCGCGGCCGCCACGGCGCGCCGGACCGGGACCCGGGCGAGCAGCGCGAAACCGACGGCGAAGAAGATCACCAGGGAGATGATGGCATCCCGGTAGCTTCCGGTCAGCTGATACGCGAGACCGAACACGAGCGGACCCAGCCAGCTGAGCCCCCGGTCGCTCATCTCGTACGCCGAGAAGTACTCCGCCTCCTTGCCGCTGGGCACCAGGTGCGAGAACAGCGAGCGGGACAGGGCCTGGCTGCCGCCCAGCACCAGGCCGATCGCGGCCGCCAGGCAGTAGAAGAACACCGGCGAGCGCGCGGGCAGGAAGTAGCCCGCCGCCAGGATCAGGGTCCAGATCGCCAGCGAGCCCAGAATCGTCCGCTTGGCGCCGTACACCCGGGCGAGTCGCCCCATCCCGAGGGCCCCCGCGACCGCGAGCACCTGGACCAGCAGCACCGCCGTGATGAGCGTCGTCTGATCGAGGTCCAGCTCCTCCGAGCCGTACACCGAGGCCTGTGAGATCACCGTCTGCACGCCGTCGTTGTAGATCAGGTACGCGAGGAGGAAGGAGAGCGTCAGCGGGTGCCGGCGCATGTCCTTGAGTGTCGCCCGCAGCTGGCGCCATCCGCTGCCGACCGCCCCCTCGGACCGCTCGGCGGCGCCCTGCGGACGGACCCGTCGGTCGCGCAGCCGCCGCAGCGGCACGAGCGTGAAGGCGCCCCACCACACACCGGCCGACGCCAGACAGATCCGGACGGCCTCGCCCTCCGTGAGCCCGAAGGAGTCGTGGCCCGAGTACAGGACCAGGTTCAGGACGAGGACCAGCGCGCCGGACGTGTAGCCGAAGGCCCAGCCGCGCGAGGAGACCGCGTCCCGCTCGTCGGGCTCCGCGATCTGCGGCAGATAGGCGTTGTAGAGCACCATCGAGACCGACAGCGACGCGTTCGCGACGATCAGCAGGAAGGCGCCGAGGAGATAGCGGTCGCCCGCGAGGAAGAACATCCCCGTCGTGGCCGCCGCCCCCACGTACGCCGCCGCCGCGAGCAGCGGCTTCTTCCGGCCCGTGCGGTCGGCCGCCGCGCCCACCAGGGGCATCGCCAGGACCGCGACCACGATCGAGGCGGAGACGGCGTACGCGAAGAGCGAGCCGGCCCGCACCGGGATCCCCAGCGGGTGCACGAACCCCTCGGCGTCGGCCGCGGCCCGCGCCACCGACGTCAGGTAGGGGCCGAGGAACACGGTGAGCACGCTCGTCGAGTACACCGAGCACGCGAAGTCGTAGAAGTACCAGCCGCGCTGCTCGCGCCGCCGCTCGGCGGGGCCGGCGGCGTACTCCTCCGGCTCGATGGTGTCAGCGGTCACGGCCGCGCCCCCTTGTTCGTCCCCGTGGTCGGGACGCGGCTCAGACCCACGCTCCCCGGTCGGTGAGCACGCCGCGCAGCGTCTCCAGATGATCGGTCATGATGCCATCCACCCCCAGGTCGAGGAGAGAGTTCATCCGGGCCGGATCGTTCACGGTCCACACGTGCACCTGGAGCCCGCGCGCGTGCGCCTCCCGCACGAACCGCCGGTCGACCACCGGGACGCCGGACTGGCGCTCCGGGACCTGCGCGGCCACGGCTCCGGCCCGCAGCGCCGCCGGGATGCCCCAGGAGCGCAGCCGCAGCCCGAGCACCCCGCGCACCCCGAAGGACGTGGCCAGCCTCGGACCGGCCAGCCGCTGGGCCCGCGCCACCCGGGACTCGGTGAAGGAGCCCACGCAGACCCGGTCCCAGGCGTTCCGCTCGCGGATGAGGTCGATCAGCGGGTGGAGGGCCGACTCCGTCTTGAGGTCCACGTTCCAGCGGGCCTCGGGGAACTCCTCCAGGAGGTCCCCGAAGAGCGGCAGGGGCTCCTTCCCGGCGACCCGGGCCTCCCGCACCGCCGACCACGGCAGGTCGCGGATCCTGCCCGAGGTGTCCGTCACCCGGTCGAGGGTCGCGTCGTGGAACGCGACGAGCACCCCGTCCGAGGTCGTGTGCACATCGGTCTCGAAGTAGCGGTAGCCCGCCGCCGCCGCCCGGCGGAAGGCGGCCGCGGTGTTCTCCAGGCCGTTCGCCGTGCCGCCGCGATGGGCGAACGCGAGGGGGGAGGGATGGTCGAGGTAGGGGTGGCGTACGCGAGTCACGGCCGCAGTATGGCGCCTTCCGGTGTCCCGGCGGCGACGGGGGAGGAGACGGAGCCCGTCCCGGGGGTGAGGGCGGCGCCGTCCGCGCCGGGGGCGACCTCCCCCGCGTCCCGCTCGGGGACGGCGAACCAGCGCAGGAAGAACTGGGCCAGCGGGCCGATCGCGAGCGCGTAGAGCACCGTGCCGACGCCGACCGAGCCGCCGAGCAGGAAGCCGGTGGCGACCACCACCACCTCGATCGCCGTCCGCACGAGCCGGATGGACCGGCCGGTGAGCCGGTGCAGACCGGTCATCAGGCCGTCGCGCGGGCCGGGCCCGAACCGCGCCGCGATGTACAGGCCGGTGGCGACCCCGTTGAGGACGATGCCGAGCGCGAGCAGCGGCACCCGCCCGGCCAGACCGTCGACGCCGGGGACCAGGGCCAGGGTGCCGTCCATCGCCAGACCGATCACGAACACGTTGGAGACCGTGCCGAGGCCGGGACGCTGCCGGATCGGGATCCACAGGAGCAGCACCACCGCGCCGACGATGATCGACACCACGCCGATGGTGAGCCCGCTCTTCTCGGCGAGACCCTGGTGGAGGACGCCCCAGGGCTCCAGGCCGAGCCCGCTGCGCACGAGGAGCGCCGAGCTGACCCCGTACAGCGTCAGCCCCGCGTAGAGCTGGACCAGTCGGCGGGTGAGGTGCCGGCCGCGGAGACCGGAGGCGATGGACAAGGAACTGCCCCCCAAGGTGGTGGTAGTGGACTGACTCATGACACTCTGTGGCGGGGGATCGGGTGTCGCCCATGGCCAATTCGAGGAAGGTGGACTGATTTCCATGGCTCAGTGGACTTCGGCGGTGGGACCGGCACAGCTCGCCCGGCAGCTCCAGGCGCAGCAGCCCCGGCCCGCCGGACCCGGCGCCCGCAAGCCGCCCGCCTACCGCGCCCTCGCCGACGGCATCCGCCTGCTCGTCCTGGAGGGCCGCGTGCCGGTCGCCGCCCGCCTGCCCGCCGAGCGGGAACTCGCCGTCGCGCTCACCGTCAGCCGCACCACGGTCGCCGCGGCGTACGAGGCGCTGCGCACCGAGGGGTTCCTGGAGTCCCGGCGCGGCGCCGGCAGCTGGACCGCGGTGCCCGCCGGGAACCCGCTGCCCGCGCGCGGACTCGAACCGCTGCCCCCGGAGTCCCTCGGCTCGATGATCGACCTCGGCTGCGCCGCCCTCCCCGCGCCCGAACCCTGGCTGACCCGGGGCGTGCAGGGCGCGCTGGAGGAGCTGCCGCCCTACGCCCACACGCACGGGGACTACCCGGCGGGGCTGCCCGCCCTGCGGCAGATGCTCGCCGACCGGTACACCGCGCGCGGGATCCCCACCATGCCCGAGCAGATCATGGTCACGACCGGCGCCATGGGTGCCATCGACGCGATCTGCCACCTCTTCGCGGGGCGCGGCGAGCGGATCGCCGTCGAATCCCCCTCGTACGCCAACATCCTCCAGCTGATGCGCTCCGCCGGCGTCCGGCTGGTGCCCGTCGCCATGGCGGACGGGCTCGGCAGCTGGGACCTGGGGCGCTGGCGCCAGGTGCTGCGGGACGCGGCGCCCCGCCTGGCGTACGTCGTCGCCGACTTCCACAACCCGACCGGGGCGCTCGCCGACGAGGACCAGCGGCGGCAGCTGGTCGAGGCGGCCCGCTCCGCCGGCACGGTCCTCGTGGTCGACGAGACGATGGCCGAGCTGCACCTTGAGGACGACCTGGAGATGCCCCGGCCGGTCTGCGCCTTCGACCCGGCGGGCGCCACCGTCCTCACGGTCGGCTCGGCCAGCAAGGCCTTCTGGGCGGGCATGCGGATCGGCTGGGTCAGGGCCGCGCCCGACGTGATCCGTTCCCTGGTGGCCGCGCGCGCGTACGCCGATCTCGGGACGCCGGTCCTCGAGCAGCTCGGCGTGAACTGGCTCATGCGGACGGGCGGCTGGGAGGAGGCCGTGAGCCTCCGCCGCGAGCAGGCCAGGGAGAACCGGGACGCGCTCGTCGCCGCCGTCCGCCGGGAGCTCCCGGAGTGGGAGTTCTCGGTCCCGCGCGGCGGTCTGACGCTCTGGGTGCGCACCGGCGGCCTGTCCGGCTCCCGGCTCGCCGAGGCGGGGGAGCGGGTCGGCGTCCGCGTTCCCTCGGGGCCCCGCTTCGGTGTCGACGGCGCCTTCGAGGGCTTCGTCCGGCTGCCCTTCACGGTCGGCGGTCCGGTCGCCGACGAGGCGGCCGTCCGGCTGGCCGCCGCGGCCCGCCTGGTCGAGTCCGGCGCCGGCAGCGGTGGCGCGGAGCCTCCGCGCTCGTTCGTGGCCTGACGTCACGCGGACGCCGGACGGAGAAAGGGCCCCCACGCGCGCGCGTGGGGGCCCTCCCTCCGTCCGGCGTCCTTCCTCAGCCCTCCGCGGGGACGGGGGCGTGGAACGGGGCCGGCCCGTGGCCCGGTTCGGTGCGCGGCGCCGGGGCCGGCTCAGGCGCCGCGCCGGGGACCGTCTCGACCGAAGCGGCCGCGATCGAGACCGTGTCCGGGGCCGTGACCGCGTGTGGTGCCGGGGTCTTGACCGTGGTCACCGACGCGTCCGTGACCGTCGGCGGGGCGGTCGGCGCGGGCGGGACCACGACCGCCGCGGTCGAGCGGCGCTCCGGGAGGAGTTCGAGGACCGCCCGGCGGTGCGCCTCGCTCGTCGCGTCGTCGTACGGGTCGGGCGTCGCCGGCACCTGGAGCCGCAGGACCGGACCGGTGCCCAGGCGGGCGTAGCCGCGGCCCGCCGGGACGTCGGGCGTCGGCGTCGTGTGCGGCCGGGCGCCGAGCACGGCCGCGATCTGCTCCGGAGCCGCGGGGCCCAGGACGATCCGGGCCCGCGTGTGGGTCCGTACCGCCTCGCTCAGCGTGTCCGTGCTGTCGAACTGCTCGGCGACCACCACCGTGACCTGCGCCGCGCGCCCGTGCCGCAGCGGCACCTGGAGCAGCTCCTGAGGGTCGGGGCGGCCGTCGGCGGCGGCCAGGTCGCCGAGGACGCCGGGCCGGTCGAGCAGGATCCACAACGGGCGGCGGGTGTCCTCCGGCGCGGGCTGTCCGGCCTGCCGGGCCCGGTTCGCGGCGATCAGCCGCCGCTCCGTCTCGTGCGCCGCCCACTCCAGGGTGGCGAGCGCGCCGGAGAGCCCGCACTCGACCGCGAGGACGCCGTCCCGTCCGGTCAGGCACGCGTACTCGCCGGTGCCGCCGCCCTCGACGATCAGCACGTCGCCGTGCGGGAGGGCCTGGAGGGCGATCGACCGCAGCAGGGAGGTGGTGCCGCTGCCGGGCTGGCCGACGGCGAGCAGGTGCGGCTCGGTGGAGCGGGGGCCGGTGCGCCAGACGACGGCCGGCGCGTCCTCGGTGCCGTCCGCCGAGAGGACGGGCACGGTCCGCTGCACCGCGTCGGCGTCGGTGAAGCCGAGGACGGTCTCGCCCGGCACCGTGACGAAGCGCTGGGCGGCGATGGTGGTGGGCAGGGCGGGCAGCACGCTCAGGTCGAGCCGGTTGCCCTCCTCGTCCCAGTCGAAGCGGTACTCGCGGCCGCGTCCCGACTTGGCGTGCAGCAGCTGCTCGATGCGGGCGCGGGCGGCGGGCTCGCCGTCGGTGAAGTACGGGGGGTACGCGATCCGCAGCCGGGTGAGCCGTCCGTCCTCGTCGAAGGCGTGCTCCCCGAAGGCGCCGCTCCAGTCGCCGCCGTGGGCGAAGAGCGGCGCGGGGTCGTCGGGGACGGAGAAGTACGGCACGAGGGCCTCGTACAGGCCCTTGAGCCGGGCGATCTCCGCGTCGTCGGGCCCGGTCTTGACGACCGGGCGCTCACGGCCCTTCCAGGCGGCCGCGCCCATGAGCAGGACGAGCGCGAGGAGCGGCCCGTACGGCATGAGGGCGACGACCAGGACGCAGGCCGCGACCAGGATCAGCGTGGGACCACGCCGTTCCTTGGGGGTCGCGGCCCACTTGGCGCGCGCGGTCGCGGCCAGCTTCCGCAGACCACGGGTGACCGTGATCAGTGGATGGAGCACGTCGGTGGCGCTGTCGGCGGCCGTGCGCGCGATCTCTCGGCTACGAGCGATCTGTGCGCTGCCGCTGCTCAGAATGCGGGGGAGTGGTCGCCGGGCCACGAAGGACTCCTGAATCGATGGAAGGGACTGGAGGGCGTCAGAACTTGATCCCGCCCAGGAGACCGGCGAGGCTCTGGCCACCCGCCGTGATGCTCGGGGCGATGGCGGTGCCCGCGAGGTAGAAGCCGAACAGCGCGCTGACGAGGGCGTGCGAGGCCTTCATCCCGTCCTTCTTGAAGAACAGGAAGCAGATGATGCCGAGCAGGACCACGCCTGAGATGGACAGGATCATTGGTTGTTCTCCTGGTTGAGGGGACAGTCACCATGAGTCCTTCCAGGTTCACGGCAAGTATCTATGTGACTAAAGGTGCATTAGAGTGAAAAACGGCTGATTTCACTTGAGCGGAGGACGTCGAACGCCCCGCCGGGTGGCGAAATGCCAGGCGTGCGCTAGGGGTGGGACCGGTACGGAATGACGTGATCTTTGCCTCGGTCGGGCGCGGTCATGTCGCCGGACGGGCAGTACCCTGTCGATTCACTCGTACGGCCGCGCTTGCCGTGCACAGGACGACACAGCAGGAGAGAGGCGGTCCCACCCGATGAGCGAGACTCCGGAGCCCGAGGTCATCGAGCTGGCGTCCAAGGTCTTCGACCTCGCGCGCACGGGTGACGCCGCCGCCCTCGCCGCCTACGTCGACGCCGGTGTCCCCGCGAACCTCACCAACGACAGGGGCGACACCCTCGTCATGCTCGCCGCCTACCACGGCCACGCCGCCGCGGTCACCGCCCTCCTGGAGCGCGGCGCCGAGGCCGACCGCCCCAACGACCGCGGCCAGACCCCGCTCGCCGGCGCCGTCTTCAAGGGGGAGGACGCCGTCGTCCGCGCCCTCCTCGCCGGCGGCGCCGATCCGGAGGCAGGGACTCCGTCCGCGCTCGACACCGCCCGCATGTTCGGCAAGGCCGAACTCCTGGAGCTCTTCGGATCCAGGTGAACGGCGGCTGAACCCCAGGTGGGAGTAGCGCCGTAAATGTGGTCGCGGTGGCGAAATGGGTGGGTCATCATGACGTCGGGCCCGGCAAAACGGGCCACCGACGAGAGGCTGAGGAAGATGGTCACTGGCAGGCGAAAGACGACGACGGGCGGCCCCGAATGTTGCCGCACGGCCTAGGCGTACGGGCGATGAACCGCCCGACCGGGTTGCCCCCGGTATCCCCCGGTCGTGTCGACAGCTTGATGTGAGGCGTCTTCCCATGTTCGATCCAGTCATAGCGCCGAGCGGCACCCTGCTCGGCCTGCTGCAGCGGGGCCGCGGCGACGGCACCCTGCACGCGCTCGCCGCGCCACGCGCCGAGGCCCTCGCGGCCCTCAACCACTGCGTTCTCGACGACCCCCGCCACGACTGGCAGGTCGAGAACCGCTCCCTCTACTACGCCCGCCTCTACCTGGACCTCCACGGAGGCCTCGAAGAGATCGAGGCGCACCTCTTCGCCGCCGAGGACCACCTCGACACCGAGGAGTCCAGGACGGGGCTCGCGCTCGCCGTCCTCGGACACCTCGCCTCCTACGGACGCCAGGACGCCCTGCTGCTGCTCCGGCGGTACGCGGCGACCGGCGACAACTGGGCCTGGGCCCTCGACGAGCTGGCCCTCCGCGACGACGACGCCGGACTCCGCGCGCTCGCCCTGCCCGTGCTGGCCCGCTTCCCGGCCGACGCGGAGGGCGACGCCGAGCTGGCCGCCGTCGTGCGCGACGCCTTCGAGCCGCGCCCCTGGCGGCTGTGGGCCGAGGACCCGCGCGAGGCCGTCGGCGCCCGCGTCCGGGCCGCCCGGGAACAGGGCTCCTTCGACCGCTGGCAGCGCCAGATGCGCCCCTCCGGGCCCCGCCCCGGCTGGAGCGTCAAGGCCGTCCTCGACTGGGCCCAGGAGGGTTACGAGCGCGGCGCCGCCCTCCACGGCCCCGCCGCCCGCTGCCTGACCGCCGTCGCGGGCCCCGAGGACCGGCCCGAGCTGCTCGCCGCCGCCCGGCACGGCGCGCCCGGCGCCCGCGGCGCCGCCCTGCACCACCTCGCCGAGTCACGGGACCCCGCCGTCCTCGACCTCGTCGAGGCCGCCGCCGACGGCGACTCCCGCGAGGTCGCCGACGCCGCCGTCGCCGCCTACCGGCGGATGTGCGGCGACGACGCCGTCGCCCGCGCCCGCGCGTGGGTCCGGCGCACCGACACCCTCGGCACGGCCGCCGCCGAGGTCCTCGCCTGCCGCGGCACCGCCCAGGACGCCGGACTCGTGCTCGGCGCCGTGCGCGACACCGTGCGCTCCGCGGGCCCCGACGCCCCCGAGCTCGCCTGCCTCGTCGACGGCGCAGGGCGTCTCGGCATCACCTGCGCGGCGCCCGTGCTGCGCCACGTCTACCGCGAGACGACCTCCTCGCAGCTGCGCGGCCGCGTCGCCCGCGCCCTCGCGGCCACCGACACCACCTTCGCGACCGGCTTCGCCGTCGAATGCCTCTGGGACTGCGAGGAGACCACCCGCGAGGTCGCGGCCCAGCACGCCGAGACCGGTGACGTGCGCGTCGCCGAACGATTGCGCCGCCTCGCCGCGGACCCGGCCGAAGAGGTCGAGGTCCAGACGGCGGTGCGCAACCGGATAGGGCCCGACCTCCAGGTCTGACCCGGCTCCGGGGCAGCGACAGGTCCGACCAACCCCTCCCGGCCCGACCTCGCGCACCCGAGCCACCCGCCACCCGGCCCCCGGGGCGGCGCGGCCTGCGGCGGAGACCCCGCCGACCGTGGCCCCGCCCCGGGGGCCGGTGCGCCGTCCGCGCCCGGTGCCCGCCCGCACACTCTCGGGGAAACGCTCATGGGACGTTCCCTCCCCGTCCAGATCCACGTTGGCGGGGACACGCCGAGTGCGACGACAACACCCGTATGCGTGTCGTCATCGTCACCGAATCCTTCCCTCCCGACGTCAACGGTGTGGCGCACTGCGCCCTGCAGACCGCGCGCCACCTCGTCCGGCGGGGCCACACCCCGCTCGTCATCGCCCCCGCCGTCGCCGACCCGGCCGCCGACGCCGACGCCCCCTGCGCCGTCGTCCGCGTGCCCTCCCTCCCGCTGCCCGGCTATCCCCAGGTACGGGTCGCCCTGCCCAGCCGCCGGGTCGCCGCGGCCATCGCCGCCCACCGCGCCGACCTCGTCCACCTCGCCGGACCGTTCGTCCTCGGCGTGCGCGGCATGACCGCCGCCGCCCGGCTCGGCATACCCGCCGTGGCCGTCTACCAGACCGATCTCGCCGGCTACGCGCGCACGTACGTCGGGACCGGCGAGGGCGCCGCCTGGCGCCGCCTCCGCGCCGTGCACGGCGCCGCCGACCGCACCCTCGCCCCGTCCTCCGCCGCCCTGCGCGACCTGGAGGCCCACGGCATCGGCCGCATCCGGCTCTGGGGACGCGGAGTGGACACCGTCCGCTTCCGCCCCGGACTGCGCGACACCGCCCTGCGCCACGACCTCGCCCCCGACGGGGAGCTGCTCGTCGGTTACGTGGGCCGGCTCGCCCCCGAGAAGCGGGTGGACCTGCTCGCCGGGGTCTGCGCGCTCCCCGGCGTCCGGGTCGTGGTCGTCGGGGACGGGCCGAGCGGCCCCGCCCTCCGGGCCGCCCTGCCGGGTGCCCGCTTCCTCGGCCGCCGCACCGGTGACGAGCTCGCCCGGATCTTCGCCTCGCTCGACGTCTTCGCCCACACCGGCCCGTACGAGACCTTCTGCCAGACCGTCCAGGAGGCCATGGCGAGCGGGGTCCCGGTCGTCGCCCCCGCCGCCGGCGGCCCCCTGGACCTGGTCGACCACGGCCGCACCGGACTCCTCGTGCCCCCGGGCGACCCGGACGCGCTGCGCGAGGCCGTCGCCGCGCTCGCCGCCTCGCCCGCCACCCGCGCCGCCCAGGGCTCGGCGGGCCGGGCCGCCGTCGAAGGGCGCACGTGGGAGGCGCTCGGCGACGAGCTGATCGGCCACTACCTGGAGGTGCTGCGCGAGCGGACGGCGGTGGCGGCGTGAACGGCGCGGATACGGGCCGCGGCCCGGGGCTCCGGATCGTGCGGCTCGCAAACTTCGTGACGCCCACCTCGGGCGGCCTGCGCACCGCCCTCGACCAGCTGGGCCGCGGCTATCGGGCAGCCGGCCACGAGCCCGTCCTCGTCGTCCCCGGCGACGTCGCGAGCGACCACCACACCGAGCAGGGCCGGGTCATCACGCTGCCCGGACCCGTCCTGCCCGGAACCGGCGGCTACCGGGTCCTCGCCGACCGGCGCCGGATCCGCCGCCTCCTCGACGACCTCGCACCCGACCGGATCGAGGTCTCCGACCGCACGACCCTGCGGTGGACCGGCGAATGGGCCCGACGCGCGCGCGTGCCCTCGGTGATGGTCTCCCACGAGACGGCGGACGGCGTGCTGCGCACCTGGGGCGTGCCGCCCGCGCTCGCGGCCCGCGCCGCGGACCGGCTCAACCGCCGGACGGCCTGGGCGTTCGCGCGGATCGTCTGCACGACCGAGTGGGCGGAGCGCGAGTTCGTACGGATCGGGGCGCGCAACGTCGTACGGGCTCCGCTCGGCGTGGACCTGGAGCGCTGCCGGCCCGGCCGCCGCAGCACCGTGCTGCGGGCCCGGCACGCCGACGGGCAGCGGGTGCTGCTCCTGATGTGCTCGCGCCTCTCGGTCGAGAAGTGGCCGGGCACCGCGCTGGACGCCCTGGAGGAGCTGCGGGACGCGGGGATCGCGGCGGCGCTCGTGGTCGCGGGGGACGGGCCGCTGAGGGGCGCCCTGGAACGGCGGGCCCGCGAGCGCCGCCTCCCGGTGCGGTTCCTCGGGCACGTCGCCGACCGGGAGGCCCTCGCCGACCTCCAGGCGTCGGCCGACGTGTGCCTGGCCCCGGGGCCCGCGGAGACCTTCGGCCTCTCGGCCCTGGAGGCCCTCGCCTGCGGGACGCCCGTCGTGGTCAGCGCCTCGTCCGCCCTGCCCGAGGTCGTGGGCACGGCGGGGGCGTCGGCCGCCGACACTCCGGTCGCCTTCGCCGCCGGGGTGCGGGGCGTCCTGGCGGTCCCCGAGGGCGCCCGCCGCCGGGCCGCACGCGCGCGTGCGGAGGGCTTCACCTGGGACCGCGCGGTCACCGCCTTCCTCCACGCCCACGACGCCCTGTCGGCCGGCCGGCCGCTCGTCCGGGAGGAGGCCCGCCGATGACACGGGAGACGGCGGGCGCGGCGCCGGGCGCGACGGCCACCGGGACCGCCGTGGTCCGGGCGCGGCGGCCCGAGGCCCCGCCGGGGGCGCTCGGGCCCCCGCAGGTCCCGGCTGCCGGACCCCCGCGGTTCGTCGTGCTCGGGGACTCGTTCAGCGAGGGCGTCGGGGACCGGGTCGACGGCGCCTGGCGCGGGTGGGCGGCGCTGCTCGCCGAGGGCCTCGCGGCCGGGGGGACCGGGGCGGCGCCGGGGCCGGAGCGGGCCGGAGAGGTGCGGGGGCCGGAGCGGGCCGGGGAGGTGCGGGGGCCGGAGCGGGCCGCGACGGCGACGCGGGAGACCGTCTTCCTCAACCTCGCCGTCAGCGGGGCGCTCAGCGCCGACGTCGCCGAGACGCAGGCCCCCCGCGCCCTCGCCTTCCGGCCGCACATCGCCTCCGTCGTCGTGGGCGTCAACGACACCCTGCGCCACGGCTTCGACATCGTGGCCCTCGCCCGCCGCCTCGACCGGGTGTGCGCCGACCTCGACGCCCTCGGAGCCGTACTCCTGACGGCCTGTCTTCCCGACCCCGGCCGGATGCTCGGGCTGCCGCCGCCCCTGGCGCGCCCGCTCGCCCGGCGCCAGCGCTCCGTGAACGCCGTCGTGCACGCCCTGTCCGCCCGGTACGGAGCCGTCCACCTGCACCTGGCCGACCCCGCCTGGACCGAGGACCGCACCTTGTGGAGCGCCGACCGGCTCCACCCCGGCGAGCGCGGCCACCGGGCCGTCGCCGCCGGCTTCCACCGGCTCCTCGCGGCCCGGGGGCTCGCCCAGGGCGCACCGCCCTCGCCGGAGCCCGCGCAGCCGCCCCCGACCCGGACGGAGGCCCTGCTCTGGCTCGCCACCGCCGGCACCGGCTGGGTCCTGCGCCGCAGCCGCGACCTGCTCCCGCAGCTCCTGCTGCTCGCGGGCGCCGAACTGCGCCACTGGGCCGACGGGACCGGCGGCGCGCCGCTCGACGCGCGCGCCGAGGACGCCCTCGCGGCCGCCCTCGCGGCCACAATGGGGAGATGACCGGGCGCTGGGAGTTCTGGATCGACCGGGGCGGCACCTTCACCGACATCGTCGGGCGACGGCCCGACGGGCGGCTCGTCACCCGCAAGGTGCTCTCCCACGACCCGGCACGCCGTCAGGACGCCGCCGTCGCCGGCATCCGCCTCCTCCTCGGCCTGGCCCCCGACGACCCCGTCCCCGCCGACCGGATCGCCGTCGTCAAGATGGGCACGACCGTCGCCACCAACGCCCTGCTGGAGCGGCGCGGCGAGCCCACCGTGCTCCTGATCACCGAGGGCTTCCGCGACGCGCTCCGCATCGCCTACCAGAACCGCCCCCGGCTCTTCGACCGCCACATCGTGCTGCCCGAGGCGGTGTACGCGCGCGTGATCGAGGTTCCCGAGCGGGTCGACGCCCACGGCGGCGTCGTCCGCCCGCTGGACGGGCCCGCCGTCGCCGCCGCCCTCGCCGCCGCCCACCGGGACGGCTTCCGCTCCGCCGCCGTCGTCCTCCTGCACGGCTACCGGCACCCGGGGCACGAGGCCCGGGTCGCGGCGGCGGCCCGCGCCGCCGGCTTCACCCAGGTCAGCTGCTCGCACGAGGTCAGCCCGCTGATCAAGCTGATCCCGCGCGGGGACACCACCGTCGTCGACGCCTACCTCTCGCCGATCCTGCGCCGGTACGTCGACGAGGTCGCCCGTGAACTCGCCGGAATCCGCCTCATGTTCATGCAGTCCAACGGAGGACTCCGGGAGGCGGCCCACTTCCGTGGCAAGGACGCCGTCCTGTCGGGGCCGGCGGGTGGCGTCGTCGGCATGGCCCGCACCTCGGCACAGGCGGGGCACGACCGGGTCATCGGCTTCGACATGGGCGGCACCTCCACCGATGTGTCGCACTACGCGGGCACGTTCGAGCGTGAACTCGGTACACAGGTCGCCGGGGTGCGGATGCGGGCGCCCATGATGAGCATCCACACCGTCGCGGCGGGCGGCGGCTCCGTCCTCCACTACGACGGGCGCCGCTACCGCGTGGGCCCCGACTCCGCGGGCGCCGTCCCCGGGCCCGCGTGCTACCGCCGCGGCGGACCCCTGACGGTCACCGACGCCAACGTCATGCTCGGGCGGGTGCAGGCGGACCACTTCCCGGCCGTCTTCGGCGAGACCGGGGACCTCCCCCTCGACACCGAGGCGGTACGGGAGCGGTTCACCGCGCTCGCCGAGGAGGTCGGCGGCGGCCGCACCCCCGAGGACGTCGCCGCGGGCTTCCTGGAGATCGCCGTCCTCAACATGGCCAACGCCGTCAAGAAGATCTCCGTGGAGCGCGGCCACGACGTCACCCGCTACGCCCTGACCAGCTTCGGCGGCGCCGGCGGCCAGCACGCCTGCGCCGTCGCCGACGCCCTGGGCGTCGACACCGTCCTCGTCCCCCCGCTGGCCGGAGTGCTCTCGGCGTACGGCATCGGGCTCGCCGACGCCACCGCCATGCGGGAGCGGTCCGTGGAGGCCGAACTCGACGCCCCCGGCACCCACGCGCGCGTCACGGACCTCTGCGCCGAACTCGCCGAGCGCACCCGCGAGGAGCTGCGCGCCGACGGACTGCCGGACGCGGCGATCACCACGCACGCGCGCGTGCTCCTGCGGTACGCGGGCACGGACGCGAGCCTCCCCGTCGACCTCGCGCCCCCGGACGGGCTGAGAACCGGGTTCACGGACGTCCACCGCGCCCGCTACGCCTTCACCCTGGACCGGCCGCTCGTCGTGGAGGCCGTCACCGTCGAGGCCGTCGGCAGCGCCGGCCCGCTCGGCCCCGTCCGCGTGGACCCCGGGGAACGCGCCGGCGCCCTCACCCCCGCGGCCCGCGTCCGGATGCACAGCGCCGGCACCGCCCACGACGCCCCGCTCCACCGCCGCGAGGACCTGCGCCCCGGCGACGCCGTCGACGGACCCGCGCTCCTCGCCGAGGCCGACGCCACGACCGTCGTCGACACCGGCTGGCGGGCCACCGTCACCGGCGGGGGCCACCTCGTGCTGCGCCGCGTCGTCCCCCGCCCCGCGCGCGTGGCCGCCGGAACGGACGTCGACCCCGTCCTCCTGGAGGTCTTCAACAACCTCTTCATGTCCATCGCCGAGCAGATGGGCGTCCGCCTGGAGAACACCGCCCAGTCCGTCAACATCAAGGAGCGCCTGGACTTCTCCTGCGCCCTCTTCGACGCCGAGGGCAATCTGATCGCCAACGCCCCCCACATCCCCGTCCACCTCGGCTCCATGGGGGAGTCCATCAAGGAGGTGCTGCGCCGGCGCGCGGACGACCTGCGGCCCGGCGACGTGTACGCGATCAACGACCCCTACCACGGTGGCACCCATCTCCCCGACGTCACCGTCGTGACCCCGGTCTTCGACGACACGGGGGACGAACTGCGGTTCCTGGTCGCCTCGCGCGGGCACCACGCCGAGATCGGCGGCATCACCCCCGGCTCCATGCCCGCCTTCAGCCGGACCGTCGACGAGGAGGGCGTCCTCTTCGACAACTGGCTGCTCGTCCGCGACGGGCGCCTCCACGAGTCCGAGACCCGCGCCCTGCTCACCGGCGCCCGCCACCCCTCCCGTGACCCGGACACCAACCTCGCCGACCTCCGCGCCCAGATCGCCGCCAACGAGAAGGGAATCGAGGAACTGCGACGCACGGTCGACGAGTTCGGCCTCGACGTCGTCCAGGCCTACATGCGGCACGTCCGCGCCAACGCCGAGGAGTCCGTCCGGCGCATCGTCGCGCGCCTCGACGACGGCGCGTACCGCTACGAGACCGACGGGGGAGCGGTGATCCAGGTGGCCGTGCGGGTCGACCGCGAACGCCGCTCCGCCGTCCTCGACTTCACCGGCACCTCGCCCCAGCTGCCCGGCAACGCCAACGCGCCCACCGCCGTCGTCACGGCCGCCGTCCTGTACGTCTTCCGCACCCTGGTCGACGAGGACATCCCGCTCAACAGCGGCTGCCTGGAGCCCCTGGAGGTCCGCGTCCCGCCCGGCTCCATGCTCGCCCCCGAGTCTCCGGCGGCCACCGTCGCCGGGAACGTCGAGACCTCCCAGGCCGTCACGGGCGCGCTCTACGCGGCCCTCGGCGTCCAGGCCGAGGGCTCCGGCACCATGAACAACCTCACCTTCGGCAACGCGCGCGTGCAGTACTACGAGACCGTCGCCAGCGGCTCGGGCGCCGGGGAGGGCTTCGACGGAGCCGACGCCGTCCAGACCCACATGACCAACTCCCGGCTCACGGACCCCGAGATCCTGGAGTGGCGCCACCCGGTCCGCGTCGACGCCTTCGCGGTACGGGAGGGCAGCGGCGGGCGCGGCCGGTGGCGCGGCGGCCACGGCGTGGAGCGCCGGCTGCGCTTCCTGGAGCCGATGACGGTGGCCCTCCTCACCGGGCACCGCCGGGTCCCCCCGTACGGGATGGCGGGCGGCGAGACGGGCGCCCTCGGCGAGAACCTGGTGGAACGCGCCGACGGCACCGTCGAACACCTGGAGGGCGCCGCCACCACGGAGGTGGGCCCCGGCGACGTCCTCGTCCTGCGCACCCCGGGCGGCGGGGGATACGGCCCACCGCCCCTGTGAACGCTCACGGTGCCCACCGCCCCTGTGAACGCTCACGGCACGGGCCCGCGTGCACACGCACGGCCCCGCCCCTGCGACCGCTCACCGCCCCGGTACGAACCGCACCGGCGTCCCCGGGACCGCCTGCGCCGCCGCGCCCAGATCGGCCTCCCGCACCACCGCGACCACCGGGTAGCCCCCGGTCGTCGGGTGGTCCGCCAGGAACACCACCGGGCGCCCGTCCGGCGGCACCTGCACCGCGCCCAGGACCATCCCCTCGCTGGCCAGCTCGCCCGGCACGGCCCGCTCCAGGGCCGGGCCCTCCAGGCGCAGCCCGATCCGGTTGCTCGCCGGGGACACCCGGTACGCGCGCGTGGTGAAGGCGCGCAGGGCGGCAGCGGTGAACCAGTCGTCCCGGGGACCCGGCCGGACCCGCAGGACGAGCGCGTCCGGCGGGCCCGGCCAGGGGGGAGCGTCGACCGACCCCCGTACGGCCGTGGCCGCTCCCAGCGGCAGTACCGCCCCGTCCGCCAGCGGCGCCGGGCCGAGGCCCGACAGCAGATCGGTGGAGCGGCTGCCGAGCACCGGCGGGACGGCGATCCCGCCGCCGAACGCCACGTACGAGCGCAGTCCGCGCACGGCCGCGCCGACCTCGATCACGGAACCGGCGCCGACCCGGACGCCCGTCCCCCAGGCGGCCGGACGGCCGTCCACCCGGACCGGGCAGGGCGCACCGCCCACCGCGACGGTCACCGCGCACCGGGGCCGCAGCGCGCACCCGTTCACGGTGGTCTCCAGGACGGCCGCGTCCTCCGCGTTGCCGACGAGCCGGTTGACGAGGCGCCCGGCGGCCGGGTCGAGAGCGCCCGAGCGGGGCACGCCGAGGTGCGCGTACCCCGTGCGCCCCAGGTCCTGCACGGTGGTCAGGGCCCCGGCCCGGACCACGGCGAAGGCACGGTCGCTCACCGCCCGCCCTCCGCCGTGAACCTGACCCGCGTCCCGGGCGCGAGCAGCGCGGCCGGGTCCCGGTCGGCGTCCCAGAGGACCGCGTCCGTCGTGCCGATCAGCTGCCAGCCGCCCGGTGAGGAGCGCGGGTACACGCCCGTGTACGGGCCGGCCAGGGCGACCGAACCGGCGGGCACGGCCGTGCGCGGTGTGGCCCGGCGCGGCACCTCGTACCGCTCGCCGAGCCCCGTGAGATACCCGAAGCCGGGCGCGAACCCGCAGAAGGCGACCCGGAACTCGGCCGCCGTGTGGATCCGTACGGCCGCCTCCACGGACACGCCCCAGAGCGCGGCCACGTCCGCCAGGTCGGGGCCGTCGTAGCGGACCGGCACCTCGACGGCCCCGCCCACGCGCGCGTGGAGCGGCGCCGGCTCCCAGCCGGTCAGTTCGGACGCGAGCCGCCCCGGGTCGTCCACCCCGTCGAGGAGCACCGTCCGCGCCGCCGGCACGATCTCCCGCACGCCGGGCAGCGCGCCGGCCGCCCGGCGCCGCAGCAGCTCGGCGTGGAGGGCCTCGGTCGCCCGCCCGTCGTCCAGTTCCACCAGGAGGGCCCGGTCGCCCACCCGCAGCACCCTCACGCGAAGGCCTCCACGCGCACGCCGGCCGCTTCGAGGCGTTCCCGGACCCGCCGGGCGAGGCCCACCGCGCCCGGGGTGTCCCCGTGCAGGCAGAGCGAGCGGGCCCGGACGGCGACGGAGGTGCCGCAGTGCGCGGTGACGACCCCGAACCGGGCCATGGAAACCGACCGTTCGACGACCTCGTCCGGGTCGCTGACGACGGCCCCCTCCTGCCCCCGTGGCAGCAGGGAGCCGTCCGCGCGGTAGGCCCGGTCGCCGAAGGCCTCGGTCACGACCGGGAGCCCGGCCGCCGCCGCGGCCTCGTGCAGCCGGGACCCCGGCAGCCCGAGGACGGGCAGCGTCCGGTCCGCGAGCAGCACCCCGTCGACGACCGCCGCCGCCTGCTCGGCGTCCCGGACCACCCGGTTGTAGAGGGCGCCGTGCGGCTTCACGTACGAGACCCGGGAGCCCGCGGCCCGGGCGAAGACCTCCAGGGCGCCGATCTGGTAGGCCACCTCGGCGGCCAGCTCCGCCGCGGGGACGTCCATCGCGCGCCGTCCGAAGCCGGCCAGGTCGCGGTAGGACACCTGGGCCCCGATCCGTACCCCGCGCGCCGCCGCGAGCTCGCAGACCCGCCGCATGGTGGCGGCGTCCCCGGCGTGGAAGCCGCAGGCCACGTTGGCGCTGGTGACGACGGACAGGAGCCGCTCGTCGTCGGTCAGCGTCCAGCGGCCGAAGCCCTCGCCGAGGTCGGCGTTGAGATCGATCGGGACCCAGGTCATGGGGTGTTTCCTCTCTCACCTGGTGGTGCGGGGGTGGTGCGAAGGCGGTGCGGTGGTGGTGGTGGTGGTGGTGGTGCGGGACGCGGGAACCGCCGTGCCGTTCATGCGAGTTCCCTCCCGCGCGTTTCGGGCAGCCCGAGCAGGGCCAGGACGGCCAGGCCGTAGCCGACGGCGCCGAAGACGAGCGCCCCGCCCACGCCCCAGCTCTCGGAGAGGAAGCCGACGAGGGTCGGGAAGACCGCTCCGACGGCGCGGCCCGTGTTGTACGTGAGCCCCTGCCCCGTGCCGCGGACCGCCGTCGGGTACAGCTCGGCGAGGAAGGAGCCGAAGCCGCTGAAGATGGCCGACATGCAGAAGCCGAGCGGGAATCCCAGCAGCAGGAGCAGGGTGTTCGCCCCGGCGGGGAGGTGGGTGTAGGCGAGGACGCACACCGCGGACAGCACCGCGAACAGGGCGATGTTCCTCTTCCGGCCGAGCCGGTCGGTGAGGTGGCCGCCGGTCAGATAGCCGGTGAAAGCACCGGAGATCAGCAGGGTGAGATAGCCGCCGGTGCCGACCACGGTCAGGCCGCGCTCGGCCTTCAGGAAGGTCGGGACCCAGGTGGCGAGCGTGTAGTAGCCGCCCTGGACGCCGGTCGACAGCAGGATCGCGAAGAGCGTGGTGCGCAGCAGCCCGGGACCGAACACGGCCCGGAACGATCCGCGTCCGGCGCCCGCCCGGCGGGCCTCGGTCGCCTGCGGCGCGTCCTCGACGTTCCGCCGGACGTACACGACGAGGAGCGCGGGCAGCGCGCCCGTCCAGAACAGGATCCGCCAGGCGAGGTCGGCGTCCGCCCACTGGAACACCAGGGTGGAGACGAGGACCGCGAGCGCCCAGCCGACCGCCCAGGCGCTCTGGACGGCGCCGAGCGTGCGGCCCCGGTGCTGGGCGGAGGCGTACTCGGCCACCAGGATCGCGCCGACGGCCCACTCGCCGCCGAAGCCGAGGCCCTGGAGCGCCCGGAAGACCAGCAGGGTCTCGTAGTTGGGCGCGAAGCCGCAGGCCACGGTGAACAGGGCGTACGTGACGACCGTGATCATCAGGGCCCGGACCCGGCCGACGCGGTCGGCGAGGACGCCGGCGAGGGCGCCGCCGACCGCCGAGACGACGAGGGTGACGGTGGTCAGGAGGCCGGTCTGGCCCTTGTCCAGATGGAAGAAGGCGGCGATGGCCACCATCGACAGGGGCAGGGTGAAGAAGTCGTAGGAATCCAGGGCGTATCCGCCGAAAGCGCCGCCGAAGGCGCGTCGGCCGCGGGGCCCGAGGCCGCGCAGCCAGGCGAACGCGCCCGTGTCGTCGGGTCGTTCGCCCTGGGAGTGCTGCCGGGTCTGTGTCGTGCTCATCTGCACCTCGCGGGAGTGGGAGGCGTGCCTGAGAGACGTACTGAGGAACCGTGCGGTGCCGTCAAGGTAGAGGATTGTTCAACGATCCGACAAGAGGCATGTTGTCGCTTCCCCGTTTCTGCGGTTGACTCGGCCGCGGACGTGAGGAAGGGATGAGGCGACGGTGGACGTGAGCGGGACCGGAGGGCTGGCGGACGACCGGGTGCTGCTCGGGCGCACCAGCACCGCGGAGCGGGTCGCGGACATCCTGCGCAACCGGATCGCGGAGGGTTACTTCCCGCCCGGCGCGCGGCTCTCCGAGGAGAGCATCGGCGGCGCCCTGGGTGTGTCCCGCAACACACTCCGGGAGGCGTTCCGCCTCCTCACCCACGAGCGCCTGCTCGTCCACGAGCTCAACCGGGGCGTCTTCGTCCGCGTCCTCGCCGTCGGTGACGTGGACGACATCTACCGCACCCGGCGGCTGGTCGAATGCGCCGTCGTGCGGGGCCTGGGGCAGCCCCCGTTCGCCGTCGCCGGCCTCGCCGCCGCCGTCGCCGAGGGCGAGGCCGCGGCCCGCGCCGACGACTGGACGGGCGTCTCCACCGCCAACATCCACTTCCACCGCGAGCTCGTCGCCCTCGCGGGCAGCGCCCGCACCGACGAACTGATGCGCGGCGTCCTCGCCGAACTCCGCCTCGCCTTCCACGTCGTCGACGACCCGCGCGCGCTGCACGAGCCCTATCTCCGACGAAACCGGGAGATTCTGGACGCCCTGCGGACCGGTGAACGGGCCTCGGCGGAGCGCCTCCTCGCCCGCTACCTCGACGACTCCCGCACCCGGGTCACCGCCGCCTACGCCCAGGCCGTCGACGATCCGGCCGCCCCGTAGGGGGCCCTTCGCCGAGCGGACCGGGCTCGCGGCGTGATCGGCGGGACGCCCCCTGGGGCCTGTCCGGGTGCCGGTCGCATCTGCGCCGTTTCGACCGTTGTCATGGTGAGGACCTAATCTGTGCACCGTGACTTCGCCTGCCTCGACGGACCTCGCTCCGCCCCAGCTCAGCGCGGGGCCGCGCCCCGCGCAGGGCCCGGCCGCCGACGAAGGGCTCGCGCGGCGCCTCCGCGCGCTCGCGTGCACCGCCCCGCTGCACGACCTCGACGCGCGCAAGGCGAACCTGGCCGGCGAGTACACGGTCTACGCGATGGCCGAGGTGGCCCTCGCCGCGATCGACCTCATCACGCTGAACATGGACTTCGACACCGGCGCCGACCACGAGCAGATCGTCTCCCGCCTGCTGCCCCGCGTCGCCGCCCAGGCCCCCACCCGCCCCGCCGCCGAGCACGAGCGCGTGGCCCGGTGGGTCCTGGAGAACCTGATCAACGTCGGCAGCGTCGACCGCGGCTTCCGCGCCGTCTACGGCACCTTCGGCACCGACGGGGTCTACGTCCGCAGGGACTACGACTTCAAGCTCATCGAAGAGGTCCCCGGGTACGGCGGCGGCGTCTACCTCCGCACCACGGACGAAGCCGTCAACGTCCTCGTCGGAGCACTCGACACCGACGTCACCAGCGCCCAGATCGCCGCCGAGGTGAAGCTGGAGGTCCTCATCAACCGGGGCAGGCTCGCCGACGCCCAGCTCGCCGCCGAGCACGCGCGCTACCGGACCGTGCAGTACGCCGAGACCCTCCGCAAGACCCTGGAGGCCACCCGGCGCAACGTCCGCGCCGTCGACTGGCTCCACACCGTCCCCGACATGATCGCCGAGGCGCTCGACCACGTCGCCGACCGCTACCGCCACGAGAACGCGATCCTCACCAACATCCGCAAGGCCCGCGACGAGGCCGAGGCCACCTCCGACGCCAAGACGGCCGAGCACAAGCGCCGCGCCGCCGAGCTCGTCGACATAGTGAAGGACTGCATCCGGCGCCACACCCAGCTCCAGTCCCGCCTCCTGGAGGCCGGGCCGCTCTTCCGCGCCGAGCAGGACCGCCAGGCCTTCGCCGCCCCCACCGCGTACACCGGACTCGATCTGTACGGGCAGCTGGTCGCCCCCGTCCTGCCGCTCCCCGTCGAGCGGGCCACCCGCGTCACCGACGCCTTCTTCGCCCACGGCACCGGACTGCGCACCCCCGCCTCCGTCCGCCTCGGCGACCTCGTCGACCTGCTGCTCACCCCGCCCGTCGAGCGCGAGCACCTCGGCGCGGAGATGCCCGAGCCCGACCTCATCGCCACCCCCGACGACTCCCGCTTCAGCGAGGAACAGCTCGCGAGCGCCATGCGCCTGCTCGACCTGGAGCACGACGCCCCGCGCCGCCTCTCCGGCCTGCTGGCCGAGGCCCGCCGCCTCGACGCCGACCTGCCGTACCTCGTCGCCCTGCTCGCCGTCCACGCGGCGAGCCCGCCGGTCGGCACCGCCTACCGCCAGGGCGAGGAGCGCCTCCTCTTCGCCGTCGACGACGGCACCCCGCTCGACGACCCCGAATTCGGCGGCGCCGACCTGATCGTCGGTACGGCACTGCTCGACGCGGTGGGCATGGCCGCGGACCGTACGGAGGCCACGTGACCCCCCTCGTCCCCCCGGCCCCGCCGACCGCCGCCGCCCCCGACGGCCCCGCCGCCCCGGCCACCGCAGCACTGGCGGACGCCGTCCCGGCCGTGCCCGCTCCGGCGGACGCCGTCCCGGCCACCGCAGCACTGGCGGACGCCGTCCCGGCCACCGCAGAACTGGCGGACGCCGTCCCGGCCGTGCCCGCTCCGGTGGAGCCCGCCGTCCCGGCCCCCGTCGCCGAGCCCGTCGAGGAGCCGGCCGCCGCGTCCGTACCGGAGGAGCCCGGCGAGGCCCCCGGCGCGGACCGGAGCCCGCGCCCGCCCCGGCGCGAGGCCGACGCTCCCGCGGCCGGCCGGCCGCGGTTCGGGTCCGTCCCGGTGCCCGAGCCGGCCCGTACCCCGCCGACGCGGCGGCAGGGCCTGCCGTCCGTGCGGGCCGTGCGGCTCACCGACGAGCCGCCCACCCCCGCCGACCGGCCCGCCGCCGCGGCCGTCACCCCCGTCCCGCTGCCCGTACCCCGACCCGTACCGACCGAGAGCCGTACCGAGGAGCCCCAGCCGTGAGCGAAACCCACGCCGAGCACGCCGACGCGTGGAGCGAGCAGGAGCCCCCGCAGCCCCCGGCAGCCTCCTCCGGCTCCGTCACCCCCGCGGACGCGGCCGACGCGGCCCGGCTCGTCTCCTTCGGCCTCCAGCCCAAGCTGCTCCCGGCCCGCGACGCCGAGTACACCGAACTCCTGCGCCGCTACCGCGAGGACCCCGCCTTCGCGCGCCTCGCGGACGCCGTCGCCACCGGCCTCGGGCTCGTCGTCCTGGAGGTGTCCCCGCGCGCGGGCATGGCCGTCACCGCGGGCGAGGACTCCGTCTTCGCCGTCCGCATGGGCGACTACGCACGCCGCGCCTCCACGGACTCCGCCGACCGCTTCCTGCACGGCCTCGCCCACCTCGCGGTCGCCGCCATGGCCTTCCCCCGGCCCGAGGACCTCGCCGACGACGCGTACATCGGCCGGCTCACCGTCAACGGCGTCGACGCCTTCGTGCGCCAGGCCTGTCTGCGTCTGGAGCAGCGCGCCGAGGAACAGGGCGAGAACACCGACCCGGCCTCCGACGCCCCCGGCCTGGAGGCCGCCTGGCGGATCTACGCCCGCCGCAGCGCCACCGGAGCCACCAAGGACGCCCGCCGCCTCGCCGGCTCCACCACCGGCATCGTCGGCAAGGCGGCCGCGTTCCTCACCGACTCCGGCTTCCTCCAGCGCACCGGCGACGAGGGCGGCGGCTCGTACCGCACCACCGCGCGCTACCAGCTCCAGGTGCGCGACATGGCCGGTTCCGCCGCCATGGCCGAGCTCCTCGAACTCGGCGTCGTCCCCGTCAGCGACGGCTCCGCGACCCTCCTCCCGCCGCCCGAGGGCGACGACCTGGAACTCGCCGCCGACGCCGGCCTGCCCTTCCACGCGTAACCCGCGCACCACCCGAACGAGACGACGAGAGTCCGCCGCATGTACGAGCTGTCCCGGGTCCGCCTCTACTCCATCGGTCCCGCCGGCGCACGCTACGCCGACACCGTCCTTGACCTGCGCGGAGTCGGCGCGCCCGTGCCCCACCCCGCCCCCACCCAGGCGGAGTTCTTCGAGGAGGAGCCGGTCGGCCCGCCGCGCCGCCCGGCCCCCGCGGGCGTGCTCTTCCTGGAGAACGGCGGCGGCAAGTCCGTCCTCCTCAAGCTGATCTTCTCCGTGATGCTCCCGGGCCACCGCAACACCCTCGGCGGCGCCAGCTCCGGCGTGCTGCGCAAGTTCCTCCTCGCCGACGACTGCGGCCACGTGGCCCTGGAGTGGCAGCACACGCTCACCGGCGAACTCGTCGTCGTCGGCAAGGCCAGCGAGTGGCGCGGCCGTCAGGTCTCCAACGACCCCCGGAAGTTCGCCGAGGCCTGGTACTCCTTCCGTCCCGGCCCCGGACTCAGCCTGGACAACCTCCCCGTCGCCGAGGCGACCTCCGTCCGCCCGCCCGTCGAGGGAGCCTCCGGCGCGAGCGGCCGCCGCCGCACCATGAAGGGCTTCCGCGACGCCCTCACCGAGGCCGGGAAGGCCTACCCGCACCTGGAGGTCGTCTGGGAGGAGATCCACGACCGCTGGAACGAGCACCTCGGCGACCTCGGCCTCGACCCCGAACTCTTCCGCTACCAGCGCGAGATGAACGCCGACGAGGGCGAGGCCGCCGGTCTCTTCGCGGTCAAGAAGGACTCCGACTTCACCGACCTGCTGCTGCGCGCCGTCACCGACACCCGTGACACCGACGGCCTCGCGGACCTCGTCGGCGGCTTCGGCAACAAGCTCGGCCGCCGCGCCGAACTGACCGCCGAGCGCGACTTCACCGCCGGCTCCGTCGACCTCCTCGGCCGCATCGTCGAGGCCGCCGGAACCCGCGCCCACGCGCGCGAGGTCCACACCGCCGCCGAGCGCCGCACCCGCACCCTCGCCCGCCGGCTCTCCGCCCGCGCCGCCGAGGAACGCGGCCGTACCGCCGAACTCGCCGAGCGGGTCACCTCGGCCGGGCACTCCGTCGCCGAGGCCGAGACCGCCCGCGGCCGCAGCTCCCTCATCGCCGCCGAACTCGCCTACCGGCACGCCTCCCTGGCGCTCACCGCCGCCGAGAAGGGCGCCGCCGCCCAGCGCCGCGAACTCACCGACGCCCGCACCCTGCACTCCGCCTGGCAGGCCGCCGAGGCGGTGCTCCGCCACCGGGCCGCGGGCGACCGCTCCGCGCGCGTGGCCGCCGCCATCCGCGAGGCCGAGCGCGACGCTGCCCCCGCCCTGGCCGCCCGCGCCGAGGCCGCCGCCGATCTCGTCCGGGCCCTCGCCGCCGCCGCCGAGGAGGGCGAGCGTCACGCGGCGGAGGAGGAGGAGCGCTCCACCGCCCTCCAGGAGGCGGGCGAGACCGCCCACCGCGACGCCACCACCGCCGCCACCGAGGCCCAGCGGGCCCGCAGCGAGGCCGGTCACCTGCGCCAGCGGCTCGCCGAGGTCGAGCAGGAGACCGCCGAGGCTGTACGGGCCGGCTGGCTCGACGACACCGCCCCCGACGCCGACCCGGCCCGTGCCGCGCTCGCCGCGAGCGACGCCGAGAAGACGACGGTCGCCGCCTGGGACACGGCCCGCGAGGCCGCCCGCACCGCCGCGGAGCGCGCCCGTGAGGCCGCCGGCGCCGAGTCCCGCGCCGAACTCGCCGCGGCCCGCGCCGCGGACGCGGCCGAAGCCGCCGGGAACGCCTACGACGCGGAGCGCCGCGCCGCCGAGGCCCTCGCCTCCGAGGAGCGCCTCGCGGAGCTCCTCAGCCTCCCGTCCTCCCGCTCCCCGCTGCCGGGTCAGCGCGCCGCCACCGCCTCCGACGCCGAACCCGAGGAGGACGCGGGACCGGGAGACGAGCCCCAGGGCCCGCTCACCGTCACCGAGTTCGACCGGTACGCCGACGAGCTGCGCGGTCTGCTCGACCAGGCCGTCGCCTCCGCCGAGCGGCAGCTCTTCGACCTGCGCACCGCCGCCGCCGACGACTCCCGCATCCTCGGCGCCCTCGGCGACGGCGGCCTGCTGCCGCCCGGCCCCGACGTCCTCGCCACCGTCGAGTACCTCGGCGAGCACGGCATCCCCGCGCTCCCCGGCTGGCGCTACCTCGCCCAGTCCGTGGACCCCGCAGACCACGCCCGGGTCCTCGCCGCCCGCCCCGAGCTCGTCGACGGCGTCGTCATCACCGACCCCGTCTCGTACGGACGCGCCCGCGAGGTCCTCGGCACCGCCGCCCTGCTGCCCCGCTCCGCCGTCGCGGTCGGCACCGCCGCCGCCCTGCTCGCCCCCGTGCCCTCCCGGGACGCGGCGGAGGACGGCGGGGTCTTCCTCGTCCCGCCGAACCCGGCCATGCACGACGAGCACGCGGCCGACGAGGAGCGGCACGCGCTGCGCGCCCGCGCCACCGCCCGCGACGAGGACATCCGCGCCCTCGCCGCCCGCCTCGCCGGCGACCGGGCCCTCGCCTCCCGCATCGGCGCCTGGCGCGCCGACTGCCCCTTCGGGATGCTCGCCGAGCTCGCGTCCGTCGCCACCACCGCCCGCGAGACCGCCGAGGCCGCGGCCGCCGCCCTCGACGAGGCCCGCACCGCCCGCGCGGAGACCGACGAGGTCGCCGCCGAGGCCGCCCGGCTCCGCGACGAGCGCCAGGAGGCCGCCCAGCGCGCCCGCCGGGCCGCCGACGCGCTCGCCGGCCTCGCGTTCCGCCTGCGCGAGCGCTCCGCCTGGCAGGCCAAGCTCCGCGAACTCGCCGACGACGCCACCGAGTCCGAGGCCCGCGCCCAGACCTGCCTGGAGCGCGCCCGCGCCGCCGACGAGGACCGCCGCGCCGCCCAGCGCGCCGCCGACGACGCCCACCGCACCGCCCGCGCCCTGCGGGCCGAGCGCGCCGAGATCGCCGGCGCCCCCGAGAACCTCCCGGAGGAGGAGCCGGGCGCGCCCCGCGCCGCGCTGCCCACCCTCCGCGAGGCCTACCGGGCCGCCTCCCAGGTGTACGAGAAGGTCGGCGTCGGCGCCGACCTGCGCGCCGAGCAGGCCCGTGCCGAGAGCGACGAGTCCGCCGCCCTCGCCGAGCTCGACCGCCTCACCAACAAGGTCCGCACCCGCGCCGAACAGCTCCTCGAGTCCACCGACGGCGCCGACGGCCCGTCCCGGCAGGCGGCCGCCGCGCGCGCCGAGGCCCTGGTCCAGATGCTGGAGACCCGGGCGTCGGAGGCCAGCGAGAAGCTCGGCCGGCTCCGCGGCGAGGCCGAGCGCCTGGCCCCCGAGGACGGCGAGGCGCACACCGAGCTGCCCGAGGAGCTGGTGCCCGCCGACGCCGAGCGGGCCCAGGCCCTGCTCCGTACCGCCACCACCGAACTCGCCTCCCGCACCGACGCCCTGGACGCGGCGCGCGCCGCCCACGCCGGACTGCTCCGGGACCACCGGGCCGCCGAGGACGCCGCCGGCGGCTTCGACGAGACCGCGGCCCTGCTGCGGGACCTGCTGCGCGACCACGTGGACGAGGAGCGGGAGGAGACCGAGCCGTATCCGGGCAGCCTGGAGGAGGCCCGTACGGTGGCGGCCGAGGCGCGGCGCGCGCTGCGCGGCTGCACCGCCGAGCTGTCCGCCGCCGACGCCGCCGTGCGCGAGGCGAGCGACATCCTCGTCCGGCACGCCAACTCCACGCGCTACGAGCAGGTCAGGACGCCCGCCCGCCAGCAGATCCGCGAACTCCCGGCGTCCGCGCTGCCCGAGCACGCCGCCAAGTGGGCCGAGGCCTTCGCGCCCCGGCTGCGGGTCCTGACGGACGAGCTGGAGCAGCTGGAGCGCAACCGGGACTCGATCGTGGACCGGCTGCGCGGTCTCGTGGAGTCCTCGCTCACGACGCTCCGCTCCGCGCAGCGGCTGTCCCGGCTCCCCGAGGGCCTGGGCGAGTGGTCGGGCCAGGAGTTCCTGCGGATCCGCTTCGAGGAGCCCGACCAGGCCACGCTCGCCGAGCGGCTCGGCGAGGTCGTCGACGAGGCGACCCGCGCCGCCGTCAAGAAGAACTCCGACCTGCGGCGCGACGGCATGTCGCTGCTCCTCAGGGGCGTCCAGGCGGCGCTGGAACCGAAGGGCGTCTCGGTCGAGATCCTCAAGCCGGACGCGGTGCTGCGCGCCGAGCGGGTCCCCGTCGGGCAGATGGGCGACGTCTTCTCCGGTGGCCAGCTGCTCACCGCCGCCATCGCCCTGTACTGCACGATGGCCGCGCTCCGCTCCAACGACCGGGGCCGCGACAAGCACCGGCACGCGGGGACGCTGTTCCTCGACAACCCCATCGGCCGCGCCAACGCCACGTACCTCCTGGAGCTCCAGCGGGCCGTGTCGGACGCGCTGGGCGTCCAGCTCCTCTACACGACGGGCCTGTTCGACACGACCGCGCTCGCCGAGTTCCCGCTGGTGATCCGGCTGCGCAACGACGCGGACCTGCGGGCCGGTCTGAAGTACATCAGCGTGGAGGAGCACCTGCGTCCCGGGCTGCCGCAGCCCGGAGCGGAGGGGGAGACCATCCACGGCGAGATCACGGCGACCCGGATGTTCCGCCGCCACCAGTCCGACGAACCGGCCCGGTCGGTCGAGGCGTAGGCCCCCGCCACCGGATGACGACGGCGAACGGCCCGGCCGGTCGAGGCCTGAGCCCCGCCACCGGATGACGACGGCGAACGGCCCGGCCCCCTCGGGGGACCGGGCCGCTCTTCCGTACCGTCGTGCTCAGGCCGCCTCCGACAGCGGCGTCCTCTCCGACCGGCCTTCCTCGCGGCGCTCCGACCGGCCTTCCTCGCGGCGCTCGCGGAGCGGCGGCCGCGCCGTGCTGCTCGGCTCGGACACCACACCGTTGCGCTGGCGCCACACCTGGCGCGTGATCCACACGTCGAGGACGCTCCAGGTGGCCACCACGGTCGAGGCGACCGTGGTGACGGTCATCGGGAACGCAAGCCACGAGCCCGCGACCGTGCCGAGGAAGGCGACCACGGCCTGGATCAGTGTCACCGACGTGATCATGACGGCCCGCACGGCGGCGTCGCGCACCGGATCGGGCATCCGTCGTCGGCCCCGCTCCTCGTCCACCCACAACTGCCGCGCCGACCGCGCCTCGTGTTCCATGGTCCTGTCACTCCCCACCGCTGAAAGACTCCAGGGTCGGCTGCCCGTCTTTGCGCCCCTTTACGCGGACAGAACCCTCCCCTCACGTATTGACGCACGGGACAGGGAAAAGGTTTCGCCCGGGTGGGGACGAACGCGACACGTGACCGGGCGGAACGAACAGTTCCAGCCATCCCCTCAGGCCGGAGAAATGGCACACCATCAGGTGTCCTACGCCACAGTGACCAATCCCAACTCCCGTAATACCAGGACATCTCATGATCAACGCTCACTCGACAGGCTGAAAATCGCTCGGACACGCCTTCGGGATGGCCGTGATGCAGTAGTAGGCTCGCGCCGCCGTTTGTTGAAATTCAGGGTGGACGCCGCGTGTTGACGACGGCGTCACGAACGTGAAGGACCCCCGTGGCGCACGGGGGCCGAGCTGGGGGAGGCCATGCGCTTTCGCGGGAAGTCCATCCGCAGGAAGATCGTGGCGTTGCTGCTCGTACCGCTCGTCTCCCTCACCGGACTGTGGGGTTTCGCCACGGTCCTGACGGGCCGCGAGGCCGACCAGCTCCTCGACGTCGGCTACATCGTCGACAAGGTCGGCTACCCCCTGGAGGACACCGCACGGGTCATCCAGATCGAGCGCAGGCAGTCCCTCATCTACCTGGCCGACCCCCGGGGCTCCGAGGCCCTCCCGGCCCTGCGCGAGACCCGCCGCGCCACCGACCGGCAGATCGCCCGCATCCGCGCCAACGCCTCCGACCCCGGCGTGCGCGAGGAGATGCGGCCCGTCACCGCCCAGCGGCTCAGCTCCCTCCTCGACGCCCTCGACGGCCTCGCCTCGCTCCGCCGCTCCGTGGAGAAGCGGGACATCGGCCGGATGCAGGCCCTCGACTTCTACAACCGGCTCGTCGACCCCTGCTACAGCTTCCTCATCACCCTCCACGCCCTCGAGAACGTGGAGATGGACAAGCAGGGCCGTGCCCTCGTCGGCATCACGCGCGCGCGGGAGCTGCTCTCCCGGGAGGACGCCCTCGTCCTCTCCGCGCTCGTCGCCGACCGGGTCACCATCGAGGAGATCCGCGAGATATCCGACCTCGTCGCCAACCGCGAGCAGTACTACGAGGTCAACCTCGAACTCCTGCCCGCCGCCGAGCGCGAGCGCTTCGAGAAGTACTGGCGCAGCCCCGACACCCAGCCGCTGCGCACCGCCGAGAACGCGCTCATCGAAGAGGGCCCCACCGACAGCCCGCGCGCCGTCACCGCCGAGCGGTGGCAGGACCAGGCCGGCCCGGTCCTCGACGACCTGGCCCGCGAGAACACCGCCGCCGGCGACCGCTACCAGGACCGCGTCCAGCCCGCCGCGTACAGCGTCCTCCTCAAGGTCGGCGTCGCCGGCGTCCTCGGCTTCCTCGCCCTCATCGCCTCGATCGTCATCTCCTTGCGCATCGGCCGCGAACTCGTCCGCGACCTGCGCCGCCTGCAGAAGGAGGCCCAGGAGGTCTCCGGCGTCCGGCTGCCCAGCGTCATGCGCCGCCTCGCCGCCGGCGAGCAGGTCGACGTCGGCACCGAGGTGCCCCACCTGCGGTACGGGGAGGACGAGGTCGGCCAGGTCGGCCAGGCCCTCAACACCCTCCAGCGCGCCGCCGTCGAGGCCGCCGTCAAGCAGGCGGAACTCCGCCGCGGCGTCTCCGAGGTGTTCGTCAACCTCGCCCGCCGCAACCAGGTCCTGCTCCACCGTCAGCTGACCCTCCTCGACACCATGGAGCGACGCACCGAGGACACCGACGAGCTGGCCGACCTGTTCCGCCTCGACCACCTCACCACCCGCATGCGCCGCCACGCCGAGGGCCTCGTCATCCTGTCCGGCGCCGCACCCTCCCGCCAGTGGCGCAAGCCCGTCCAGCTCATGGACGTGGTCCGGGCCGCCGTCGCCGAGGTCGAGGACTACGAGCGCGTCGAGGTGCGCCGACTGCCCCGCCTCGGCGTGGGCGGCCCCGCCGTCGCGGACCTCACCCACCTCATCGCCGAACTCCTCGAGAACGCGACGGTCTACTCGCCCCCGCACACCGCCGTCCAGGTGCTCGGCGAGCGCGTCGCCAACGGCTTCACCCTGGAGATCCACGACCGCGGCCTCGGCATGAACCCCGACGCCCTGCTCGACGCCAACCTCCGGCTCGCCGAGACCCCCGAGTTCGAGCTCTCGGACACCGACCGGCTCGGCCTCTTCGTCGTCAGCCGCCTCGCCCAGCGCCAGAACGTCCGGGTCTCGCTCCAGACCTCTCCGTACGGAGGGACCACCGCGGTCGTCTTCATCCCGGCCGCGCTGCTCACCGACGCGCCCGAGACCCAGGGCGCCGGATTCCGGCTCGACCGCAAGACCCTGGAGCGCCCGGCCCGGAGCGACGGCACGCCCGCCGACGACGGCACCCTGCCGCTGCGCAGGCCGGCCCTCACCAAGGTCCCCGACGTGACCGAGGCTCCTGGACCGCTGGACGGGCCCGTGGAGCTGGAGGCGCCGCTGGGCACCGAGGACTTCGACGCGCTCCTCGACCGCTCGGCGGACCTCCTCGACAGCGACAGCGAGCGCGGTGGCCTCTTCCGGCCCCGCGACCGGCGCCGCACCGGGCTCGGGCCCGCCGGCGAGCAGCACGAGCAGGCCACGGACCGCACGGCGGGCCGCGCCGAGCAGGGCGCGCCCGTCGACGGCGCGCGCCTCAGCCCCGTACCGCTGCCCCGCCGCCGCACCCCGACCCTCGTCGTGGACCACGGCCGCCGCCTCGACGAACCGGACGGCGCCCACGCGCAGCCCGACCGCTCCCACCCGCAGCCCGACCGCTCCCACCCGCAGCCGGGCCGCGGCCACGCGCAGGCCGACCGCTCCCAGCCCCAGCCCGATCGCGCGCACCCGCAGGACGACCCGTGGGCGGACCGCGGCGGCCTCCCGCCGGGCACCGGCCCCACCCTGGTCCCCGTGCGGCCCGGGATCCCCGGACGCCCGGACGCCTCCGCGGCGCCGGAGGGACCTGCGCCGACGGAGGGCGCGGACCTGTTCGGCGGCCTGCCCCGCCGGGTCCGCCAGGCCAGCCTCGCGCCCCAGCTGCGCGAGACCGAGGGCGCGGCGGGCCGCGGTGCGGGAGCCCGCGCCGACGCCGGTACGGGCAGCGGAGCCCCGTCCGACGGGCCCGACTCCTTCGAGCGCGACGCCGAGGAGGTACGCGCGCGCATGGCCGCCATGCAGCGCGGCTGGCAGCGCGGCCGACGGGACACCACCGAGCCGGACGACCCGACAGCACCAGGAACGACACCCGAGGGGGACGGTCGATGACCGCACCGAACGCCGCAGCACCCAGCACCACCGCCGGACACGGAAACGGCGAACTGAACTGGCTCCTCGACGAGCTCGTCCAGCGCGTCGGGTCGATCCGGAAGGCCCTGGTGCTCTCCGGCGACGGGCTCCCCACCGGCGCCTCCCAGGAGCTGACCCGGGAGGACGGCGAGCACCTGGCCGCCGTCGCCTCCGGTTTCCACAGCCTCGCCAAGGGCGTCGGCCGCCACTTCGAGGCGGGCAAGGTCCGCCAGACGGTCGTCGAGCTGGAGGACGCCTTCCTCTTCGTCACGGCCGCCGGCGACGGCAGCTGCCTGGCGGTGCTCGCGGACGCCGACTCGGACGTGGGCCAGGTCGCCTACGAGATGACGCTGATGGTGAAGCGGGTCGGGGCCCACCTCACGACGGCTCCCCGGACCGGCCTGCCCTCGGGAGGGTGAGTGGGACGGCATGAGTGACGAAGCCGAGCGGAGCCGGCACAAGCGGGACCTGACCCCCGGTCACCACCACTGGTTCGACGACGAGGCCGGGCCGGTGGTCCGTCCGTACGCGATGACCCGCGGCCGGACGAGCGCCGCCACCCGCCACCGGCTCGACCTGATCGCGGTGGTCGTCCCCGAGCCCGCCGCCGACGACCCCGGCCGGGACCAGACGCTCTCCCCGGAACACGTGGAGATCGTCGAACGCTGCTCCGAGCAGCCCCAGTCGATCGCCGAGCTCGCCGCCGGACTCGACCTCCCCGTCGGGGTGGTGCGGGTCCTCGTCGGCGATCTCGTCGAGGACGAACTCGTCCATGTGACCCGCCCCGTTCCGCCGGCCGAGCTGCCGGACGTGAGCATCCTTCGCGAGGTGATCAATGGCCTTCGGGCGCTCTAGCCGCAACAAGCCCTATGTCGAGCCGGTGACCCTGAAGATCCTCGTCGCGGGCGGGTTCGGGGTCGGCAAGACGACACTGGTGGGCGCGGTCAGCGAGATCAGGCCGCTGCGGACCGAGGAGATCCTCAGCGAGGCGGGGCGGCCCGTCGACGACCTGCACGGGGTCGAGACCAAGACGACCACCACGGTCGCGATGGACTTCGGCCGGATCACCCTGCGCGAGGACCTCGTCCTCTACCTCTTCGGCACCCCGGGCCAGGACCGCTTCTGGTTCCTGTGGGACGAGCTGGCCCAGGGGGCCCTGGGCGCGATCGTCCTCGCGGACACCCGCCGCCTGGAGGACAGCTTCGCCGCGATCGACTACTTCGAGCGGCGCGGCATCCCCTTCACGGTGGCCGTCAACTGCTTCGAGGGCGCCCGGCGGTTCCCCGCGGAGACCGTGCGCGGGGCGCTCGACCTCGACCCCGAGGTGGAGCTGCTGATGTGCGACGCCCGGGACCGCGAATCCGTGAAGGACGTCCTCGTGGCAGTCGTCCAGCACGCCCTCGTCCTCGCGGACAGGAGCCCGGTCGCCACGTGACGGCAGGGGCGGTCAGCGCACCGTCACCACCGCCGAACCGTGCCCGAACAGGCCCTGGTTCGCGGTGATCCCGACCCGCGCCCCCGGCACCTGCCGGTCGCCCGCCGTGCCGCGCAGCTGCCAGGTCAGCTCGCAGACCTGGGCGATGGCCTGGGCCGGCACGGCCTCCCCGAAGGAGCCGAGGCCGCCGCTGGTGTTGACCGGCAGACGCCCGCCCAGGGCCGTCACGCCCTCCCGCAGCAGCTTGGCGCCCTCGCCCGGGGCGCAGAGCCCGATGTCCTCGTACCACTCCAGCTCCAGGGCGGTGGACAGGTCGTAGACCTCCGCGAGCGACAGGTCCTCGGGTCCGATCCCGGCCTCCTCGTAGGCGGCGCGGGCGATCGAGGCGCGGAAGGTGTGCGGGGCGGGGGAGACGGCCGCCGCCGAGTCGGTCGCGATGTCGGGGAGGTCGAGCACCGCCTTGGGGTACGTGGGGGAGACCGTGGACACCGCCCGGACGCGGACCGGGTCGGGGTGCCCGTGCCGGCGGGCGAACTCCATGCTGGACAGCACGAGCGCGGCGCCCCCGTCCGAGGTGGCGCAGATGTCGAGGAGCCGCAGCGGATCGGCGACGACCGCGGAGGCGGCGACCTCCTCGGCGGTCACGCGCGCGCGGTAGCGGGCCAGGGGGTTGAGAGCGCCGGCCGCCGCGTTCTTCACCTTCACCTGGGCGAAGTCCTCGGCCGTGTCGCCGTACAGCGCCATCCTGCGGCGGGCGTAGAGCGCGAAGTACGCCGGGTTGGTCGCCCCGAGGACCCGGAACCGCAGCCAGTCCGGGTCGCCGGGCCGCTCGCCGCCGGCCGGTGCGAGGAAGCCCTTCGGCGTCGAGTCCGCGCCGACGACCAGGACCACGTCCGCGAGCCCCGCCAGGATCTGGGCGCGCGCGGTCCCGATGGCCTGGGCGCCCGAGGCGCAGGCGGCGTAGACGCTGGTGACGCGCGCGCCCTGCCAGCCGAGGGCCTGGGCGAAGGTCGCCCCGGCCACGTACCCCGGGTATCCGCACCGCATGGTGTCGGCGCCGACGACCGATCCGACGTCGGACCAGTCCAGACCGGCGTCGGCGAGCGCGGCGCGGGCGGCGGCCGTCCCGTACGAGACGAAGCTCCGCCCCCACTTGCCCCAGGGGTGCATCCCGGCCCCGAGTACGGCGATGTCGTTCACGACCGCTCCTCCCGCGGTTCCGGCGCGACCGGCCGCCAGTTCCAGGTGGTCCAGAGGTGCTCCTCGTCCTCGTTCAGGACGCCGGGGACGACCTCCACCTCCGTCCCGACGGCGAGGTCGGCCGTCGAGACCCCGGGTGCCGCCTGGCCTAGGACGACCATCGCCTCGTCCGCCAGCTCGACGGCGACCAGGGTGTACGGCTCCCAGGGCGCGTCCGGGTCGGAGACGTACGGGGCGGGCGGCCGGTAGCGGCCGTCGGTGTACGACCAGACCCGGCCGCGCGGCGAGAGAGGGACCTCGGCCAGCGCGCCGCCGCCGGGGCAGCCGGGGTTGCGGCACCAGTCGTCCTCCCGTGGGAAGAAGACCGACGCACAGGCCGTGCAGCGGGTGCCGAGCAGCCGGAACTCCGCCTCCGGCACGGTGTCGTCGGTGAACCATCCGGCCACCACCGGTCTGCGCGTCCGTGCCATCGGCACCTCCCGTGATCTGACGAAGCGTCAGAAGTGTGCCATGGGAGACCGGTGCTGAGAAGGGCTCAACGCCCCGCCACGGACCTCCGCGCCACCGGGAAGTCGAAGAACGTGCCCGGGAACGGCTCCGGCTCGAACGTGAAGTGCCACCACTCCTCCGGCAGGTTCACGAACCCCTGCTCGACGAGCGCACCCTTGAGCAGCTGCCGGTTGGCCCGCTGCGCGCCCCGGATCCTCGGGTCGTCGGTGTGCGAGCGCGTGTCGAAGCAGTCGTACCCGGTCCCCATGTCCACGGAATTGTCCGGAAAGCGCTCCTCCCGCGGGGCCCAGCACTCCACGAGCCGCTCACCCGGCACGTACGCGCGCGTGGGCGCCGCCGGGAGCCGCACGATCGTCAGATCCACCGTGGAACCCCGGCTGTGCCCGGACTTCTCCGCGATGTAACCGTCGGCGAACAGCCTCGACTTGTCGACCAGCGGATAGAACTCCTTCTTCATCCGCTCGTCCTCCAGGTCCTTCGCCCAGCGCACGAAGTGGTCCACCGCCCGCTGCGGCCGGTAGCAGTCGTACACCTTCAGCGTGTAGCCCCGCGCGAGCAGCCGCAGCTGCGCCCGGTGCAGCGCCTCGGCGGCGGGGCGGGTCAGGATGCACAGCGGCTGCCGGTATCCGTCCACCGGCTCGCCGACGAAGTTGTGCGCGGTCGTGTAGCGCATCTCCTGGAGGATCGTGCGGTCCACGGAACCGAGGGCCACGAACTCCCGCGGCGCCTTGGGCTCCGGCGCCGCCGAGGCCGGGGGAGCGGGCGCGGCGACGGAGCCCGTGACGGCGAGCAGTCCGGCCGCGGCCGTGACGGCGAGGGTACGGAGGGCGGTTGCGAGTCCAGTCATGCGCCCCCGTCTACCAGTTCCGGCAGCGCCGGGAAAGGCGATCGCATACGGTCGGGCCGTGAAGGACACCCACTGCTCCGCCTGTGGCGCCGCCCATCGGCCCGACGCCGGCTGGCCCCGCACCTGCGCGGTCTGCGGCCACACCGCCTACCGCAACCCGCTGCCCGTCGCGGTCGCCCTCCTGCCCGTCACCGACGCGACGGGGACGGGCCTCGTCGTCATCACCCGCACCATCGAACCCGCACGCGGCGGCGTCGCGCTGCCGGGAGGCTTCATCGACCACGGCGAGGACTGGCGCGCCGCCGTCGCCCGCGAACTCCGCGAGGAGACCGGCATCCCCGCCTCGGCCGATGAGGTGCGCCTCGCCGACGCGCTGAGCTCCCCGGCCGGTCACCTCCTCCTCTTCGGTCTCCTCCCGCCCCGCCCGGCCGACCTGCTCCCGTCGTCGACACCCACGGACGAGACGAGCGGCCATCACGTGCTCCGGGCGCCGGCGGAACTGGCCTTCCCGCTCCACACGGAGGCGGTGCGGAAGTGGTTCGCGGGGGAGTACGGGCGCGAGAGGGGCGCACTCTGATCGTGGGGGCGCACGCCGGGGGCGTGCGGGCGCCCGGCGGAACATCCAACTCTCCCTGAAACGTGTGTTGTTATGACATGCTGTCCGCTCGCCGTCGCCCGAGGCGGTGAGGTGAGGGGGAGCGCCCATGAACGTCGGCTGGCCCGAGGCTGTCATCGCCATCGCCGGTTTCGCGGCGGTCGTCGGCATGTTCTTCCTGATACGGCACAGGCTGAAGAAGGCGACGGTCCGCATGCCCGGCGTCACCGCCGGCTTCGAGGCCAACGAGGAGCAGCGCGGCCTGACTGAGCAGGAACTCCAGGCCCACGACTCCGTGTTCAAGCGCTCCCGGTTCCACCTGCGCGAGGGCGTGCGGACCGCCTTCTTCCGTTCGAAGGTCAAGCACACCACCGTCACGATCACCGGCAGGGACAGCACCCCCGCCCCCGCTTCCGGAACCCCCGTCTCCGGCACCCCCGCCCCGACCTGCGGCACCCCCGCTCCCGACACTCCCGTCCCCGGAGCTCAGGCCGGCGAGGCCCCCTGACGGACCGCTCGACACCAAGGGAACGGGGCCACGGGGTGCCTGACCGAGAACACGTCCACGTCGACCGCGCGGAGCAACTGGCACGCTCCGCCGCCGTCGTCGGGGGGAGCGACGAACGCCAGGCGCTCTTCTTCGAAGGGCCCGCGGGCATCGGCAAGACCTCGCTGCTCCGGGAGATCCACCGACGGCACGCCGCCTCCGGCGTCTACTACGTCGACCTGGAGCGCCTGGTCGAGAAGGACGACGTCCTGCGGGACCTGGCCCGACAGGCACGCCGGCAGGACGTCCCGGTCCCCGGCTACCAGGCCGTGCGCGCGCAGCTGGCACGGTCGGCCACCGTGAACGTGCACGACATGAGGGCACGGAACTCCACGGTGCAGATGGTCGTCAACACCTCCAGGGACCACAAGGTCCAGCTGGACGCCATGAGCGACGCCCTGCTGGACACGCTCACCGGAGACGCGCGTCGTCCCGTCGTCTGCCTGGACGGCTTCGAGCACTGCGAGGCCCCTATGCGCGACTGGCTCGGCAGGGACCTGGTTCCCGAGTTCCTCAGCCGGCGCGGCACCAGCGTCTTCGTGGCCGGCCGGCAGGTGCCGCGCCTCGCGTATCCCCACGTCACCGCGGTCCACACCCTGGCGCTGCCCCCCTTCGGCGTCGAGGCCGTCGAGGAGTGGATCACCTCGCTCGGCTTCCACAGCCTCAAGGGACAGGTCGCGACCATCCATCGGAGCCACCTCGGCGTGCCGGGGCTGATCCGCGAGTTCCTGGCACTCCACACCGAACCGTTCGCGGCCGGGTGAGGCGGGCATGAACGACGAACTGGCCCTCCGCGCGCTCACGCGCTTCGACGGCCTGCCCGCCGACGAGCGTCGCCTGGTCGAGGCGCTGTCCGTGCACGACCTCATCGACGCCCCGCTCGTCGGGTACACCGCGAGGGCGCTCGGCCTGGCCATCGGGCACGGCGAGGTGGTCGCGAACCCCTTCGTCCAGAAGGACACGCTCGCACCCGCCTGGCCCGGGGACGACGAGGACGGGAACGACGAGCCCGACGCCGTGACGTACGTACTCCGGACGTTCTTCCGGACGGCGCTGACCGACCGCCTCCGGGAGGCGGCGCCCGACCGGCTCGCCCGGGCCCACCGCCTGGCCGCCGCCTACTACCACCAGCCCCTGGAGCCGTTGCGCACCGACCGGCTCGACCGCTACGTCAAGGAGGTCCGCCACCTCGCCGCCGTCCGGCCGGACGCCTCCGTCACCCGTCTCGCCGCCTTCGCGCACCGCGCCCTCCTCGCGGGCCGGGCCGAGGCCGCCGGCCGGGCGGCGACCGCGACGGTGAACGGGCTCGCCGCGCCCGTCCCGCAGGCGCACTCCCTCGCGGACATCATCCGCTCCATCGCCGAGATCCTCGGCGCGCCCGACCGCGCGGAGCAGGGCACGCTGATGACCCTGGAGCAGCGGCTCGCCGAGCATCCCCCGTCCCGGGACCCCGCCGTCTCACGGATCGTCCTGCTCGGCGCCGACCTGGTCGCGTACTACACGGAGCGCACGGCCCCGACGCCCTCCCTCACGGCCTCGGTCATGCCGGCCGCGCTGACCACCGTCGACCCGCGCGGGCTTCCGGCCGCCCCTGGCTGGGACGAGCTGCGCATGCTGCAGGAACTCGACGGGATCTCCGCCACGATCAGGACCCGGACCCACCGACTGGAGTTCCCCGACCGCACCGTGGCGCGACACGAGGTCAGGACGAAGCTCAGCGCGCTCGTCGGCATGGAGGTCCACGCGGCCCCCCGGATGCCCGTGATCGTGGATCTCGTGCCCTGGGACGAGGACCGCTTCCTGGACGACCTGCACCTCAAGGACCGCAACGGCCGCCCGCTGAACATGCTCACCTCGACCGACGTGAAGCTGCAGATCGCGCGAGGCGTCCACCGGCTCCTCACGTCCGACGGGGACGCCGAGCCCGCGCCGGGACGGGAGATCGCCCGGAGCCTCCAGGCCCTCGCGTGGAGTCCGGAGACGGAGGAGATCACCGCCGTCCTGCGGCAGGCGGCCCGGAACGACGACCTGGACGACGGACAACGGTGGCGGATCGACCGGCTGATCCGCTACATGCCCGTGGTGGCCCTGATCGACGCGCACGCGGGCATGTCGTCGGAGGTGAGCTACGACTACGACGGAAAGAGCAGGGTGACCCGGATCGGCTGGGGTGCCGTCCTCGTGTCCGCGGAGCTCGCCTTCCCCCTCGAAGTACCGCAGAACAGGCTCCACGTCGTCACCCCGGAGGGCCTGGAGGCCGCGGGCTCCCCCCTGGTCGCCGAGAGCGCCGAGATCCGGCGGCTCGTCGAAGCGGACGTGACCGACGGCGTGCAGGAGTTCGTCCTCGACACCAGGGAGGACGCCGCGAGCGCCTGGGAACGCGGCGAGCGCCTGGCGCGGATCCACGTGGAACTCCCGTACGTCCTGCCCCGGGAGAACTTCGTCCGCGCCCTCGGCACGAGCGGCCTGTGCATGCTCGTGTCCTGGGCGGCCGCGGTGCTGCAGGTCTTCCTGAACCCCTTCGTGTGGGCCCAGGTCGGCTCGGCTGCCCTCGCCGCCGGTGCCCTCGTCGTCGAGAGCCTGCGCAAGGGCCACCGGGGCGGCGAGAGGAGTCCTGACAGCCTCTACGCCGTCGCGGACAAGCCACTGAACATCGTCAGGAGGGTCGGCATCGTCATGGCGATCGTCGCCCTGGCAACCACACCCCTGGGCAACGGCGTGGGGTTCGCGGTGTCCGCCACGGCCGGGTTCGTCTGCGCCGTCCTCGCCATGGCCGTCCTCACGAGGATGCACCGGCGGTACCGGCTCGTCACCGGTGGCCGCCCCGGCGGGCGCGAGCTGCCCGGCTGAGCCGGTGCGGGTGCGGACCCACAGCCGGGTCGGCGCGCCCTCACAGCCCCCGCACCACCACCGGCAGCCCCGCCTCCTCCACCCCGTCGTCCGTGACGCGCTCCACCACGACCCGCCCGTCCACCAGCCGCGACTGGTACCGCTCGATCGAGGCCGGCTCCCAGCCGTCCCCCGTGTCCCGCACGACGAGCCCCCCGCCCGTCCGCCCCGGCGCGGGCGCCCACACCTCCAGGACCGGCTCGTCCCCCTCGCCCCGCACGGGGAGCACAGCGCCCGCCCGGGCCAGGACCGGCACCCGGGACAGCGGCGCGTCCAGGAGCACCTGCCCCGGCCCCTCGTACGCCTGCCCCGTCGCCGTGTCGTACCAGCGCCCCCTCGGCAGCCGCACCGCCCGCCGGTCCGCGCCCCGCGTCAGGACCGGCGCGACGAGCAGCGCGTCGCCGAGCAGGAACGCGTCCTCGCAGTCCCGCAGCGCCCGGTCCTCGGGCGTGCCCCACCACACCGGGCGCACGTACGGCGCGCCCGTCATCCGCGCCAGCCGGGCCAGCGTCGTGAAGTACGGCCGCAGCCGCTCGCGTTCGGCCAGCGCCACGCGCGCGTGCTCCAGGACCTCCGGTCCGAACTCCCACGGCTCGCGCCGCCCCGCGTCGATCGCCGCGTGCGTACGGAACAGGGGCAGCCACGCGCCCAGCTGGTACCAGCGCAGGAACAGCTCCGGCGAGGGGCTGCCGTCGAAGCCGCCCACGTCCGGCCCCGAGTAGGGCACCCCGCACAGCCCCAGGCCCAGGACGAGCGCGAGCGAGGCCCGCAGCCCCGGCCACCCCGTCGACACGTCGCCGGACCAGGTCCCCCCGTACCGCTGCATGCCCGCCCAGCCGGAGCGCGAGAAGAGGAACGGCCGCTCGTCGGGCCGCAGCCGGCACAGCCCCTCGTACCCGGCGCGGGCCATCGTGAGCCCGTAGACGTTGTGCGCCTCCCGGTGGTCGCCGCCCCGGCCCTCCAGCGCGTGCCGCGCCGAACGGGGCAGCGTCGGGTCGCCGAAGGGCACGAAGGACACCGGTTCGTTCATGTCGTGCCACACCCCGGCGAAGCCCTGCCGCAGCCGCTCCTCGTACAGGCCGCCCCACCACTCCCGTACCGCCGGATCCGTGAAGTCGGGGTAGGCGCACTCGCCGGGCCACACCACCCCGTGCACCTCCCGGCCCCGGGCGTCCTTGACGAAGACGTCCGCTGCGGCGCCGCCGTCGTACACCGGGTCGCCCGGCTCCGCCTTCACCGCGGGGTCCACGATCGACACCAGGCGCACCCCCTGCTCCCGCAGCTCCTCCGCGAGCCCCGGCAGATCGGGGAAACGCTCCCGGTCGACCGTGAACACCCGGTGCCCGTCGTAGTGGTCGATGTCCAGGTGCACGGCGGACAACGCAAGCCCCCGCTCCCGGTACCCGTCCACCACCCGCCGCACCTCCCGGGCGCTGCCGAAGCCCCAGCGCGCGTGCTGCGGGCCCAGCGCCCAGGACGGCGGCAGCGCGGGTGCGCCGGTCAGCGCCGCCCAGCCGTGCAGCACGCGCGCGGGGGTGCCGACGACCACCCAGCAGCGCAGCGGCCCGCCCGCCATTCGCACCTCGCTGGTCCCCGGCCGGTCGTGCCCCGAACCGGCACCCTCCTCACCCTCGGCGAGGGTGACCAGGCCGTCCCAGGAGTTGTCGTGGAACGCCAGGTGCGTGCCGGCGTCCGAGACCACGAACTGGACGGGCATCGTGATGTACAGCGGATCGTCCTCGGGCCCGAAACGGCCCTTCGGGTCGGTGTTCCACAGCCGGTAGGAGCCGTCCCGCAGGCGCGGGCCCGCCGACCGCCCGCCGAGGCCGAAGAACCGGGCGTCGGCCGGCACCTCGCTGCGCTGCACCCATCGCCCGGAGCCCGCGCCGGTCGCCGCGGAACCCCCGGCCGGCTCCCCGCCCGCCCCCGGATCCGCCGGACCCCCCTCCGGCTTCCCGGCCGCCACCGGCTCCCACCAGCGCGGCGGCAGGTCCCGGCGGAGCATCACCCCACCCGGTGTCCGCAGCTCCACCGCCCCGTGCCGGGAGACCGTCACCGTCACCCGCTCCGAGACGATCCGCCAGCCGCCGTCGGTGTCCGGTTCGAGCGAGGCCCGCGGATCCGGGTCGGGCGCCTCCCCCGCCAGGGCGTACGAGGGCAGCGGTCCGGCCCCGTCCCACCCCCAGAACACCGTGCCGCCCGCCGACACGCAGATCCGGAGCGAGGACCGGGCGAACCGGACGGTCCCCCCGCCCGGGGCCGGCTCCGCCTCCACCGCGAGCCCCGGCACCCGGGCCCGCTCCGTCCCCCGGGGCGGCAGCCCCCACGCGTCCGCACGCCGCTGCCGCCACGCCGACAGCACCACCCGCAAGCCCCGCACCGAACCGAACACCTTCATCGAACGCAGCAGTTCCCGACCGTCCATGCAGCTCACCCTGCCATCCGCCCGAGACGGAACAAGCTCCGTTCAGCTGCCGTTCACCCGTGGTAGGAGCACATGTTCAACTGCCTGACCATGGGCGGGCAGACCTGGTGCGAATGACGATCACATGGCATCGTCCTGTCAGCCGCGTCACGCGCACATCCCAGCACGTGCGCGAGACACACGCAGACCCGCGTACAGCCAGGGAGCCGCCCCACATGTCATCCGCAGCGCCGACCGAGCCCCTGTGGCAGCCGGACCAGGAACGCATCGCCACGGCCGCCGTCACCCGCTTCCAGGCCTGGGCCGCCGAGCACCACGGCGCCCCCGCCGAAGGCGGCTACCCGGCGCTCCACCGGTGGTCGGTCGAGGAGCTCGAAGCCTTCTGGCAGGCCGTCGTCGAGTGGTTCGACCTGCGCTTCTCGACCCCGTACGACCGGGTCATCGGCGACCGCTCCATGCCCGGCGCCGACTGGTTCCCCGGAGCCACCCTCAACTACGCCGAGCACGCCCTGCGGGCCGCCGATGAGCGGCCCCACGACACGGCCCTGCTCCATGTGGACGAGACACATGAGCCCACGGCGACCACCTGGGGCGAGCTCCGCCGCCAGGTCGGCTCCCTCGCCGCCGAACTGCGGGCCCTCGGAGTGAACCCGGGTGACCGCGTCAGCGGCTACCTGCCCAACGTCCCGCAGGCCGTCGTCGCGCTGCTCGCCACCGCCGCCGTCGGCGCCGTGTGGACCTCCTGCGCCCCCGACTTCGGCGCCCGCAGCGTCCTCGACCGCTTCCAGCAGGTCGAGCCGGTGGTCCTGTTCACCGTCGACGGCTACCGCTACGGCGGCAAGGAGCACGACCGCCGCGACACCGTCGCCGAACTGCGCGCCGAGCTGCCCACCCTCCGCGCCGTCGTCCACATCCCGCTCCTCGGCACCCCGGCCCCCGAGGGCACCCTCGACTGGGCCGGCCTGGTCGCCGCCGACGTCGAGCCGGTCTACGAGCAGGTGCCGTTCTCGCACCCGCTGTGGGTGCTGTACTCCTCCGGCACGACCGGCCTGCCGAAGGCGATCGTCCAGTCCCAGGGCGGCATCCTCGTCGAGCACGTCAAGCAGCTGGGCCTGCACTGCGACCTCGGGCCCGAGGACGTGTTCTTCTGGTACACGTCCACCGGCTGGATGATGTGGAACTTCCTCGTCTCCGGCCTCCTCACCGGTACCACCGTCGTCCTGTACGACGGCAGCCCCGGCTACCCCGACACCGCCGCCCAGTGGCGGGTCGCCGAACGCACCCGGGCCACGCTGTACGGCACCTCCGCCGCGTACGTCATGGCCTGCGCCAAGGCGGACGTCCACCCCGGCCGTGACTTCGACCTGTCCGCGGTGAAGTGCGTCGCCACCACCGGCTCGCCGCTGCCGCCCGACGGCTTCCGCTGGCTCCACGACGAGGTCCGCGAGAACCTCTGGATCGCGTCCGTCAGCGGCGGCACGGACGTCTGCTCCTGCTTCGCCGGCGCCGTGCCCACGCTCCCCGTCCACATCGGCGAGCTGCAGGCGGCGGGCCTCGGCACCGACCTCCAGTCCTGGGACCCCTCGGGCAAGCCCCTGATCGGCGAGGTCGGCGAGCTCGTCGTCACCAACCCCATGCCGTCGATGCCGATCCACTTCTGGAACGACCCCGACGGCAGCCGCTACCGCGACAGCTACTTCGAGATGTTCCCCGGCGTCTGGCGCCACGGTGACTGGATCACGATCACGGACCACGGCTCCGTCGTCATCCACGGCCGCTCCGACTCCACCCTGAACCGCCAGGGCGTCCGGATGGGGAGCGCCGATATCTATGAGGCCGTCGAGCGCCTCCCGGAGATCCGCGAGTCCCTGGTCATCGGCCTGGAGGAACCGGACGGCGGGTACTGGATGCCGCTCTTCGTGCACCTCGTGGAAGGCGTCGCCCTGGACGAGGAGCTGACCGAGCGCATCAAGCGGACGATCCGCAGCGAGCTCTCCCCGCGTCACGTCCCCGACGACATCATCGAGGTCCCGGGCGTTCCGCACACCCTCACGGGCAAGCGCATCGAGGTCCCGGTCAAGCGCCTCCTCCAGGGCACCCCCCTGGCCAAGGCCGTCAACGCCGGCTCGGTCGACGACCTCGGCCTGCTCCACTTCTACGAGACGCTCGCGGCCGAGCGCCGCCGCGGCCAGGACCCGTCCGGACAGTAGAGCCGGGCGGCACCCCTCAGGGCCGGCGCCAGGACCCGTCCCCGGATCCCCGGCACGACGAAGGGCCCGCCGATCCGACCGGACCGGCGGGCCCTCCGCTGCCCGTGGTCAGCCCTTCGGCAGCTCGCCGGGCGCCGCGGCCGCCGCCTTGGCGAGCACCGCCGAGACCCCGAGGACCGTCCCGGCCGACCCCGCCGAGGTGGTCTCGGTGAGGACCGTGCGCTCACCGAGGAACGCCGACGTCGTCCGGTCGAAGATCCACTGGGTCTGCTCCCCGTGGGCGGTACGGGCCACGGCGACGCCCTCACGGCCGGCCGCGTCCTTCGCGGACGGCAGGACGGTCACCCCGGGGATCCGCGCGGCCGCCTCGTACAGGGCCGAGGTGACCTTCGGCGGCGCCCAGGTCTCGGAGAGCAGCGTCCCGATCGCGGTGAACGCCCGCTGGTCCGGGTCGCCCTGGCCCGCGCCCGTCTGCTCCCGGATCAGGCGCAGCAGCACCGCCGGATCCGTGGGGAGGGTCGCCACGTACGCGTGGGTCGGGTTCGTGACGGAGGGCGGCGCCGCCTCCAGCGTGGTCTTCCGGGGCGTGGCACCGGGGCGGTCCACCTCGTACACGGGGCCCTCGGAGCCGAGTTCCGTGTCGGCGGCGCCGGGCTCGCGCAGCAGCCCCGGCCGGCGGCCGTCGGCGGAGAGCCACACCTCGCGCTGGTGCGCGGGCGGCAGCGCGGCCGTGCCGCCGTCGGCGCCGCGCCCGGCGTGGGCGACGAGGCTCCGGACGTACAGGTACCCGGTCGCCGGGACGTTCGGCGCCGGAGCGGCGGCCGCGGCGAGCGCGGCACCGGAGAGGATCCGTACGGCCTCGGGGGAGGCGGGCTGTCCGACCGAGACGCGGCCGGACCCGGCGGGAGCGTCGCGGGGCGCGAGCACGGCGACGCCGGCGACGACCGCGCAGGCGGCCATCGGCGCGGCGATCCAGCCGAGCCGGAGCCCCTGGCGGGGCCGGCCCGCACGCACGGGCCGGGCGGTCGCGCCGTCCCCGGACGCGGCCAGGGCGGTCCGCAGGACGGTGTGCCTGAGGTGCTCGGTGCGCTCGGCCGTCGGCTCCGGCACCGGCGGCGGGGGGAGCAGCTCGGTGAGCTCGGCACGCAGGAGCGCGTCCGCGTCGGCGTGCGGGCGGGGGGTGGAGGCGTTCATGCCTGGGTCTCCTGGGTCGGTCGGGGCGCGAGGGCCGAGCGGACGGACGAGCGGGGGGCCACGGGGCCGGGCGCGGACGCCGGCACGGTGAAGGCGTCGGACCTCGTGCCGGAGGGCGCGCCCTCCGGCAGGTCTCCGGAGGCGCCGGGGGCGGGTCGCCCGGTCGAGCGGACCGAGGCGGCGGACCGCTCGCGGCGCCGTCCCGCCCGGAGTTCCGCCTCGGCGAGCTTGCGGAGCCGCTCACGGGCCCGGGACAGCCGGGAGCGGACGGTGCCGACCGGGATGCCCAGTGCCTCACCGGCCGAGGCGTAGTCCAGGCCCGCCCAGACCACGAGCGTGAAGACCTCGCGCTCGCGCCGCCTGAGCTTGCCGAGCGCGACACGGGCGGCGCGGATCTGCTCCCCGTTCGTCATCCGGGCGAGGACGTCGTCGGCGAAGTCGGGCAGTACCCCGCGCTCGGGGATCCGGGCGAGCGCCGCATCCCGTCGGCGTGCCTCGCGGGCAGCGCCGCGCATGATGTTGGTCGCGATGCCGAGCAGCCACGGACGCAGGCTCCCGCCGTCGGCGTGCACCTTCCCGCGACAGCGCCAGGCCTCCAGGAACGCGGAGGACACGACGTCCTCCGCGGCCGCGCGGTCCCCGCACACCCGGTAGGCGTAGTGGTAGAGCACGCGTGCGTGCTCGTCGTACGCCTCTCCGAGCGCCGCGGGGTCCCCGGCGCGGAAACGATCTCTCATAGGTGATTCCACACAAGGCACTGGGCGCTGGTTCGCCGGGGTTCCCGTGACCTGGACCACACGCCCCGCCGGGCACCGTCCGTGCGGCCCCTCGCGGGCGCGGGCGCCGCCACCGGCGGTTCCCTCACCCGCCGTACGTCGCCTGCGAGTCCCCCAGGACCTCGGCGAAGGCCGCCGCGAACCGCGCCGCGTCCACGGGCGCGAGCCTCGCCGTGGTGATCCGGACCGCAGGCGGGGCCGCCATGCGGAACCGTGCCCCGGCCGCGACCCACCAGCCCTGCGTCCGCAGGCCGTTGACCACCGCCGACTCGTCCCGCACGGGCACCCACACGTTGAGGCCGCTCGCGCCGACCGCACGGACACCGTGCGCGCCGAGCGCGCCGATCAGCGCCGTGCGCCGCTCGGCGTACGCCTCCTCGCCCGCGGCCACCAGCTCCCGCACGGCCCGGTCGGCGATCAGACCGGCCACCGTCTCCTGGAGGACGTGACTGACCCAGCCCGAGGTCATCACCATCCGCCGGTCGTGCCGCGCCAGCGTCACCGCGTCGCACGCGACCCCGGCCCAGCGCAGGTCGATGCCGAGGTGCTTCGACACGGTCCGCACCTGGGCCCACCGGTCGAGCCCCGCCGCCGCGAGCGTGTGCGCCGCGGCTCCGCCGACCTCCGCGTTGTGATCGTCCTCGACCACGAGCACCTCGGGGAACCCGCGGAGCACCGCGACCAGTTCGTCCCTCCGCGCGCGCGTGAAGAACGCTCCCGTCGGACACTGTCCGCGCGGGCTGCACACCACCGCGCGCACCCCGCCCCGCAGCGCGGCCCGCAGCGACTCCGGAACCAGCCCCTCGCCGTCCACGGCCACCGGGACCGCCCGCAGTCCCAACGCGGGCACCAGGTCGAGCACATGGTGGAAGCCGGGATCCTCCACCGCCACGGCGTCACCGGGCCGCAGTTCCGTCGAGAGGAGCCGCGCGATGCAGTCCAGCGCGCCGTGCGCGAACGTCACGTGCTCCGCCGACACCCCGTCCCGCTCGAACCAGGCCCTGGTCAGCTCCTCCAGACGCGCCAGCCGGGGCGCGGCGCGATGGGAGCCGTACACCGGGTCGACGGCCGCCGGAGGCCGCAGTACCGGGAGGAAGGCCGGGTCCGGAAACCCCGCGGACAGGTCCACCAGGCCTTCGGGCACGCGCGGGGGACGCCGCGACGGCGCCGAGGGCACCTCCGCCACCACGGTTCCGCCCCGGCCCCGGGTGACGACCAGCCCCCGCTGCCGCAGCTCCTTGTAGGCCGTGGCGACGGTCCCCGGACTCACCCCGAGCTCGTCGGCGAGCCGCCGCACCGGGGGCAGGGCGTCACCCGGCGCGAGCCCGCCCTCGGACACGCCCCGCTCCACGGACGCGGCAATCCCCTTGGCCGTCGTGCCTTCGATCGCATATTGTGCTGCCACGTAATCAAGTATGTATCAATACAAAGCAGTTGGCAAGGGGGACCCATGAGCCACAGCACCACCCGACCCGCCCGACCGCCCCTCAAGGACCGCATCCCCGGCGGCACCGACGGCCGCCGCATGCTCCTCATCGGCTTCATCGACAAGTGCGGCACCGGACTCTGGTCCACGGCCATGGCCCTCTACTTCACCTACGTCACCGGCCTCGGCCTCGGCCAGGTCGGCCTCCTCATCGCCGTCTCCGGCGCCGCGGGCATCGCCGGCGCCCCCCTCGGCGGCCGCCTCGCCGACCGGTTCCCCCTCGTCCGCGTCATCATCTGCACCCAACTCCTCCGCGCCGCCGCCCTCCTCGCCCTGCTCACCACCGACAACTACCCGCTGCTCGTCCTCTTCTCCGCCGTCGGCGCCCTCCCCGACCGCGCCACCAACGTGCTCACCAAGCTCTACGCGGCCCGCGTCGCCGGCCCCGACCGCGTCCGCTACCAGGCCATCAACCGCACCACCTCCAACATCGGCTGGACCCTCGGCGGCCTCGGCGCCGCCGCCGCACTCGCCGTCGGCTCCTCCACCGCCTTCCACCTCCTGCTCGTCGGCGACGCCCTGTCCTACCTCGTGATGGCCGCCCTCACCCTCCGCTGCGCCGAACCCCCGGCCCCCGCCCACTCCCGCGTCGCCGCCTCCTCGGCCGACCCGGCACCCACCACCAGGCCCTCCAACCCCTGGCGCGACCGAGGCTTCCTCGCCTTCACCGCCGGTGAGGCCGTCTTCTTCCTCCACGACTCGATCCTCCAGGTCGCCCTGCCCCTCTGGATCGTCCACGCCACCGACGCCCCCGTCGGCCTCGCCCCGCTCCTCCTGGTGATCAACAGCGCCCTCGTCGTGCTCTTCCAGGTCCCGCTCTCCCGGTTCGGCACCACCACCGACGCCGCCCGACGCCTGCTCGGCCCCCTGGCCGGCCTCTTCGCCGTCGGCACCCTCGCCGTCGCCGTCTCCGCCCTGGGCGGCCCCACCCTCGCGATCACCGCCCTGATCACGGCGGCCGTCGTCCTCACCTTCGCCGAGATGATCCACACCATCGCCTCCTGGGAGATCTCCGTCGCCCTCGCCCCGGACGACGCCCAGGGCGCGTACCTCGGAGTCCACGGCCTCGCCCAGTCCACCCAGCGCTTCGCCGGCCCCCTTCTCATGACCGGCCTCGTCTCCGCGGGCCCCCTCGCCTGGCCCTTCCTCGGCGCGGCCCTGGTCGCCACCACCGCCGTCCAGAACCGCCTCGTCCGCCGCCGCCTCGCCCCGTCGTCACTGTCAGTGCCGAAGGTTACGGTGAGTGAGCACTGATCGGAGCGTCACCAGGGGGAGACATGACCCGCACCGGAACGACCACCACCCACCTCCGCCGCGCCCTGCGCCGCGAAGTCCCCAGCACCGTCGGCCTCCTCGCCGACGAGCAGGACTTCGCCGCCATGCGCCGGTACCGCACCTTCGCCTTCGACGACCACACCACCTACCTCCGCGCGATCGAGGCCCTCCTCAAGACCCTCGCGACCCAGGGCGGCCACACCACCGTCACCCTCTTCGACCCCGAGGAGTACGCGGCCTGGTGCGCCGAGACCGACACCGACCCCGACCACCCCGCGAGCCGCAGCCACTTCACCGCCCACCTCGCCACCACCGGCGCCCGCGTCACCTACACCGGCCAGCCCCTCACCCGCCTCCTCCCCGAGCTCGTCGACACCGCGGTCCGCCAGGCCACCTGGGAGTACGCCACCACCGTCCTCGCCACCGCCGGAGACTGCGCCGCCTGCGGCAAGGACATCGGCAAAGCCGCGTACGAGCGGGCGGCCCGCCTCCTCACCCGCCTCCTCGACGCCGCCGGCCCGGGCACCCACCACCTCGTCTGCAGCGTCCAGGCAGCCGACGACCGACTCCTCGCCGTCCTCCACCGCACCCACGGCACCACACCCCCCGAGGACGCCACAGCACCGGAGTTCACCGCCGTACTCGCCGCCGGCATCGCCCTCGCGGCACCCGGCGGCATCGTCCTGCGCACCACCGCCCCCGGCGCCCCCGACCGGCTCCACGGCTGGCGGCTCACCGACGGCACCCTGACTCCCCTCACCGAGGCCGAGGTCTTCGCCGCCTACTGCACCGACGCACGCACCGGCGAACCCCTCCCGCCGGAGCCCGGCGTCGAGTACCGCGCCGGCCACCCCCTCGCCCCCGACCCCGACGACGACTGGACCACCCACCACTGACCCCGCACACGACGAAGGGGCTCCCCGCCACCCCGTGACGGAAAGCCCCTTCGCCGAGCACCTCAGGGGATCACTCCCCGGACAGCACCGCCTGCGCGGCCAGCCGCGCCTCGTGCGCCGTGTCCGCGGCACGAGCCGCGGCCGCGGCCCGCTCGCACTGCGCCAGCGTGTACTTCGCCAGCGTCGCCCGCACATACGGGATCGACGCCGCACCCATGGACAGGGAGGTGACCCCGAGACCGGTCAGCACACACGCGAGCAGCGGATCCGAAGCGGCCTCGCCACAGACACCACAGCTCTTGCCCTCGGCCTTCGCCGCCTCGGCGGACAGCGCCACCAGGTCGAGCAGCGCCGGCTGCCACGGGTCCTGCAGCCGCGACACCGCACCGACCTGACGGTCGGCCGCGAAGGTGTACTGCGCCAGGTCGTTGGTGCCGAGCGACAGGAACTCGACCTCCTGGAGGATCGAGCGCGCCCGCAGCGCGGCCGAGGGAATCTCGACCATCGCACCGAACTTCGCCCGCAGCCCCGCCTCACGGCACGCGTCGGCGAACGCCTTCGCGTCCGTACGGTCGGCCACCATCGGCGCCATGACCTCGAGGTACACCGGCAGCCCCTCGGCCGCCTTCGCCAGCGCGGTCAGCTGCGTCCGCAGCACCTCCGGGTGGTCGAGCAGCGACCGGAGCCCCCGCACACCCAGCGCCGGGTTCGGCTCGTCCACCGGGGTCAGGAAGTCCAGCGGCTTGTCCGCGCCCGCGTCGAGCACCCGCACGACCACACGGCCCTCGGGGAACGCCTCCAGCACCGCGCGGTACGCCTCGACCTGCTTCTCCTCGGACGGCGCCTTCTTGCTGTCGTCCAGGAAGAGGAACTCCGTACGGAACAGACCGACGCCCTCGGCACCCGCCTCCACCGCAGCCGGCACGTCCGCCGGACCGCCGACGTTCGCCAGCAGCGGCACCTTGTGACCGTCGGAGGTCGCGCCCGGGCCGCTGGACGTGGCCAGCGCCGCCCTGCGCTCGGCGGCCGCCTTCGTCAGCTCCGCCTTCTTCTCCTCGCTCGGGTCCACGAAGAGCTCACCGGTGGAACCGTCGACCGCGATGAGCGTGCCCTCGGCCAGCTCACCCGCGCCCGGCAGCGCCACGATGGCCGGCACACCCAGCGCCCGCGCGAGGATCGCGCTGTGGCTGGTCGGACCGCCCTCCTCCGTCACGAACCCGAGCACGAGCGTCGGGTCGAGCAGCGCCGTGTCGGCCGGCGCCAGGTCCCGCGCGATCAGCACGTACGGCTCGTCGCTGTCCGGCACACCGGGCATCGGCACGCCCAGAAGACGCGCCACGATCCGGTTCCGCACGTCGTCCAGGTCCGCGACCCGGCCCGCCATGTACTCGCCGGCCCCGGCGAGCAGCTCGCGGTAGTGCGAGAAGGCGTCGTAGATGCCGCGCTCGGCCGTGCTGCCGACCGCGATCCGACGGTCGACGTCGGCGATGAGCTCCGGGTCCTGGGCGATCATCGCCTGGGCCTCCAGCACCGCCTGCGCCTCACCACCGGCCAGATTGCCCCGGGCATTCAGGTCCGCGGCCACAGCCTCCACGGCCTGACGGGCGCGCCCCTGTTCGCGCTCCGCCTCTTCCGCGGGGATCTGCTTGGCCGGCGGCTCGAGCACCGCCGTACCCATGTGCCGGACCTCGCCGATCGCCACTCCGTGGCTGACGCCGACGCCTCGCAGCGTTGTCTCCATCTCACCCGTCTCCGATTGAGCGACGGCCCCGGCCGCCGCGTTGAATGTCGAACTCGCGGTCGTCACGAGGACGGACCGGCTCAGCGCCAGCCGAAGAGCACGTCGTCGGCCTTCACGTCGCCGTCCTCGACGAGGTCGTACAGCGAGTCCGCGCCGGCCTCCAGGGCCACGACGGGACAGATGGGGGACTTGCCGGCGGCCTCGACGGAAGCGGGGTCCCAACGGACGACGGCCTGTCCGCGCGTCACCCGGTCACCCTTGTTCACGAGCAGCTCGAAGCCCTCGCCGTTCAGCTGGACGGTGTCGATGCCGAGGTGGGTCAGCACACCGTGTCCCTCGTCGTCGACGACGACGAAGGCGTGGGGGTGCATGGAGACGATGACCCCGTCGAGAGGGGAGACGGCCTCCGAGGCCTCACGTACGGGATCGATGGCGGTACCGGGCCCGACCATCGCACCGGCGAAGACCGGGTCGGGAACTGCGGCGAGACCGATGGCGCGTCCAGCAAGCGGCGACGTCACGGTTGTCATGGGAAGCCTCCCAGGGGCGGAGATCGTGTTACGCCGTCACTACCTGTCCTGGACGGCGTACTGTTCAGAAGCGTATGTCATAGGAAGTCCCGGTTCCGCACGAGACGTACCCGTTGGTCGGAGCTAGGGACTACCGGAAACGATTTGCCTCTACTGACGGTGGGATGTACTGTCGTACTCCTGCCTGACCCCAACGCGGCTTTGGGTCGCGGGTCGGCAGCACCTATCAAGCCAGATCCTAACCCCAGTGGTCTACACCTCTGCGTGCTCGCAGCGGGAGTGGTCAGGGGGACCGAGAAAGCCTGGTAATGTTCAACCCCGCCGGGAACGGAAAACGCGAAAAGCGAATTCCTGCCCCAGCAGCCCGCTCCAGCGGGTGGCAGAAACGGAAATCGGATCTGCTAAGCTGGAAACGAAGGAAGCGCCCGGAGGGCCTGGAAACAGGAACGAAGGAAGCGTCCGCACCTTGAGAACTCAACAGCGTGCCAAAAATCAACGCCAGA
>NZ_JBEOST010000017.1:0-166752 GCF_040303145.1 Streptomyces sp. NPDC096079
AGCAGACCGTCCTCGGTCCCCACCTCGACGAGTGGCACAGTGCGCTCATGGGCGAATGGCTGGTGTACGGCGCGCGACGGCCCCCCGTGTTGACCCGGAGTTCGTCCCGGAGACCCGCCGGGCGGGGACCGTGGGCCGGATGGGGCGTGTGATGGTGAGGGGCCTCGGGCTGCTCGTCCTGGTGTCCGTGGGCCTGTACGTCGCGCGCGAGGGCGCGGAAGGACCCGCCGGGACGCCCGGTCCGAGCGGAGCCACGGCCGGGTGCGAGGTGTCCGTGCCGTACGCCGCCGGGACCGGCGGCTACGCGAAGTACCGCATCCCCGCGGTCGTGCGGACGCGCGCCGGGACCGTGCTCGCCTTCGCCGAGGGGCGCGAGGCCGGGGCGGGGGACGCCGGCGACATCGACATCGTGGTGCGCCGCTCCGACGACGGCGGCTGCACCTGGGGGCCGCGCGAGGTGGTCGCCGAGGGCCGCGGCGACACCCGGGGGAACCCCGCGCCGGTCGTCGACCCGCGGTCGGGCGACGTGGTGCTGCTCAGCTCGTTCAACGGCGGGGAGGCGACGGAGCACCGGATCCTGCGCGGCGAGGTCCCGGCGGAGCGCGGCCGCCGGGTGTTCGTCCAGCGCAGCACCGACGACGGCCGGACGTTCTCCGCGCCGACGGAGATCACCGCGCGCGTGAAGAAGCCCGGCTGGCGCTGGTACGCCACCGGGCCGGGCCACGCCCTCGCCCTGACCCGGGGCCCGCACGCCGGGCGGCTCGTGGTGCCCGCGGACCACTCGGCGGCCCCGCCCGAGGGTTCCGCGGACACCGGCGAGGAACCCCGGTACTACGGAGCGCACGCGCTGTACAGCGACGACGGCGGGCACACCTGGTCCCTCGGCTTCGTGGACGACACCTACGACGGCTCCGTCAACGCCAACGAGACGGCCGTCGCCGAACTCCCCGACGGCAGCCTCTACGTCAGCTCCCGCGACCAGCTGGGGACGAGCCCGGGCAACCGCGCCGACGCCACCTCGCGCGACGGCGGTGTGAGCCTCGACCGCCCCCTCGCCCCCCAGCACGCCCTGGACCGGGTGCCCGTGGTGCACGCCGGCCTCCTGTACGCGGGAGGCCGTGACGGACTCCTGCTGTTCTCGGCCCCCTCCGTGCCGGACGCCCGCGCGGAACCGGCTCTCTGGAGCAGCCGGGACGGCGGACGGACCTTCGACAAGGCGCTGACCGTGGACCGGCGGAAGGCCGCGTACTCGGACCTGGTGCCGCTGGACGCCACGACGGTCGGCCTCCTCTACGAGACCGGGACGAGCAGCCCGTACGAGACCGTCGAGTTCCGGCGGATTCCGCTGGCGGCGCTCACCGGAGCCGTACACACGTCCGGTCCTCGCGTCTCCGATGGAGGGAAACAGGCGCGAATGTTCACCGATTCAGGTGACTGAGGTCGAGGCGAAACGTCCCTCCCCGCGACGGGGCGGCCACGCTCGACGTGACACAGCGAGCCACCCTGTGGAGCGTCCGATGCAGTTGATCCCCCGTCATGACCCCTCTCTCGTCGTCCGCTCGACCGGCGGTCACACGGTCGCCGCCCTCCGGGGCGAACTCGACCTCGTCCTGGTGCGGCACCTGCGGCCCGAGCTCGACGTGCTCGCCCGGGAGTCCGACTCCCTGACCGTCGACATCCGGCGCCTCACGTTCTGCGACGCCACCGGACTCGGACTCCTCGCCCACTGCGCCGGGCGTGTGGACCGGCGCGGTGCCCGCTGGCGGCTCGTCTGCGACCAGCCGTGGATCCTGCGGCTCATCCGGCTCACCGCGCTGACCGACGTCCTCCGCCCCGAGCCCGCACCGCCGGACCTCCCCGGTCAGGCGGACCCGGCGACGCCGCCGCTCCCGTCCGAGCCGGGGGTGACGAGACCCGTCTCATAGGCGGCGATCACCGCCTGGGCCCGGTCGCGCAGCCGCAGCTTCTGGAGGATGCGGGCGACGTGCGTCTTCACCGTCGCCTCGCTGAGCCGGAACCGCGCCGCGAGTTCGGCGTTGGTGTGGCCGCGCGCCAGGGCCTCCAGGACCTCCAGCTCGCGCGGGGTGAGCGTGGCCAGCTCGCGGTGCGGAGCCGCCGCCCGGGCCCCCGCCCCCGCGCCGGACGCGGCGAAGCGCTCGACCAGGCGCCGGGTGATCGCCGGGGCGAGCAGGGCGTCCCCGGAGCGGACGAGCCGGACCGCCGCCGTCAGGTGCTCGGGGGTGACGTCCTTGAGCAGGAAGCCGCTCGCGCCCGCGGCGAGCGCCGCGTACACGTACTGGTCGAGGTCGTACGTGGTGAGGACGACGATCCTCGGCGGCGCCGCCCCCTCGTCCGCCAGGATGCGGCGCGTGGCCTCAAGCCCGTCGGTGCCCGGCATCCGGATGTCCATCAGGACCACGTCCGGCCGGGTCCTGCGGACCGCGGCCACCGCCGCGTCGCCGTCGGCGGCCTCCGCGACCACGTCGATGCCGTCGGCGGCCAGGATCATCCGGAAACCGGTCCGCACCAGCGCCTGGTCGTCGACGATCACCACGCGCGGAGCGTCGGCCACGGTCACGGAACCTCCCACGGAATCACCGCACGGACCCGGTAACCGCCCTGCGGGCGGCTGCCCGCGTCGAGCGTACCGCCGTACACCGCGAGCCGTTCCCGCAGGCCGAGCAGCCCGTGGCCGCCGCCCTGTCCGGCCGCCCGCGAGCGGAGCCCTCCGGTGTCCGACACCTCCACCCGCAGCCGTCCCGCCCCGTACTCCACCGTCACCGACACCCGCGCGCCCGCCGCGTGCTTCACCGCGTTCGTCAGCGCCTCCTGCACCACCCGGTACGCGGCGAGATCCACACCGGCGGGCAGCTCCGCCCGGACGCCCCGCACCGCCACCTCCACCGGCACCCCCGTGTCACGCACCCGGTCCGTCAGTTCCGTCAGCCTCTCCAGACCGGGCTGCGGCGCCAGCGCCACGTCGACGGCGGGATCGGGACCCTCCGCGGCCATCGTCAGCAGTCCCATCACGTGCCGCAGCTCCGCCATCGCCGTCCGCCCGGCCGCCTCCACCGCGAGCATCGCCTCCCTGGCCTGCTCGGGGGAGGTGGCCAGGACCGTGCGCGCCGCACCGGCCTGGATCGTCATCATGCTCACGTTGTGGGTGACCACGTCGTGCAGCTCCCGGGCGATCCGGGACCGCTCCGCCTCCACCGCGCCGCGCAGCGCCGCCTCCTGCCGGCCCCTCAGCTCCCGCTCCCGCTGACGCCAGAGGTGGACGCCGTGCGAGGCGAGGGCGAGCGGCAGCAGGACGAGGACCGGCACCAGGTCGCTGTCGACCTCCGGGACCAGCGGGAAGACCGCGTACAGGAGCGCGCCGGCCGGCAGCGACACCGCCACCGACCAGCGGTGCGGGCTGTACATCGCCGCGCTGTACGCCGCGACGAGCCCCGAGGCGAAGGTGATCCGCGTCGCGTCGTCGGCGGCGTCCCCCAGGTGCAGGACCACCGCGGCGACGGTCACCGCCCAGTAGACGGCCAGCGGAAAGCGGCGCCGCAGCACCAGCGGCAGCGCCGTCAGGAGCGCCGCCGCCAACTCCCACGCCTCCACCGGAGGCAGCACGTGCTCCACGGCGGGGACCGGGCGAGGGCCCTCCGCACCGCCCGGCAGGCGCGGGAGAGCGGGCGGCGTCGGGAGCTGCCCCGGCACCGGCCGCTCGGCTCCGGCCAGATCGGGGCGGAGCTCCACGTACGAGCGGTTCAGGTTCCCGACGACGGTGGCGACCGCCAGCGACAGCGCGAGCAGCCCGTCGGCCGCCCACGCCCAGCGGGACAGCCGGGGCGGCACGCCGATGGTCCGCGCCCCGCGCATCCGGCCCATGAGGTCCTCGTACCTGCTCATCGGTGCAGTGTGCCAAGGTCCGCCGCGGCGGCGAATCAGCCCGGGGGACCAGGACGCCCTCCGCGCGGAGTACATCGCGCGGACGACCCGGCCGCGCCTCCTCCGCGCACGGTACGGATCTTCGCCACCGCGGCCGACGCGCCCGCGGCGGGGCCGCTCCTAGCGTCACGGCGAACCCGTCCGACCCCCAGTCCCGGAGGACCCCATGACCCCGTCCGAAGCCGTACCGCTCATCGACCTGAGCGACGTCGGCAGGAGGTACGACGCCGGGCCCGCCGCGCTCGCCGGGCTGAACCTGCGGGTGGCCAGAGGCGAGGCGCTCGCCGTGCTCGGCCCCTCCGGCAGCGGCAAGTCGACTCTCCTCAACCTCCTCGCGGGACTCGACCGGCCGAGCACCGGCCGGGTGACCGTCGACGGGCTGCGCGTCGACGCGCTCGGCGAGACGGCCTCCGCCCGCTACCGGCGCGACCGCATCGGCATGGTCTTCCAGTTCTTCAACCTCCTCGACGACCTCACCGTCCTCGACAACGTGCTGCTCCCCGCCCAGCTGACCGGCATGGCGCGCGGCCGGGCGGCGGCGCGCGCCGCGGAACTCCTCGAACGGCTCGGCGTCGCCCGCCACGCGCGCGTGCACCCCGGCCGCCTGTCCGGCGGCGAGCGGCAACGCGTCGCCGTCGCCCGCGCCCTGATGAACCGGCCGCCGCTGCTCCTCGCCGACGAACCCACCGGAGCCCTGGACACCGCGTCCGGCGCCGACGTCCGCGACCTCCTGCGCGACCTCAACGCCGAGGGCCAGACGATCGTCCTCGTCACCCACGACCTCGCGCTCGCCGAGGCCTGCGCGACGCGCACGATCGAACTCGTCGACGGCCGCGTCACCCGCGACGTCCCGGCGGTGGCCCGATGAGCGCACAGTCCGTCGCCACCGCGGCGCGCACCGGACGCGGCGGCGGCGCTCTCGGCCGGGTCGTACGGGCCGGGGTCGGGCGGCGCCGCACGCAGACCGCCGTGATGGTCCTCACCACCCTGCTGTCCGTCGCCTCCGCCGTCCTCGCCCTCGGCCTCCTCGTCGCCTCCGCCGCGCCCTTCGACCGGGCCTTCGCCCGCCAGCACGGCGCCCATCTGACCGTGCGGTTCGACGGAGCGGCGGTCACCCCGGAGCGGCTCGCCGCCACCGCCCGCGCGTCCGGAGTGGCCGAGGCCTCGGGCCCGTTCGCCGTCACCTCCCTGCGCCTCGCCGTCGACGGGGCCGCTCCGCCCGGCTTCGCCCCGCCCCCGCTGACGGTCGTCGGCCGGGCCTCCGCGTCCGGCCCCGTGGACGCGGTGAGCCTGGCGGAGGGCCGGTGGGCCACGGCTCCCGGCGAGATCGTCCTGGAGCGGGGATCCGAACCGCCGGGCTCGGCCCCGGGGGCCCGGTTGACCGCCGGCTCCGTCACCCTCACGGTGGTGGGCATCGCCGAGTCGGTCGGCGAGAGCGCCGACGCCTGGGTCGTACCCGAGCAGCTCACGGCGCTCGCCGGAGGACGGCCGCCGGCGCTCCAGATGCTCTACCGGCTCACCGCCGCCGACACCGCCGCCGAAGTCACGGCCGGACAGCGGGCCGTCACCGCGGCCGTACCGGCCGGGGCGGTCACCGGCGCCCGCTCCCACCTCGACGTACGGGAGGCCGCGCGCGAGTCCACGGCCGCCTTCGTGCCCTTCGTCACTGCCTTCGCGCTCCTCGGGCTCGCGATGTCGGTCCTGGTGATCGGCATCGTGGTGAGCGGGGCCGTCGGAGCCGCGACCCGCCGGATCGGGATCCTCAAGTCCCTCGGCTTCACGCCGTACCAGGTGGGACGCGCGTACGTGGCACAGGCCCTGATCCCGGGCACCGCCGGCGCCGTGCTCGGCGTCGCCCTCGGGAACGTGCTCGCCGTGCCCCTCATGGCGGAGGTGGCCGAGGTGTACGGGACGACGGAGGTCCTCGTCCCCCTGTGGGTGGACCTCGCCGTACCGACCGGGGCCCTCGCCCTCGTGGCCGTCACCGCCCTCGGGCCCGCCCTGCGCGCGGCCCGGCTGCCCACCGCGACGGTCCTGCGCGTCGGCCCGGCCGGCGACGGCGGCCGGGGGCGCGCGGTCCGGGGCCTGTTCGGACGGCTGCCGCTGCCCCGGCCGGTCACCCTGGGCCTCGCCGCGCCCTTCGCCCGCCCGGCGCGCGCGGCGAGCACGGCCGCGGCGGTGACCTTCGGAGCCCTCGCGGTGACCTTCGCCGTGGGCCTCGGCAGCACGCTCGTCGCCGTCAAGACCGACGGCGACCCGGACCGGGGCGGCGACGTCACCGTCCGCACGGTCACCCAGCCCCGGGGGAACCCCGGCGGTCCCGGCGGGAAACCGCCCCTGCCCGGGAAGCCGGCCGATCCGGCCACCGTGGCGTCGGCGATCGCCGCGCTCCCCGGGACCGGCTCGGTGTACCGGACGGCCCGCACCCAGCTGGACGTCGCCGGGCTCAAGGGCGGCGCACCCCTCGTCGCGTACGAGGGGGACACGGCCGGCAGCCGCCACACGATGGTCTCCGGGCGGTGGTTCGGTGCCACCGGGGAGGCCGTCGCGGCGACCCGCTTCCTGCGCACCACCGGGGCCCGCGTCGGCGACACGATCACCCTGTCCGAACAGGGCCGCACGGTCCGGGTCCGGATCGTCGGCGAGGTATTCGACCTGGGCGACGACGGCATGACCCTGCGGACCGCGGCGGCGTCCGTCGCCGCGCTGAACGCCCGCTACCTGCCGGCCGACTTCGCCGTGACCGTCACCGCCGGCACGGACGCGGCGCGCTACGCGGAGCGCCTCGACGCCGCCGTGGCACCGCTCAGGGCGGAGGCCGCCGTCACCGAGGGAAGCAAGTCGAGCGTCATCCGGGCGATGCAGGCCCTGATCGTCATGCTCACCCTGATGCTGGTCGCCGTCGCCTGCCTCGGCGTGCTCAACACGGTGGTCCTCGACACCCGCGACCGCGTCCGCGACCTCGGGGTCCTCAAGGCCCTGGGGATGACACCGCGGCAGACGGTCGCACAGGTCCTCACCTCCGTCGCCGCCATCGGGCTCGTGTCGGGCGTCGTCGGCGTGCCGCTGGGCGTGGCCCTCCACGGCCGGGTGATGCCGGCGATGGGCCGCGCGGTCGGCACCACCATCCCGCCCGCCGACACCGACGTGTACGGCACGCCCCTGCTGCTGCTCCTCGGGGCGGCGGGCGTGGTGATCGCGGCGGCGGGGGCGCTGCTCCCGGCGGGCTGGGCGGCCCGTACGGCCACCGCACGGGCGCTGCGGGCGGAGTAGCCGGGGTGGTCCCGTACGGCCGTCGCGATAACGTCGCCGCATGTCTGAAGTCCGGTTGACCACGCCCTCCTTCCTCGTGCTCGGCATCATCGACAAGCTGGGCGAGGCCAGTCCGTACGACGTGAAGGTGGAGGCCGCGCGGACGGTGGCCCCGTTCTGGTCGATGCCGCACGCGCAGGTGTACGCGCAGTGCGACCGGCTCCTGGAGGCCGGGCTGCTGTCGGAGGTGCGGCAGCCCGGCGGTCGCAACCGGCGCCTGATGAGCCTCACGGAGGAAGGCTCCGCGGCGCTGCGCGGCTGGCTCGCCGACCCCGCCTTCGTCCCGGTCGAGGCCCGCGAACGCGGCATCCTCAAGCTGTGGTTCGGCGCCAGTCCGCGCGTCCACGCCCCGGTCCAGATCGACGAGCACCGCAGGACCCTGGACACCTACGAGGGGCTCGCGCACGACGTCGGGGAGCTGCTGACGCGCGGGCAGCGCGAGGCGCTGGAGTTCGGCATCCGCTACGAGCGGATGATGGTGGACTTCTGGCAGTGGGTGGAGAGCCGCGAGCCCTGACCCTCCCGAAGAGAGCTTGTTACCGACCGGTTGACCCCGGCGGTGCACGGCCCTACCTTCACCCATGGTCCAGAAAGGACTATGGGTGAAGGGGGACGCCATGGGACGACCGACCACCACGGGCCGCGGGTGGGGGAGGGCGGCCGCCGTCGCGGTGACCGTGGTCTGCCTGGCGTACGCGCCGATCGCCGTCACCGAGATCTGGCCCTACGCGCGACCGGGAGCACCCGCACTCGGCGAATGGCTCCTCGGCCGGTCCGTCTCCCCGGAGTTCGTGGCCGAGGCCGTGCGCGACCGGATGGGACCGTACGGGCGCAGCCTGGTCCCCCTCGTCACGCACTCGGTCCTCGGCGGCCTCCTCATGCTGCTCGGCCCGGTGCAGCTGCTGTCCGCGGTCAGGCGCCGCGTCCGGCTGCACCGCGTCGCCGGGACCGTGTTCGCCGCCACCGTGTACGCGTCGATGGCGGGCGCCGCCGTCTACCTGGTCCGCACCCCGCCGGCGCAGGCCTTCAGCGGGGCCGCCTTCTGGATCGTCCTCGCCACCATCCTCGCCGGCACCGTCGGCAGCGTGACCTTCGGCGTCCTCGCCGCCGTCCGGGGCCTCCCGGACCTCCACCAGCGCTGGATGCTGCTCTGCTACGGCTTCCTGATGACCGCTCCGCTGCTGCGGCTCGAATGGGGCCTGCTGCCCCGGCTCTACCCGGGACTCGGCCTGGCCGAGATCAACCGGGTCGCGATCATGCACCTCGGCGCGCTCGTCTCCTTCGGCGCGCTCCTCGCCTCCCGCGCCCTCGACCGCCGTACGGCGGTCCCCGGCCTGACCGGCACCTGGAGCCCCCTGCCGGTGCGGATCGCCGCCCATCTCGCGGGAGCGGCGGGCCTGGTGTGGATCACGGGAGCCTTCCTCGACGAGGGCACCGCGGGGCGCCGACTGCTCCTCGCGTACCTCGTCCCGTACGCCGTGACGTACGCCGTCATCGCCGTCCGGGCGGCCCGGGGCGCCGCCTGGCCGCGCGAGGAGTGGTCGCTGCACCTCGCCGCCCTGTGCCTGGCACCCGCCTTCTCGGCGGTGACCGTGCCCGTACTCGAACGGACCCTGGGCCTGGACCGGATCACGGCCCTCGTCGCGGGCGTCGGCATCGGCTGCGGCATGCTCGCGTACGCGGCCGTCACGGTGGTGAGCCTGCGGATCCTGTACGCGCGCGAAGTCCGGAAACGGCAGGGCCGGTTCACTCGGCCGCCCGACCATCCGGCGATGGCCGATGACGGTGACGGTGACGGTGCCGGTGCCGGTGCCGTGCGGGAAGGAGCCCGGGGATGAGCGCCGTACCCGAGGAGACGCCCGTCGGCACCGCAGCGCCCGAGGGCCGGGCGCTCTCGCCCGCCGTCGTGGTCCTCGGCGGCGTCGTCGGCGGCATCAGCGCCGCCGTCGGCACCCTGCTCGCCGTCGCGGCCCTGACCGGGCACGCGGCGGGCCCCTGGGTGTCGCCCGAGGCACTCAGCCCCGGTCTCCTCGGGGCGGCCATGGCGGGCGTCGCACCCGCGCTGTTCACGATCGGCCGGGCCCGCGTCTGGGAGGAGGTCCGGAGCCTGGTGCTGCCGCTCGCGATCGTCCTCGTCGGCCTCTTCACGGTGACCCTGCTGAACTCCGGAAGCCTCCAGGCCGTACGCGGCGGCCCGTTGTTCCTCGCCCTGTTCAGCCTCGGCTGGGTGGCCGTCCTCGGCATCCTCGCCCTCGCCGCGGTGGGCTGCCTCGCGGCGCAGTACCGCCGACGTCCCGACCGCACGGGGGCGCCGTGGCGCCCCGTCGCCCCGCTGCCCGCCTGGTCGAAGCCGCCGCTCGCCGTGCTCGGCTCGGGATGGCTCGGCATCGGCGCGGGCCTGCTGTTCCTCCCGGCCTTCTGGGGAGCGCTGCTGCCGTGGACGGTGAACCGCGCCGACGCGCAGGGGCTCGGCGTATGGGCGCTCGCGCTCGGCGTCGGCGTCCTCGGCTCCCTGGTGGAGGACGACCTCGCCCGGATCCGTCCCGCCCTCGGGGCCGTTCCGGCGGTGGCCCTGGCCCTCGCCGCGGTCCTCGCCGCCCGTGCCGCCACGGTCGACTGGGCCTCCGGACCCGGAGCCGCCCTCGTCACCCTCGTCACCGGACTCCTCGTCACGGGCGTCTCGGGCCACTGGCTGCTCGCCCGCGCGGCGCGCGCGGGCCAGGACGGAGAGGACCGGGGGCGGCCCTCCGGACCAGGGCCGAGCCGAGGCTCAGAGGAGCCGTGATCCCGCCTGTCTCCGCCTGGATCAGCGGCACAGCGCCGTGTCGACGGCAGCCTCCACCCGCTGGGAGGCCGCACCCGTCGGGGCGGTGGTCACCGCGATGCCGGCGGCGCGTCCGTCCTCTGTGACGCCTCCTCGCGTCCGGTATCCCAGGGCGGTTCCGCCGTGGCCCCAGTAGACGCCGCCGCACGAGAGCGGCGTGCTGGTGAGGCCCAGTCCGTAGCGGACGCCGGGGCCGCGTGCCCCTGCGGGGACGGTGGTGCGCATCTGGGCGAGCTGGGCCGGGGGCAGGAGTTCGCCGTCGAGGAGTGCGCTGTAGAAGCGGTTGAGGTCGCTGTTGGTGGAAACCAGGGCACCCGCAGCCCACGCCATGGACATGTCCATGGTGGTGTAGTCGATCAGAGGTCCGTCGTCCGTCTCCCGTTCGTAGCCCTTGGGGTGAGGCTCGCGGAGGGTCGTCTCTCCGGGGGCGGGGAAGGAGGTGTGGCGCAGTCCGATGCGGTCGACGATGCGCCGGTCGATCTCCTCGCCCAGGGGGCGGCCGGTGACCTTCTGGATGATCAGGCCCACGACCAGGTAGTTCGTATTGCTGTACTCCCACTTCGCACCCGGGGAGAAGTGGGCCTTCTGCGCGAGGGCGCCGTCGAGCAGGTCGCGTGGCTCGAAGTACCGGTACCGGACGGCGGGGAAGTCCGCGAACACGGGGGACTCCAGGTATTCGGGCAGGCCGCTGGTGTGCTGGAGGAGTTGGCGGACGGTGATGTGGCGTCCGTCGGTGCCGTCGCCGCGCAGCAGGCCGGGCAGGTAGGTGTCGACGGGGGCGTCCAGGGCGAGCTTCTTCTCGGCGACGAGCTGCAGGGTGACCACGGCCGTGAAGGCCTTGGTGTTGCTGCCTGCCCGTACCTGCCCGTCCTTGGGTACCCTCGCGCCGGTCCTGAGGTCGCCGACGCCCGCGGCGTAGAGACGCGTCCGGCCCTCGCGGTCCGTGACGCTCGCCAGCGCGGCGGGCATCTTGTCGTCGGTCACCAGGGCGTTCAGGCTCTTCTGAACGGGGTCCGGCGTGGCGGCGGAGGCCGCGGACGGGAACAGTGCGCCGGTGGTCATGACGGCCCCGGTGAGCACGGTCACGGCGAGAAAGGTCTTGGGCCGGCCGCCTCGCGAAAGAGCGGGGCGGAACCTCGGCGATACACGTGCGTGCATGGAACGACTCCTGTCGTGACAGTGGAGAGCAAGCGGGGCCGCCGGGGTACCGGTCGCCGTTCCCGCGAGCGGGAGCGGCGACCGATACCGTCAGGCGCCGGGGGCGGCAGGGGCCCGCCCACCGGCCTGACCCGCCCTCATCGGGCGCCTGCGGCCGCGGTGCGGGAGCGGCGGCTTTCCGGTGGGGTCGGTGAGGGTGTCAGCGGCACAGGGCCGTTTCGACGGCGGCCTGTGTGTGCTGTTCGGTGGCGCTGTCGGCCGGCATGGCGGTCAGTGCGAAGTTGACCGCACGGCCGTCCTCCGTGACACCTCCGAAGGTGGCGTATCCCGGAATGGTTCCGCCGTGGCCCCAGTAGACGCCGCCGCACGGCAACTGCGTGCTGATCAGGCCCAGTCCGTAACGGGCACCCGGGGCGCCTGTGGGGACGGTGGTGCGCATCTGGGCGAGCTGGGCCGGGGGCAGGAGTTCGCCGTCGAGGAGCGCGCTGTAGAAGCGGTTGAGGTCGCTGTTGGTGGTGATCACCGCACCCGCGGCCCAACCCCAGGACGGGTCGAGTTCGGTGACGTCGCGCCAGGGCGAGTCGGCTGTGTCCCGGTGGTAGCCCTTGGCGTGGGGCTCGTGGATGGTCATGTCTCCGGGGGTGGGAAAGGAGGTGTGGCGCAGTCCGATGCGGTCGACGATGCGCCGGTTGATCTCCTCGCCCAGCGGGCGGCCGGTGACCTTCTGGATGATCAGGCCCGCGACCAGGTAGTTCGTGTTGTTGTACTCCCACTTCGCGCCCGGGGCGAAGTGGGCCTTCTGCGCGAGGGCGGTGTCGAGGAGCTCGCGCGGCTCGTAGTACCTCTGCCGATCCTTGAGGACCGCGCTCTTGTCCAGGTATTCGGGCAGGCCGCTGGTGTGCTGGAGGAGTTGGCGGACGGTGATGTGGCGTCCGTCGATGCCGTCGCCGCGCAGCAGGCCGGGCAGGTAGGTGTCGACGGGGGCGTCCAGGGCGAGCTTCTTCTCGGCGACGAGCTGCAGGGTGACCACGGCCGTGAAGGCCTTGGTGTTGCTGGCCGCCCGTACCTGCCCGTCCTTGGGTACCTTCGCGCCGGTCCTGAGGTCGCCGACACCCGCGGTGTAGAGACGCGTCCGGCCCTCGCGGTCCGTGACGCTCGCCGACGCGGAGGGTATCTGGTCGTCGACGACGAAGGTGTTCAGGCTCTTCTGAACGGGGTCCGGCTTGGCGGCGGAGGCCGCGGACGGGAACAGTGCGCCGGTGGTCATGACGGCCCCGGTGAGCACGGTCACGGCGAGAAGCGTCTTACGTCGGCCGCCTCGCGAAAGAGCGGGGCGGAACCTCGGCGATACACGTGCATGCATGGAACGACTCCTGTCGGTAGGGGAAGACGTCAGTGGGTCGGTGAGAGGGGGGGCGTGGCGCGACGGGCCTGCCGCCGGCTCGGCCCGGTGGCCCGGTGGTTCCCTCGACCCTCGGTTCCTTGATCGGTGGGAACGGATACCGAACGTAGCCGCGCGAGGTGAGCGGACGTCAGCGGTCCCTCTCCCCGACCGGCGGTGTAGCGGGCTCCACCCGCCCGGTGTAGCGCGGGCGCGGCGCTTGCCCACCTGAACGCCTGACCCGCGTCCCGTTCGGGCCTTCGCCGGCACCGGCGTCGTCTTCGTCGGATCGGCGCTGGGGCCGTGACACCCCTTCAGGGGTGTAGTCCGCACCCCTCCCGAACCGGGAGTCATCCCTGTCGTTCCGAAAAGGCGCCGTTCATAGGCTCATGTGCACGAACAGGGCCTTCCTTCCCTCGCCTCTACGGAGAAGCAACTGATGCGCTCACTCACTCGAACCACCGGACGACACACGGCGATCGCGGTATCGGCAGCCTGCCTGCTCGTGCCCCTCGCGGCCGCCTGCACACCGGACGACGGACCCCGACCGGCCGCTTCCACCACCTCGACCGGCGGAGCGGCCCCGAACGCTCCGAAGGACGACGGGAAGAAGCGAGAGGGACGACTGGACGGGCGACTGGACCGTGCCACGATCCTGGAACTTCAGGAGGACATGGAGGGCAAGCGGCTGACGTCCCAAGAGCTGACCCAGGCATATCTGGACCGGATCCATCGCCTCAACCCCCGCCTCAATGCCGTCGTCACCGTGAACCCGGACGCACTGGACCTCGCACGCGAGAGCGACGAGCTGCGCCGCACCGGTGAGGTGCGGGGGCCACTGGAAGGCATCCCCGTCCTCATCAAGGACAACATCGACACCGCGGACCGCCAGCCCACCACCGCCGGCTCCACGGCCCTGCTGCACTCCAAGCCGGCACAGGACGCCTTCCTGGTGAAGAAACTGCGCGACGCGGGTGCGGTGATCCTGGGCAAGGCCAACATGTCGGAATGGGCCAACTTCAGGTCCCCCGGGCAGACGGCCGGATGGAGTGCCACGGGCGGCCAGACCCGTAATCCCTACGTGCTCGACCGGAGCCCCTGCGGATCGTCCAGCGGCTCCGCGGTCGCCGCGGCAGCCGCCCTGGCCGCCGTGACCATCGGTTCCGAGACCGACGGCTCCATCGTGTGCCCCGCGAGCGTCACCTCCACCGTGGGCGTCAAGCCCACCCTCGGCATGGTCAGCCGCAGCGGCATGATCCCCATCACCGGCAGCCACGACACCGCCGGCCCGATCGCCCGCAACACGACGGACGCCGCCCTGGCGCTCTGGGCCATCCATGGATCGGACGCCGCCGACACGGCCACCTCGGACGCCGACACCGCCCTCCCCTCCGACTACCGCGAGGTGCTCGACCCGAACGCCCTGCGCGGCAAGCGCATCGGCGTGTGGCGCAAGGGACACCTCGGCATCGACCCGGACGTGGACCGCGCCTTCGACCGGGCTGTCCAGCGGCTCCGCGAGCTCGGCGCGACCGTCGTCGAGGGCGCGGACGTGGCCGACTCCAAAGAGATGATGCGGAAGGACATGCTTCCCGCGGTGCTGACCGAGTTCAAGCACGACCTCAACGCCTACCTGGCCGCCACCCCGGGCCCCCACCCCAGGAACCTCACCGAACTCATCGCGTTCAACAAGCGGAACTCCACCGTCGAGATGCCGAAGTTCGGCCAGGAACTCTTCGAGATGGCCGACAAGACCGACGGAGACGTCGACGCCCCGGCCTACCGCCGGCACCGCGGTGCCGCGACCCGTCAGGCCCGCCAGGCCATCGACGGAGTGCTCGCCGCCCACCGGCTCGATGCCATCGTCACCCCCACCGGAGTCCCCGCTCCTCCCGTCGAAGCGCTCGACCCCACCCCGTTCGAAAGCTCCACCCGCAACTCCGCGGTGGCCGGCTACCCCCACATCACCGTGCCCGCCGGCTACGCACGGGGCGCGCTGCCGCTGGGCGTCTCCTTCCTCGGAACGCGCTACAGCGACGCGAACCTGCTCAGCTACGCGTACGCCTTCGAGCGCGCCGCCCCGGTCCGCAAGGCGCCCACCTACCTCCCGACCCTGCCCGGCGGGTCCTAGACAGGCGAGACCCTGCTGGAGCACTAGGGGGTGTTTCGTAAGTCCCGCACAGCACCCGCGGCGCCCGGCACGCCCCCTCGCCGCACCGGCCGAAGACCCAAGTAGCTCCGCTACGAGGGCCTTCGTCCGGCACGCCGAGGGCACGCACCGGACACCGCGGGCACCGCACAGGACTTTCGAAACACCCCTAGGCCTGGGCCGCCTTCCACTCGTGGGCGAGGAGGCCCAGCAGGACCTCGTCGAGGAACTCGCCGAGCACCCAGGCCGAGGAGCGCAGCACGCCCTCGCGGACGAAGCCGTTGCGCTCGGCCGAGCGCAGCATCGCCGCGTTGTCCGCCAGCGTCTCGATCTGCAGCCGCTGCAGGCCCCGCACGGCGAAGCCGTAGTGGCAGAGGACCGCCACCACGTCCGTGCCGTAGCCCTTGCCGCGCGCCGACGGGAACAGTCCGAGGCCGATGTGCGCGTTCCGGCTGTGGGTGTCGATGCCCCACAGGTTCGCGCTGCCGATCAGCGTGCCGCCGTCGAGCTCCACGATCGAGAACGGGACGTTGCGCTCGTTCGTGTCGTCCACGAAGAGCCGCGGGTCCTTGGCCCCGGGCGTGATCGGCCGCCACGGCGCGGCCTCGGCCCGCGAGCCGTTGACCACGTCGTCGTACAACTCGGTCCGCAGGAGCGGGATGTCGTCCTCGTGCCGGGCCCTCAGCCCGATGGTGGTCCCTCGCAGCATGCGGGATTCCTATCCGACGGGGCTCTGGCGCCGCAAACCAATAAGCGTCCGCCTCACGGCCGCCAGCGCGGCGCCTCGTCGTCCGGGGTGTCCGGGCTCCCGAAGTGGAAGGGGACGGCGAGCTGTTCGGCCAGGGCGCGGCCGGCCGAGGTGGCGGCCGCGGCCTCCGGGTGGAGCGCCCCCGGGTCCCGTGCGGCGCCCAGGAACCGTACGGCCGTCTCGCGGTGGACCGTGGCCAGGTGGTGGGCCCCGGCGGGCTCGGCGGTGATCGCGAGGAGGATCACGAACCAGTCGTGGACGGTGTCGCCGTCCCAGACGGCCTCGATCGCGACCACGGTGCCCGGGCAGCCGGAGGCCCGCGCGGCCAACGACTCCGGGTCGAGGGGGCTGAGCGGGGTGCGCGCGATGCGGTCGCCGTGGTGGAGGTAGCGGTCGTTGACGACCAGCTCCGCCTCGTGGAGCCCCAGTCCCTGGCCCCGGCAGACCTCCCAGACGACCCGCACCGCCTGGAGCCGGGCGTCCTGGAGGACGTACCCGTCGACCTCGGTGCGAATGCCCTCGGGCAGCTGCCGCCACCACGCGGACGTCGTCGACTCGGCCATGCGGATCCCCCTGGTTTCTGGTCCGGACGAGCGTACCCGCAGGTCCGGGGCGTGCGCGCGGGGATTCCCGCCCGGTCCGAAATCCCGTGGCGGGCACGGCCCGTGGCGGCGATGATGGCCGGATGACCCAGCGCGCGGAGCCCGTGGATGCCCTGATCGTCGTCGACGTCCAGTCGGCCTTCGTCACCGGTGACGGGGCCGTACCCGCCGCCGAACGGCTGGTGCACCGCACGGCCGAGCTGCTCGAACGGGCCCGCCGGGACGGGGCGTTCGTCGTCCACCTGCAGAACGACGGGCCGCCCGGCGCCGAGGACGAACCGCACACCGCGGGCTGGGAGCTGCACCACCCCGTGAAGCCCGGCCCGACCGAGGTCGTCATCCGCAAGCCGTACGACGACGGCTTCGAGGACACGGACCTGGGCGACGTCCTCGCCGGCGCGGGCGTCCGGGCCGTCGCGGTCTGCGGCGTCATGTCGGAGATGTGCGTGCAGGCCACGGCCCGCACGGCGCTGGCCCTCGACTACCGGGTGGTCGTCCCGCACGACGCCCACGCCACGCAGGACATCCCGGCGGTGCCCGGCGTCGCCGAGGCCGTGCCCGCGGCGACGGTCTCCCGCGTCGCGGCGTACGCCCTCGGCAGCGACGCGGAGACCGTCGTCGCGACGGCCGACGTCACGTTCACCGCCGCGTCCCTCTCCTGAGCCGTCGCCTCGGTCCTCCGGTCGGTCCCGCGCCCGGTAGCCGGTTCACGGCAGCGCCGACGGTCGGCCCCGCGCCCGCGCGAAACGCCCCGGAGTGGTGCCCACGATCCGCTTGAACGAGCGGTTCAGATGCGACTGGTCGTAGAACCCGGTCTCCGCCGCCACGTCGACCGGCGGGCGCCCGTCGAGCAGCAGCCGCCGGGCCCGGTCGATCCGGCGGGCCGTCAGGTACTGGTGCGGCGCGATCCCGAACGCGCCGCTGAACGCCCGTACGAGATGAGCGGGATGGGCGTGGAGCAGCAGCGAGGCCTCGTCCAGGGTCACGCCCTCCGTGAGACGGGCGTCGAGCAGCTCCCGCAGACCGTGCGCCACACCGGGATCGGCGTCGCCCGGTACGGGCGTGACGAGCCGGGGCCGCAGATGGCCGAGCAGCCGTTCCTCGATGAGGGAGAGCCGGCTCTGCGCCTCCAGCTCGTCCCCCGGCTCCGCGAGCGCCGCGTGCAGCTGCCCGACGCGCCGCCGCAGCAGCGGGTCGACCAGGTCGGGTGCGTCGACCGCCGGACCGATGAGGCTCTCGTCCAGCGGCGCCAGGTCCAGGTAGAGCACCCGCTTGCGGAAGCCGCCGGACGTGGCGGGCGAGCCGTTGTGCGGGACCTGCGGCGGGAGCAGGGACACCGTGTCCCCCGGCGTGCCGCGCTCGTGCCGGTCGAGCTCGTAGCGGACCGCGCCGTCGTCCACGATCAGCAGCGTCCACACGTCGTGCACGTGCATCGGATAGGCGTGCACCGTGAAGTGGGCGTGGAACACCTCCACGACACCCGGCACGCGCGGGCGCCACGCCGTGACCTCCTGCCGGGTCACCGTACGGGCCACCATGCAAGGAATGTACAAGACCGCGTGACGGGGCCGGCGGCAGTCTCGGAGCATGACGACGACCGACGACACCCCCGTACGATTCGACACCAGGATCGCCGTGCTGCTGCGCGAGGACCTGGAGACCTGGCAGCGGCTGAACGTGACGGCGTTCCTGGTCAGCGGCCTGGGCACCGAGCTCCCCGAGGTGATCGGCGAGCAGTACCGCGACGCCGACGACACCCCGTACCTGCCCATGTTCCGGCAGCCCGTCCTCGTCTTCGAGGGGACGAAGGAGACGCTGACGGCCGCGCACGGCCGCGCCCTCGCGCGGGGGCTGCCCCGCGCGGTGTTCACCGGCGACCTCTTCGCCACCGGAAACGACCGCGACAACCGCGCCGCCGTACGGGCCGTCGGCACGGACCGGCTCGACCTGGTGGGCATCGCCGTGTACGGGCCGCGCAACGCCGTCGACAAGGTGCTCAAGGGGGCCCGGATGCACCCCTGAGCAGCCGCCGTCAGCCGGCCGCGCGCTCCGCGCACTCCAGGAGCGTGGGGAGCGCGGCGGCCAGCGCCTCCGTCCCGTGCGCGTACGGCAGCCTGAGCCGGTCCCGGAAACCCTCCACCGGCGAGAACGCCGCCCCCGGGACGACCGACACCCCGCGGCGCCGCGCCAGCTGGGCGAGGGCCTCCGTGTCGGCGCCCGGGACCCGTACCCACAGCGCCGGGCCGCCCGCCGGCCGCGTCCACTCCCAGTGCGGGGCCGCCCCGCGCACCAGCGCCTCCGCCGCGTCCCGCCGGCCCCGCAGCTCGGCCCGGCGCCGCGCGCGGGCCTCGGGCAGCCGGTCGAGCAGCCGGACGGCGACGAGCTGGTCCACGACCGAGCAGGCCAGGTCCACCGAGGTCTTGATCTTCGCGAGGCGGTCCACCACCTGCGGCGAGGACCGCACCCAGCCCACCCGCAGACCGCCCCAGAACAGCTTCGACAGGGTGCCGACCGTCACCGTCGACGCCATCGGCAGACCCGCCACGAGCGGAACGGGGGCGACGGCGTCCTCGCCCGCCCCGTCCCCCAGGGCGAGTTCCGCGCAGGCCGTGTCCTCGACCGTGAACAGCTCCTGGTCCGCCAGGACCCGCCGCCACTCCCGGCGCGCCGCTCCGCCGAGCGTCCGCCCGGTCGGATTGTGGACCGTCGGCTGGAGGTACACGAGCCGGGGCCGCCCGTGCGCGCACAGCCGCCGCAGCTCCGCGGGCCCGGTCCCGTCCGCCCCGTCCCCGCCGACCGGGACGAGCCGCGCGCCGCGCGCCCGCAGCGCCTCCAGCGCTCCCCGGTACGTGGGGTTCTCCACCACCACCGTGTCGCCCGGGTCCACCAGCGCCTGCGCCACCAGCCACACAGCCTGCTGCGAGCCCGAGGTCACCAGGATCTGCTCCGCCTCCGTCGCCACCCCCGCCGCCCGGTAGTACGCGGCGATCCCCTCCCGCAACGCCGCCATCCCGTACGGGTGGTAGCCGTCGTCACCGAGGAGCCCGCCGAGGTCGCCGTGGGTCAGCGCCCCGACGGTCTCGGCGACCGCGCCGAGCCCGGGCATGGCCCCGCTCGACAGGTCGGCGGTGCCCGCGCCGCCCGACCGGGCGTGGAAGCTCACGAGCCGCCCCTCCGCGACGTACCGGTCGAGCGCCCCCGACCCCCGCAGCCGGGAGCCACTGCCCCGCACGCTCTCCAGCCACCCCTCGGCCTCCAGGAGTCCGTACGCGGCGGTCACCGTGGACCGGCTCACCCCGAGCACCGACGCCAGTTCACGCTGCGAGGGCAGCACGCTGCCGCCGGGCACGTCCCCGCGCTCGGCCAGCTCCCGCAGCGCGTCGGCCAGCCGCCGGGGCAGCGGTCCCGGCCCCTCCGACGACCAGCCGGTGAGGAGTCGGGACAAACGGGTCGAAGCAATCCTGGCCATGGCACCCATCTTGCGCCACGACACCTGCCCGACGGCCTCGGCGACGCAGGCCAATCCGGCCTGACTGGTCGTTGTCGCCGCAGGTCACCCCAGGGAGGATCGACGACGGCGGGACCGGGGCACGGGACCGGATACGGGTACGGGACCGGGAGAAGGGTGAGGGCATGGCGACCGTCGTGCTGGTCGGCACACTGGACACCAAGGGGGAGGAGTACGCCTGGCTGCGCGAGCGGCTCAGGGAGTACGGCAGCGACGTCCTCCTCGTCGACACCGGCATCATGCCGCCACCCGCACAGGCACCGGTGGCCGACGTCCCCGCCGACGTCGTCGCCCGCGCCGCGGGACACGACCTGGCGCGGCTGCGGGCCGCCGGCGACCGCGGGGCGGCCGTCACCGCCATGGCTCAGGGCCTCACCCGGATCGTCGTCGACCTCTACCGCAAGGGAAAACTGCACGCCGTCCTCGCCGCGGCCGGCAGCGGTGGCTCCGCGATCGCCGCCCAGGCCATGCGGGCGCTGCCCATCGGCGTCCCCAAGGTGCTCGTCAGCACGATGGCCGGCGGCGACGTCTCCCCGTACGTCGACAGCAGCGACCTCACCATGATGTACAGCGTCGTCGACATCTCCGGGCTCAACTCCGTCTCCCGCCAGGTCCTCGGCAACGCCGCCGCGGCCGCCGCCGGCATGGCACGCCGTCACGAGCGCAACCACGACGAGTCCGCGGGCCGGGGACGGCCGGTCGTCGCGGCCACCATGTTCGGCGTGACGACCCCGGCCGTCGACACGGCCCGCGCCCGGCTCGCCGAACTCGGCTACGAGGTGCTCGTCTTCCACGCCACCGGCGCCGGCGGCCGGGCCGTCGAGAAGCTCGCCAGGGACGGCATGCTCGACGGCGTCCTCGACCTGACCACCACCGAACTCGCCGACGAACTCGTCGGCGGCGTCCTCAGCGCCGGCCCGTCCCGGCTCACCGCCGCCGGCGCCGTCGGCATCCCGCAGGTCGTCGCCCCCGGAGCGCTCGACATGGTCAACTTCGGCCCCGCGGCGACCGTCCCCGAGCGGTTCGCCGACCGCCGTTTCCTCGTCCACAACGCGTCGGTGACCCTGATGCGCACCACCGCGGACGAGATGGCCCGGCTCGGCACCGGGATCGGGCGCAAGCTCCGCGCCGCGCACGGCCCCGCCGAGGTCTTCTGGCCCCTGCGCGGCGTCTCCGCCGTGGACGTGACCGACGGGCCCTTCGCCGACCCCGAGGCGGGCCGGGCGGGCCTCGCCGCGCTGCGGGCCGCCGTCCTGGGCGGCGAGGTCCGCGTCCACGAACTCGACGCCCACGTCAACGACCACGCCTTCGCGGTCGCCATGGCCGACCGCCTCCACCAGCTGATCACCGAGAACGCCCGCCGCACGGGGCACTGAGACATCGCACGCCGCGGCGCCCCGGTCCCGGGGCGCCGCGCGCCACCGAGACGCCAGGACACCGAGGAGTGACCACCGTGAACACCAGGACCACCATCAGCCGCCAGGACGTGCTCGCCCGGCTGCGCGCCCAGGTCGCCGCGGGCCGCCCCATCGTCGGCGCGGGCGCGGGCACCGGGCTCTCCGCCAAGTGCGCCGAGGCCGGCGGGGTCGACCTGCTGATCATCTACAACTCCGGCCGCTACCGGATGGCCGGTCGCGGCTCGCTCGCGGGTCTCCTGCCGTACGGAGACGCCAACGCGATCGTCCAGGACATGGCCCGCGAGGTGCTGCCGGTGGTCCGCGACACCCCCGTCCTCGCCGGCGTCTGCGGCACCGACCCGTTCCGCCGCATGGACCTCTTCCTCGACGAGCTGAAGGCCATGGGGTTCGCCGGAGTGCAGAACTTCCCCACGGTCGGCCTGTACGACGGCACCTTCCGGGTCAACCTGGAGGAGACCGGCATGGGGTACGGCCTGGAGGTCGACATGGTCCGCGCCGCCCATGAGCGCGACCTGCTCACCGCCCCCTACGTCTTCGACCCCGAGCAGGCGGCCGCCATGGCCGCCGCGGGCGCCGACGTCCTCGTGCCCCACGTCGGGCTCACCACCAAGGGGGCCATCGGCGCGGGGACGGCCATGACGCTCGACCAGGCGGCCGCCGCCGTCCAGGAGATGCACGACGCCGCCAAGCGGGTGAACCCCGACGTCCTCGTGCTCTGCCACGGAGGCCCCATCGCCGAACCCGAGGACGCGCGCCACGTCCTGGAGCACACCACCGGCGTCGTCGGCTTCTTCGGAGCGTCGTCGATCGAACGCCTGCCGACCGAACGGGCCATCACGGAACAGACCCGGGCCTTCAAGGCGCTCACCACCGGCTGACCACTGTCGGTGGCGTGCCGTACAACTGAGATCGGGGGAACCGGCGGGACAGGGGGAGGAACATGGACACCATCGCGGACCAGGGGCGCGTCGACCGCGCGCCCCTCGTCGGGCGGAACCGGGAACTCGACCGGCTCGACGCCCTGCTGCGCACCCGGACCTGCGGCGCGGGCCCGGTGACGGCGGACGTCACGGGCGAACCGGGCATCGGCAAGACACGCCTGCTCACCGCCTTCGCGGAGCGGGCCGGACGGCAGGGGGCGAGGGTCCTGCACGGCCGGGCGGGCGCCGTCCCCGGGCACGGCGCCCCCTTCCAGCCGTTCGTGGACGCGTTCGCCGACCTGGACCACCTCGACCGCGTCCTCGACCCGGACCTGGCCGAACTCGCCGAACTCGTCGAGGGCGCCGGAGAGGTGCGGCGGATCGCGGCCGCGCTGGCGCAGGTCACGGCCCCCGGGCTCGTGCTCGTGCTCGACGACCTCCACGGCGCGGACCCCGCCTCCGTCGCGCTCGTCGACCACCTCCTCCGGCACCCGCCGAGGTCGCCCGTCCTCCTCGTCCTGGCCCGGCGCGAGCGCCAGACCCCGCCCGCCCTGGCCTCCGCCCTCGCGCGCGCCGACGACGCGGGAACCCTGGAGCGCCTCACGCTCGCCCCCCTGACCGCCGAAGCCTGCGCCGAGGGGCTCGGCGCCGGGCTGCCGCCGGGCCTCGCGCCGTCCCTGCACGCCGCGAGCCTGGGGAACCCGCTCTACTACCGCGCCCTCGCCCACGCCGCCCGCACGCGCGGGACCGAGACGGCCGCCACCGGGCCGGTGGCCGCCCTCCTCACCGAACTCGCCCCGCTGGACCGGGCGCAGAGATCGGCGGTGGAGGCGACGGCGGTCCTCGGCCCCCGCGCGACGCCGGAACTGCTCGCGACGGTGACCGGGCCCGACGAGGACGGTCCCGCCCGCCCCTGGGCCGCTCAGGAGCACGTCCTGCGCAAGCTCGTCCGGCGGGACCTCCTCCGGTACGGGCCGGACGGGCGAGGCCTCGCGCTGCGGCATCCCGCGCTGCCCGGGCTGATCCTCGGCGCGCTCGACCCGTGGCGGCGGCGCGAGCTGCACCGCCGGGCCGCGACGGCGCTCGCGGCGGCCGGCGCCCCCGTGACCGAGCGCGCCCCGCACCTGGTCGGGGCCGCGACCGCCTGGGACCCGGCCACCGCCGCCGAGCTGATCGAGGCGGCGGAGCGGATCGGGGCCGCCGACCCCGCCCGCGCCGCCGACTGGCTGGGCGCGGTGCTCGACCTGCTGCCCGACGCGCCCGAACACCACGCCACCGCACGCGAACTGACGCTCCGCCGGGCCCGCGCCCTCGGCTCGGCGGGACGCGTCGCGGAGAGCCGTGACCTCCTCCACCGCCTCATCGACGGCGGCCGCGACGGCACGGCCGAACCGGAGGACCCGGAACTGCGCACCTCCGCCGTGCTGCTCTGTGCCTTCATGGAGCGCCACCTCGGCCGCTACCCCGAGGCCGACGGCCTGCTCCGCCGCGAACTGGAGCGGAGTCCGGGACCCCGGCCGGACCTGCGGACCCGGCTCGTCGTCGAGTGGGGCTGCCGCGCCCTGTTCGCCGCCCGCTACCCCCAGGTCCGGCACGTCGTCGCCGAGGACCTCGAAGGGGCCCGCCGGCGCCGCGACGACACGGGGACGGCCGAGGTCCTCACCCTGGCCGCCCTCGGCGAGGTCTACGAGGGCGACACCGCCGCGGCCCGTGCCCACGCCACCGAGGCCGCCGCCCTCACGGACGTCCTCACCGACGGCCGACTGGCCGCCCACGCCGAGTCGTTGGTGCGCCTGGGCTGGACCGAGGCCTTCCTGGAGCGGTACGGGGCGGCCGAGCGGCACACCACCCGGGGCATCGCCATGGCCCGCCGCACCGGACGCCCCTTCGCGCTCTCGCAGCTCCTGCTCTGCTCGGCGTACGTCCACCTCCTGACCGGCAGGGTCGGCACCGCACTCGACCGGGCGGACGAGGCCCTCGCGGTGGCCCGCACCCTGGGCGGCGCCGAACTCATCGGGTTCAGCGGGGCGATGCGGGCCACCGTGCTCCTGCACGCCCGGCCCCTCGGCGACCCCGAGGCGCCCGCCGCGGCGGCGGAGGCCGCGGCGGCCGTCGGGACCGCCGAAGGCTGGTGGGCCACCCAGGCGCGCTGCATGCTCGCCCACGCCCTCCCGCTCGACCAGGACCCGCACCGGGTCCGCGAGGCGCTGGTGCGGGCCGGCGGCGACCGGGACCTCTCCCGGCTCCAGCCCTCCCTGCGCCCCGGCTACCTCGAACTGCTCACCAGCGCGGCCCTCGCCGCGGGAGACCTCCCGGAGGCCGAGCGGGCCGCCCGCCTCGCCCTCGCGCGGGCGGAGCCCCTCGGGCTGTCCGTCCAGCGCGGCGCGGCCCGCAGGGCGTGGGGCAGTGTCCTCGCGCGTCAGGGCGAACCGTCGGCCGCGGCGCGGGAGTTCACGGAGGCGGCCCGGGGCGGCGCGCGCTCCGGGGCGGTCCTGCGCGAGGCGCACGGCCTGCTCCTCGCCGCCCCGCAGCTCCAGGCCTCGGGCGAGGGGGCACGGGCCGCCGCCGCGTGGCGCAGGGGCCGGCGTCTCGCCGTCGACGCCGGTGCCGTCCTGCTGGTGGACCTGGCCGACCGCACCCGTCCGGCGCCGACGGACGACGAGGGCGGGGGCGGCCGGCTCGCCGTCCTCACCCCGCGCGAGCGCGAGATATCCGCCCTGGTGGCCGAGGGGCTCACCAACCAGGCCGTCGCCGACCGGCTCTGTCTGAGCCCGCGCACGGTCGAGAGCCATGTCGCCCGGGTGTACCGCAAGACGGGGGTGGAGACCCGGGCGGGTCTGGCCTCGCTGGTGGTCAGGTCCGGGGCGGCCGGGGGTCAGTCCTTGCGCGGATAGGTGGCGGTCACCCGTCCCTTGGCGTCGGCCGTCAGATAGGCCACGCCGTACGTGTCGGACAGGTAGACGCTCAGCCCGGGGCCGCTCCCCAGGAGCGTCGACCCCGGGGTGAGGACGAGGTAGCGGCTCGTCGGCTCGTCGACGCCCAGCTCCTTGTCGGCGCGCTTCATGAGCGCCGGCAGCGCGTCCCACGAGAAGGAGTCGAGGTCGGCCGGGACGGCGCCGGGGAACGCGGTGCCGCCCGGGCCCTGCCGTACGGCCACGTCACCGCCCCGGTACACGTACCGGTCGTACCGCTTCGTGCTGCCCTTGACCAGCGCTTCGGCCACCGCGTAGTCCGGGTAGACGACGAACCCGGTGACCTTGGCCCCGCCCGAGGCCGCCTTGACGGCCGCCACGGCGGTCCGGACCCCGTCGGCCGTCAGCAGGTCGGGCTTCGCCTCGGTGGGCTCCTCCACGGGTCCGGACGCCGCCGGGGTCCGCCCCGGGGGCGGAGTGGTGTGCGGGCCGCTCGCCGGGTCGGCGGGCCGCCAGTCCCAGCTCATCGCGGCCACGGGGATCCCGACGGCGAGCACGACGACGGCGGCCGACCCCAGGAACCGCGCGACACGCCCCCGCCGGCGCCGCCCGGCGACGGACCCGGGCGCCGGGGCGGGCGCGGGCGGCGGGGCGGGGGCCGGATCGGGCGGCGGCGCCGGGGCGGAGGCGGGCGCGGCACCGGACGCCGACGCCGGAGCGATGGCCGGAGCCGATGCCGGGGCGGGCGAAGGCGGAGAGGCGGGACCGGGCGCGGACGGCGGCGCCAGGCGGAACGAGGTCGTCCCTCCTCCCGCGGCGGCCGGCACCGCCGGATCCTCGGCGGGCGCGGCCCCGCGTTCCGTACCTCCAGCGGGCACGGCCTTCCGTTCCGTACCTTCGGCGGGCGCGTCTTCCTGCTCCGTACCTTCAGCGGGCGCGGCCTTCCGTTCCGTACCTTCGGCGGGCGTGTCGTCTCGTTCCGTACCTTCGGCGGGCGTGTCCTCCTGCTCCGCACCTTCCGTGGGCGCGTCCTCCTGCTCCGTACCTTCCGTGGGCGCGGCCCGCTCCGCATCACCCGCGGGTGCCTCCCGCTCCGCGGCCGCCAGCGCGCGGGCGAGCTCGTCGGCGTCCGGCCGGGCCGCCGGGTCCCGTACCAGCAGCCGGGTCAGTACGTCGGTCAGCGCGCCGGCCCGCACGGGAGGGGGCACGTCGTCGGAGAGCACGGCGGCGAGGGTGGCCAGGGTGTTCTCCCGGCGCAGCGGATGGTGCCCCTCGACCGCCACGTACAGCAGCATCGCCAGCGACCAGAAGTCGGCGGCCGGGCCGCTCGTGCGGCCCCGGATGCGCTCGGGCGCCATGTAGTCCGGCGAACCGATGATCGAGCCCGAGGCGGTCAGGACGGTGGACTCACGGATCGCCGCGATCCCGAAGTCGGTGAGCACCGGTCGCCCGTCCGGCCGCAGGAGGACGTTGGCGGGCTTCACGTCCCGGTGCTCGATGTCCCGCTCGTGGGCGGCGCGCAGGGCCGACAGCAGCCCGCGGCCGAGCGAGGCGGCCGCGGCCGGGGTCAGTGTGCCGCGTTCCAGCCGGTCCTGGAGGGATCCGCCGGTGACCAGCTCCATCACGAGCCACGGGTAGGTCCCCTCGCCCGCGTCCACGATGTGATGGATCGTCACGACGTTGGGGTGGTCGATCCTCGCCAGGGCCCGTGCCTCGCGCAGCACCCGGGCCCGCAGGGTCCGGGCGCCCTCGACGTCGTACTCGGCCATCGCCGGGTCCGGCGGACGCACCTCCTTGACCGCCACGTCACGGTGCAGGGCCAGGTCGCGGGCGCGCCACACCGTTCCCATCCCTCCGCCGCCCAGCCGCTCCACGAGCTCGAAGCGGCCGTCGATCACTCTGCTCACTCGCACCCCCGCACTCGGCTCACTCGCCGCTCCTCGGGGCGTCGCCGACCGCTCGGCTCGCTCCCGGCCCCGCCCACCTCGCCGTACACGTTCACCTGGTGGCGGCCGGGCGGCCCGTACGGCTCGGGGAGCCTCCGCAGCCACCCCCGGGCGTCGTCCGCGGCTCCGTCTCCGTCTCCGTCCCCGCCGCCCGGCAGCCCGCGCGCCGCCTCCCGCAAGGCCTCCCGCTCGACGACCTCGGCCGCGTCGGCGCCCCACAGCTCCCGTATCCGCCGGGCCCGGGCGCGCAGGGACCGCGCGGCGGCGGCGTGCTCGTCGGCCGACCGCCACAGGTCCGCCGCCCGTTCATAGGCGCGGGCCGCCTTCTCCGGCGATCCGGCGGCGTGCAGGGCGTGTGCGGTGAGGTGGCTCAGGGCCGCGCCGTGGCGGCGGTCGGCCCACCGCCGGACCTCGGCCGCCGCGCGCGCGAAGTCCCGCGCGGCCCGGTCGGGTCGACCGAGGCACAGCGCGCAGTACGCGAGCCAGGCCCTGGCCCTCACCCGTGCCGTCTCGTCGTCGTCGCCGTCATCGGCGAGCCCGGACAGCGCTTCCCGCAGAGCGGCGGAGGCCTCGCGCCAACGACCCTGCTCGGCCCGCGCGATGCCCAGCGCGAGACGCGCGAGGGTGCTCAGCCCGCTGTCTCCGGCGACCGCGTCGGCGTGCCGGACGGCGTCCGCGAGGAGCGCGACCCGCTCGTCCCCGTCGGTCCCGCCGCCGGCCGCGGCGAGCGTCCGCGCGAGGGCGAGACAGAGCCGTGCCCGGTCGGCGCTGCGGAGCGCCCCGGCGGTGGCGGGCGTGCCGAGGGCGGCCCGGAGGAGCGCGGCGGCCTCCGGGTGGGCGCCGGTGGCACGGAGCACCCCGGCGAGCAGGAGCGTGCTCTCGACGGCCTGCCACGGCCGCCCCTCGGCGAGGCGGTCCGCCACGGCCGCCCGCAGGGGGGCGAGGGCGGCGGCCGGGTCCTCGGCCGCGTGGACGCGGCCGAGGAGGGTACGGGCCTCGGCGAGCGCGTCGCGGACGGCGGGGGCCGCCCGGTGCGGCCCGGCGAAGGCGATCAGGGCCGCGAGGTCCCGGCGCAGCGCGGCGGCCTCCGCGGCGGGGTCGGGGCCGGTGTCCAGGAGGTCCGCGCGCGCCCGGCAGCGCAGCAGGAGCACCGTCGCGGTCTCGGCGGCGGTGGCCTGCCCGGCGGCGTGCAGGGCGGTGGCCCGCTCGCCCAGTTCCGCGAGCCCGGCGCAGGCCGTCGCCCCCGGTTCCGGGGCGCTGAGGAGCGCCCTCGCCCGCGAGACCAGGGCCTTGCCGCGCCGCCCGGCGCGTTCGTGCAGCTCGGCGGCGCGGGAGAAGAGCGGTCCGGCCGCTGTGCCGGCCCGGCCGCGGCAGTCGAGCGCGGTCGCGTCCAGGGCGTCGCCGTGGTCACCGGGCGTGATGGCGCCGCCCGCGCGCCGCAGGGCCGTCGCCGCCCGTTCCCAGGCCCCGCCGGCCGAGGGGTGTCCCTCCGCGGTGAGCCGACGGGCCCGGTGGAGCAGCTCGTGCGGGTCCTCGGGCTCCTCTCCGGTCCGGGCCCCGGGGCCGTACTGTGGCGTGACGAGGCGGAGGTCGTCGGGCGAGCGGCTGCTCATGCGTGGGTGCTCCGGGGAGACGCGGGTGGGGGCGGTACGTCCGTACGCAGAGGTCGGTCCGACTCTCGCATCCGCGCCCCGCCGCGCACATCCGTAGAACTACGGAACCCTCGCCGGACCCGGGCCGCGGCTCCGGAGCGTCGCCGCTGGCGAGCCGGTCCGTACCGATCGGCCGCACTGCGCAGCGCCCGCCGACAGCTCCTCGGCTAGGGTGATTCGGTAGGGAATGCGCCCCCTGGGGCCGGGCCGATGCGTAGGTCGATGCGTTGGAGACTCATCAGTCGTCGAGCAGGGTTCCGCAGCCGCCCCGGGCGGCCGTCGGGGATGCGGGCGTGCTCCGCGAGCTGCTGCCGATCGCCCTCTGGCGCGAGGACGCCGAGGGCCGCATCGTCGAGTGGTCGCTCGCCGCTCAGGACCTCCTCGGACACCGGCCCGAGCACGTCCTCGGGAGGCTCGCGACGCCGCTGCTCGTCCCCGACGCGAACCGCGAGCTGGCCGAGCGGCTGACCGACCGGGTGCAGGCGGGGGAGACCATGGTCGGCACCCTGCCCGTCCGGCACCGCGACGGCCACACGGTCGCCATGGAGATGTGGATCGTCCCGGCCGCCGACCCGCAGGGCCGCCCGGGGGCGATGCTCATCGCGGTGGAGACCTCCGAGGTCCTGCGCCTGCGGGAGAACCTGGCGGCGATGGAGAGCCTCTTCACCCAGTCGCCCATCGGGCTCGCGCTGCTCGGCCCCGACCTCCGCTTCCTGCGCGTCAACGACGCCCTCGCCAGCATGAACGGAGTGCCGGCCGCGCAGCACGTGGGCCGCCGGCTCACCGAGGTCGTGCCCGGCGTCAACGCGGCCTCGCTCGAATCGCTGATGCGCCAGGTCCTGGAGAGCGGTACGGCCGTGGTGGACGCGCGCCGGGTCGGCCGTACCCCCGCCGACCCCGATCGCGACCACATCTGGTCGTGCTCGTACGCCCCGCTCGTCGACCGCACCGAACCGCGGTCGCTCGGCCTCATCGCCTCGCTCGTCGACATCACCGAGAGCCAGGAGGCGCACATCGAGGTCGAGCGCGCCCGTCACCGGTTCGCGCTGCTCGCCGAAGCCGGCGCCCGGATCGGGACCACCCTGGACCTCGGGCGGACCGCCGAGGAGGCCGTCCGCTTCCTCGTGCCCCAGCTCGCCGACTCGGCCGACGTGCAGATGCTGGAGTCCGTCCTCGAAGCCGACGACCCGGCCGCCAACCGGGGGCTGCTGCGGCGCCTCGCCGCCCAGTTCCCCGACCCGACCGCGCCCACGGCGCTCCTCGTCCCGGGCCAGACCTTCCAGATCCCGCTCGACTCCGTGTACGAGCAGGTCGTCGTGCACGGACGGCCCACGAACCTCTACACGACCGACATCCCGCAGCTCTTCACCGATCCGCGCACCGAGGCCCTGCGCTCCTACTTCGCCACCCGCATCGGCTCGGCCCGGCTCGTCCCCCTGGTGGCCCGGGGGCAGGTGCTCGGGGCGATCACGGTGACCCGGCTGCGGACCCGTGAGCCCTTCGACGCGCAGGACTGCGTCCTCATCGACGAGGTCGTCGCCCGCGCCGCGCTCAACATCGACAACGCCCGGCTGTACACGAGCCAGCGGGAGGCCGCCCTCACCCTCCAGCGCAGTCTCACCAACAGTGAACTCCCCGCCGTCACCGGGCTCGAACTCACCGGCCGCTACCTTCCCGCGAGCTCCCACGACGTGGGCGGCGACTGGTTCGACGTGATCGCGCTGCCCGGCGGAAGGACGGGCCTGGTCATCGGCGACGTGATGGGGCACGGCATCCACGCGGCGGCCGTCATGGGTCAACTCCGCACGGCCGTACGGACCCTGGCGCGCCACGACATCGCCCCGGCGCGCATGCTCCGCTCCCTGGACGCCGTCGTGGCCGACCTCGGCGAGGACGAGATGGCGACCTGCGTCTACGCGGTGCACGACCCGGGCACCGGCCGCTGGGTCATCGCCCGTGCGGGCCATCCGCCGCCGGCCGTCGCCACCCCCGACGGCACCATCACCTTCCTCGACGGACCGCCCGGCACTCCCCTGGGGACCGGAGCCCACGACTTCGGCACGCAGGAGGTCGTGCTGCCCGCGGGCGGACTGCTGGTCCTCTACACGGACGGCCTCATCGAGGCCCGCGACCGGGACCTCGACCAGGGCATGCGGCAGCTCGCCGAGGCCCTGCGGCCGCTCGACCGGCCCCTCGACACGCTGTGCGACGAGGTCCTCGGGCGGCTCCTCATGGGGTCCGCCCAGGACGACGTGGCGATGCTCCTGGCCCGGGCGATCCACTGAACCCCCGCACGGCAGGACGGCCTTGCGCCTCCGCGTGAGCTGCCGTGCGCGAGAACCGCCTTGGGCCTGGCCGCTTACGCGAGGGCCGCCTGCGCGAGGACCGCCTACGCGAGGACCCGGTGGAGGTCACGGAGCAGGGCGATCTCCGCGCCGTGGTGCAGGAGTTCCTGGTTCACCCACCAGACGATCTCCACGAAGGGCTCGTCGATGTCGCCGCCGTGCGGGTAGGTGCAGTGGCCCACCGTGTCGAGGGCCTTGTCGTCGACGGACAGCAGCGCCTCGCGCCAGGCGGTGGCGGCGTCGTCGAAGGCCGCGAGGGCCGTGCGGACGTCCCCGGCGACCGGGTGGTCGTCGCGGGTCAGGCCGTGGGTCCCCCGGGTGTGGTCGGCGCGCAGCGCCAGCATCTCGGTGAGGTGGCTCAGCCGCCAGGCGATCGTCGTGAGGGGCGGCGGCACGGGGTGCGGCGGAGACGTCGTGTCGCGGCCCCAGGCGCCCGCGCCGACCAGGAGTGTCGCGCCCGCCCCGGGACCGTCGGCGTGCCGCCGGACCGACCAGCAGCCGGGCGCCGGCTCCCAGAGGTACTCGGCGTCGGTCATGGGGCCGACCTGGACGTCCGTGCCGTTGCCGCTGTCCATCACCGGTCCCGTCATGCGGTCGGTGAGCCGCTTGCGGGCGAAGTCGAACTGGGCGAGGAGGGGTGTGAGCCGCTCGGGCAGGGGCACGGAACGCTCCGGATCGCACGGGGACGAGGCGGTCGTACCCTGCCACAGGCGGGGGCGCCGCGCCCCCGAATATCCCGGCCGGGCGCGCTCCCTGACGGACGGTGAGGGCCCGCGTCAGGCCCGGTCGATGTGCACGCTGGTCGACTTCACCCGGGCGATGGCCTGCATCCCGACCTCCAGGCCCAGCTCCTCGACCGCCTCGCGGGTGAGCAGTGACACGAGCCGGTGCGGACCGGCCTGGATCTCCACCTGGGCGGCGACGTCACCGAGCGTGACCCCGGTCACGATCCCCGGGAACGCGTTGCGGGCCGAGGTGTACGAGCCCTCCTCGCCCCCGCCGGAGCTCTGCCCGACCTCGATCGAGAAGGTGGCGAGGTCACGGCCGTCGACGACGCGGCGGCCGTTCTCGTCGCGATGGGTCGTGAACCGGCCCGCGTCGGCCCAGCGGCGGGCCGTGTCGGGGCTGACGCCGAGGAGGCGCGCGGCCTGACCGATGGTGTAGGACTGCATGACGGTCACGTTAGGACGATGTGACTCTCATGTGCAAGCGATTCCGGCACATTTCCTTGCAGCTGCCATGCCTGAGGGGTTCAGGTCGATGTCGACCGCCGCCCGATCGCCTCGACCAGCGGGAGCAGCCGGTGCGCCACCCGCTCGCGCAGCGCGATCTCGGTGCGGGTGCGCACCACCCCGGGCAGCTGGATCAAGCGCTGGATCACGTCCTCGAGGTGACCGGCGTCCCGGGCCACCACCCGGGTCAGGAGATCGCCTCCGCCGGTGATCGAGAAGGCCTCCACGATCTCCGGCACACCCGCGAGCGCGTCGCCGACCTCGTCCAGGTGTCCCTGGGTCACCTCGACGTGCACGAAGGCCAGCACCGGGTGCCCGAGTGCGGCGGGGGAGAGGACCGGGCCCGTCGCCGTGATCACGCCGTCCCGCTCCAGGCGGTCGATCCTCGCCTGCACGGTCCCCCGCGCCACCCCCAGGATCCTCGCGTACTCGCGCACGCTCGTCCGCGGCTGCTCGATCAGCAGCCGCAGGATCCGCGTGTCGAGTTCGTCCACCGCCATGCTCCGTCGGCCTCCTTCGCCCCGGCCCGTGTGCACCGACTGTACCCAGGCCCTCCCGCGTGCCCGTGGGCCACCGCGCCTCCGCGAGCCGGGCTGCTCCGTTCGCGGGATGCGGTGATCTGGGAGAGGCTCGTCGGGATCGGCTGAGGCGCGGCCGTGCATGTCCGGCGGGAGCGACGACGAGTGGACGCGTACTGGGAGCAGGGACAGGCGGGGACGCCGCCGCACGGGACCGCCGAGCCCTGGACCGGGGGAGGCGGCGCCGAAAGCGGGGCCGGGGGAGGCGGGGCCGGGGAAGGCGCGGCCCGGGGCGGTGGGGCCGGCGGGCCCTGGACGGCGGAGACCGTGTGGGGCGAGGCCGTCCTCGACGCCGTCTTCACCCAGTCCGAGATCGGACTCCACGTCCTGGACACGGACCTGCGCATCGTCCGCGTGAACCCCGTCGTCGCCGGGCTCCACGGCATCCCCGCCGATCGGGTCCGCGGCAAGTCCGCGGCCGAGGCGTACGCGACGTTCGCCGGTGTGCACGTCGACGAGGCCGTCCTGCGCGAGGTCCTGGCGACGGGCCGCTCCGCGACCGACCTGCTCGTCACCGGCCGCTCTCCCGGCGCCGAGCGCACCGAGCACGTCTACTCGCTCTCCGCGCACCGCCTCCAGGACGGCGCGGGCCGTGTGCTCGGCGTGGTCGTCACCAGCACCGACGTGACCGACCGCGAACGGGCGCAGGCCCGGCTGCGGCTGCTGCACGAAGCCCACGAGCGGGTCGGCACCAGCCTCGACGTGGAGCGCACCGCCCGCGAGCTGGTCGACGTGACCGTACCGGGGTTCGCCGACGCCGTCGTCGTGGCGCTCACCGACGCCGTCTTCCGGGGCCAGGACCCGGCCCTCCAGTCCCGGGACACGGTCCCGCTGCTGCGCTGCGCCGCCACCGGTGGGACGGGGGCCGGACCCGAGCTGCCGGAGGCGGGCGCGGTCCTGCTGCCGGGGCTCTTCGGGGACCGCCCTCCGACGGCGGACCACCCGCTTCTCCCGGCCTCGGGCGGGGACCCGGCGACGCACCTCAGGGTGCCCCTGACCGTACGCGGGCAGGTCTTCGGTGCGGTCGCCTTCCGGCGGCTCGACGGCTCGGAGCCGTACGGCCCCGACGACAGGGCCCTCGCCGACGCCCTGGCGTCCCGTACGGCGAACTGTCTGGAGAACGCGCTCCGGTACACCCGCGAGCACACCGTCATGACCGCCCTGCAGAGCTGGCCGCCACCCCGGGAGGAGGCCACCCGGAGCGCCTTCGACGTCGCGCGCCGCCATCGCCCCGGCGGCACCGGCGCCGGGTCCTGGTGCGACGTGATCCCGCTGCCGGGCGCGCGCGTCGCCCTGGTCGTGGGGCAGGTCGGATCGCGGGGGCCGAGGGCCGTCGCCACCATGAGCCGGCTGCGGACCGCCGTCCACAGCCTGACCACCCTGGACCTCGATCCGCACGAGCTCCTCGCCCGCCTCCACGCGACGACCCTCCGGCTGGCCGCCGAGGGCGCACCCGGGAGCGTCCCCGCGGAGGTCCACCCCACCGCCGCCTGCACCATCGCCGTCCACGACCCCGTCGACGGGCGGCTCGACATCGCGCGCGCCGGTTCCTCGCTGCTCGTCGTCGTCCACCCCGACGGCTCGGCGGACACCCGGCCGCTCGACGACGGGCCCCTGCTGGGCGGCGACGGACCGCCCTTCGCCTGCGCGACGCTCTTCCCGCCCGAGGGCAGCACGCTCTGTCTGGCGTCCGGCGGCGAGGGTCCCCGGACGGAGGACCTCATGGCGGCGCTCGCCCACCCGGAGCGCGAACCGGAGGTGATGGCCGACGCCGTGGAGCGGCTCCTCGCCCCCGACCGGGTCCTGCTCGTGGCCCGCACCCGGCACCTGCCCCCGGGGGAGCTCGCCACCTGGAAGATCCCGTACGACCTGTCCGCCGTGGCCACCGCGCGGGCCCACGTGGAGGAACGGATCGGGCGGTGGAAGCACCCCGCCGACCCGTTCACGGCGGCGCTCGTCGTGAGCGAGCTCGTCACCAACGCCCTCCGGTACGGAGCCGCCCCCGTCGTGCTCCGTCTCATCGCCGACGGATCGTCCCTCACCTGCGAGGTCAGCGACGCCGGACAGGCCGCGCCGCATCTCCGGCACGCCAAGGCCGTGGACGAGGGCGGTCGCGGCCTCCTGATCTGCGCCTCCCTCGCGGACAACTGGGGCGTGCGGTACACCGAGGACGGCAAGACGGTCTGGGCCGAGCTGGGCGGGAACGGGACTCCGTAGTCACCGGCTGCCGTACGCGGCCATGAACATGTCGAGCAGCCCGTCGATCGCGGCCTCGTCGACGGGACGGGGCGTCAGGAGGTGGCGGTAGTACAGGGCCCCGCACAACACCTCCGCGGCGAAGCCGAGTTCCACGTCCGCGCGCAGCTGTCCCGCGCGCTGAGCGCGGCTGATCCGCTCCCGCGTGCTCTCCTCGACGGTCCGCAGGAACCGCTCGTGCAGCGCCGCCCGCGCCGCGGGGTCGGACTGCGCCTCGGCGATGACGGCCCGGTACACCGGGCCCAGCGGAGGTTCGACCAGGGCGGACGAGGACCGGAGGAACTGCTCGCGCAGATCGGCGCGCAGGTCGCCGGTGGCGCGGTAGTCCAGATCCGTGGTCCAGACCCGGTGGAGCGCGTCCAGGAGCAGGGCCGCCTTGGTCGGCCAGCGGCGGTAGACCGTGTGCTTTCCCACCTCGGCCCGTCGGGCGATGGCCTCGATGCTGAGGCCCGCGTACCCGACCTCCGTGGCCAGGTCCAGCGTCACCTGGAGCAGCGCTTCGGTGCGTACGGCGCCCCGGCGTCGGGGCGCCGAGGAGTCGTTCGGCATGCGCGCATCCTAACGGCACGGGCCATGCCGTTGACAACGGGGGACGGCTCGACACATCATGATCAGCACGATCCGTGCCGTTCGGGGTGACTGCCCGAGTGAGGCATCCGGAGGAGGGGGAGAGCACCGATGACCCACGCGGTCCGGGCAGGAGCCGCCGATCGCGGGCCGGCCGGTCTCAGTGGCCGAGACCACGAACAGGACGTCCTGGACGGACTCCTGGCGGGAGCCCGGGAGGGCCGGGGCGGGGCCGTGGTCCTCCTCGGCGATGCGGGGTCGGGCAAGACGTCCCTGCTCGACCGGTGTGCCTCGGCGACCGCGGGCGGCGCCCGGATACTGCGGTGCACGGGCGTCCAGTCGGAGGCGGAACTGCCGTACGCCGGTCTGCAGGTCCTCCTCCGGGGCACCCTGAACCACGCCAGGAACCTGCCGGAGCGCCATCTGACCGCGCTGCGCGGGGCGATCGCGCCGGACGGGACGCCCGCGGGGGACCGCTTCCTGGTCGGGGCCGCCACCCTGGGCCTGCTCGACGAGCTGGCCGAGGAACGTCCGGCCCTCGTCCTCGTCGACGACGCGCAGTGGCTCGACCTGGAGACCATGGACGCCCTGCTGTTCGCCGGCCGCAGGCTCGGCCTGGGCCGGGTGGCCATGGTGTTCGCCGCACACGAGGACTCGGCGGCCTTCGACGGCGCGCCGGGCCTGCCGGTGCTGCACCTCGGACCCCTGACCGAGGGGGAGGGGGCGGCGCTGCTGGCCGGCCAGGCCCCCGATCTCCATCCCGCCGTGCGCAGCCGGATCCTCGGGCTCGGGCAGGGCAACCCGCTCGCCCTGGTCGAGCTCGTGGAAGCCCTGACACCGGCCCAACGGGACGGCAGCGAGCCGCTGGACGCGCGGGAGATCGCCGTGCTGCCCGCCTCGTGGCGGGTGCGGCGGATCTTCGACGAGCGGATCCGGGCGCTGCCCGCGCCGACCCGCCTGCTGCTGACGGTGGCCGCGGCCGACGACACCGGTGACGTGGCGCTGCTCGTCGCGGCGGGGGAGCGGGTCGGCCTGGCCGCGCGGGACCTCGGGCCGGCGGAGGCGGCGGACCTCGTCCGGGTGTCCGGGCGACGCGTGGTGTTCCGGCATCCGCTGGCGCGGGCCGCCTCCTACCAGGGAGCGGTGCTGGTCGAGCGGACGGCCGTGCACCGGGCGCTCGCCGAAGCGGCGTCGGCTGCCGGGGACATGGGGCGACGCGTCTGGCACCTGGCCGCCGCGACCGTCGGCTACGACGAGGAGGTGGCCGCGGAACTGGAGCGTGGGGCCGAACTGTTCCGTTCGCGGGGCGGTCGCGCGGCCGTCGCCGCGGCCTACCGGAGGGCCGCACGGCTCACCGAGGACCCGGAGGCACGTTCGCTGCGGCTGGCCGCAGCGTCGGCCGCCGCGGCCGAGGCCGGCCAGGCGGAGCTCGCGGCGGCGCTCGCCGACGAGGCGGGTCCCGTGAGCAGCCCCGTGGCGATCGCCCGGCTCGCCGGCGTCCGGGCCGCGCTCGAACACGAGCAGGGCCGCGCGGAGTCGGCACGCCTGCTGCTCGTCGAGGCGACCTCGCGGGTCACGGCGGACCGTCCCGCCGTGGGCGCGTGGCTGCTGTTCGAGTCGGCCGCGATGGCGTGGGCCGCGCCCGACCCGGTCGCGGCGGCCCGCGACACCCGGGCACGGGCCGCCGGTCTGGACTTCGGCGGGCACCCCATGCACCGGGGCGCCGCCGGGGTGCTCGACATGCTGTCGGGTGATCACGTGGCCGGGGTGACGGCGATCAGGGACTTCGCCCGGTACGTCGTGCGCAGCCGGCCCGAACGGGGTCTGACCGACCAGGTGCGTCTGCACGGCTGGGACATGCTGCTCGGGGAGTTCCGCGCGGTGCACGACGAGGCCGTTGTCCTGGAGCGGGAGTGCAGGGCGGAAGGAGCCGTCGGCGTGCTGCCCCGGGTGCTGCTCCGTCTCGCGCGGCTGCGGCTGTTCCTGGGCCGGCACCGGGACGCGTACACGTCGGCGGTCGAGGGCCTGGAGATCGCCTGCGACACCGGCCAGCACCAACTCGCCGCGATGCTCAGCGGCGTCCTGGCCGTGCTGGCCGCCCTCGACGGGGAGGACCCGGACGGCGCGGACGGCGCGGGAGGCCCGGCGGGGCGGCACCCGCACCCCGCCGTGCCCGCGGTCCCGATCTGGCTGACCAGGGCACGCGCCCTGTTCGACCTCGGGCTGGGCCGCTACGACCTGGCCCTGCGACGGCTCGCGGTCCTGACCGGAGGACCGCACCGGCACCTCATGGTCTCCGTGCACAGCCTGCCCGACCAGGTGGAGGCCGCGGTCCGGACCGGGCGGGCCGCCGATGCCGGGTGGGCCGCCGACCGGTTCGAGCGCTGGGCCGCAGCCACCGGGACCGCGTGGGCGGGGGCGGTGGAGCTGCGCTGCCGCGCCCTGCTCGCCGCCGACGGCGCAGGGGCGCAGGACCTCTACGAGCGCGCGCTCGCCGCCCACCAGGGAGACGGCCGCCCGTTCGAACAGGCCCGCACCCACCTCCTGTACGGCGAGTGGCTCCGCCGCGCGAAGCGCCGCGCCGCCGCGCGGGAGGCGCTGACCGCGGCCCTGGAGTCGTTCGAGCGGATGCCGGCCGGCGCGTGGGCGGACCGGGCCCGCACCGAACTGCGCGCCGTCGGTGCCGCCCCGGCCGCGCCGGCGGCGGGCGCCGATCCCGCGGGGCGGCTGACCGCGCAGGAACTGCGGGTGGTCCGGCTCGCGGCGACCGGGCTGAGCAACCGGGACATCGGCGCCCGCCTGTTCCTGAGCCCGCGCACGGTCGGCTACCACCTGTCCAACGCCTACCCGAAGCTGGGCGTGACGTCGCGGGCCGCCCTGGGCGCCCTCGACCTGGACTGACGTCCCGTCGCCCCGGAAGACCCCGTCGGCCCGCCCCCGTCGACCCTGGTCGACCGCGTCGGTCCGGCGCCCCGTCACGTACCGACGCCGGTACCGCACCCCCGTCGTTCGACGGATCCGCTGCGCAGGACGCGGTTCCTAGTGTTCCCCGTGTTCGAGAAGTGCTCGGCATGGGAGGGTTCATGAAGGTTCTGGTGCTCGGTGCCACCGGCTACATCGGCTCCGCGGTGGTGTCGCGGCTGACGCGGGAAGGCCACGACGTGCTGCCGCTCGTCAAGGACGCGGGCGCGCTGAACCCGGACGTGCCCGTGCGCGTGGGCGATCTGACCGACCCCGCGTCGCTGCGCGCGGCGGTCACGGACGAGGTGGACGTCGTGGTGAACCTGGCCACGCCCACCGGCGACGAGGCGGTGGACACCGCCGCCCTTGAGGCACTGCTCGCGCCCCTGCGCGGCACGGGCCGGGCGTTCGTCTACACCAGCGGCGTGTGGGTGCTCGGGGCGACCGGGGACACCGCACTGACCGAGGACGCCGACACCGACCCCATCGCGATCGTCGGCTACCGGCCGGGGATCGAGCAGCGGGTGCTGGCCGCCGCCGAGGACGACGTGCGGGCCATGGTGATACGCCCCGGCATCGCGTACGGGCGGGACGGCGGCATTCCCGCCCTGATGACCCGCTGGGCCCGGGAACGCGGCACGGGACGCTACGTGGGACCGGTCACGACCCGCTGGCCGATGGTGCACGTCGACGACCTCGCCGAGCTGTACGCCCTCGCCGTCGCCAAGGCCGCCCCCGGTGACCTCCTGCACGGCGTCGCCTGGGAGTCCGTCCCCACCGCCGCGGTCGCGGCCGCCGCCGACATCGCCGCGGGCGGCACCGGACGGGCCGAGTCCTGGCCGCTCGCGGAGGCCGCCGAGGTGCTCGGGGAGCCGTTCGCCGAGGCGCTCGCCCTCGACCAGGTGGTGTCGGGGCGGCGCGCCGTCGAGGAGCTGGGCTGGCGCCCGAGCCGCCCGGGCGTCCTCACCGAGCTGGCCGGAGGCGACCGTGACTGACACCACCGACCCGACGGCCCCGCCGATCTGCCGCGCCTGCGGCACCCAGTACGCCGTCGCGCGTCCGGACTGCCCGGTCTGCCTGGACGAGCGCCAGTACCCGGCCCCGGGGGGTCAGCGGTGGACGACGCGGGCCGAGCTGCGCGCGGAGGGCCACAGCGGCCGCTTCGAGGAGCAGGGGCCCGGTGTGCTCGGCGTGGGCGTCACCCCGCACTTCGCCATCGGCCAGCGGGCCCTGCTGCTGCGCACCGCCGCGGGGAACGTGCTGTGGGACTGCGTGCCGTACCTCGACGACGCGATGGTTCGGGCCGTCGAGGAGCTCGGCGGCATCGACCACATCGCGATCAGCCACCCGCACTTCTACTCCTCGATGGTCGACTGGGCCCACGCCTTCGACGCGCCGGTCCATCTGCACGAGGCCGACCGGGAGTGGGTGGGCCGGCCGGACCCGGCGCTGCGGTTCTGGAGCGGACGCACGCTCCGGCTCACGGACGAGGTGACCCTGATCAACCCGGGGGTGCACTTCCCGGGCAGCGCGGTGCTGCACTGGAGCGCGGGCGACGGGGCGCTGTTCACCGGAGACGTGGTCAACGTGTGCCCGGACAACCGCTGGGTCAGCTTCATGTACAGCTACCCCAACCACATCCCGGAGCGTCCGCGGGCGGTCCGCGCGGCCGCGGACCTGCTCGCCGGCCACCGCTTCGAGCGGATCTACGGCGCCTGGTGGAACCGGGTCGTCACCTCGCGGGGCAACGAGGTCCTGGCCCGGTCCGTCGACCGCTACCTCCGGTTCGAGGAGGCCACGACGGCCGCGGCGCGGGTGTAGCACCGACGCGGAGGGGGACGACGGGTGACCGGGAGCCCCGGTCACCCGTCGCCGTGCGAGGTGCTCCGGCCGGAGGCCGCACAGGGGCCGCCCCCGGCCGGGGCGCGGCTCCGGCCGGAGGCGCACAGCGCTCGCCCCCATCCGGGACGCGGCTCCTGCCCGAGGCCCACAGGGCTCGCCCCCGGCCGTGACGCGGCTCCTGCCGTCACACGCGCGAGCCGATGACGTCGGCGGGGCGGCCCGCGAGGGCGAGGCGGCCGGGAACCAGCGTCGCCAGAGCGGTGAGCAGGGCGGCGCATCCCACGGTGCCGAGGTACGTCGGGACGTCGACGGACGGGGAGGCCGAACCGGTCATGCCGACACTGAAGGCCGTGAGCACCGCGAACGCGATGCCGGATCCCAGGACCGCGGCGATCAGCACCACCAGGGCCGCCTCGATGCGGAGCATTCCCCTCACCTGGCGCCGGGTGGTGCCGATGAGCCGCAGCAGGGCGAACTCCCGCGTCCGGTCGAAGACCGACATCGCCAGGGTGTTGACCACGGCGATCGCGGTGAAGGCGATGATCAGGCCCATCGCGAGGTAGTTCACCTCGGCGTTGGAGCGCTGCACCTCCGCCTGCAGGTCCTCGACCTCGTCCCGGTCGAGGACGGCCACCCCCGGCAGGGCGCCGAGCGCCCGGCCCAGCTCCGCCCGGCCGGGTCCCGCCCCGTCCTCGGTCTTCACGAGCAGCGAGGAGGCCAGCGGGTTGTCGACGTGCCGGGCCACCAGCGCATGGGCCATCGTCACGTCGCCGAATCCGAGCCCGCGTTCGTACACCGCCGCGACGGTGAGCTCGGTCTCGGTGCCGTCGCCGAGGGCCAGCCCCAGCCGGTCCCCCGGCCGCTTGCCGAGGGCGTCGGCGGCGAGTTCGCTGAGCGCGACGCTCCGCGGCCCGAAGCCGTCCAGGGTTCCGGCCGTGACGGCCGGGTCCCAGGTGAGGGCGAGGCCGTCGGTGGAGACGCCCTGCGCCGGGTACTTCTCCAGCCCGACGCGTACCGACGTGCGCACGACCTCGGTCACCGCCGCCACGCCGGGGACCCGGCGGAGGCGCTCGCCCGCCTGTGCCGGCACACCGGGGCCGGCCGAGCCCACGACCCAGTCCGCCTTGTTGCCGGCGCGGGCCTGTGCGGTGGCCGCCGCACCCATGGTGGTCTGGACGAAGAACACCGTGCACGCCATGGCGATCAGCAGCGTCAGCGGAGTGATGGCCGCGGAGAGCCGCTTGGTGTGGGCGCGGGCGTTGGCCGTGGCCAGATGACCGCCGACCCGCGAGACCCTCAGCGGGACCCCGAGGACGGCCACGGCGATCCTCGCGACGAGCGGCCCGAGCAGGGACACGGCCACCGCGAGGACCACCACGGACAGGAAGGTCACCGGAGTGGCGGCGGGCTCGCTGCGCAGCGTGGCGAGGACCACGAGGAGGACGACGCCCCCGACGAGGAAGCCGACGCCGGCCCCGAGCCGCCCCCAGGCGACGGTCCGCCGCTCCATGGCCGCCTCGGACAGGGCCTCGGCCGGGCGGATGCGGCTCGCGCGGCGGGCCGAGATCCGTGCGGCGGCCCAGGCGCCCAGGAGGGACGCCCCGACGGCGGCGAAGAACGGGAAGACGCCGACGGTCGGTCGGAGGGTCTCCGGAATCGCCTTGAACTCGACGAACCGGCCGTGGAGCCAGTGGGCGACGGGCAGACCGGCGACCGCTCCGAGAACGCCGGCGAGGGCTCCGACGATCAGCGCCTCGCGGCCGATGAGCGCCCGGACCTGCCGGGGCGTGGCCGCGACGGCACGCAGCAGGGCCAGCTCGCGGTGGCGCTGCTGGATGGTGAGCGCGAAGGTGCCGACGACCACGAGGATCGCGACGAGCAGCGACGTGCCACCGATGGCGCCCCCCATGGAGACCAGTTTGATCCGGGCCTTGGCCGCGTCGAGGAACTCGACGGGGCCGCGGTCGCCGCCCGTGGCCACGGTGGCGCCGCTGCCGTCGAGGGCCTGAGCGACGCGGGCCGCGAGTTCCGACGGGGAGACTCCGGCCTCGGGCAGTACCCCGACGGCCATGACACGGCCGGCGTGGCGGGACAGCCGGCCGGCCTCGGCGTCCGTGAAGAACAGCGAGGTCTGCTGTCCCAGGTCGCCGCCGGTGGGGGCCGCGACGCCGGTGACGCGGTACGTGCGCGGGGCGTCGGTCGACTGGACGGTCACCTCGGCACCGGGCTTCAGGCCTGCCCGCGCGGCCAGTTCACGGTCGACGACGACCTCGTCCGGCGCGGCGGGGGCGGCGCCCTCGACCAGGGTGAAGGGGGTCAGCGGCGCCGAGGTCCAGGCGTGACCGTACGAGGCCTTGCCGTCGACGCCCGGGACGACCCGACCCGAGGCGGTGACCGCGTACGCGGGGAAGGTGACCTCGGGCACCGCGGCCCGCACGCCCGGGAGGGCGGCGAGCGTGGTCACGGTGCCGGCGGGCAGCCACACGCGCTCGCCGAGCGGCTTGGTCTTCTCCTTCCGCTTGGTCTTGTCGCCCTTCCGCTCGACCGTGACCTGGTGGACGTTCTGGTCGGCGGCGACGATCACCGGTGATCCCGCGTACCGCTCGGTGCCGATGGTTCCGCGGAGCCCGGTCTCCAGCAGGATGCCGCAGGCCGTGATCAGCGCGGAGGCGCAGAAGAGCGCGAGGAAGGCGCCGGTGAAGCCTCCCTTGCGGGCGCTCAGTGTCCGCAGGGCGTAGCGCAGCATCAGGCCCACGCTCCCAGGTGCGTCATGCGGTCGGCGACGCGGTCGGCCGTGGGCGCGGCCATCCGGTCGACGATCCTGCCGTCGGCGAGGAAGAGGACAGTGTCGGCGTAGGAGGCGGCGACGGGGTCGTGGGTGACCATGACCACGGTCTGCCCGGTCTCGTCCACGCACGAGCGCAGCAGCGAGAGGACCTCCTTGGCGGTCATGGTGTCGAGGGCGCCGGTGGGCTCGTCACCGAAGACGACATCGGGCCGGGTGATCAGGGCCCGGGCGATCGCGACCCGCTGCTGCTGCCCGCCGGACAGCTCCGCCGGCCGGTGGGCGGCCCGGCCGGCCAGGCCCACGCGGCTCAGGATCTCCTCCAGCCACGCGGGGTCGAGCCGCTCGCCGGCCAGGCGCAGCGGCAGCTCCACGTTCTCGCGCACGGACAGCGCGGGGATGAGGTTGAAGGCCTGGAAGACGAAGCCGACGCGCTCGCGCCGCAGCTTCGTCAGCCGCGTCTCGTTCATTCCGCCCAGTTCGGTGTCGCCGATGAAGACGGAGCCGCCGGAGGGTCTGTCGAGGCCGGCGGCACAGTGCAGGAAGGTCGACTTCCCGGAGCCGGAGGGGCCCATGACGGCGGTGAACGAGCCGCGTTCGATGCCGACCGAGACCCCGTCGAGGGCCCGCACGGAGCGGCCCGTCTTTCCGTACTCCTTCACGACCCCGTCGAGGCGCAGCGCGAAGTCCGTGCTTCGGGCGCCGCTCCGTCCGGGGGAAGGGTTCGTCTCGGTCCTCATGCGCGACCTGTCCTTTCGAGGGTGGGTGAGGGGGTGGTGGGTGAGGGGGTGAATGGGGGCTGCGGGGTGGGAACCTCGGGAGTCAGGCCGAGACCGGTGAGTTCCCGGGCCGCCCAGTCGAGTTCGGCGGCGACGGCCCGGGCCAGTCCGGCGGCGCCGACCGGCCTGCGGTGCTCGGCGAGCGCGGACCAGGTGGAGGTCTCCACCTCGACGTGGTCGGTGACGGCGCGGTCTCCCGCGAACAGCGCGCTCAGGGTGGCGCGCAGCACGGGCCGGGTGGAGGCGAGGGGGGCGGCGGGTTCCTCGTGCAGCGGCACGTGGTGATGGATGCGCCACGGTGCGAGGCCGGGCAGGGCGCCGGCGAGGGCCGGCCCGAGGTCGTCGGAGCCGAGCGGCGCCCGGCCGTCGGGCCCGGCCTCCCCCGTCTGGTGCAGGAAGCGCGGCTCGGTGAACGCCGCCAGTGCCTTCCGTACGCCGGCGTCGACGGGTTCCGGAGCCTCCAGGGCGCACGACGCCTGGACCTTCACCACGGGGAGCCCCGCCGCCAGCAGCCGGGCGACGGCGGTGCCCGGGTCCTCGTGGGCGACGGCGAGGTGACAGGCGTCCAGGCAGAGCCCGATCCAGTCGTGGTCGACGTCCCTGAGCACCTCGACCGCCTGCTCGGTGGTCGCTGCCACGCAGCCCGGCTCCGGTTCGACGGCGACCCGTACGGTCCGTCCGGTCTCCGCCGCGATCTCCCGGAGCCCCACGGCGAGAGCGTCCAGTTGCCGCATCGCGGCGGACATCCGGGTCCGCGACCAGGCGGTGCGCCAGGCCAGCGCCAGCGTCGACACGGAGCCGCGCCGGGCGTCGTCGGGCAGCAGCCGGGCCATGATCCGGGCCAGGTCCAGCGTGTAGTCCAGCCGGGCCGGTTCGGACCAGTCCGGGTAGTACAGGGCCCGCTTCACCACGGGGGCGTGGAAGACCCGGTAGGGGGAGCCGTTGAGGGTGGCCGTCTCCACTCCGCGCTCGGCGAGCATGCGGCGCAGCCGGGTGACGGCGGCCGGGTCGGCGGCGAGGGCCGCCGCCGTGACGGCGGGCAGCCACAGGCCGAGGCCGACGACCGGCTCGCCGGTGGCGCGGCGGATCGGCTCGGCGTGCGCGGCGAGCCGGGCGGTGATGCCCTCCAGGGTGTCGGCCGGGTGCAGGTCGGCGCAGTGGCCGAGGTGGACGGCGGTGCCGTCGCGGTGCCGGAACCGCATCAGGCGGCTCCGGGGCGGGCGGCCGTAAGGCGGGGCACGCCGACGGAACGGAACATCGCAGACTCCAGAACTCTCGTGCCCCTGTGGGGCCTTCTCGTCTGCGACGACGCTAGGAGTCGGCTTTATCGGCCGGATATCGAGCGGTTAGGCGACCGCTCTCACACCGGGCGGCACACCGCCGCGGGGGACGTGGCGTCCGTCGGGGCTCCGGCCGTCGTGGCGGGTCCGGGGTCGGTCGCGGCGGCGCGGGGGTCTGTCGTGGCGGGGTCGGAGCTGGTCGTGCCGGCGCGGGGGTCCGTCGTGGCGGGGTCGGAGCTGGTCGTGCCGGCGCCGGGGCCCGTCGCGGTCCGGCCGCGTTCCGTCGCGTCCAGCAGTTCCAGGGCGCGGTTCGTCCTCTCCTCCCACGGCGGGGAGCCGATCGCGCGGAACACGTCGAGCGCGGCGGTCAGGTGTACCCGGCTCTCCCGTGGGCGGCCTCCCTCCCGGTGGAGCTGCCCGAGGCCGAACCGGATCTGGCCCTCGATCAGCGTGCTGTGGTGGCGCCGCGCGACGTCGAACGCCTCCAGGTAGATCTCCTCCGCTTCCGACGCCGCTCCGGCCGCGCGCCGGGTCTCCGCGAGCCCCAGCAGCGCGTGCGCGTAACCGAGCAGGTCGCACTTCTCCTTGACGATCCGCAGCGCCTTGCCGAAGGCTTCCTCGGCGGGTCCGAGCTGTCCCAGCGCGAGGTACACGCCGCCCAGTCGGTGCGCGGCCATCGCCTGGGAGCGTCCCGCCGCCGGGAGGACCGCGACGACCGCGACGGCCCGGCGGCTCAGCTCCAGTGCCTCGTGCGGCCTGTCCTCTTCGAGCGCCATCTGCGCCAGGCCCTGCAGCACGTACGCCTCGGCCGAGAGGTCGCCCACCTCGCGGAGGACCGGAAGGGCTTCCCGCAGGCGGAGCGTGCCCTGCTCGTACTCGCCCCTGATCCGGTGGATGAGCCCCAGGTGGCTCAGAATGAGCGCCGCGCCGTGGGCGTCGCCCGCCTCCCGGAACAGGGCCAGCGCGGTCTCCGACCTCTCGGCCGCCTCGGGCACCCGGCGCAGCCTCAGCTCGACCACACCCAGCTCCATGTGCATGGCGGCCTGCCCCCGCACGTTTCCCGCGGCGATCGCCGCCGCGAGGGTCCGCTCGCTGCACGAGCGCCAGTCCTCCACGTAGTTGCGCGCCTCGAAGAGCACCTGGAGGCAGAGGACCAGATCCCACGCCAGCTCCGCCATGCCCAGCTCGCACGCCTGGCCGACGACCGCGAGCAGGGTGAGGCGCTCGGCCTCGAACCACTCCATGGGGCTCGCCAGCAGCTCCTCGACGAGGGCGGGCTCGACCTCCCTGCGCGGTACGTCCCCGTGCACCGTGTCGAAGTCCCCGCCCTCCTCGCGCCCGTACGCCAGCTCGGCGAGGGTCAGGCAGGTCCGGAAGAAGCGGTCGCAGGCGGCCAGCCGGTCCGCCTCGGACTCCTCCTCCCGGGCCAGCTCGCGGGCGTAGAGCCGCAGCAGGTCGTGGAAGCGGTAGCGCAGCCGCCCGGTGGAGTCGACCCCGGAGACCTCAAGGAACTGCGCGTCCACCAGGTGCTCGATGAGCCGCTCGGCCTCCAGCTCGCCGCAGTCCAGGAGCGCGGCCCCGGCCCAGGAGGCGAAGTCCGGTCCGGAGAGGAGCCCGAGGAGGCGGTAGAGGCGGGCCGCCTCCCGGTCCAGGTAGCGGTAGCTGAGCGCGAACCCGGCCCGGACCTGCAGCTCGCCCTGGCTGAGCTCGTCGAGGCGGCGCCGCTCGTCGCTGAGCCGGGTGACCAGGTGCCGGACCGACCAGTGGGGCTTCGAGGCGAGCCGGGCCGCGGCGATGCGGAGCGCGAGCGGCAGCCGGTCGCACAGCGCGACCAGCCGGGCGGACTCGGCGGGCGCGCCGTGGATCCTGGCCTCGCCCACGATGCCGCCGAGCAGTTCGAGGGAGCGGTCCTCGGGCAGCAGCCCGAGGAGGATCCGTGCGGACGGTGGCCAGGTGACCAGCTGCTCCAGCTGCTCGCGGCTGGTGATGAGCACGGCGCAGCCTCCGCCGCCCGGCAGCAGCGGCCGGATCTGCTCCGGCGTGCGGACGTTGTCGAGCACGAGCAGGACCCGGCGGTCGGCCAGCACGCTGCGGTACAGCGCGATCCGGTCCTCCAGTTCGTCGGGGACGTCCTCGCCGGCGACCCCGAGGGAACGCAGGAAGCGTCCGAGGATCTCCCCCGCGGCGGTCGGGGTGTGGTGGTCGTCGTATCCGCGGAGGTCGGCGAAGAGCCTGCCGTCGGGATAGTGCCGCGTGGCCCGGTGCGCCCAGCGGACGGCCAGCCCGGTCTTGCCGACGCCGGCGACGCCGGTGATCAGCCCGACTCCCGGTGCGCGACGGCCGGTGTCCTGGACCTCCACCAGCGTCTCCAGGGCGGCCAGCTCCTCTTCCCGTCCGGTGAAGGCCGGCACGTCGGAGGGCAGTTCGGAGGGGACGACGGAGCGGCTCACCGCCGGCCCTTCGGGGGATGGGGCCGGGCCGGCGGCCACGAGGGCGGCGTCGTCGCGCAGGATCGCGTCGTGCAGCGTCCGGAGCTCGGGGCCGGGCTCCATGCCGAGTTCCTCGACGAACGTGCGCCGGGCCTCCCGGAAGCTCTCCAGTGCCTCGGCCCGGCGTCCGGAGCGGTACTGCGCGAGGATGAGGTGGTACTGGGAGCGCTCGCGCAGCGGGTGCTCCCGCACGGCGGCGGCCAGTTCGGGCAGCAGCACGCGGTGTTGCCCCAGGTCGAGGCGTACGCCCGTCCAGGCCTCCTGGGCGTGCAGGCGTATCTCCTCCCAGCGGGCGGCCTCGTCCTCCGCCTGGCGGCCGGTGACCCCGGCCAGCGCGGGCCCCCGCCACAGCGCGAGCGCGTCGGCGTAGTGGCGCGCGGCGTCGGCGGGGCGCCGCGCGCGGACCGCGGTCTCGGCGTCCGCGACGAGCGCGGTGAAGGCGGTGCTGTCGAGATCGTGCCCGTCGGTCCGCAGCAGGTAGCCGGGGTGCTCGGTGGCGATGACCTCGTCCGTCGCCCCCGCGTTCTTGAACGCCTTGCGCAGGGCCGCGACGACGATGGCGATCTGAGTGCGCGCGGTGGCCGGCGGGTGGTCGTGCCACAGGGCGTGCACCAGGGAGTCCACGGGCACGACCCGCCCATGGCTCAGGAGCAGCAGGGCCAGTACCGCCCGCTGCCGCGCACCCCCCAGTGGAACCGTCCGTCCGCCCGCCGAGACCACGAGTGGACCGAGCATTCCGAAGCCGAGCCGCTCACCCAACGCATCCCCCAAGAGCCGACCGCGCCTGCCGGCAAGATCACCTTACCGCCGGGTCCGCCGCTCGGGGCCGTACGCCGGCCGAGGCGGGCGACGTGGGCCAATGGCCCCCTCCGGTCACCCGTTCCCCTGTGCGGGTGGGCCAATGGCTCAGGCTTCCGTCCCTCGGTTGAGCCGTCGTACCCCCTTCTGTCTATCCTTGTAGCCATCACACACCTTCGGCGCCGCGCTGCGCCGTCCGGCGACGAGGCCGGACCGGCCCGCGGTGCTTTCGTCGTGTCCGAGCCCCCACCATCCCCGGGGAGCCTCGTGCGCGGTGAGGAACAGATCAAGGGGGGCGGATTGGCCGCCGTGCAGAAGTACTTCATGGCCCCGGATCCGGGGCTCGTCCGGCTCAGGGTCTCGCTCCGCGCCGTCCTCGGCGTCGGACTCGCCGTCGCCCTGGCCGAGCTGCTCGGCCTCTCCCTCGTCGCGTCCATCACCGCCGGCCTCGCCGCCCTGCTCGCGCTCTTCACGGTCGGCGACCCCACCGTCCGCCGCCAGGCCGTCACCACCGCCCTGCTGCCGACGGTCGGCTTCCCCGTGCTCGCCCTCGCGGCGCTCCTGCACGGCGTCCCGCTCCTGCGTGACGCGGCCTGGCTGCTCGTGATCTTCGCGGGCGTGTACGCGCGCCGCTGGGGACCGCGCGGGCACGCGCTCGGCATCTTCGCCTTCATGCAGTTCTTCGTGACCCAGTTCCTGCACGCGCTCCCCGCCCAGCTCCCCGAGCTGTACGCGGCCACCGGCGTCGCCCTGGGCGCGGCGGCCGCCGTGCGCTTCGTGGCGTGGCCCATCGAGCGCCGGGTCCCGCCGCCGGCCGTGCCCCCCGCCCTGGCCGGTACGGGACTCGCCCGGGCCACCACCCGGCAGGCGGTCCAGGTCACCGTCGCCTCGGGCGCGGCCCTCGTCATCGGACAGTTCCTCTCGGAGCAGCGCTGGTACTGGGCCGTCGGCACCGTCTGGTGGATCTTCGTCAACACCTCCTCGCGGGGCGAGACGCTCGTACGGGGCTTCCGCCGCGTCCTGGGCACCGTCACCGGCATCGCCGTCGGGTTCCTCGTCGCCGTCCCCCTGGGCGGCGCGCCCGCCGCCACCGCCCTGCTGGTCGCCGTGTGCGTGTTCGGGATCTTCTACACCGCGGCCGTGTCGTACAGCTGGATGATCCTGGCGGTCACCGTGATGGCCAGCCTGCTCTACGGACTGCTCGGGGTCCTGGACGGCTCCCTGCTCCTCCTGCGCGTGACCGAGACCGGCGTCGGGGCGGTGTGCGCCGCTCTCGCCGTGACGCTGGTCCTTCCCGTCCGGACGCACACGACGAACGACGCCTGGATCCAGCGCGCGCTCCTCTGCGTCCGGTCCGCCACCTCGGCGTCCGTCCGGCGCCTCGCCGGCGAGGAGGCCGCCGACCCGACGCCGCACGCCGCCGAGCTGGAGGCGCTCCTCGGGCGGGTGCGGCCCGCGCTGGCGCCCCTGGTGCACCCGCTGAACCCGTTCAGGGGGCGGAAGCAGCGGGCCCGCCGGGTCCTCCGGCTCCTCGACGAGGCGGCCGCGGAGGTGCGGGGCCTCGTCGCCGTGGCCGCCGACCCGGACGCCGGTCACGATGCCCGGCTCGCCGCGGCCGCCTGGCGGGTCGAGGCCGCCGTGGAGGCCCTCACCTCCCGCCAGGGGGCCGCGGTGGACGCGGACGGTCATCTCCGGGCGGAGAGCGACACCCACGCGGGCGCGCCCGCGCTCGCCCATGCCCGGGGGCTCGCCCGCGTGCTCACCGAGCTGGACGCTCCCCTGCGGACCCCGCCCGGCGCGTGGCCGGTCCGTTCCTGAGTTCGAGGCATTCCCCCGCTTTGGTCTAGACCGCCTGCTACCGTCGGCCCGACGAGACGACGGCCGGTCGACCGCGACCGGCCCCGGGCAGGGGAGGCACCGTGGGCGGCACAGGGACGGATCAGGGCCGGAGCGGGGTACGGGCGTACATCGGCTCCTTCACCTCGGCGGGCGGCCGCGGCGTCCTCGCCGCCGACGTCGACCCGGAGACGGGCGCCCTGACCCTCACCGGCGGCAGCGACGCCGTCGCCGACCCCTCCTTCCTCGCCCTCGACGGACCCGTGCTGCACGCCGTGTCCGAGACGGCGGCGGGCGCCGTCGCGGCCTTCGACGTCACCGGCCCCGCCCCGCGCCCGCTCGGCGCCCCCGTGGCCGTCGAGGGGGCGGGCCCCACCCACCTGGCGCTCGCCGCCGGACACCTCCTCACCGCCAACTACACCTCCGGCAGCGTCACCGCCCTGCCGCTGGCCGAGGACGGCACCGCCCGTCCCGCCACGACGGTCCTGCGGCACGAGGGCAGCGGCCCCGTCGCCGGCCGCCAGCGCGGCCCGCACGCCCACCAGGTGCTCCCGGACCCCAGCGGCGCCTGGGTCCTCAGCGTGGACCTCGGCACGGACTCCGTCCGGATCTGCGCCCTCGACCCCGATACCGGGGCGCTCACCCTCCACGGCGAGACCGCGCTGCGCCCCGGCACCGGGCCGCGTCACCTCGCCTTCCATCCGTCCGGCACGCACGCGTACGTCCTGAACGAACTGGAGCCCACCCTCACCGTCTGCCGCTGGGACGCCGCCGAGGGCGTGCTGGAACCGCTGGACGAGACTCCGGTCGTCCCCGAGGGGACGGCCGGCCCCCGCTACCCCTCCGAGGTGGTCGCCGCCCCCGACGGCCGCTTCCTCTGGGCCGCCGTGCGCGGCGACGACACCCTCGCCGTGCTCGCCCTCGACCCGGACGGCACCGGGGCCCGGCTCGTGGCCACCGTGCCCTGTGGCGGCGTCTGGCCCCGTGACCTCACCCTCGACCCCGCCGGACGGCACCTGTACGCGGCGAACGAGCGCTCGGGGGACGTCACCTGGTTCACCCTCGACCCGGAGACCGGCGTCCCCACGCGCGCGGGCGCCATCGAGGCCCCCGCCGCCTCCTGCGTCGTCCTCGGCTGAGCCCCCGCCCCCGCCGGACCCTCCCGCCGGACACGACGAAGGGCCCGCGCCGGACACGTCCGGTGCGGGCCCTTCCGTACGGAACGGAGCGCGTGCGGGTCAGACCGCGGGCGCGCCCTGCGGCTGCTGCGGCGGAATGCCCAGCGCGGCCGTGTACTGCGACAGCACCAGCTTGCCGATGGCCGGGTAGGCGCCCAGCGGTTCGGCGGCGGCGCACCCGGCCTCCTTCGACGCCTCGTCGAGGAGACCCTCGGCCAGCTCCGGGCCGATCAGGTACGGCGCGAGGGCCAGCTGCTCGGCACCGGCGGCGCGCAGCTGCTCGGCCACGGAGGCGATGGAGCCCTCCTGGTCGAGCGCGGCGGCCATCACCGGCACGGCCAGGCGCGCGGCGAGCAGCATGCCGGTGATCCCGGCGGCCTGCACGGCCTCCTCGCCGCCGACCGTGGCCAGGATGATGCCGTCGGCGGCCGTCGCGACCGTGAACAGCCGGGCGCGGTCGGCGCGGGCCAGGCCCGCCTCGGACAGCCGGACGTGCAGCGCCTCGGCGAGCAGCGGGTGCGGGCCGAGGACGTCGGTCAGCTCGGCGGTGTTGCCGCCGTCCATCAGGGCCTGGCGGACCTGGCGCATCTGGGCGCTGTCCGGGCCCGCGAGCAGCGGGACGACGACCGCGGCCGGGCCCGTCGGGGCGGTGGCCTCACGGCCGGCGGCCAGGGCCAGCTCGTACCGCTCGGTGCGCAGCGTGGCGGCCGCCGTGAGGACGGTCGCGAGCGAGGCGTACTCGGTGTCGTCACCCTCCAGGAAGCCGATCGCGGCCTCCAGGCCGGGCAGCTCGGAGCGGGCGATGCTCACGACCTCTTCGGCCAGCGAGCGTATGGCGGCGGACGGCGCGCCGGGCACGGCGAGAACCAGTGCGGGAGCGCCCTCGGGCGCCGCCGCGGGTTCGGGGCGACGGTGCCGCCCGGACTGGCGGGGTCGAGGCATTCGTACAGGCAGGCCGGAAGCAGGCCCAGTGGGGGAGCTCATGGCGCCGCATGCTACTGGTTTCGCCCGCCGCGCAGTTGGCTGAGGTGCGGTCACGTGCCTTCTGCCCCTCTATGTCCGCTCTCGGCCCCGGCTTCCGTTCCGCCCTCCTTGCGCTTCCGCTCCGCGCCCGCCCCGGAGCCCGTTCCGCTTGCCTCCTCCGCCCGCCCGGGCAGGGCCCGCCCCCACACCCGAACCCCCCACTCCCACCTGGGCGGACGGCTTCGGTCAGGCCGCCACGGGGCCGAACAGGCGGAGCAGCGAGGGGTCTTCCGGCAGGCGCAGGGTGCCGGTGGCGAGCGCGACGGAGAGGCCGACCGCCCCGGCGAGCGGATCGCCGTCCGGCGCCACCGTCCGCGCTCCCGGCAGCAACTCCGCGAGCGCGGCCCGCAGCGGAGCGAGCAGCGGCTCGCCCATCCTGAAGAGCCCCCCGGTCAGGGCCACCACGGCGCCCGGCTCCGCCGGGCACGCGGCCTCGGCCGCCTCGGCGATGTGCGCCCCGGCCCGCGCGAGGATGCCGGCGGCGACGGGGTCCGTGCCGGCGCAGCGCCCCACCTCGGGGGCGAAGGAGGCGAGCACGGCGGGCCGGTCCGTCCGCGGATAGAGCACCCCCGCCAGTCCGGCCGCCGGCCCGAAGAGCTTCTCCGCCAGGGCCAGGAGAGCCGGCGAGCCGCCGCGCCGGCCGTCGTGCGCGCGCATCGCCGCCTCCAGGCCCGCCCGGCCGATCCAGGCGCCGCTGCCGCAGTCGCCGAGGAGATGGCCCCAGCCGTCCGCCCGCCGCCAGGACGTCAGATCCGTGCCGAGCGCGATCAGACCCGTGCCGCCCGCGACGACGACGCCGGGCCGCTGTCCGAGCGCCCCGGCGTACGCGGTGACCGCGTCGGCCGCGAGGGCGAGCCGGTCCACGCCCCATGCCCGGGCCAGGGCGCCCGGCAGTTCGGCCCGGAGCTCGTCGCCGAGGGTCGCCATCCCGGCCGCGCCGACGGTCACGGCCACGACCGGCCGTGCGGCGAAGGGCGCCCTGAGGTCCCGGACGGCGGGCAGGACCTGCTCCAGGAGGTGCCCGGCGGAGATCCCGCCCGGGCCCGTGCGCACCGGCTCGCGCGAGGCGCGGCTGCCGAGGACCGTGCCGCTCGCGGCGTCGGCCAGCGCGATGCGCAGCCCCGAGCCACCGGAGTCGACGCCGACGGCCAGGCCCTCGGAGGGATCGTTCACGCGAACCACGGTGCACCGTCCTCACGACAGGTGGAGCGGGGAGGTGGGCGGAGTCTAGGGCCTGTCCGGAGGGGTGGCCCCCGAAGCGGTCGGGACCGGGTTGTCGGAGTAGGCCGGTAGAGTGACGGACCGTGACAGCGCGACCCTTGAACGAACTGGTGGAGCCCGGCTGGGCGGAGGCCCTGGGCCCCGTCGCGGGACGTGTCGCCGCGATGGGCGACTTCCTGCGGGCGGAGATCGCCGCGGGCCGGACGTACCTGCCGTCCGGGCCGAACGTGCTGCGGGCCTTCCAGCAGCCGTTCGACGAGGTGCGGGTGCTGATCGTGGGTCAGGATCCGTACCACACGCCGGGGATGCCGATGGGGCTCAGCTTCTCGGTGGCGCCCGAGGTCCGCTCGCTGCCCCCGAGCCTGGAGAACATCTTCCGGGAGCTGCACACCGACCTCGGTCTGCCCCGGCCGTCGAACGGCGATCTGACCCCGTGGACGCGCCAGGGCGTCCTGCTCCTCAACAGGGCGCTGACCACGGCCCCGCGCAAGGCGGGCGCCCACCGGGGCAAGGGCTGGGAAGAGGTCACCGAGCAGGCCATCCGCGCGCTGGCCGCCCGGGGCAAGCCCTTGGTGTCGATCCTGTGGGGCAGCGACGCCCGCAGGGCCCGCCCGCTCCTCGGGAACCTGCCGGCGGTCGAGTCCGCGCATCCGTCCCCGATGTCGGCGGACCGTGGCTTCTTCGGCTCCCGCCCGTTCAGCCGGGCGAACGAGATGCTCCTCGGCATGGGTGCCCAGCCGGTGGACTGGCGCCTGCCCTGATTGCCCCGGCGGGCGCCCCCCGGGCGCATGACCGCGCGGACCGACTCCCCTTCCCCTGCCGGTGGTCGACCGGATCCGGCGGCTCCGGAGTTCCGTCAGATCACCGCCGCCCGCACGCACAGCACGTCCGGCAGGTGCTCCGCGAGCAGCCGCCAGCTGTCTCCGTCGTCATCGCTCGCGTACATCTCGCCGTTCCGGTTGCCGAAGTAGACGCCAGCCGGGTCCGCGTCGTCCGTGCAGAGCGCGTCCCGCAGCACCGTGCCGTAGTGGTCGCCCTCGGGCAGCCCCCGGCTCAGCGGCTCCCAGGTCCCGCCCGCGTCCCTGGTCCTGTAGACGCGGCAGCGATGGTCCGCCGGCACCCGGTCGGAGTCAGCGGTGATCGGGAAGACGTAGGCGGTGTCCGGGCGGTGCGGGTGCGCGGCGACCGCGAACCCGAAGTCGGACGGGAGGCCCTCGCCGATGTCGGTCCAGCTCGCGCCCGCGTCGTCGCTGCGGAAGACCCCCCAGTGGTTCTGGAGGTAGAGCCGGTCCCGGTCGCCGGCGTCCTGGGCGATCTTGTGGACGCACTGCCCGAACTCGGGGTGCGGGTCGGGCAGGAACACGGCCGACACCCCCTGGTTCGAGGGCGCCCACGCGGCCCCGCCGTCCCGCGAGCGGAACACCCCGGCGGTCGACACCGCGACCGTCAGCGCGTCCGGGTCGCGCGGGTCGGTGACGACGGTGTGCACGGCCTCGCCGCCCCCGCCGGGCACCCACTTCGAGCGCGTCGGGTGCTCCCAGAGCGGCCGGACGAGCTCGAAGGACTCGCCGCCGTCCGCCGACCGGAAGAGCGCGGCCGGCTCGGTCCCCGCGTACACGACGCCGGGGGAGTGCCGCGGCGCCGGGTGCAGCTGCCAGACCCGCTCAAGGGAGACACCCGTGTCCTCGGGGAACCTCACCGCCGGACGGGGCGGCTCGGTCCAGGTCTCGCCGAGGTCGTCGGAGTGGAACACGGAGGGGCCCCAGTGGGCGCTGTCCCCGCCCACGAGCAGCCGGGGGACCTCCCGCCGGGTGTCGATGGCGACGGAGTACACCGCCTGCGCGGGGAAGGCGGGGGCGTCGAACTCCCACCGCCCGCCGCGCCTCCGGCCGATGAAGAGGCCCTTGCGGGTGCCTACGGTGAGGAGTACGTCGGGCATGACTGCCACCTCCAGGACGCCGTTGTCTCGGGATGGTGGCCAGTCTGCACCCGCCCACTGACAGCGGCCCCCGCAGACACTCCGCGCCCGGCCCCCGGGCCCGCCGAGAGCGCGCCTGACCCGAGGGCGCTCCCCGGGCCCACGCCGAGCCCGCCCGCGCCGGGGGCGCTCTCCGGGCCCGCGCCGAGTCCGCCCGCGCCGGGGGTGCTCCCCGGGCCCGCCGGCCCCGAGGGCGCCGGAGGCCGGGGACGCGGTCAGATCGCCCAGGCGTACGGGGACGGCGCGGGGGTCCGCGTGCCCAGCTCGCGGGCGGCGCGGCGCGGCCAGGAGGCGTCGCGCAGCAGCTCCCGGCCGAGCAGGACCGCGTCGGCCTCCCCGTTCGCGAGGATCTTCTCCGCCTGTCCGCTCTCGGTGATCAGGCCGACGGCGGCGACGGGCAGTCCGGTCTCCGCCTTGACGCGGGCGGCGAGGGGCACCTGGTAACCGGGGCCCACCGGGATCCGGGCCGGTCCGCCGTTCCCCCCGCTGGAGACGTCGAGGAGGTCGACCCCGTGCTCGCGCAGCAGGGTCGCGAACCGTACGGTCTCGTCGACCGTCCAGCCCCGCTCCTCCAGCCAGTCGGTGGCGGAGATCCGGAAGAAGAGGGGCAGCTCCTCGGGCCAGACGGCCCGCACCGCGTCGACGACCTCCAGGGCGAGGCGCGTGCGGTTCTCGAAGGAGCCGCCGTACGCGTCCGTGCGGTGGTTGCTGTGCGGGGAGAGGAACTCGCCGATGAGGTAGCCGTGCGCGCCGTGGACCTCCAGGACCTCGAAGCCGGCCGCGAGCGCGCGCCGGGCCGCGTCGGCGAACTGCCCGGTGATCTCCCGGATGCCCTCGACGGTCAGCTCGGTCGGCACCGGGTGGCCCTCCGCGAAGGCGAGGGGGCTGGGGCCGACGGGCTGCCACCCCTCGGCCGGGCCGACCGGACCGCGGCCCTCCCAGGGGCGGTCGGTGGACGCCTTGCGCCCCGCGTGGCCGATCTGGATGCCGGGCACCGTGCCGTGCTCCTTGAGGAATCCGGCGATCCGGCGCAGCCCCTCGATCTGGTCGTCGTTCCAGAGGCCGAGGTCGGCGGGGCTGATGCGGCCCTCGGGGGCGACGGCGGTCGCCTCGACGAGGATGAGTCCGGCGCCGCCGGTGGCGCGAGCCGCGTAGTGGGCGAAGTGCCAGTCGTGGGCGACACCCGCGCGCGGTCCGCTCGTCTCCGCCGAGTACTGGCACATCGGCGCCATCCAGACCCGGTTGGGCACGGTGACGGACCGCAGGGTGTAGGGCTCGAACAGGGCGACGCTCATGACGGACTCCGTTTCGGGATGCCTCGAAGATGCTCGTACGATACTCATCGTAGTACGTCACCTGTCAAACTACGAGGTCTCTCGTACAATGGGCGGCATCCCGGATGAAGTGGAGCCGCCGCCATGACGACCACCACCAGCCCGCGCGTCCTCGAACACCCCACGCGCGACCAGATCCGCCTCGAAGAGGTGCTGCACGCCCTCTCGGACGCCGTACGCCTGCGGATCGTGCGGGAGTTGGCGCGCGAGGACACCGAACTCAGCTGCTCGTACTTCGACCTGCCGGTGACCAAGTCCACGACCACGCACCACTTCCGGGTGCTCCGCGAGAGCGGCGTCATCCGGCAGATGTACCAGGGCACGGCGAAGCTCAACTGTCTGCGCAGGAGCGACCTCGACGCCCTCTTCCCCGGCCTCCTCGACTCCGTCCTGGCCGCCGCCGGCGCCCAGGACGGCCGCGCGGGCTGATCCTGCCCCGATCGCCAGGACGCCCTCTAGAGGGAGCGCATCCGGTTGATCTCCGAGGTCTGCTGGGCGATCACGTCGTTCGCCATCTCCTCGACGAGGACGTTGTTCCCCTCACCCAGCACCTCGGCGGCCATGGTCACGGCACCCTGATGGTGCGTGATCATGAGCTTCAGGAAGAGCGCGTCGAAGGCCTCGCCCTTCGCGGCCTTCAGCTCCGCCAGCTGTGCCTCGGTCGCCATGCCCGGCATCGAGTGATGGTCGTGGGCCCCCGATGCGCGCGGACCACCGTTGCTTTTCAGCCAACCTTCCATCGCGTCGATCTCCGGCCGCTGCGCCGCCGCGATGCGCTCCGCGACCTTCCTCACCTGGGGCGAGGACGCCCGCCCCGGGACCAGTCCGGTCATCGTCAGGGCCTGCCGGTGGTGCACCGTCATCATCTGCACGTACCGGAAGTCCGCGCCGTTCGGGCTCTCGTCGGGGAGCAGCCGGGCGGCCTCCTCCGGGGATATCCGCCGCGCCGGTTCGCCGGGCTTCCCCGGCGCCACCACCGAGGGAGCGGTCGAGGCCCCGGCTCGCGGCGCGTCCCGGCCCGAGCCCGACTCGCAGGCGCCCAGGGCGAGTACGGCGACGGCGGACAGAGCCACGGCGACGACGGCACGCTGACGGCGGATCAACAACGCGACCTCCAGGTGTTCTTGCGGGGACAGCGACCGTTCTTAGCACTTTCTCGCGGGGACCGATCAAAAACCTTCATTACGTCTGTGTTGCCATCTGTTGAGATGTGCACGCCACGGAAGATACTGCCGGGGTCCAACACCCGTTCACAGCTGAACGGATACCAGGGAGGACGGAGTGACTTCGTTGCGTACCCCGCGTACCACGTCCGACACGCGCGACCCGCGTGCCCGGTTCAGACGCCTGGGCGTGGCATCCGCCGCCGCCGGGCTGCTGGCCACACTGCTGGCGGCAGGCCCCGCGGCCGCCATCCCCGACCCCGGAGACGCCGGCCCCGCACAGGGCACGGTCTCCGCGCAGCAGGCGGCCGAGGCGCGCTCCGCCATCCGGAGCGGCGAGATACCCGGCGTGGACGAGATCGTCCACAGCAAGAACATCGAGCACCTCGCGAACGTCCCCAAGGACGCCCTCCAGAGCCTCAACACGGACCTGGCGTTCCAGGGCAAGTACGCCTTCGGCGGCAACTACGACGGCTTCCGGATCTACGACATCAGCAACCCGAAGGCCCCGAAGACCGTCGCGCAGGTCCTCTGCCCGGGCTCCCAGAACGACATCTCCGTCTCCGGGAACCTGCTCTTCCTGTCCACCGACTCCTCCCGGAGCGACAACTCGTGCGCGAGCACGACGCAGCCCGCCTCGGTGAAGGAATCCTGGGAGGGCATGAAGATCTTCGACATCAGCGACATCACCAACCCGAAGTACGTCGCCGCCGTCGAGACCGCCTGCGGTTCCCACACCCACACGATCCTGCCCAAGGGCAGGAACGTGTACATCTACGTCGCCTCGTACTCGCCCAACGCGGCCTTCCCGGACTGCCAGCCCCCGCACGACGGCCTCTCCGTCATCAAGGTGCCGCGCAAGTCGCCCGAGAAGGCGGCGGTCGTCAACTTCCCCGTCCTCTTCCCGGGCGAGGGCCCGGACGGCGGCGGCAACCCGGGCGCGCCCACCAACCCGGGCGTCTCCAAGACCACCGGCTGCCACGACATCACCGTGCTGCCGGAGAAGGACCTCGCGGCCGGCGCCTGCATGGGTGACGGCATCCTCTTCGACATCAAGGACCCCGAGCACCCGCGGGTGATCGACCAGGTCCAGGACAACGTCAACTTCGCCTTCTGGCACTCCGCGACCTTCAACCAGAAGGCGAACAAGGTCGTCTTCACCGACGAGCTCGGCGGCGGCGGCGGTGCCACCTGCAACGCCGAGGTCGGCCCGAACCGGGGCGCCGACGGCATCTACGACATCGCCGGCAAGGGCGACAAGCGCAGGCTCGTCTTCCGCAGCTACTTCAAGATCCCGCGCCACCAGGCCGACACCGAGAACTGCGTCGCCCACAACGGCTCGCTGATCCCGGTCAAGGGCAAGGACCTGATGGTCCAGGCCTGGTACCAGGGCGGCGTCTCCGTCTGGGACTTCACGGACTCCTCCGCCCCGAAGGAGATCGCCTACTTCGAGCGAGGCCCGCTCTCCGCGACCACCCTCTCGGTCGGCGGCTCGTGGTCCGCCTACTACTACAACGGCTACATCTACTCGAACGACATCGCGAAGGGCTTCGACGTCCTGAAGCTCTCCGACCGCCGTACGGACCCGGCGAAGCGGATCCGGATGGACGAGCTCAACGTCCAGACCCAGCCGGACTACTTCGACGACTTCTAGGAGCCACCGCTTCCCGGACTCGGCGTGCCGTCGGGCGGACCCCCGTCCGGCGGCATGCCCGCCTCCCAGTCGAGGCCGAACCGCTGGAACAGCTCCCACCGCAGCCGCGACAGTGGCATCGGGGCCCCGGGCAGCAGCACCGCCACCACCGCGCCCATCAGCAGGGCGCGCAGCAGCGGATAGTCCGTGTCCACGTCCGCGGAGCCGTACCGCGTGACCGTGTCCCTCAGCAGGAACGCCAGGCGCTGCTGCTCCTCGCACTGCACGAACCCGTCGGCCTGCAGGATGCCCGCCATGTGGGTCCGCATCAGGGTGGGCCGCGTCACCGCGAGCCCCAGGATCGCGTCGATCGCCCGCGCCAGCCGCTCGCGGCCGTCCTCCGTGCGGGGCTCCCGCTCCAGCGCCTCCTCCAGGGTGAGGTGCATCAGCCGGTGCACCGCCGCCTGGAGCAGCACGTGCTTGCCGGAGAAGTAGTAGGAGATCAGCCCCCGCGCCGTACCGGCCTGCTCGGCGATGTCACCGAGCGTGGTCGCCTCGTAGCCGTGGGCGTCGACCAGGTCCACGGTGGCCTGGAGGATCCGCTCCCGCGACCGGCGCCGAAGCTCTTCATTGACCGATGGGCTACGCGGGGACATGCTGGACTCCTGCGTTGACTGGCTGCCAGCCAATATACTCGGCGCATCCCGTCGGCATGCCGCTGTGGCATACCGCCGGGGATGCCGTCTGTTCTGGGCGACACGGGGGATCGTCCAGAACAGGCGGCTTCATCGTTTTTCTCCCATTCTGCTCCCGCTGTTACCGGCGCCGTCGTCACCCTCCGGGGCGGTCCGCCGGTACGTGATCACCGCCACGGCCACACAGCACCAGCCGAGCAGCCAGCCCTCGACGACGTCCGAGGGCCAGTGCACCCCCAGATAGACCCGCGTCCAGCCGACGCCGAGCACCGAGACGACCGCCGCGCCCGCCAGCGTGCCCCAGCCGCGCCACTCGTCCCGCCAGTGCAGGGCGAGCACCCACAGCAGCAGCCCGCAGGTGACCGTCGCCGCCATCGCGTGCCCCGAGGGGAAGGCGGCGTACCGCGCGGAGTCGACCGGCTCGGCCCACACCGGCCGCTCCCGCCCCACCAGCGCCTTGAGGGCCTGCTGGAACCCCACGGCGAACAGGGTCGTCCCGGCCACCCACAGCGCCGCCCGCCGCTCCCGCCGCCACCACAGCAGCACCGCGGTGCCGGCGGCCAGGGCACGCATCGTCCAGGGGTCCCACACCCAGTCGCTGAGGATGCGGTTGACGTGGGTGAACCCGGGGTGCGCCAGGGCGCTGCGGTGCAACGCCTCGGCTACGGACCGGTCCGCGGAGAGCAGCGGCGACCACCCCACGACGACGAGCAGGAGCAGGAGCAGGGCGAGGGCTCCGGAGATCAGGGCGGAGGTGCGCATGCGCCGATCCTGCCCGACGCCCCGCTCCGGCCGCCCTTCCCGGGGCCCGCCGCGCGTCGCCGCGCCGACGGCCCCCGCCGTGTCCGCCGCGCCGACGGCCCCCGCCGTGTCCGCCGCGCCGACGACCCCCGCCGTGTCCGCCGCGCGGGCACGCACCCTCTGCTAACCCAGCGCCTTCAGGGCCGGGACGAAGGCCACGAGGACGGGGACCACGGGCACCAGGGACGCGGCCGCCGTCAGCCGGAGCCGCCGTCCCGCGGTCAGGCGTGGTGCGGCCGTGAGCAGCCGGTTCACCCGCTGGGGCAGACCGGCGGCGGGACCCGCTCCGCCGCCGAACACCCCACGGTCCTCGTTCAGTTCGACCAGGGCGAGCGCGATCGTCAGCCGGCCGAAGCGGCGCGAGGCCACGTCGTCGGCGGCCAGCTCCACCAGCCGGTGCATCTCCTCGCGGAAGGCGGCGAAGACGGGGATCCCCGGGAATCCGGCGGCCAGCGCCCCCGACGCGTGCAGCAGCCAGTCGTGCCGGGCGCGGGCGTGCCCCTGCTCGTGCGCCAGGACCGCGTCGAGCTGACGCCCCTTCAGGCGACGCAGCGCCGCCGTGGTGATGACCAGCTGGGGCGTGGCGCCCGCCATCCACCAGGCGTCCGCCCGCTCGCCCTCCAGGACGACGAGCCGCTCGCCGCCGGGCTCCTCCCCGGGCAGCAGGGGCGCGCGGACCAGCAGGTCGCAGCGGCGCTGCCGGCGCCGGGCGCGGGCCATGCCGATCTCGCGGCCCAGCATCGCCCCGGACCAGACCCCGCCGGCCGCGAGGACCACCGCGAGCACCGCGGACCAGGGCCCGGACGTGCCGAGTTCGTACGCGTCGACCACCGTGCGCGGCGCGCCCGCGAACACCTGCCCCCGGACGGCCTGCCAGGCGGCGGACGCGCTGAACGTCATGGAGAGCGCGAAGCTCAGCAGGACGGCGGCCACCACGCACTGCCACACCCACAGGGCCACCACGGGTTCTCGCTCCACCCAGTCCGCCCGGGACAGCAGCCGGGGGGCCGCGAGGGCGGTCAGGAGGCCGAGCAGGAACAGCGCGAGGGAGACCCACATGGCGTCAGCCTATGAGGGCGCCGCTCGCCGGGGGTATGGGCTCGGACGGCAAGTGACGTACGCCACGGTTTGATTGGCCGGAAGCCGCTGCCGAAGTCCGGATCGCGCGCAGGAACGCCGGACCGTGCCGGTAGGCCCGACCGTGCCGGAACGCCGGACCGTGCCGGAACGTCCGACCGTGCCGGTTCGCCGGACCCTGCCGGAACGCCCGACCCTGCCGGAACGCCCGACCGTGCCGGTTCGCTCGACCGTGCCGGAACACCGGACCCTGCCGGTTCGCTCGACCGTGCCGGAATGCCGGACCGTGCCGGTTCGCCCGACCGTGCCGGAACTGGCCCGCCCTCACAGGGTCACCAGCATGGCCAGCATGGCCAGTGCCATGGCGAGCCGGCAGGCGAGCGTCAGTTCCGGCCGGGTCGCCCAGGCGGGCCCCGGCCCGCCGGCGGCGGCCGCCACCGGCACGAGCCGCGTCCCGGCGCGCAGCACGTACGCCGTGTAATAGAGAAGGAGCCCGCCCGTGAGCACGGGTATGCCCCCGGCCGCCGCCGTCCCGGCCGTGTGCCCCGCGTGCGCCCCCGCCGCGCCCGGGGCGGCCATCGTCAGCGCCATGTAGACCATGGCGAGCGAGCCGACCAGATGGTGCGCGTGGTGACCGCCGCGCCGGAGCGCGAGCAGGGCGTGCAGCGTCGCCGCGCCGAACACCGCCGCGTACACCGTCCAGCCCCACTCCGGCGGGCTGAGCACCGCGGCGGGCAGGGCCATGAGGGCCATCCCGAAGCCCATCACCGCCTCGCCGCCCGCGGCCCGCCGCTCCTCGCCGGCGCAGGCGCGCATCCGCAGCAGGCAGTACACCCCCGTCGCCGCGCACAGCGCGACCAGGAGCCATCCGGTCAGGGCCGGTCCGTGCACGGCGCACCTCCCCCCAGGGCCTGTCCTGTGCCGTCCCCTCCACTGAGCGATGCCCGCCTCCTGGGCATCGCACGCGGGCGCACGGGCGCGCACAGGTGTACGAGGGGAGCGAAGGGCGCGCGCGTTAGGCTCGGGACGATCGCGCACGCCGATCGTCAGCGCCCGAGGGGAGCACGGAAACATGGACACCGCCACGTCTCAGGAGACCGGCCGGATCAGCTATCGCGAAGCGGTGCTCGACGACGTTCCGGCGCTCGTCCCGCTCGTGGAGTCGGCCTACCGGGGCGACGCCAGCCGGGCCGGCTGGACGACGGAGGCGGACATCCTCCAGGGGCAGCGCACCGACCCCGAGGGCGTGGCTGCGGTCATCACCGCCCCCGGCAGCCGGCTCCTGGTCGTCGAGCGCGACGGTGAGCCGGTCGCCTGCTGCCAGCTGGAGCACCGGGGTGAGGCCGCCTACTTCGGCATGTTCGCGGTCCGGCCCGATCTGCAGGGCGCGGGTCTGGGCAAGCTGATCATCGCGGAGGCGGAGCGCCGGGTGCGCGAGCTGTGGGACGACGTGCGGGAGATGCACATGACGGTGATCTCCGTGCGCGAGGAGCTGATCGCCTGGTACGAGCGGCGCGGCTACCGGCGCACGGGCCGGATGACCCCGTTCCCGTACGGCGACGAGCGGTTCGGACTGCCGCAGCGCGACGACCTGGAGTTCGAGCTGCTGATCAAGCCGCTGAACTGATCCCTCCGGCGGAAGAGTGGCTTCAACCCTGACTGGCAGGAAAAATTTCTGCCGTCAGGGGGGTCGCACAGGATAATTTCTCTTGGCTCCTCTTGTGGGAACCACGCGTCGATGGTTACGTTGTCTTGACGCGAGGTTCTCCTGTGGAGGAAGAGGCATGACGGAAATTCTTGTGCAGGACGTGACCGGTGGGGGGATATCCACCGACGCCCCTGTGATCGACCACCCGGCCTGGGCCGAGCTCAAGAATGCCGTGGAGGAGATCCGTCCCTGGCAGTCCGCGGACGGCTCCGTCGACTTCGAGGCCGAGGGCGCCCCCGCCCGCGCGCTCGTCGAGCTGACCGTCGACCGCCTGGTCGCGGCCGTCGAGCAGCTCTCCCCGCTCCTCCCGCACGACGGCGCCTACCACCGCGCCCTCGTCGCGGACCTGCGCAAGTGGGTCGAGAGCGGCTTCACCGTGCCGGACTTCCTGGACTCCCTCATGGAGTTCCACCCGGCCGCCGGCCGCGCCGACGGACTCCAGCACCTGGTGCTCTTCCCGATGTACACGCAGAACGGCAACCCGGACCGCAACTTCGAGGCCGTCGTGCTCCGCATGGTCTGGCCCGAGTGGCTCTCCGAGCTGGAGCGCACCCGCTACGACAACCCGGGCTTCTGCGGCATCACCTTCGAGGACTTCACCGCCGGGTACGACACCAACTCGGCCGTCCTCTTCCCGGAGACCGTCGCCGTCCGCGAGGTCCCCGAGCGCTTCACCTGGGGCGGCATCTTCTGCGACCGCGAGGCCGCGCGCTTCCGCAAGGTCACCGAGGCCGCCGTCGACACCCTCGGCGTGAAGCTGCCCGAGGACATCGCCGTCATGCTCGGCGACCAGAAGCGCTGCGAGCAGGCCTTCGCCCTCTGGGACCTGGTCCACGACCGCGCCCACAGCCGCGGCGACCTGCCCTTCGACCCCTTCATGATCAAGCAGCGCCAGCCCTTCTGGATGTACGGCCTGGAAGAGCTCCGCTGTGACCTCACCGCCTTCAAGGAGGCCGTGAAGCTGGAGGCCGAGGGCAACGCGCACGGCCGTGACGTGCAGTACGCGGTCCTCTTCGACCGGATGTTCCGCTTCCCGCTCACCGGCGACCGCACCCGCAACTACGACGGTCTGGGCGGCCAGCTCCTCTTCGCGTACCTCCACAAGAACGACGTGGTGCGCTGGACGGACAACGTCCTCACGATCGACTGGGAGCGGGCCCCCGAGGTCACCAACCGCCTCTGCTCCGAGATCGAGACCCTGTACCGCGAGGGCATCGACCGCCCGAAGCTGGTGCACTGGTTCAAGGCGTACGAGTTCGTCTCCGGCTACCTCGCCCCGCACCCGGGCTCGAAGTGGGCCAAGGGTCCCGACGCCCTCGACCTCTCCCTCCCGCCGCGCAAGCTCGTCGACGACGTGCTTCCGGACGAGTTTCCGCTCAGCATGTTCTTTGAGGCCCTCGCCAAGAAGCTGAAGGGCGTGATCGCCGACACCAAGGGCATCACCGCCGCCGACGTCCCGAGCACCGAGCGGGCCGCCGCGTGAGCGACCTCACCGAGCACTCCGAGGAGGCGTCGCCCATGATCTCCAACGGAAACGGCGGACCGCTCGACGGCGCCGTCATCGCGGTCGCCGGTGCGGCCGGCCCCGCCGGCCGTGCCACCCTGCTCCGTCTCGCCGAGGCCGGCGCCACGGTCGTCGGCTCCGACGCGGACCCGGCGCGCCTCGCCGAGGCCGTCGACGCCGCCCGCTACGCCCACGGCGGCGCCAAGGTCGTCGGCGACACCGTCGACCTGCTCGACCTGGAGGCCACGCGCGACTGGGCGGCGAAGACCGAGAAGGAGTTCGGCCGGATCGACGGCCTGGTCCACCTCGTCGGCGGCTGGCGCGGCGCGCCCTCCTTCACGGAGAGCGACCTCAAGGACTGGGACTTCCTGGAGAAGCTCCTGATCCGCACGGTCCAGCACACCTCGCTCGCCTTCCACGACGGGCTGCTGCGCGCCGGCGGGCGCGGCCGGTACGCCCTGATCAGTCAGTCCGGCGCGCACAAGCCGGTCGCCAACAACGCCGCGTACAACGCGGGCAAGGCGGCCGCCGAGGCGTGGACCCTCGCCATGGCGGACTCCTTCCGCAAGCTGGGGGGCGACGAAGGACCGCAGGCGGCGGCTGCCATCCTGGTGATCAAGGCATTGGTGCACGACGCCATGCGCGCCGAACGCCCCAACGCGAAGTTCGCGGGCTTCACCGACGTCAAGGACCTGGCCGAGGAGATCGCCGGGCTCTGGGACAAGCCCGCCCAGGAAGTGAATGGACAGCGTCTGTGGCTGACCCCCAAGCCGTGACCGCGGCACTCGGCCCCAGGACCGACGCACGTCGTCACCACGACCCGTCGGTCCGGGGCTTCGCCAGCGACAACTACGCCGGCGCCCACCCCGAGGTCCTCGCGGCCCTCGCCCTCGCCAACGAAGGCCACCAGGTCGCCTACGGCGAGGACCAGTACACCGATCACCTCCAGCGGATCATGCACAGCCACTTCGGCCCCACCGCCGAGGCGTTCCCGGTCTTCAACGGGACCGGGGCGAACGTGACGGCCCTCCAGGCGCTCACCGACCGCTGGGGCGCCGTCATCTGCGCCGAGACCGCCCACATCAACGTGGACGAGGGCGGCGCGCCGGAGCGGATGGGCGGCCTCAAGCTGCTCACCGTCCCCACGCCGGACGGCAAGCTCACCCCCGAGCTGATCGACCGGCAGGCCTGGGGCTGGGAGGACGAGCACCGGGCGATGCCCCAGGTCGTCTCGATCACCCAGAACACGGAGCTCGGCACCGTCTACACGGTGGACGAGATCCGCGCGATCGTCGAGCACGCCCACGCCAAGGGCATGAAGGTGCACCTCGACGGGGCCCGCATCGCCAACGCCGCCGCCTCGCTCGACGTGCCGATGCGCGCGTTCACCAACGCGGTCGGCGTGGACGTCATCTCGTACGGCGGGACGAAGAACGGCATGCTCTTCGGCGAGGCGGTCGTCGTCCTCAACCCGGACGCGGTCAGCCACATGAAGCACCTGCGCAAGCTGTCCATGCAGCTCGCCTCGAAGATGCGCTTCGTGTCGGTGCAGCTGGAGGCCCTCCTCGCGAAGGACCTGTGGCTGCGCAACGCCCGCCACGCCAACGCGATGGCCCAGCGGCTCGCCGCCGGGGTGCGTGAGCTCGACGGGGTGGAGATCCTCTACCCGGTGCAGGCCAACGCGGTCTTCGCCCGCCTCCCGCAGGAGGTGACCCGGCGCCTGCAGGAACGGTTCCGCTTCTACTTCTGGGACGAGGCCGCCGGTGATGTGCGCTGGATGTGCGCCTTCGACACCACGGAGGACGACGTGGACGCCTTCCTCCAGGCGCTGAAGGAAGAGCTGGCGCGCTAGGGCACGATGAATGAATATACGGCCGGACGGAAAGTTATTGACTCCGTCCGGCCGTCTTCATAGGGTCGTCCCGCATGGAACTCATCCAGCAGAACCCCGACATCGAGGCCTACCTTGCGGCGGGCGAGGTCGTCGATCATGAGCACCCGCTCGTCAGGGCGGTCTCCGACCGCCTCGCCGACGAGCATCCCGATGCATACTCATACGCCGAAGCCGCCTACGTGTACGTCCGCGACACCATCCCGCACTCCATGGACTCCGGCGATCTCCACGTCACCTGGCGCGCCTCCGACGTCCTGGAGCGGCGCACCGGCATCTGCTACGCCAAGTCCCATGCCTACGCCGCGCTCCTGCGGGCCCGCGGCATCCCCGCCGCCCTCTGCTACCAGCGGCTCACCGAGGACGACGGCTCGGACCCGGTCGTCCACGGCCTCGTCGCCGTCCTGCTGCCCGGCGAGCGGACCTGGGCCCGCCAGGACGCGCGGGGGAACAAGCCGGGCGTCGACGCCCGGTTCTCGCTGGGGGAGGAGCGGCCGGCCTGGGTCGTGCGGCCGGAGCTCGGCGAGGTCGACTATCCCGAGCTGTACGCCGAGCCCCACCCCGCTGTGCTGGGCGCGCTCAAGGCCGCCCCGGACCGCCCGTCCCTCGGCCTGACGCTCCCCTCGGAGCTCTGACCGGGCGAGCGGGGCGGGAACGGTTCCGTCAGCCGGCTTCCTTGACCTGGGCCGGCGTCGGAGCCGTACCGCCGAGGTGTGCGGGCACCCACCAGGTGTCGCTCGCGTCCTTCGGGCGCACCGGGTAGGCGCGCTGCGCGGCCTCCAGGAGCTCCTGGACGCGCTCCCGCAGCCGCCGGGTGATGGCGCCCGCGTACTGGTCGGCCGGGGCCTCCACGGGCTCGCCGACGCGGATCGTCACCGGGATGTGGCTCCGCTTGAAGTTCCGGGGCCGGCCCTTCGTCCAGAGCCGCTGGGTGCCCCACAGCGCCATCGGGATCAGCGGGACGCCCGCCTCCTGCGCCAGGCGCGCGGCGCCCGTCTTGAAGCCCTTGAGCGTGAAGGACTGGGAGATGGTCGCCTCGGGGAAGACGCCGATGATCTCGCCGGCCCGCAGCGACTCCAGGGCGTGCCGGTACGCGTGCTCGCCCTGGGAGCGGTCCACCGGGATGTGCTTCATGCCGCGCATGAGCGGTCCGGAGATCTTGTGCTTGAAGACGGAGTCCTTCGCCATGAAGCGCACCAGGCGCTTCTGCGGGAGCGCCGCGAGACCGGTGAAGATGAAGTCCAGATAGCTGATGTGGTTGCTCACGAGCACCGCGCCACCGGTCCGCGGGATGTGCTCCGAACCCTGCGTGTCGATCTTCAGGTCGAGCGCCTTGAACATGGTCAGGGCGGCGCCGATGACCGGCCGATAGACGAGTTCTGCCATCGGAGAGGAACCTCTTCTTCATGTGCCCGGAGCGGGTTCTCCCGGCGAAGTTACGCGGCCGTAGGTTTTCGGCTTTGGGCAGATCGTGCCCCATGTGGGGCCTCGTGACCAGTCCAGGCGGCTTCGTACAGGGAGATTCTCGTCACTCGCGGTGGCCGTGGCGGGAATCGATCGGCGGCGCCCGGTGCTGCACCGGAGGAACGGGCGAGTGAAGGGGAGTGGGATGACCGAGGTCCTGGGGCCGGAGGCGCTGGGCGCCGCACTGGGGGAGCGGGCCACCCTCGTCCAGTTCTCGACGGCCTTCTGCCAGCCCTGCCGGGCCACCCGCCGCACCCTCGCCGAGGTGGCCGCGATGGTGCCCGGCGTGGGGCACGTGGAGATCGACGCCGAGGAGCGGCTCGACCTCGTGCGCGAGCTCGGCATCGCCCGCACCCCCACCGTCCTCGTCCTCGACGCCGCGGGCCGCGTCGTCCGCAGGGCCGCGGGGCAGCCGCGCAGGGCGGACGTCATCGCCGCCCTGGGGCGCGCCGTCTGACGCGGGGTCCGGGGCGGGTCTGACGTCGTGACACTTCTCCCACATTCCGGTACGCACTTGACTGCGCCGTCCATCGATCGTCACCCTGACGGAGTGCCCATGGAACTCCTCCTCTACGGCCGGGCCCACGTGGATCTGGCCCGCAACGCGAGCGCGCGCTGTCCGGGTGTCTGACCACCCCAGGACCCCTCTCATGACGCCCTCGCAGAAGGACAACTCCATGACGGTTTCGCCCGAGCTCCGTGCCGTTCCCACGATCGGCGCACCCCGGCAGGCCTCTCCCGATCTGCTCCGCTCCGTCTTCCGCCGGCACGCGGCCGGAGTCGCGGTCATCACCGCGCACGGCGAGCGGCCGGTCGGCTTCACCGCCACCTCGCTCAACTCCGTCGCCGCGGACCCCCCGCTGGTCTCCTTCGGGGTGGGCACGACCTCCTCCAGCTGGCCCGTGGTCTCCGAGACCGAGTTCATCGGCGTGCACATACTCGGGGAGCACCAGCAGGACCTCGCGGCCACCTTCGCGCGCAGCGGCGCCGACCGCTTCGGCGAGGGCACGCGCTGGAGCGTCGGCCCCGAGGGCGTGCCCGTGCTCGACGGGGTCCTCGCCTGGCTGGTCTGCCGCGTGGTCGCCCGGGTGCCCGCCGGGGACCACCGGATCGTCATCGCGCAGGCCGTCGCCGGGGACCCGGACGGGGCGGGCCGGCCGCTCCTCTACCACCACGGGAGCTTCAACGCCCTGCGCGACTGAGGGTTCCCGCGCGCGCCGCTCTCCGCGCGTTGGCAAGGTCACATGCCTGAGCGCTTGCTCAGTGGTAACGAACTGGGTGTACTGACGAGTAATATTCCGGTCGGGGCGTCAGGCGCCCCGACCGGAAACCCGCCCTTCAGGCGCCTATGCTGCGAGCAACAAGGCAGCCCAGTTATGACCGATGCAGTAGGAGAGCCGGCGTGAGCTTGAGGATCGTTGTCTGTGTGAAGTACGTGCCCGACGCCACCGGCGACCGGCACTTCGCCGATGACCTGACCGTCGACCGCGACGACGTCGACGGCCTGCTGTCGGAGCTCGACGAGTACGCGGTCGAGCAGGCGCTGCAGATCGCCGACGAGGCCGACGACGCCGAGGTCACCGTGCTCACGGTCGGCCCCGAGGACGCCAAGGACGCGCTGCGCAAGGCGCTGTCCATGGGCGCCGACAAGGCCGTCCACGTCGAGGACGACGACCTGCACGGCACCGACGTCATGGGCACCTCGCTGGTGCTCGCCAAGGCGATCGAGAAGGTCGGCTACGACGTCGTCATCGCCGGCATGGCCTCCACCGACGGCACCATGGGCGTCCTCCCGGCGATCCTGGCCGAGCGCCTGGGCGTCCCGCAGGTCACCCTGCTCTCCGAGGTCAAGATCGAGGACGGTGTCGTGACCGGCCGCCGCGACGGCGACACCGCCTCCGAGCAGCTCCAGGCCTCGCTTCCGGCCGTCGTCTCCGTGACGGACCAGTCGGGCGAGGCCCGCTACCCGTCCTTCAAGGGCATCATGGCCGCCAAGAAGAAGCCGGTCGAGTCCCTGGACCTGGAGGACCTGGAGATCGAGGCCGACGAGGTCGGCCTGGAGGGTGCCTGGACGGCGGTCGACTCCGCCGCCGAGCGTCCGGCGCGCACCGCGGGCACGATCGTCAAGGACGAGGGCGAGGGCGGCAAGCAGCTGGCCGAGTTCCTCGCGAGCCAGAAGTTCATCTAGGCGCCGCGGGTCCGGGGTCGCCCCCGGGCCGGCACAGCGCCTAAGGCTCCCGAGAGCCCACCAGACCGCCCCTTCCGTTCGCAGGAGATTGAAGTCCCATGGCTGACATCCTCGTCTACGTCGACCACGTCGACGGAGCCGTCCGCAAGCCCACCCTGGAGCTGCTGACCCTCGCCCGCCGCCTCGGCGACCCGGTCGCCGTCGCCCTCGGCAACGGCGCCGCCGACACCGCCGCCGCGCTCGCCGAGCACGGCGCGGTGAAGGTCCTCACCGCCGACGCCCCCGAGTTCGCCGAGTACCTCGTCGTCCCCAAGGTCGACGCGCTCCAGGCCGCCGTCGCCGCGGTCTCCCCGGCCGCCGTGCTCGTCCCGTCCTCCGCCGAGGGCAAGGAGATCGCCGCCCGCCTCGCGGTCCGCATCGGCTCCGGCATCATCACGGACGCCGTGGACCTGGAGGCCGGTGACGAGGGCCCGGTCGCGACGCAGTCCGCGTTCGCCGCCTCCTTCACCACCAAGTCCCGTGTCTCCAAGGGCACCCCGGTCATCACGGTCAAGCCGAACTCGGCCCCCGTCGAGGCCGCCCCGGCCGCCGGTGCCGTCGAGGCCCTCGCGGTCTCCTTCGGCGAGCTGGCCACCGGCACCAAGGTGACCGCCCGCACGCCGCGCGAGTCGACCGGCCGCCCGGAGCTGACCGAGGCCGCGATCGTGGTCTCCGGCGGCCGCGGCGTCAACGGCGCCGAGAACTTCGCGATCATCGAGGCGCTCGCCGACTCGCTCGGTGCCGCCGTCGGCGCCTCGCGCGCCGCCGTCGACGCCGGCTGGTACCCGCACTCCAACCAGGTCGGCCAGACCGGCAAGTCGGTCTCGCCGCAGCTGTACATTGCCTCCGGCATCTCCGGCGCGATCCAGCACCGCGCGGGCATGCAGACCTCGAAGACCATCGTCGCGATCAACAAGGACGCCGAGGCGCCCATCTTCGACCTCGTCGACTACGGCGTCGTCGGCGACCTCTTCGACGTCGTCCCGCAGCTCACCGAAGAGGTCAAGACCCGCAAGGGCTGATGACCTGCGGTTCTGTCGGTCCCGGGGGCCGCACGGCGATCTGTCGCCGTGCGGCCCCCGGCCGTTTCGGACAACCATTGACGCAGGTCCCGGCGCCTATTAACTTCGCTATACGGATTGTTGATTCCGTGCAGCGGAAAACAGGAGGATGCAGGATGGGTCAGCAGGAGAAGGTGTCGACGAGCCTCGCGGGCGCGGTCAGCGAGGGCATCAGCGCCTCGCTCGCGACGGTGGACGCCGAGCTCGACCGGCGCTACCCGGGAGACCCCGGCACCCGCCAGCCCGTCCACACCGTGTACGTCCCGGGCAACCTCTTCGACGCCGGAACCATCCGCTCCTGGGGTGACCAGGCCCTCGCCGCCCTCGACGAGCACGCCCCCGACGCCGGCTCCTTCGCCGCCGTCCTCGGTCTCTCCGACGACCTCGCCGAGGACGTCTACGGCCGCGTACGGGCCAAGCTGGAGCGCGAGCCCATCGAGGACCTCCGCGTCGACTTCGAGGACGGCTACGCGGGCCAGGACGAGGACCAGGACGCCGCCCGCGCCGCCCGCCTGATCACCGAGGCGTACGCGGGGGGCACCGCCGCCCCGTACATGGGCATCCGGATGAAGTGCATGGAGGCCGCCGTCCGCGACCGCGGCATCCGCACCACCGACGTCTTCCTCACCGGCCTCCTGGAGAACGGCGGCCTCCCCGACGGCCTCGTCCTCACCCTCCCCAAGGTCACCTACCCCGAGCAGGTCTCCGCCTTCGTCCGGCTCCTGGAGGCGTTCGAGAAGGCCCACGGCCTCGACGCCGGCCGCCTCGGCTTCGAGATCCAGATCGAGACCAGCCAGTCCATCCTCGCCGCCGACGGCACCGCCGCCGTCGCCCGCATGATCGGCGCCGCCGAGGGCCGCGCCACCGGACTGCACTACGGCACCTTCGACTACAGCGCCTGCCTCGGCGTCTCCGCCGCCTACCAGGCCAGCGACCACCCGGCCGCCGACCACGCCAAGGCGATCATGCAGGTCGCCGCCGCCGGCACCGGCGTCCGCGTCTCCGACGGCTCCACCAACGTCCTGCCCGTCGGCTCCACCGAGCACGTCCACGAGGCCTGGCGCCTGCACTACGGCCTCACCCGCCGCGCCCTCGCCCGCGCCTATTACCAGGGCTGGGACATGCACCCCGGCCACATCCCCACCCGATACGCCGCCGTCTTCGCCTTCTACCGCGAGGGCTTCGAGACCGCGGCCAAGCGCCTCTCCGCCTACGCCAACCACGCCGGCGGCGACGTCATGGACGAGCCCGCCACCGCCAAGGCACTCGCCTCCTACCTGCTGCGCGGCCTCCAGTGCGGCGCGCTCGACACCGCCGAGGTCGACGCCCTCACCGGCATGACCCGCGCCGACCTCGACCGCTTCGCCGCCCCGCGCCGAGGCGACCTCACGGTCACCACTGATCGCTAAACGGTCACTTTCCCGCCAACTGCCCCGTACCCTGGTCGAGTTCATTCACATGATCGACCGGGGGACGGAACAGCGGTGTCATCGGGGGAGAACGGGCGGCTCGCGGGCCGCTACAGAATCGTGCGCCGGCTCGGCCGCGGAGGCATGGGCGTCGTCTGGCGGGCCGTCGACGAGGTCCTCGGCCGCGAGGTGGCCGTCAAGGAACTCCGTACGTTCTCGGACGCGGCCGCGCCCGAACTGGCGGACCTGCGCCTGCGGATGACCCGCGAGGCCCGCGCCGCCGCCCGGGTCCGCCACCCCGGAGTCGTGGCCGTCCACGACGTCACCGAGCACGAGGGCCGGCCCGTGATCGTCATGGAGCTCGTCGACGGGCCCTCCCTCGACGACGTCCTCGGCGAGCGCGGCACCATCGAGCCCGCCGAGGCCGCCCGCATCGGCGCCCACGTCCTGGAGGCGCTGGCCGCCGCGCACGACGTGGGCGTCCTCCACCGGGACGTGAAGCCCGGCAACATCCTGCTCGACGCCTCGGGCCGCATCGTCCTCACCGACTTCGGCATCGCCACCATGGAGGACCCCGGCGACGGCTCCGCGACCCACCTCACGCGCAGCGGCGAGATCGTCGGTTCCCTCGACTTCCTCGCCCCCGAGCGCGCCCGCGGCCAGGACCCGGGCCCCGCGTCCGACGTCTGGGCCCTCGGCGCGACCCTGTACGCGGCGGTCGAGGGCGCCTCGCCGTTCCGCCGCACCTCGACCTGGTCGACCCTCGCCGCCATCGTCACCGAACCCCTCCCGGAGCCCCGCCGCGCCGGACCCCTCGCCCCCGTCCTGCTCCGCCTCCTCGACAAGGACCCCGCGTCGCGCCCCACCGCCCGCGAGGCGGCACGCATGCTCGGCGCGGTGGGGCGGTCGGCCCGGGAACCGGACGCCGCGCCGGAGCCGGCGACGGGCGGAGCCGGGACCGCCCCGGGGGCGCCCGCACCGGGAACGCCCGCGCGGGACCCGCACGCGGGTCCCGCGGCCCCGGACCCGCACCCCGGCCCCATGGGCCCGGACCCGGCTGCGCCCGCGGGCCCTACCAGCCCTGCCCCGGCCGCCGCGGAGCCTTCCCCGTACGCGGGTGCGCCGGACGTGAACCCCTACGCGGGTCCGGCGGGTGCGCACCCGTACGGGCCGCCGGCGGGCATCCACCCCCACGCCGGTTCCCCGGAGCGGAACCCGTACGCCTCCGCCCCGGAGGCCGGAAGTCCGGCGGCCGGAGGCCCGTACGCCGGAAGCCCGTACGCCTCCGCCCCGGGGCCCGGAAGCCCGGGGCCCGGAAGCCCGGAGCCCGGAAGTCCGGAGGCCGGAGGCCCGGCGCCGCTGACCGGCGCCGCTCCTCCCGCCGGGGCCTTCGGGCCCGCCGTCCCGGTGCCGCCCGTGGGGCCCGACACGGCGCCCGGCCCCCGCGCGGGGAGCCGGGCGGCCCGGCGTGCCGAGACGGCGCCGCGCCGGAGGAACGCGCTGGTCGCCGCCGCCGTGGCCGCCGTCCTGCTGGCCGGCGGCGGCGTCACGTACGTCCTCGTGGACCGCGACGACAGCTCGCGGGCCACCGGCCGGACCGTCCAGGACGGCGACGGGGACGGCGACTCCGGGAGCGGCTCCGGCCGCGTCCTGGACCCGGGGAACGGCACCGCCTCCGGCGGGCGGGCGAGCGGCACCGCCACCCCCGCCGCCGGTGCCACCCGCTCAGGCCGGGAGCCGGGGGCGGCGGCCGGCGGAGCACCGGCCACCGAGGGCCCCGGCTCGGACGGCTCGGATCCGGACGCGACCGCGGGCGGCCCGGCCGCCGGCGGTACGGGCCAGGGCGCGGCGTCGGGGGCGGGCGGCGCGGGCGCCACCACGGCTCCGGGCCGACAGGGCGGAGGGACCGCCACGGCCGGGGGCGCGAGCACGACCGGCGACGCCTCCGGAGGCGGGGGCGGCGCGACGACCGCGCCCACCACCGAGGCCCCGCCGCCGGCCGCCGGCTGCACCGCGTCCGGCTCCTCCGCGACCTGCCAGGTCGTGCGGAGCGCCACGACCACGCGGTACGACGGCGGCGAGATGGGCACGGTCGGCGCCGGACCGCACTCCTTCTTCTGCCAGGTCGACCTGGACCGGACCGAGACGTACGGCGGAAGCACCAGCCGCTGGTTCGCCCGCACCGACGACGACAGCGGCAACACCAACGTCTACCTCAGCGTGCTCCACCTGTCGGGCGGGGCGGGCGGCGGCCCCGTGGAGGGCCTGCGGATCTGCTGAGCGAGGGCCTCAGACGGCCGGCGGCGCGATCTCGCCCGATCCCCGGGCGAGCAGCCTCGTCCCGAGCACCACCCGCTCCGGGGCGCCCTCGGCCCCGTCGAGGCGCCGGAAGAGACGCTCCGCCGCCGTCCGGCCGAGCGCGGCGGCGTCCTGGGCGACGACCGTGACGCCGAGCAGATCGGCCAGTTCGATGTCGTCGAAGCCGACCACGGCGACCGGCCGCGCGTGCCGGGCGAGGGCCCGGACCACGGTCACGGTGACCCGGTTGTTCCCCGAGAACAGGGCCGTCACGGGCTCGGGCGCCGCCAGCATCTCCCGTACCGCCGCGCTCACCCGCTCCGGATCGGTCGGGCCGACGGAGACCCAGTCGTCCCGGACGGGGAGGTCCGCGTCCTCCATGGCCGCGCGGTAGCCGCGCAGCCGCTCGGCCGCGGTGTGGATGCGGGGGCGGTCGCCGATGAAGCCGATGCGGCGGTGGCCGTGCGCGATGAGATGGGCCACGCCCCCGCGCGCCCCGCCGAAGCTGTCGGAGAGCACCGCGTCGGCGTCGATCCTCCCGGCGGGCCGGTCGACGAAGACCGTGGCGACCCCCGCCCTCATCTCGGGCTCCAGGTACCGGTGGTCGTCCCCGGCGGGGATGACGATGAGACCGTCGACCCGCCGGGCGCAGAGCGCGAGCGCCAACTCCTGCTCCCGGTCCGGGTCCTCGGCGCTCGAACCGTTGAACAGCAGGGCCCCGTGCGCCCGCGCGACCTCCTCCACGGCCCGGCTGAGCGGTCCGTAGAAGGGGTCGGCGAGATCCTCCAGGACCAGGCCGACCGTCGCCGTCCTGCCCTTGCGCAGCACGCGCGCGCTGTCGTTGCGGCGGAAGCCGAGGGCGTCGATGGCCTCCCGCACCCGGCGCTCGGTGTCGGGGGTGACGCCCGGTTCGCCGTTGACGACCCGGGACACCGTCTTGAGGCCGACGCCGGCCCGTGCGGCGACGTCCTTCATCGTGGGCCGATTGCCGTAGCGGAGTTCGGAGCGGCGGGCGATGTCGGCCACGGTGTGCGGTTCCTCCGAAGCGGTCGAATGGGTGGGGACGAGGGGTGTCGAGTCGATCTCGGTTCGAGCATAGAGCCTGGACAACGTTGTCAGGCGGGGTAAGACTGTACGGAACGACATCCCGCCCCCCGGCCGCCGACTGGAGACCCCGCGCCCATGCACACCGACCCCGCCACGGGCCTCGTCGCCGCCCTCGACATCGGGGGCACCAAGATCGCCGGCGCCCTGGTCGACGGCGAGGGACGCGTCCGCGTCCGCTCCCAGCGGCCCACGCCCGCGCGTGAGGACGGCGACACGGTCATGGGCGCGGTCGAGGCGGTGCTCGCCGAGCTGGCGGCCTCCCCGCTGTGGGAGTCCGCCGGGGCCGTCGGCATCGGCAGCGCCGGCCCGGTGGACGCCTCCCGGGGGACGGTGAGCCCGGTGAACGTGCCGGGCTGGCGCGACTACCCCCTCGTCGAGCGGGTCCGCCGGGCCACGGAGGGACGGCCGGTCACCCTCGTCGGCGACGGTGTCGCCATGACCGCCGCCGAACACTGGCTGGGGGCGGCCAGGGGGCACGACGACGCCCTGTGCCTCGTGGTCTCCACGGGCGTCGGCGGCGGCCTCGTCCTCGGCGGCCGGATCCACCCGGGCCCCACCGGCAACGCCGGTCACATCGGCCACATCCCGGTGGACCTCGACGGCGAGCCCTGTGCCTGCGGCGGGCGCGGCTGCGTCGAGCGCATCGCCAGCGGACCGCACCTCGCCCGCCGGGCCCTGGAGAACGGCTGGCGGCCGGGGCCCGACGGCGACGTCTCCGCCGCCGCCGTGGCCGCCGCCGCGCACGCCGGGGACCCGATCGCCCTCGCCTCCTTCGCGCGCGCGGCCCAGGCGCTCGCGGCGGGCATCGCCGCCACCGCCACGCTCGTCGAGATCGACATCGCGGTCGTCGGCGGCGGGGTGGCGGGCGCCGGCGAGGTCCTCTTCGCTCCGCTCCGGCGCAGCCTCCGCGACTACGCCACGCTCTCGTTCGTCCGGGACCTGACAGTCGTGCCCGCCGTCACGGGCACCGACGCGGGCCTCCTCGGAGCGGCGGCGGCGGCGATGCCCGCGCGGGGCGCCGCCACGAGCTGAGGGACCGCGGGCCGCGGGCCCCACGCGCGTGAGCCGAGGTCCGAAGGACTCGCCCGCGCGGGAGCCGCACGCGGGGCACCCGCGCCTTGGCGGAGGGAGGACGTTCCCCGGCCCGGTGCAGCCCCGCGTCCGACGGCGGCGGCCCGGGGGCGACCGGCACATGCCGGGACATGTGTACGTGGTTTCCGTGGCAGGGTGTTGCGGGCAAGCCACTGGGGGCTATCGAAGAGGGGGAAACGTGATCGTCTGGATCAACGGTACGTTCGGTGCGGGAAAGTCCAGCACCGCGCGCGAGCTGGTCGATCTGATCCCGAACAGCACCCTGTACGACCCCGAGCTCACCGGCGGGGGACTGCGCCGGCTCCTCCCGGCCAAGCGGCTCGCCGAGGTCGAGGACTACCAGGACCTGTCGATCTGGCGCCGTCTGGTCGTCGACACCGCGGCGGCCCTGCTCGCCGAGGTCGGCGGCGTCCTCGTCGTCCCGATGACCCTGCTCCGCCAGGAGTACAGGGACGAGATATTCGGCGGGCTCGCCGCCCGCCGCATCGAGGTGCGCCATGTGCTGCTCGCCCCGGAGGAAACGATCCTGCGCGAGCGGATCGAGGGCCGGGCGGAGAGCGGCGACCCGGAGGCCGACGCGCGCGTCCGGGAATGGTGCCACCAGCACCTGCCGCCGTACCGCGCCGCCCTCGGCTGGCTCGCGGCCGACGCGTACACGCTCGACACCTCGGCGCTGACCGCCGCCGAGGCCGCCCGGGCCGTCGCCGACGCGGTCCAGGCGGGGGAGGCCGCCCCCTGCGGCATCGTCCAGACGCCCGAGCCGACCGGCGAGACGCTGGCCGCGGGCGTCCTGCTCTTCGACGAGCAGGACCGCTTCCTCCTGGTCGACCCCACCTACAAGCCCGGCTGGGAGTTCCCCGGCGGAGTCGTCGAACCCGGCGAGGCGCCCGCCCGGGCCGGGATGCGCGAGGTCGCCGAGGAGATCGGCCTCGAACTCGACGCCGTCCCCCGGCTGCTGCTCGTCGACTGGGAACGCCCCCAGCCTCCCGGCTACGGCGGGCTCCGCCTCCTCTTCGACGGCGGCACCCTCCGTACCGCCGACACCGCACGCCTCCACCTTCCCGGAGCGGAACTGCGCGGCTGGCGGTTCGTCACCGAGGAGGAGGCCGAAGAACTGCTGCCCCCCGTCCGCTACCGGCGCCTCCGCTGGGCCCTGCGCGCCCGCGAACGGGGCACGGTCCTCAACCTGGAGGCGGGCGTACCGGTGGGCTGACCTCCTCCCTACGGAGCCTCCGCCGCCACGACCGCCGCCGCCAGCCGGTCCGCCGTGTCCGTGGTCACCGGCGCCCCGTGCCCGCAGCACAGCACCGAGGGGGCGAGCTTCGCGAGGGCCCGCATCGAGTCGAGGGCGAGGGCGCGGTCGACGTGCATCACGCCGAACATCACGTCCGGCACCGAGGCCACCGTGTCCCCGGTGAACAGCACGCCGTGGCGCGGCAGATGGACGGCGATCGAGCCCGGGGTGTGGCCGGGGGCGTGCACCACCACGGCGCCGTCGCCGAAGCCCAGCTCCTCGCCGCCCTCGAGCTCCCGGTCGACCCGGGTCGGCGGCGCCTCCGGCGAGGTCAGGCCGTGCGCGAAGATCGGACGCTCCCAGTCCAGGAGGTCCGGGTCCGGGACGGGGGCCTCGCCCCGGATCACCGGTGCGTCGAGCCGGTGCGCGAGGATCTCCGCCCCGTGCCGGTCCGCCAGCTCCTGGGCCGAGCCCACGTGGTCCCGGTGGCAGTGGGTCAGCACGATCCGGCGCAGCCGCGCCGGATCCAGACCGGCCGACCGTATCGCCGCCTCCGTGGCGTCCGCCGTCCCGGCCCAGCCGGCGTCGATCAGGGTCAGCTCCTCCTCGTCCCGCCACAGGTACGCCTGGCCGATGGAGTAGTCGAGGAGGTGCAACCGCGGGGTGATCCTGCCGAGTTCGATGGATGCCATACGGCGAACCTACGCATCCGCGCAGGTCCGCCGTGCGCTTCTACGCTCTCGGCGAGCTTCGCCGAACGCTGAACCGAGCGCCGGACCGAGCTGCCGTCACGCGCGTCGAGCTGCCGTCGGACGTGTCGAGCTGCCGTCACGCGCGTCGAGCTGCCGTCACGCGCGTCGAGCTGCCGTCAGGCCTGCTTCGAACGGGCGTAGTTGACGAGGAAGTGCGCCTCCGCCACCGAGAGCCGCTCCAGCTCCTCCGGCGAGACGGACTCGTTCGGCGCGTGGATTTGCGCCTCCGGCTCGCTCAGGCCGATCAGCAGGATCTCCGACTCCGGGTACAGCGAGGCCAGCGTGTTGCACAGCGGGATCGAGCCGCCCATGCCCGCCGTCTGCATCTCCTCGCCGGGGTACGCGATCCGCATCGCCTCGGCCATCGACGCGTACGCCGGGCTGGACGTGTCCGCCTGGAACGGCTGGCCCTGACCGACCTGCTCCAGGGACACCCGGGCGTCCCACGGCGTGTGCTTCTCGATGTGCGCGAAGAGCAGCTTGGTCACCTCGGCCGCGTCCTCGCCCGGCGGCACCCGCAGGCTGATCTGCGCGCGGGCCGACTTCGGCACCGACGGGGTCGCGCCGGCCACCGGGTGGCAGTCGATGCCGATGACCGTGACGGCGGGCCGCGCCCAGATCCGGTCGGCGACCGTGCCGGCACCCGGCAGGGACACGCCCGCGAGGACCTTGGCGTCCTGGCGGAAGTCCTCCTCCGGGTACTGGAGGCCCTCCCACACCTGGTCGCCCGCGAGCCCGTCGATGACGGTGGAGCCGTCCGGGCCCCGCAGCGAGTCCAGGACGCGGATCAGCGCGGCCAGCGCGTCGGGCGCGGCGCCACCGAACTGACCGGAGTGCAGATTGCCCTCCAGGGTGTCGATGGTGACCCGGATCATCGTCATGCCGCGCAGGGTCGCCGTCACGGTCGGCAGCCCGACGCGGAAGTTGCCGGCGTCGCCGATCACGATGGCGTCGGCGGTGAGCAGCTCGGGGTGCTGCTCCGCGTACCGCTCCAGACCGCCGGTGCCCTGCTCCTCCGAGCCCTCGACGATGACCTTGACCGTCACGGGCACGCCGCCGTTCGCCTTGAGGGCGCGCAGCGCGAGCAGGTGCATGATGAAGCCGCCCTTGCAGTCGGCGGTGCCGCGCCCGAACCAGCGGCCGTCCCGCTCGGTCAGCTCGAACGGCGGCGAGAGCCAGACGGACTCGTCCAGCTTCGGCTGCACGTCGTAGTGCGCGTACAGGAGGACGGTCGGCGCGCCGGCCGGGCCGGGCAGCACGCCGTACACGGACTGCGAGCCGTCCGGGGTGTCGAGCAGCGCCACGTCCTGGAAGTCCTCGGCGCGCAGGGCGTCCGCGACCCAGTTCGCGGCCGCCTCGCACTCGCTGCGGGGCGCCACGGCCTCGTCCGCCACCGACTCGAAGGCCACCAGCTCCGTGAGCTCGGCCTTGGCCCGGGGCATCAGGGACCGGACGGTCTCGGCGATCGGATTCGAGGTCATGGGCACGCTCCTGATGGGTGCGACGTTACGACGTGAGGAGGACGTTCGCCGTATGTCGTGGTACGCCGAACGCACCGTCGATCCTACGGGCGGGCACCTGGCTACCGCGCCGTAGGATGCGTCAGGAGCAGACCACCGGTCGGATCAGGAGCAGAAGCACACGTGAGCAGCGAGCACGCAGAGAACGCCGGTCCGGAGCCCACCGAGCCCGGAGACACGGCTCCTGAGGCCACCGGGAGCGGCGCGGGGAACGCGGACGCGGTGTCGGACGAGGAGGTTTCGGCCCCCGGGGCCGAGGAGTCGGCGGACGTCTGGGACGTCGTGGTCGTCGGCGCGGGACCGGCGGGCGCCTCGGCCGCCTACGCGGCGGCGGTCGCCGGCCGCCGGGTGCTGCTCCTGGAGAAGTCGGAGCTGCCCCGGTACAAGACCTGCGGCGGCGGCATCATCGGCCCCTCGCGCGACTCGCTCCCGCCGGGCTTCGAACTGCCCCTCCAGGACCGCGTCCACGCCGTCACCTTCTCCCTGGAGGGACGCTTCGCCCGCACCCGCCGCTCGCGCCGGATGCTCTTCGGGCTCATCAACCGCCCGGAGTTCGACGCGCAGCTCGTCGAGCACGCGCAGAAGGCCGGCGCCGAGCTGCGGACCGGCGCCACGGTGTCCCGGGTGGAGCAGCACGGCCCGGCGGTGCCGGACCGGCGGACGGTCGCCGTTGTCCTCGCCGACGGCGAGACCGTGCTCGCGCGCGCGGTCGTGGGTGCGGACGGCAGCGCCAGCCGGATAGGCGCCCATGTGGGGGTGAAGCTCGGCCAGGTCGACCTGGGCCTGGAGGCGGAGATCCCCGTACCGCCGTCCGTGGCGGAGGACTGGAAGGGGCGGGTCCTCATCGACTGGGGCCCGCTGCCCGGCAGTTACGGCTGGGTGTTCCCCAAGGGCGACACGCTGACCGTCGGCGTCATCTCGGCGCGCGGTGAGGGCGCCGCCACCAAGCGGTACATGGAGGACTTCGTGGCCCGGCTCGGCCTGGCCGGCTTCGAGCCCACCGTCTCCTCCGGCCATCTGACGCGCTGTCGCACCGACGACTCGCCGCTCTCCCGCGGCCGGGTCCTCGTCTGTGGTGACGCGGCCGGTCTCCTGGAGCCGTGGACGCGCGAGGGCATCTCGTACGCGCTGCGCTCGGGCCGTCTCGCCGGCGAGTGGGCGGTGCGGGTCGCCGAGTCGAACGACGCGGTCGACGCGCGGCGCCAGGCCCTGAACTACGCCTTCGCGATCAAGGCGGGGCTCGGCGTCGAGATGGCGGTCGGGCGGCGGATGCTCGCCGTCTTCGAGCGGCGGCCGGGTCTGCTGCACGCGGTGATAACGGGAGTGCGGCCGGCCTGGAACGCCTTCGCGGACATCACCCGGGGCGCGGCCACGCTCGGCGGCATGGTCCGCTCGAACGGCATGGCCAGGCGGGCTCTCGAACTCCTCGACAAGCGCATGGACACCACGTCCGGTGTCGGCCCCGCGGGGCGGGGCGTCGGGGGGCGGGAGGCCTCGGCGTCCGAGCCGGAGGAGACGAAGTCCCCGGAGGTCCCGGAAGGGGCCTGACGCCCGGTCCGTCCGATACGGGCTCCGCCGCCCCGGCAGCTTCACGCCGCCGGGGTGGCGGGGCCCGTCGTCGTGATGCGGAAGACCGGGTGCTTCGGCGCGATGGCCCGCAGCTCCTCGGCGGAGGAGTCGGGGCCGGTCCCGTCGAAGAAGACGCCGACCTCGGCCTTCCAGCGCTTGAGGTAGGCGCGGAGCAGGACGGGCTTGTCGTCGTCGGCGACCTCGACGGCGGTGAACTCCTGCACGTGCTTGCCGAGGTGCAGCTGCCCGCCGCCGGCGGCCCGCATGTTGTGGGTCCACTGGACGTGGCCGCGGGGGGCGACGAGGTACTGGGCGCCGTCCACCGTCAGGAGGTTGACGGGGGTGCGGCGCCATTCGCCGCTCTTGCGGCCGCGGACCGCGAGCACGCGGGAGCCCCAGACGCTGATGCCGCGGCGGGTCATCCAGGCGACCGCGCGGTTGAGGACGTTCACCGTGAACCAGCCGGGCTTCATGACGTGGGCGGCGGGGGCCGAGCCGGCGGGCTGAGCGGGCTCGGCGGACTGAGCGGGCTGGGCAGACTGAGCGGGCTGGGCAGACGGGGTGGACGGGGTGGACGGGGTGGGCTGAGCGGACACGGGGGCCTCCTGCGGCTGCAAAGTGTGAGCACTGCTCTCTCTTGAGATCAGTGTGCACGGTTTGCCGCTCGCAAGCAAGAGCGGTGCTCTCGTTTCGTTCCCGTGCTCCGAAAGTGGCACACTGCTCTCCATGACGACCGTTCGAGGAGCCCGCGCCCGCGCCCGCATCGAGATCACCGCCGCCATCAAGGACGAGGCCCGCACCCAGCTCGCCGCCGAAGGCGCCGCCAAGCTGTCCCTGCGGGCCGTCGCCCGCGAGCTGGGCATGGTCTCCTCGGCGCTCTACCGCTACTTCCCCAGCCGCGACGACCTGCTCACGGCACTCATCGTCGACGCCTACGACGCCGTCGGCGCCACCGCCGAACAGGCCGCGGCCGACACCGCGGCACAGCGCCCCCTGGACCGCTGGACCGCCGTCTGTCGCGCCGTCCGCGCCTGGGCCCTCGCCCACCCCCACGAGTACGCCCTCATCTACGGCTCCCCGGTCCCCGGCTACACCGCCCCCCAGGACACGGTCGTCCCCGCCTCCCGCGTGGGCCTCGTCCTCATCGACATCGCCCGCCGTGCCCACACCGGCGAGGGCGTCGCGCTCCCGCCGCTGCCGGAGGAGCTGCGCCCCGAGGCCGTCCGGATGAGCGCCGACTTCGCCCCTGACCTCCCGCCGGCCCTCGCCATCTCGCTCGTCGCCGCCTGGTCGCAGCTCTTCGGCCTCGTCTCCTTCGAGGTCTTCGGCCAGTTCCACCGCGTCGTCGAGGACCGGGACGCCTTCTTCGCGGCGGCCGCCCGTCGGCTGGGCCAGGACGTGGGCCTGCTCCCGCGCTCCTGACGCGACGACCCCGCCCTCGTACTCCCGGGGGAGTAGGCGCGACCACCCCGCCGGGCTGACGTGCGGCCGGGGCCCGCGCGGTTAGCGTGACCGGTATGGACGCCGGTATGCACGAGGAGCGGCCGCGCGGCCCCTGGGAGCGATGGGGGCGGGGCGGCGGACTGCCCTGGCGGTCGACGCTGCTGATCGCCGTCCTCGTCATGGCGGGAACGGGCTTCGCCGCCCGGAACCAGCCGGACCGGGAGGCCCTCGACGCGGTCGGCCGGGTGCTGCTCCTGGCCGGGGCCGTCCCCCTGCTGTTCCGTCACCGTCGGCCCGTGCCGGCGGTGTTCGCCGTCGCGGCCGTCACCCTCGGCTACCTCGCGGCCGGATACCCGTACGGCCCGGTCTTCGTCATGGTCGCCGTCGCCTGCTTCGCGGCCGTCGTCCACGGCCACCGGCGAGCCGCCTGGTGGGCCATCGGCCTGCTCTGGGCCGGGCATCTGCTGCTCTCGCACTGGTTCTACCGATGGCTGCCCCCGCCGGGCGACGGGCCGGCCCCCTGGGGGCAGGAGCTGCCGGCCGCCGCGTTCGCCGTCGCCGTGCTCGCCGCCTCCGAGGCCGTCCGGGTGCGGCGCGAGCAGTGGGCGCAGCAGCGGGCGGAACGGGCCGCGGCCGAGCGGCGCCGCGCCGACGAGGAGCGGCTCCGGATCGCCCGCGAACTCCACGACGTGCTCGCGCACTCGATCTCCGTGATCAACGTGCAGGCGGGCGTCGGGCTCGCCCTCCTCGACTCCGACCCGGAGCAGGCCAGGAGTGCGCTGACCACCATCAAGGCGGCCAGCAAGGAGGCGCTCGGCGAGGTCCGGCAGGTCCTCGACACCCTCCGTACCCCCGGCGACGCCCCGCGCGCCCCCGCCCCCGGACTCGGCCGGCTTCCCGAGCTCGTCGAGCAGGCCGCCGCCGCGGGCCTCGCGGTCACCGTCGTGACGAGCGGCCCCGAGGCCGCGCTGCCGCCCGGCACGGACCTCGCCGCCTTCCGGATCGTGCAGGAGGCGCTCACCAACGTGGTGCGCCACTCCGGCTCGCGCACCGCCCGGGTGCGGATCGGGCGCGGCACCGGACGCCTGGAGCTGACCGTCGACGACGACGGCCCCGCCACCGGCACCGAGGCCGGCGGCAGCGGCAACGGACTCGCCGGGATGCGGGAGCGGGCCGGCGCGCTCGGTGGCACGATCGAGGCGGGTGCCCGCCCGGACGGCGGTTTCCGCGTCCACGCCGTACTCCCGCTCCGCCCGGAGGGACGAACCTCGTGATCCGTGTGCTGCTCGCCGACGACCAGTCGCTGGTACGGGCGGGGTTCCGCGCGCTGCTCGACGCCCAGGCCGACATCGAGGTGGCCGGCGAGGCCGCCGACGGCGACGAGGCGGTCGAGCGGGTCCGCGCCCTGCGCCCCGACGTCGTGCTCATGGACATCCGGATGCCCCGGCTCGACGGCCTGGAGGCGACCCGGCGCATCACCGACGACCCGGACCTCGCCGAGGTGCGGGTCGTCATGCTGACCACCTTCGAGCTCGACGAGTACGTCTTCGAGGCGCTCCGGGCCGGTGCCTCCGGCTTCCTGGTCAAGGACACCGAGCCGGAGGAGCTGCTGAGGGCCGTGCGGGCGGTCGTCCACGGCGACGCGCTGCTCTCGCCGGGGGTCACCCGCCGCCTCATCGAGGAGTTCGCGGCCCGCTCCAAGGCCCCGGCGGCGACGGCCGCGCTCGGCGCCCTGACCGAGCGGGAGCGGGAGGTGATGGCCTTGGTGGGCATTGGCCTGTCGAACGAGGAGATCGCCCGCAGGCTGGTCGTCAGCCCCCTCACCGCGAAGACCCACGTCAGCCGCGCCATGGTGAAACTGGGCGCCCGTGACCGCGCCCAACTCGTCGTCCTCGCCTACGAGTCGGGTCTGGTCCGCCCCGGCTGGCTCGGCTGACGCCGGGCGGGGTCGACGGGTGGGCGGGGCGGACGGCGGGCGGGGCTGGGGCCGGGCGGGGGTTGACGGTGGGCGGAGCTGACGCCGGGCGGGGCCGCTGCGTCTCCCGGTCTCAGCCGATCGCCGAGGTCTCCCGCCACAGCCGGGCGAGCCCCTCGTCGCCCGTGACCGTCACGGCGTCGGTGGGCAGCCGGTTCCAGAGGGTCAGGTACAGCCGGTCGGCGGGGCCGCTCAGTTCCGTGTCGACGCCTCCGCCCTCGTCCTTCCGCTCGGTCCTGGGCGGCTCGGTCGCCGTCAGGTGGACGGTCCAGGCGTCACCGGTGTCCGTCGCCCGTACCCGCAGGGTCCGGGGCTCGGGCGTGCGTACCCGGCTGCGGTCGAGGGAGTGGAAGCCGGCGAGCAGCTCGTCGATGCCGTCGGCGGCGATCGCCGGAGCGACCGGCCCCGGGGCGCCCCGGAGCGCGGACTCGGCGTCCGCGCGGTGGACGAGCGTCTCGTGCGCCTGCCGCCGCGCCCAGAACGCCAGAGGGGAGGGCGACGGGAGGAACGTCCAGCACTCCAGCGAGGCGGGGGCGGCGCGCAGGGCGGCGACCAGACGCGCGTGCTCCTCGCGGTAGTACGCCGTCAGCTCGTCGCCGTCGAGCGTCGTCTCCTCGCCCTCCGGCCGGTACGCGGTGAGCGCCTCGGCCACGAAGGCCGTGGCCCAGCGGTGCACGGAGGCCGTGTGGCGGAGCAGGTCGCGGACCCGCCATCCGGGGCAGCTCGGCACCTCGGAGTCCGTCCCCGCCCCGGCGGCCGCGTCCGCGAGGCCGCGGCCGGCCGTCTCCAGTGCCTCGATGTGCGCGATGGTCGTCAGGGTGTCCATGGAGCGGATTCTGGCATCTCCGCTCAACTCTCCGGTCCAGCACCCGCGTTGCGCGCCCCGTAGCCCATGGCGGCCGCGCCGGCGGCGAGCACCGCGACCGTGGTGAGGGCCACCGGCAGGGAGAACCAGTCGGCGAGGAAGCCGATCGAGGGTGGGCCGAGGAGCATGCCGCCGTAGCCGAGGGTGGAGGCCGTCGCCACCCCGCCGGGTCCCGCGACCGCGCCCGCGCGGGCCACGGCGACGGGGAAGATGTTCGCGAGGCCGAGGCCGGTGATCGCGAAGCCGAGGAGCGTGGCCCAGACGCTCGGGGCGAGGGCGCCGAGGAGCATGCCGCAGGCGGCGGTGGCGCCGCCGAAGACCAGGGTGCGGGTCTGGCCGAGGCGTTCGAGCAGAGCGGTGCCGGAGAGCCGGCCGGCGGTCATGGTCAGGGCGAAGACGGAGTAGCCGGCGGCGGCGACGCCGGGGTGGGCGTGCAGGTCCTGCGCGAGGTGGAGGGCGCCCCAGTCGGCCAGCGCCCCTTCGCCGTACGCCGTGCAGAGCGCGATGACGCCGAAGACGAGGACCGTACGGCGTGACCCGCCGGTCCGTGACGGGGTGCCGGACGACGCCGGGAGGGCTTCGGGGGGCACGGGGGCGGGGTGCCGCAGGAGAACGGGTCCGGCGACGGCGGTGAGCGCGAGTCCGACGGCGGTGAGCCCGGCGAGGTGGACGGCGGGGGACAGGCTCCCGGCGAGCAGCCCGCCGAGGCCGGCGCCGAGCATGCCGCCGAGGCTGAACGCGGCGTGGAAGGCGGGCATCACCGGTCGGCGCAGCGCTGCCACGAGATCGACGGCGGCGCTGTTCATGGCGACGTTGATCCCGCCGTACGCGGCGCCGAAGAGCAGCAGGACGAGACCGAGGGCGAGCGGGGAGCGGGTGAGTGCGGGCAGCGCTACGGAGAACGAGAGCAGGACGGCGGTGACGACGGTCACGGCGTGGGACCCGTACCGGCGGCAGAGGCGTCCGGTCAGCGTCATCGTGATCACGGCGCCCGCGGAGACGCCGAGGAGGGCGAGGCCGAGGTCGCCGGCGGAGGCGCCGGTCTGCTGCTTGACGGCGGGGATCCGGACGACCCAGCCGGCGAACAGGAAGCCGTCGAGGGCGAAGAAGAGGGTCAGGGCGGAGCGGAGGCGGGACAGGGAGAGGTCGGCGGTGTCTCCGCCGGGTCCCCCCGATACGGCCGTCCGTACTTTGTTTAGTAGCGGCACAAACTCAGGATAGGGCCCACCACCACGGTCGATCAACCCGGCGGGCACATCCGCCCGCCCCGGCCGGGGGTCACCCCAGCCGCCCGATCATGGGAGACTCACCCCCATGAACGGCAAGGCGACGACGACCCGGACACGGCTGGACAGGGGGCGCGGCGCGCTCGGCCCCGCACTGGAGCTGGTGCACACCGGCAGGGCTCCGACCCGGGCCGTCCTCACCGCCGAACTCGGTGTCACCCGGGCCACCGCGGGCGCCGTGGCGGCCGAGCTGGAGGCCCTCGGCCTCATCCGCGTCGACTCCAACCCCGGTGCCGCGGCGGGCTCCCAGGGGCGGCCCTCGCACCGACTGGCCGTCGACGAGAAGGGTCCCGTCGCCCTCGCCGCCCAGGTCCACGCGGACGGCTTCCGCGCCGCCCTCGTGGGGCTCGGCGGCACGATCGTGGCCACGGCTCCCGGCTGCGTCACCGTCTCGGCCGACCCGGCACAGGTACTCGGCGCGGTCGTCGACGCGGGGGCCGCGCTCCTCGCGGAGAGCGGCCGCCGCTGCGTGGGCGCCGGACTCGCGGCACCGTCGGCCGTCGCGGAACCCGAGGGGACGGCGCTCAACCCCCTCCACCTGGCCTGGCCCGCCGGTGCGCCCGTCCGGGAGATCTTCGCCGAGCGGGTGCGCGCCGCCGGCATCGAAGGCCCCGCCTTCACCGGCAACGACGTGAACCTCGCCGCGCTCGCCGAACACCGCCACGGCGCGGGGCGCGGTGCCCGGGACCTGCTCTGCGTGGCCACCGGTCACCGGGGCGTCGGCGGCGCGCTCGTCCTCGACGGTCGCCTGCACACCGGGAGTTCGGGCCTCGCCCTGGAGGTCGGCCACCTCACGGTCAACCCCGAGGGCCGCCCCTGCCACTGCGGCAGCCGGGGCTGCCTCGACGTCGAGACCGACCCGCTCGCCTTCCTCACGGCCGCGGGCCGGGTCCCCGGCCCCGAGGTCTCGCTGCTCCAGCAGTCCCGTGACCTGCTGCGGGCGAGCCCCGGCGACCCGGGGGTCCGGGTCGCGGTGGGGGAGCTGATCGACCGGCTCGGTCTGGGCCTCGCCGGCCTGGTGAACATCCTCAACCCGGACCGGATCATCCTGGGCGGGCTCCACCGCGAACTCCTCGACGCGGATCCCGAGCGGCTCCGCGCGGTCGTCGCCGACCGCAGCCTCTGGGGGCGCAGCGGCGGGGTGCCGATCCTGCCGTGCACCCTGGACCACAACAGCCTCGTGGGCGCCGCCGAACTGGCCTGGCAGCCGGTCCTCGACGACCCGCTGGCGGCGCTGGGCCGCGAGTCCGTCTGAGCCGGGACATCGCGGGCCGGATGCGGGGCCCGGGGCGAGCCGTGTGGGGCAGGGCGGGGCCCGGGGCGAGCCGAGCCGCGTCCGGGCTGGCCGGGGCCCCGGAGGAGCGACGTCCTACCGTCCCTCGGCCAGCGCGGCGAGCCGGTCCAGGGCCGTGCGCGTGCCGGCCTCGTTGTCGTCGGCCGGAACGCCGTCCGGCACCCCCTCGTGCACGACCCGCACCTCGGTCCCCTCACCGATCTCGGTCAGCGTCGTCGTGAGGATCATGGTGCCGTGGAGCAGGGGGTCCGAGGTCTCGAACTCGATGCTCTCGACGACCCGTTCGTACGGCACGAGTTCCAGGAAGGTCCCGTGGTACGTGTCCGTGGCGGCCCCCGACTTGCCGAGGCCCTCCGACGACTCGTACCGCAGGGACACCCGGAACGCGCCCCCTTCGCGCGCCTCGAAGGCGTGCACCTCGCAGGTCATGCCGTACGGCACCCGCCAGCGGGCGACGGCCTCCGGATCGAGCAGCGACCGGTAGACGACCGAGGCGGGGGCGTCGATGTGGCGGGACACGCGTGTGGTGTACACGCCTCCCAGGCTAGCCGCGCACCGGCCGGGCCGCCGTCGGAAATCGGCGCGCGGGGGGACGGGCGGCGTCGTACCCTTCCCCACCGTGATCACTTCAGACTCCGCATCCGGTCTTCCTCCGCGCCTCGGTGCCCTCACCTTCCACGGCCCGCTCTCCCAGCGGCGCGCCACCCGCATGATCGAGCGGCTCGCCGCCGCCGGGCCCGCCGACGCCCTCGACATCGGCTGCGGCTGGGGCGAGTTGCTCCTGCGCCTCCTGGAGGCGGAGCCCGGGGCCAAGGGCGTGGGGATCGACATCAACGCCGAGGACCTGGCCCGCGGCCGGGCACTCGCCGAGGAGCGCGGGCTCGCCGACCGCGTGGCCTTCGTCGAGGAGTCGGCGCTCGGCACCGACCGGGGCCCCGTCGACGCGATCCTCTGCCTCGGGTCCAGCCAGGCGCTCTGCGACCCCGAGCTGCCGCACGACCCGGCCGCGGCGCTCCGGGAGCTGCGCCGGCTCGTACGGCCCGGTGGGCGGGTCGTGCTCGGCGAGGGCTTCTGGGAGCGCACGCCCACCGAGGCGGATCTCGCGGGGATGTGGCCCGGGGCGAGTGCCGGCGACCACCACTCGCTCGGCGCGCTCGTCGACCTCGCGATCGAGGCCGGGTTCCGTCCGGCGTGGATCGAGACCGCGAGCGCGGAGGAGTGGGAGGAGTTCGAATCCGGCTACCGGTACGACACCGAGGTCTGGCTCGCCGCCCATCCGGACCACCCGCTCGCCGCCGAGACGCGGGAGCGCGTCGACGCGCAGCGCTCCGGCTGGCTCAATGGCTACCGGAGGGTGCTCGGCATGGCCTACCTGACGCTCGTCGCGGTGGCCTGAGCCGACGCCTTGCCGGTCGCGGTGGCCTGAGCCTGCCCCTTGCCGGTCGCGGTGGCTTGAGCCTGCGCCTTGCCGGTCGCGGTGGCTTGAGCCTGCGCCTTGCCGGTCGCGGTGGCTTGAGCCTGCGCCTTGCCGGCCGCGGTCGGCCTGAGCCGCACGCCTTGCCGGTCGCGGTGGCCTGAGGCTCACGCCGTGCTCGGCGCGGTGGCCTCGGCCTCCCCCTGAGGCTCAGGCCGGGCGGTCACCACAGCCGCCCGCTCCGGAGCGCCGGCCGGCCGGGCTGGGACAGGTGCAGTACCTGGAAGCGCTCGCCCTCCTCGGCCGGGGCTTCCGTGCCCGCCCACAGGGTGAACGCGAGCAGCTCCCAGTGGCGCGGGTCGACCGCCAGCGCGGAGGCCACCACCCCGTCCCGCCGCGCCTCGCGCGCATGCCGGGCGACCGCCTCCGCGACGGCCTCGCCCGGCGGGACCGCCTCGCCGAGCGGTGTCCTGCGCCGCGTCGCCGTGCCAGGCGCCGACGCGGCCGCCGGCCCCTCCTCGTACGACAGGCCCGTCCAGTGCTGCACCACCGGCCGGCCGAAGTCGTCGACGATGCCCTGGAAACCCGGGCCCCAGAGGAAGGAGTTCATGCCCTCGGGGGTGTTCCAGAGATAGAACGGCGCGTACTGGTTCACGGGTGAACCGGCGTCACGCTCCCGGATCAGATAGGCCTTCAGGCCGAGTCCGGGGAAGTCGTCGAGGAGATGGCCCCTCGTGGCGACCCGCTTGCGGATGATCTCCATGTCGTAGTCGGCGGGCAGGGTGATCTCGTACTGCGCGGCGTGCACGGGAAAGGGCTCCGTCTCTCCGGACCCGGCGTCCGGGCGGGGTGGGGGCGACCCGGAAACGTGGCGTCCGGGCCGGGTGGGGGCGACCCGGAAACGTGGCGTCCGGCCCGGGTGGGGGGAACCCGGAACACGGCGTCCGGGCCGGTGCGGCCAGGGGGTCACGGCGTCCGGGTCGGTGGGGCGAGCAGGGTCAGCAGCCCGCGCACGGCGCTGTCGAAGGGCGCCCGCGAGCCCGTCGCGCGGGCCAGCACGTATCCGCCCTGCACGGTCGCGAGCACCGAGGCCGCGATCGCGTCGGGATCGAGGCCGCTCCTCAACTCGCCGCTGTCCAGGCCCTCCTGGACGACCTCGGCGAGCCTGCCGCGCACCCGGCCGAGCACCTCCTCGACCGGCGCGCGCAGCTCCGGGTGCGCGATCACCTCCGGGTCCATCGTCAGCCGCCCCACCGGACAGCCGCGCAGGACCTCGCGCTCGCGCAGCAGATACGCCTCGATGCGGGCGTAGGCCGAACCCCCGACGCCCAGGACCGCCTCGGCGGCGGCGCCCAGCTCGTCCGCGGAGCGGCGGATGGCGGCGAGCGCCAGTTCCTGTTTGCCGGCGAAGTGGTGGTACATGCTGCCCTGGCCCGCCCCCGCCGCCTGCTGGACGGCCTTGGGGCTGGTGCCCACGTAGCCCCGCTCCCACAGCAGCTCGCGGGTCGCCTCGATCAGCCGCTCCGACGCGTTCATGCTCATGAGCGCACTGTACATACCAGTAGGTACAGAGCGGAAGCAGTTCCCGGCGCAGCACGTACTCCCGGCGTCGTACGGCGGAAGCCGCTGCCCGTACGACGACCCGGACCCCTTCCCGGAGCGACTCTCGAAACACGAACCGCACCGCATCGCTCAGCGGAGGAGCTGAACCCTCATGAACACACTCGCCTACGCGGGCCCCGGCCCGTGGATCCTCTTCTTCCCGCTCGTCTGGGCGGCCGTCGTCATCGGCGTCGTCACCGTCGTCCGCCGCGCCGGATGGCGCCGAGGACGCGGCTTCGGTCCCGGCGGCGGCTTCCGCCGCGACGCGGGACCGGACGAGAACTCGCCCATCGCCCTGCTCGGCCACCGGTTCGCGGCCGGAGAGATCGACGAGGACGAGTACTGGCGCCGGCTGAGCGTCCTGGAGGAGCAGTTCGGCCGCGCCGCCGACCCGAAGGGGCGCCGGACATGACCACCCCCGCCCCGCTCCCCGCCGCCCGCGTCGTCGACGCCGTCAAGGTCTACGGGCGCGGCGACACCGAGGTCAGGGCCCTCGACGGGGTGAGCGTCGACTTCCCCGCCGGCCGCTTCACCGCCGTCATGGGCCCCTCCGGATCCGGCAAGTCCACCCTGATGCACTGCGCCGCCGGACTCGACACCCTCACCTCCGGAGCCGCCCTCGTCGGCGACACCGATCTGTCCACCCTCGACGACCGGCGCCTGACCCTGCTGCGCCGCGACCGGATCGGCTTCGTCTTCCAGGCCTTCAACCTGCTGCCGACCCTCACCGTCGCCGAGAACATCACCCTCCCGCTGGACCTCGCGGGACACCCCGTCGACCGGGAACGCCTCGACCGGCTCGTCGACACCGTCGGACTGCGCGACCGGCTGCACCACCGGCCGAGCGAACTCTCCGGCGGACAGCAGCAACGCGTCGCCGTCGCCCGCGCCTTCGCCGGCGATCCCGACGTCGTCTTCGCCGACGAACCCACCGGGAACCTCGACTCACGGTCCGGCGAGGAGGTCCTCCGCCTGCTCGGCCGCACCGTCCGCGACACCGGCCGCACGGTCGTGATGGTCACCCACGACCCGGTCGCCGCCGCCCACGCCGACGAGGTGATCTTCCTCGCGGACGGCCGGCTGGTCGACCGCATGACCGGCCCCACGGCCGACCGCGTCCTCGACCGCCTGAAGGCCTTCGACACGGGCACCGCGAGGGTCCCCGGAGGTGCGACATGAACACCCCCGCCACCCTCCGGCTCGCCCGCTCCTCCCTGCGCGCGCACCGGCGCCGCTTCCTCGGCACCTTCGCCGCCGTCCTCCTCGGCGTCGCCTTCCTCACCGGCACCCTCGTCATGGGCGACACCCTCCGCGCGAGCTTCGACTCGATGTTCACCAGCGCCACCCGCGGCACCGACGCCGTCGTCCGCAGCGCCACCACCGTGACCGCCGCGGGCGAGGCCCAGGGCACCCGCGGCCCCGTCGACGCCGGCCTCGCGGAGCGGCTCGCCCGCGTCCCCGGAGTCGCCGCCGCCGCGCCCCGGATCGAGGGCGCGGGCCAGCTCCTCGCCGCCGACGGCACCCCCGTCGGCGGAAAGGGCCCGCCCACCCTCGCGGGCAACTGGATCGAGGACCCCGCCCTCAACCCGTACCGCCTCGCGGAAGGCCGCGAGCCGAGCGGCCCCGGCGAGGCCGTCGTCAACCGGGGCGCGGCGAGGACGGCCGGTCTCGCCGTCGGCGACACGACCGTCCTGCGCACCCCCGACCCGGTGAAGGTCACCGTCGTCGGCCTGGCCACCTTCGGCGGCGCGGACGGCATGGGGCAGGTCACCTGGACCGGCCTCACCCGCGCCGACGCCGAGAAGTACCTGACGGCCCGCCCCGGCGAGGCGACGAGCATCGCCGTACGCGCCGGGCCCGGCGTCTCCCAGGACGCACTGGTCGCCGCGCTGAGGCCCGTGCTGCCGGACGGCGTCGAGGCGATCACCGGACAGCGGGCCGCCGAGGAGAACACCGAGATGATCTCCGGCCGCTTCCTCGACCTGTTCACCACCTTCCTGCTGGTGTTCAGCGGGGTCGCCGTCCTCGTCTCCGTCTTCACCATCCACAACACCTTCGCCGTCCTCGTCGCCCAGCGGACCCGCGAGAACGCCCTGCTCCGCGCCATCGGCGCCGCCCGCCGCCAGGTCGTCACCGGCACCCTCGCCGAGGCGCTCGCCGTCGGTCTCCTCGCCTCCCTCGCCGGGCTCCTCGCCGGGATCGGCGTGGCCGCCGGACTCCAGGCGCTGTTCCCCGCGATCGGCTTCCCGTTCCCCGAGGGCGACCTCGTCGTCACCGGCACCTCCCTCCTCCTGCCGCTCGGAGTGGGGCTCGCCGTCTGCGCCGGTTCGGCGCTCCTGCCGGCCGTCCGGGCCGGGCGCACCGCCCCGCTGGCCGCGCTCCGCGAGACGGACGTGGACGCCTCGGGCACCTCGCGCCGGCGGGCGCTGACCGGCGGCGCGCTGCTCGCCGCCGCCGTCGGCACGGTCCTCGTGGGCGTCCTCGGCACCCCGTCGCTGTGGCTCGCGTCGGCCGGTGCCGCGCTCGCCGTCGCCGCGTTCGTGGTCCTCGGACCGGTCGCCGCCTCCCTCGCCGTACGCGTGCTCGGCGGCCCGCTGCGCGGCACCAACCGCGGGCTCGCCCGCCGCAACGCGCTGCGCAGCCCGGGACGGACGGCCGCCACCGCCACCGCCCTGATGATCGGCGTCGCCGTCGTCACCCTCTTCACGGTCTTCGGCGCCTCCCTCAAGGCGACGATGGACCGCACCGTCGACCGCTCCTTCGCCGGAGACGTGGCCATCGGCGCGCCCTCGTTCGGCGCGGGCGGCAGCGGGCTCAGCCCCCGGCTCGCCCCGGCCGTAGCCGCGCTGCCCGAGGTCGACACCGCCGTGGGCCTGGGGCGGGGTGTCGCCGAGGTGGACGGCCGGGGCCGCGCGCTCACGGTCACCGAGCCGGCGGCCCTCGCCCGCACCCTCGACCTGGGAGAGGTACGGGGTTCCCTCGCCGGACTCGGTACGGACGGGCTCGCCGTCGCCGCCGACGAGGCCGCCGACTCCGGTCTGGCGCCCGGCCGGACCGCCGTGCTGACGTTCACCGACGGCAGCCGCCACACCTTCACGGTCCGCGCGGTGTACGAACGCTCCGACCTCGCCGGCGACTACCTCCTCACCCGGGAGGCCTGGGCCCCGCACCGCACCCAGGACGCCGACCGGCTCGTCGCCGTCTCCTTCGCGGACGGCGTCCGGCCGGAGGAGGGCAAGGCCGCCGTGACCGAGGTCGCCGACCGGTACGGCCATCCGGAGGTGCAGACGCGGGACGAGTACGCGGAGGCCTCGGCGGGCGGCATCGACATGATGCTCACCCTGATCTACGCGCTCCTCGCGCTCGCGGTCCTGATCGCCCTGCTCGGCATCGCGAACACCCTGACCCTCTCCGTCCACGAACGGACGCGCGAGCTGGGCCTGCTGAGGGCCGTCGGGCAGACCCGGTCCCAGCTGCGGGCGATGGTCCGCTGGGAGTCCGTGCTCGTCGCCGCCTTCGGCACGGTCGGCGGACTCGCGCTCGGCGGGTTCCTCGGCTGGGTGCTCGTCCGGGCCTCGGACCTCTCGGGCGACAGCGCCCTCGCCTTCGCCGTCCCCACCGTGCGGCTCGCGGCCGTCGCCCTGGTCGGCCTCGTGGCCGGAGCCGTGGCGGCCTGGCGCCCGGCCCGCCGTGCGGCCCGTCTGGAGGTTCTCCGGGCGATCGCCACCGAGTGACCGACGGCTGGCCGGCCCCCGCCACCCCTTGCGGACTCACCCGGTGGCGGGGGCCGGAATTGCGCCACGACTGGCGGGAATTGCGTGGTGCACATCACAGGTTCGCGTCAACTCGCGTCCCTTCTGGGGTGTTTCGCGTCATGGAGAATGATCACCAAGAAGGCATCCCCGGTGAGGTCGAGCAGACCCTCCGGAGGGCGCCCGCCATGGGCCTTGACCAAGCCGATGCTCATATGCCGGACGGCAGGTGACGGAGGAGAACCCCTCCGTGCCGTCGGACCCCCTCCGTACCACCGGACTTCAGGGGCTCCCTCCTGCCCGCGCGTCCCTCGAAGGAGACGCGCGGGCAGGACTTCGCATGCGAGCAGGGTCTGGCTGAATGTCATTCAAATGATGGGGAAACACGTTGAAATACGGGGTGCGGCCCGCGCCTGGATGGCGCGGAGTCGTGACGATATTCGTCACCTTGGTGATGACTCTGGGCGTCGCAGATCTGCCTCGGGCCACGGCCGACGAGGTCCCGATCTACACGCGGTCCGATGTCGTCACGGCCTGGAAGTTCGGCGGCCCGGCGGTGCGGAGGGCCGCCGAGGCAGCCCTCCTGGGGTCGGACACGCAGATCCAGGCGTTCATGGCCCAGGAACTTCCACAGCGTGAGGAGGACGACCTGCGCGCGCAGGTCGCCGAAATCATGGCCAAGGGCGGTCCCGGCGTCCGCGCGGCGGCCGACGCGGCCCTGAAGGGGACCTCGGAGCAGCTGCGGGACTTCCTGGACGCCGGGTTCGTGACGGCCTACGAGGAGGACCTGCGGGTCGACGTGGGCCGGGTGATGGCCTTCGGCGGTCCCGGAGCCAAGCGAGCCGGCAACACGGCGCTGAACGGCACTCCGGACGATCAGATCCAGTTCCTGCAGAAGGGGCAGGTCCGGGCGCGGGAAGACGACAATCGCGTCCGCGTCGGCCGTCTCCTCGCGACGGGCGGGCCCAACATCAAGTTGATGGCCAATCAGGCCCTCGACGGCACTCCCGAGGAGATCCAGGAGTTCCTGGACCACGGCTGGGAAGTCGCGGCCGCGCGTGATCAGGAGGCGCTCTCCGTCTCGCAGCTGGCGGAGCTGGCCGACAAGGCACAGAAGCAGGCCAGCGAGCTGACCGACACCGCCAAGGAGGAGGCCGCCAAGGCGGAGAAGGCCAGCGAGGCGGCCAAGGCGGCGGCGCTGGAGGCGGCGAAGGAGGCCGGGGAGTCCCAGGAGTCGGCGGCCAAGGCGGCCGCGGCCGCTTCGCGTGCCGCGGCAGCGGCGGACCGGGCCGCACAGGCCGCCCGTACCGCCGTGTCGGCGGCAGCGGCGGCGAACGCCGCGGCGCGGACGGCCGCCACGGCGGCGGCGCAGGCGGCCTACGCGGCCGGCCGGGCGGGCAAGGCGGCTTCCGCCGCGCGTTCGGCGGCCGGTGCGGCGGCGGGTGACGCCAAGCAGGCGAAGCAGGCGCGTGAGGCGGCGGAGCAGGCCAACGCGGCCGCCTCCGGTGCGCGCAAGGCCGCGGACGCTGCGGACCAGGCGGGTATCGCCGCGGACAACGCGGCGTCGGCCGCGCGGGCCGCGTCCAGCGCCGGCAGGAACGCGGCGGCCGCGGCCGCCGCGGCCGTGAGCGCGGGCAACTGGGCCGGTCAGGCCGGGGCGAAGGCCGACGAGGCGAAGGCCGCGGCGGCTCGCGCGCAGCGGCTCGCCGACCAGGCCACGCGCGCGGCCGACGCCTCGGAGGCCAACGCCCGGGAGGCAGGCAGGGCGGCCCGGCAGTCGAGGGACGCGGCCAACGACGCCGCGGCGCACGCCGAAGCGGCCGCGGCCGCGGCGAACAAGGCGGCCGACGAGGCGGGCAAGGCGGCGGACGCCGCGGCCGCCTCGACCACCGCGGCGAACGCGGCCACCGAGGCCGCCAACCGGGCGCTGGCCGCCGCCGTCCAGGCCTCGAACGTGGTCGAGGCGGCCCGCAAGGCCGACGCCGAGCGCCTGGCGCAGCAGCAGGCCGAAGAGGTCCTCACGGCCGAGGAGGCCAACCGGGCCCACGAGGCCGAGGTCGCCGCCGCCGCTTACGAGGTGGGTCGCCTCCAGCAGCTCAACACGCAGACGCGGCAGGCGCTGAGCGAGGCCACGCAGGCGACGGACCCGCGGGTCACCGCCGCCAAGGGGCGTCAGGCCGCGGTCAACATGCTCGGGACGACCGGGCTGTGGGTGCGGGACGCCGCCGAGTTCGCTCTGTCGGGCACCGACGAGGACGTGGTCCGCTTCGTGCGCTCCGGACTCGCGACCGCCCTGGAGCAGGACGACCGCGCGAGCGTGGGCCACATCGCCGCGAACAGCGCGATCCCCGCGCAGCGGCAGGCCGCGCTGGAGGCGATGGACAAGCCGGTGGAGCAGATGCGGGAGTTCCTGCGCACCCGGGAGTATCCGGGCAAGGCGCAGGACGACCGGATCGCCATCGGCAAGATCTCCGCCGCGGGCGGAGCGGGCGTGAAGGCGGCGGCCAGCGCCGCGCTCGACGGCACCGCGGCCGACATGGCGGCGTTCCTCGAGACCGGGCAGTACGAGGCCCGTGAGGACGACGACCGCGTGGCGGTCGGCAAGGAACTGGCGCAGGGCGGTCCCGAGGTCAAGGCCGCGGCGCAGGCGGCGCTTTCGGGCCCGCCCGACGGACTGCGCGGCTTCCTGCAGATCGGGCTGTACAAGGCCCGCCAGCGGGACGCGAACGCCGCCACCCACATCGCCCAGGTCAACGGACTGGTGCAGTCCGCGTTCAAGTCGGCGCAGCTCGCCCTGGAGGACGCCAACCACGCCCAGGAAGCCGCGGCGAACGCCCGGAAGGCGTCCGTCGAGGCCGGCGAGTGGGCGGCGAAGGCACGGGGTTCGGCGGAGGCGGCCGCCACGTACGCGAAGCAGGCCGACGCCTCGGCGGACGCCGCCGAGGTGTCCGCGCGCCGCGCCGCCGAGTCGGCGAAGACGGCGAGGAACGCCGCCGCCTCGGCCCAGAACGCCGCCCGGTCGGCGGCCCGGTCGGCCGAGCAGGCCCAGCACTCCGCGATGCTCGCCTCGCGGTACGCGGCCCAGGCGAGGACGTCCGCCTACCAGGCCGGCCTCTCGGCGGAGGCAGCCGGGAAGGACGCCGAGGCGGCGGCGACCGCCCGCGACACGGCTCTGAAGACCGCCGCCGACATGCTGGTCGAGGAGATGAAGGCCGACATCCAGCGGGAGGCCCAGGAGGTCAGCAAGCCGCTGTCCGACAAGGAGCTCCGGGAGGCCGTCGAGAGGCGGCTGGTCACGTACCGCCACCATCTCCTGGCGAACGGGGAGCTGAAGCCGGGGGAGACGCTGCTCGTCTGCGGCAGCGACGGCGCCGGTGGAATGGGCTGCACCAGCAGCACCTATCTCGACCGTCTGATCGCCTGGTACATCGGCGCGGAGGAGATCGAGCAGTGCCTCCAGACCAAGTCGCCGCGGTGCCTCGGCGACATCGCCCTGCTCGCCCTCCGGGCGAAGATGCTCAAGAGGACTCCGTGCCGGGGGAACAGCTTCCTGCCGGGCACCCGCGTCCTGATGGCCGATCGCCGCACCAAGGCGATCGAGGACGTACGGATCGGCGACCTGGTTCTCGCCACCGACCCGCTCACCGGCCGCACCGCGCCCGAGCCCGTTCAGGCCACGATCGTCGGTGACGGCTCGAAGAACCTGGTCGAGCTCGGCGTCGACGGCCCCGGAGACGCGGCCGACGGCTCGGTGGTCGCCACCGACGGACACCCGTTCTGGATCGCGGGTGCCACCTGGAAGAAGGCCGCCGACCTCAAGGCCGGCATGCCGCTGCGGACCGCCGACGGCGAGGACGTGCCGGTCGACTCGGTCCGCACGTGGACCGTTCCCGAGCAGCGCGTCTACAACCTGACCGTCGCGAACCTCCACACGTACTACGTGCTGGCGGGGGCGACGCCGGTCCTGGTCCACAACGCCGGCGGCAAGCCCCTGTGCGGGGAGGACGCCGATGCGATGGAGCACTGGGCCGGGACGAACATGTCCGTGGAAGACAGCGCGAAATACCATATCGACAAGCACGGCAAGGGGCGGACCTTTGCCGAGTACACCAAGGAAGCGAAAGCTCTCTGGGACAAATCCAAGCCGGGGGACCGTGTGAAGACCAAGCTCGCGGACGGTTCCTGGGGCTGGACGATCGACGGCGGCCTCTGGGGCGGGAAGGGCATCTACACGAATGAAGGAAAGATCGTCACCTGGTGGGACTGACCCAGGAGAATTCCGCCGGGCCTTCGAAGCGTTCATGGCCCTGCCTTTTCCCGGTCGGCCGGTCACATCGGAACTCGAAGCCTGGGGTTCCTCGCTGCTCGAAGTCGATGGGTACGTCGCGGGATATGCCGTCCGTGTGGAAAAGGGATCCCTGGATCCCCGGGAGATGCGGGACATCGAGGCCCTGGTCCGGGACGTCGAGGACCTGTGCGACAGCATCGGGGAGATCCGGGTGGAGGGAGAAGAGGAATCCACCCGCCTGAACGAATTCACGATCTACGTGCTCGCGCTGGCTCGACTGGTGCGTGAGCTCGCATCGCTCGCGCAGCGGAGCGGCGGGCCGGACACGCGCTGATGTCAGCGCACTGACAGTCATGTGCGAACGGGTCGTGCCGGAATCCGAAGGGCTCCGGCACCACCCGTTCGCTTCCTCGGGTGAGAATCCCTCGACTCCTTTCTGGCCAACCGTCCGCATGGGGCGGCGAATTGGACAAAGATCAGTGGACGGGATTTCATTGCGGGGTACGCCCCTGGCATATGAGCCACCGGTTTTTTCTCAAGGATTCTTTATGAAGACACACACTGCACGTACGGCGCAGGCGAAGCGCACAAGACCCCTCGCTCGCGCGCTCGGCGCCGCGGCCGTCGCCGGCGCCCTGGCCTGGCTCGCGACCACTGGCACCGGCACCGGCGCCGGAGTGACGTCCCCGCCTCAGGCGGTCGCCCCGGTCGCGGACGAGGCACCCGGCTCCGTCGTCGAGGACCACGGCTATCCCCACGCCGACAAGATCCTCACGGAGAAGAACATCGTCCTCAAGCGCGGCGACGGCCACATCACCCTCGCCGACTGCGCCGGCGGCACCGGCTTCCTGGAGGTCTGGGCCCGCGACAAGTCCAAGATCTGCTTCAAGATCACCGGCAACGGCGGCTGGCTGACGATGGAGATCCCCTCCGTCCACCTCATCAAGGGCAACTCCTACGCCACCCAGGTCGACATGACCGTCGGCACCGAGGAGAAGTCCTTCGACATCGCCAAGAACGCCTGGACGTCGGTGGGCGAGACCGTGGACCCCGAAGGCCGGCAGCACGCGCTCGTGGAGATCCGGTCCACCAAGTAGCACCCGGAAGGCCCACTCCCCTCCCCAGGGGTACGACGCGGGGCCGTCCCTCGAACCACCGCCGCGACAACCGGGTCGCCGGCCCTCCGCCGGCCCCACGTCCCAAGGAAAACCCATGATCGCCAAGCGTTCACGCTTCGCTTGGGCTACCGGCGCCGCACTCGTGCTCGCCACCGTAGTCTCTCCGGCCCAGAGCGCCCTCGCTCTCGACGGCCCGGACGCCCCCGCACAGCTCAACTTCACCGCGAAGATCGACGTCGGTGAGCAGTCGGCCTGCACGGGTGCCCTCGTGGCCCCGCAGTGGGTGCTGACCGCCGCCACCTGCTTCGCCGCCGACGGCAAGCCGGCCGCGGGCAAGCCCGCCGTCCCCACCACCGTCACGGTCGGCCGCGTCGACGTGACCCAGACGGGCGGCAGCGTCCAGCGGGCCGTCGAACTCGTGCCGCACGCGGACCGCGACCTGGTCCTGGTCCGGCTCGCCACGCGGATCACCGACATCGCCCCGGTGCGCATCGCCGCCACGCCCGCCGCCCAGGGTGAGAAGCTGACGAAGGCCGGCTTCGGCCGGACCAGGACCGAGTGGACGTCCGACAGGCTCCACACCGGGGCCTTCACGGTCACGTCCAGCGCGGCCACGACGCTGAACGTCGACCCCTCCGACACCGCGACGGTCTGCAAGGGCGACGCGGGCGGCCCCTCCCTCCGCACGGTCAACGGCGTGACCGAGCTCGTGTCCGTCACCTCCCGTGCCTGGCAGGGCGGCTGTCTGGGCATCGACGCTGCCGAGACCCGCACCGGCGCGGTCGACACCCGGGCCGACGGCCTCGCCTCCTGGGTGACCAGCGCCACGCAGCGCCCCGTGGTCTTCAAGGGCGGCGAGACGCTGCGACCCGGCGACGAGCTGGAGTCGGAGAACGCGAAGCTGGTCATGCAGGCCGACGGCAACCTGGTGCTGTACCACATCACCGGAGGCACGGGGCGGAACGCCGCCCTGTGGGCGTCGAACACCGGCGGCAAGCCGGGTGCGTTCGCGACGATGCAGGCCGACGGCAACTTCGTGGTCTACGCGAAGGACGGCAAGGTCGGCGACGCCTCCGCCGCCCTCTGGGCGTCCGGGACGCACAACAACGCGGGTGCGCGCCTGGAGCTTCAGGGCGACGCCAACCTGGTCGTCTACACCAAGGACGGCGGCCACGGGATCGGCGGCCACCTCTGGCACTCCGACACCTACCCGCGCGGCAGCCAGCTCGCCTCCGGGGCCAAGCTCATGCCGGGCTGGTGGCTGACCAACGGCAAGCAGGCACTGATCATGGACATCCAGGGCAACGTCCTGGTCCGTGAGATCGCCACCGGCCGTGAGCTGTGGGGCCGGTACACCTGGGACTGGTACTCCTACCTGCACATGCAGGCGGACGGCAACCTCGTGCTGTACAAGAAGGGCACCGGCAACGGCACCGGCGGGATCTGGTCCAGCGCCACCTGGGGCGGCGCCGGCTCCTACGCCACCCTGGACACCAACGGCAGCGTCACCGTGCGCTGGAAGGAAGGCGGCCCCCGCTGGGGCAGCCTGAGCCTGCGCGGCGCGCAGTCGAACCGCTGCCTGGACTTCAACGGCACCAACGCCACCATCTGGGACTGCTGGGGCGGAGCCAACCAGCAGTGGGACTACACCCCCGCCAAGGAACTCCGGCTCGCGGGCAACACCTGTCTCACCGCCGAGCCCGGCGTCCCCCAGACGTCCCGCCTGCAGGTCCTGCCGTGTGACGGCCGGGCCGAGCAGAAGTGGAACTACGACGGTGTCACCATCACCAGCGCCGTCAAGCCCGACCAGTGCGTGAACGTCTTCAGCGAGGCCACCGCCAACGGATCCGCCGTCGGCATGTGGGCCTGCGGCAACGGCGCCAACGCCAAGTGGGCACGCCTCTGATCGGCTCCCCAGCCGCGCTCCAGCCGCCCGTCCGGTTCACCGGCCGGGCGGCTTTCGCGTGGGGCACCGCTCAGCGGACGCCCGCCGGGGCGCGGACCGCGTGGGCCGGGGCGCTCAGCGGCTCCTTCGGCACGCTGATCGGCACCCCGGGGAGAAGGCCGTACGAGGGGAAGACGCCCTCCGCCAGGGCGACGGGCACGGCCTGCCGGAGCGCCTCGAACGGGACGGGTGGCGCCGGCGCCGTGAGGGTGAACCACACGACCTTGCCTTCCGCGCCGCACGGACGGATGCCCCAGCTCTCGCTGACGGCCCCGACGATTCCGAGGCCCCGGCCGGAGGTGGCGAGCCCGTCGAGGTCGTCCGGCAGGCCGGAGGCGGTCGCGGGGCTGACCTCGGGGAGCCGGGGATCGTGGTCCCGGACCGAGACGGTGAGACGGTCGAGCAGCAGCTCGATCTCGACCGTGCAGTCCTTGTCCGGCTGGGCGTGGCGGTGCACGTTCGTCAGAAGTTCGGTCACGCCCAGCACGGCCTGGTCGATCAAGGCGTCCAGCTGCCAATGTCGGAGGTGGGCGGAGATGATGCGGCGGACCTGTCCGATCCGCGACGGCAGGGCCTCAAGCTCCACCGCGTAGTACCTGCTCGGCTCGCTGATCACGGCTGCGACTCCCCGAAGTGGTCCGGAAGAAGACGAAGATTCGGATCTGTCATGCGGTACAGAAGGGGTGGCGACCCGATCGCAGCGTCACCACCGCAGAACCCTCAGTGAGGTGGGTTCCAGCCTGGACCAGCCGTGACCGCCCCGCAACTCGCCGCGAGCCTCCGCAGCTCAGGACCGTCCGGCCGCCTTCTTCAGCGCCGCGAGGAAGCGCCCCGACGCCGGGGACCCGCTGTCGCGGCCCCGGTCGTGCTCCTGGAGCGTCAAGCGGTACCTCGTGCCGTTGACGGTCGCCACCGTCTCGTCCGCCTTAGCGAACCACGGTCGCCCCGCCCGTACGGCCGAGACCGGCGCGCTGTCGATCTCGCTGCCGTAACTCGTGAGGAGCGCGAGGCGGCCGTCCTCGATCCGCACCTCTCCCGCGCGCGTCAGCGAGCGCGGCCAGCGTGCGATCCGAACGCCCCTCGCGCTGAACTCCGGTTCCGCCATGCCGATCCGCCCCTTTCACCCGGTTGCCGTATCCAGTGTGCCGGGCCGTCGCCGCCCGCACCAGTAGCCCTCGCGGGTCCTTCCACAAGGGATGCCTATGGATCGTCAAAGGGAACGTTTGCCCAGGTGAGAGCGGTATTGTCGGTACTCGGGGGAGCCATGGGGCGACACATGAGGAGAGGGACGGATGAGCACCACCCACGAGAGTGCGACCGCCGCGGCGGCCACCGTCGACGTCGACCGCAGCGACGCGGCGTACCGGGCCTGGCTGAAGGAGGCCGTGCGCAAGGTCCAGGCGGACGCCAACCGTTCCGCCGACACCCACCTGCTGCGCTTCCCCCTCCCCGAGAAGTGGGGCATCGACCTCTACCTCAAGGACGAGTCGACCCACCCCACCGGCAGCCTCAAGCACCGCCTGGCCCGCTCCCTCTTCCTCTACGGCCTCTGCAACGGCTGGGTCCGCCCCGGAAAGCCCGTCATCGAGGCCTCCAGCGGCTCGACCGCCGTCTCCGAGGCGTACTTCGCGAAGCTCATCGGCGTCCCGTTCATCGCCGTCATGCCCCGCACCACCAGCCGTGAGAAGTGCCGGCTCATCGAGTTCCACGGCGGCCAGTGCCACTTCGTCGACGACTCGCGCACGATGTACGAGGAGGCCGCCGCGCTCGCCGAACGCACCGGTGGCCACTACATGGACCAGTTCACCTACGCCGAGCGGGCCACCGACTGGCGCGGCAACAACAACATCGCCGAGTCGATGTACCAGCAGCTGCGGCTGGAGCGGTACCCGGAGCCCGCCTGGATCGTCGCCACGGCCGGCACCGGCGGCACCTCGGCGACCATCGCCCGCTACGTCCACTACATGCAGCACGACACCCGGATCTGCGTCGCCGACCCCGAGAACTCGTGCTTCTTCGACGGCTGGACGCACCACGACCCGCACGCCACCGCCGACTGCGGCTCGCGCATCGAGGGCATCGGCCGCCCCCGCATGGAGCCCAGCTTCGTGCCCGGCGCCGTCGACCGCATGATGAAGGTCCCCGACGCGGCGAGCGTCGCCGCCGTCCGCGCCCTGGAGACCGCGATCGGCCGCAAGGCCGGCGGCTCCACCGGCACCGGACTGTGGAGCGCCTTCAAGATCGTGGCCGAGATGGTCGCCCACGAGCGCACCGGCAGCGTCGTCACCCTCATCTGCGACGGCGGCGAGCGGTACCTCGACAAGTACTACTCCGACGACTGGCTGGCCGCCCAGGGCCTCGACATCGCGCCCTACTCCGCCGCTATCGCACGCTTCCTGGCGACGGGGGCCTGGCCGGAGTGAGCCGCCGGTCCAGCCGGCGGGCCGCGTCCCGGAACGAGTACCCCACGCCCGGCGCCGCGAGGCGCAGCGCGAACCGGAACGGGGCGGCGCCGTCGGCCGCCATGGTCCAGCGCAGCCGGGTGCCCGTCCCGGTGGGGGAGAGGACCCACTCCTCCGCCATCGCCGTCACACCCGGGGCGTTCGTCGCGTCCACCCGGTACGCGTAGCGGAGGTCGGGCTCGGAGGCGAGGATCGTCTCGTCGAAGGCGATCCCGCCGCGCAGTCGCACGCTCCGGCCGGCGCCGTCGGCCGTCGGTACGGCGGAGGTCACCGCCGTGAACCAGGACGGCAGGCTCCCCACCTCCACGGCCACCGAACGGTAGACGGCCGGGGGCGGTGCGGCGAGGGTGGCGGTGAAGACCAGACGGACGGGGGCGGAGGCGGTGAATCCCAGCTCCACGGGCTGCAGTCGACGTGCCACGGACCCTCCCGGGGGGACGCGAGCGGATGCGGCACGATACCTGACGTCTCGTCAACTGCCCAGTGCGCCTGGGCGCGTGGACCGGATCACGGTGCGCGCAAGAGGCCGTCCAGCGCCCGGGCGAAGACGTGGTGGCCCACCGCCGACAGCACCCGGTCGAAGGCCCGCGGCAGGCCCCGGACCGAGAGCTCCTCGGTCCACGACACCCGGCTCCCGCCGCCCGGCGCGTCCGCCACCTCCACCAGCGCCCAGCCCCGCACCACCCGCCCTGACTTCGTCAGCCGGCAGACGCCCGGCCGGCCCGGCGCCGGGGGTTCCCAGCGGACGACCTCCATCGGGTCGTCGAAGGACAGCCGCCCGAGGCCCGTCCGCGCGGTGAACCGCGTGCCCGGACCGTTCGGCCCCGGCGTCAGCACCCGGGTCCGGGTCAGCGGCACCTGGCGGCCGTGCGCCGGCCAGTCGGTGAGCCGCCGCCACGCCTCGGCGGGCGGCAGCGGCACCGTCCGCTCGATCCGGAAGAGGCTCACGCCTGTTCCTCGCCCGGGACGACGAGGCCCGGCAGGTGTTCCGCCACCTCCGCGCGCACGCCCTCCGGCAGGCCCCGGTCCGTCACCCAGGTGTCGACCTCGTCGAGGGAGGCGAAGGAACTCAGGCCGACGGTCCCCCACTTGGTGTGGTCGGCGACCACCACGACCCGCCGCGCCGAACGCATCAGACAGGTGTTCGTCTCCGCCTCCGCCAGGTTCGGCGTCGACAGGCCCGCCTCCACCGAGATGCCGTGCACACCCAGGAACAGCAGGTCGAAGTGGAGCGAGCGGATCGCCCGGTCCGCCACGGGGCCCACCAGAGCGTCGGAGGGCGTGCGCACCCCGCCGGTCAGGACGACGGTCGCCGCCCCGCGCCGCGCCTCGCCCCCGCCGCCGGTCTGCTGCGCCTCGTGGAACACGTCGGCGACCCGCACCGAGTTGGTGACCACCGTCAGGTCCGGCACGTCGAGGAGGTGCCGGGCGAGCGCGTAGGTCGTCGTCCCGCCGGACAGGGCGATCGCCGTGCCGGGGGCGACCAGCGCCGCCGCCGACCGGGCGATCTCGTCCTTGGCGCTCGGTTCGAGCACCGACTTGGCCTCGAAGCCCGGCTCGTGGGTGCTCGCCTCGACCACCGGAACGGCCCCGCCGTGCACCTTCGCGACCATGCCCTGCCGGGCCAGCGCGTCCAGGTCGCGGCGGATCGTCATGTCCGAGACGCTCAGGCGACGGGTCAGCTCGTTGACCCGTACGCCACCACGCCGCCGTACCTCGTCGAGGATCAGGGCACGCCGCTGCTCCGCGAGGAGGTTCTGGTTGTCAGTCACCGCCGGGGCCGGTCCTTCCGCAGGAGACAAGGGGATGAGTGTCGGATTCGGTGAGAGTCCGTGCGCGGTCGCACGGCCATCCGCGATCCTGTTGCCGACGTCGCATCTTCCCACTCTGAGAGGAAGTCCCCTCAGTGTCCCCTGCCACACCCGCCCCGGAGAGCGGGGGCGCGGCGCTCGAACTCCTCGTCCACGGAGTCGGCGGAGCGACCCCCCAGGACATGCTCGACGACCCCAGGACCGTGCGGGTCACCGGCGACCGGACGGCCGCCGTCTTCCGGCGCGGCGAGGACCTCGACGCCGAGGACCACCCCGAGCGCTACGCCGCCCGCCCGGTCCCGGAGGCGTACTGCTGGTCCAACCTGACCTCCGGCGACGGCGCCCGCGCCCTGTGGCTGCTGCTCCTGCCCTTCATGGTGGCCAACCTGGCGCACTGGATGCGGCCGCCGGCCCAGGGGCGGCAGGGCCTCGTCCGGCTCTACGGGGTCCTCGTCCGGCTCGTCGCCCTCACCCTCACCGTGCTCCTCACCGCCGCCGCCTGCGAGGTCGCGCTCGACCTGACGGCCTGGCAGTGCGCCGCCACCACGGCCTGCACCGACCGGTACTCGTGGCTCGGCTTCCTCTCCGCCGGACGCGACGGCTGGTGGTCGGTCCCCGGCCGCCGCCTGGCCCTCGCCGCCCTCGTGCCGACCGCGCTGGTCGGCCTGCTGTGGTACCTCTCCAACCGGACCTGGAGCGCCTACGAGGCGCAGCGCCCGCCCACCGGATACGACGCGCCCGTCACGGAACCCGCCCCGGACACGGAGGCCGCCGACGCCGCCGACCCCGCGGGCCCCGTCGAACTCCGCCCCGCGCTCGGCCGCCCCGGTTTCTGGTACGGCCGCCGCCTCGTCGCCCGCCTCAGGGCCGCGCACACCGCAGCCGGGTTCCTCACGGTCGCCGCCGCCCTCGTCACGGCCACCGCCCGGCACGACGCCGGCGCCCCCGGGCTCCGTACCGTCCTCGGCTGGATCCTCCAGGCCGCCGTCGCCGTCCTCGCCGTCGTGGTGCTCTGGGTCGTCTGCCGGCGCGGCCGCAGCGAGCGCAGGATCGACCTGCGCGTCGAACGGGCCCTGGTCTCCTGGCTGCCCGCCGCGTCCCTCACCCTGCTCGCGCTCACCGCCGTGCACGCGGGCTGGTCCCGCCCCGGCTGGACGTCGTCCGGAACCCTCCCCGGCGACGCCGTCTTCGGCGCCCTCACCCTCGTCCAGGGCGGACTCGTCGTCGCGCTCGGCGTCGTCGCCCTGCTCCTCCAACGGCCCCGCAGGGACCCCCGCACCGCGCTGCGCGGGCTCGGCGGGCCCGCCGTCGCCATGCTGGCCTGCGCGCTCGCGGGGGTCATGTCCGGGGGAGTGGCGCAGCGGGTCGCCGACTGGCTGGACGGCCCCGCCACCCCCGGCATGGGCGACCACGGCGGCCCCAGGATCGGCCCGCCGGTCCTCCTCAGCTGGCAGGCGTCGGTCATCCCCCTCCTGCTCCTGCTGCTGGTCGCGCCCGCCGCCCTGCTCGCCGTACGGACCGTCGTCGACGCCCGGCGGCTGCGGTCCGCCGTCGAGGCGGACTACGGCGCCGCCGACGAGCGCGACCCGGTCCGTACGGGACAGATCGCGACCGGCCGCGCCCGCGCCTCGCTCACCGACTCCGCGCCCGTCCTCGTCGGCGTGATCTCGGGCGCGACGCTGCTCCTCGGGGCCGCGTCCGTGGCCGGAGCCTGGGCCAGCGGCAACGTCCCCGGCCGGGCCTTCGACGGGGCCAGTCCCGCGATCGCCTCGCTCGCCTCCGCCACCCAGGCGCTCGGCTCCTGGATGATCGGCCTCGGCTTCCTGCTCTTCGTGACCTGGGGCCGCCGCGCCTACAAGGACGCCTCCGCCCGCCGCACCATCGGCATCCTCTGGGACGTCGGCACCTTCTGGCCGCGGGCCGCCCACCCCTTCGCCCCGCCCTGCTACGCCGAGCGGGCCGTCCCCGACCTCACCTGGCGGATGAGCTCCTGGACCCGCGCCACGGGCGGCCGGCTCGTCATCTCCGGGCACTCCCAGGGCAGCGTGCTCGCCGCGGCCGCCGTCTGGCAGCTGCGGCCCGCCACCCGTCGCCGGGTCGCCCTGCTCACGTACGGCTCCCCCCTGGAGCGGCTCTACGGCCGCTGGTTCCCCGCCTACTTCGGCCCCGAGGCGCTGCGCGGACTCAACCGCACGGTGCACTGCTGGAGCAATCTGTACCGCGCCACCGACCCCATCGGCGGTCCCGTCCGGGTCCCCGCGGAGGACGGCCGTCCGGCCGTCGACGGCGAGGTGCTGCTCGACCCGGTCGCGTACGGCCGCACCCGCGCGCATCCGCTGCCCGAACCGATCCTGGGGCACTCCGACTACCAGGCCGACCCGGCGTTCGCCCGCAGCCGCTCCGCGCTCCTCGACCGGCTCCCGCCCGCACTGCCCCATCAGCGCGGGGCGGACGAGGCCGTGGATCACGGGAGTTCGGGCAGGTCCTCCGGGTAGAGCAGGGTCAGGTCGTCCGTGCTCGCCTCGGCGAGCGCGGCGACCCGGCCCGCGTGCCGCTCCACCATCGACTCGAAGGTCTGCCGCGCCGTACGGCCGTTGCCGAACGCCGGACCCTTGGGCAGCTTCTCGAAGTACCTGAGCAGCGCCTCGTCCGTGCCCGGGGAGAGCCGGTACTCGTGCTCGTCCGCCTGCTGGCCGACGATCCGCAGCAGCTCCTCGGGCGTGTAGTCGCCGAAGGTGATGGTCCGGGAGAAACGGGAGGCCACACCGGGGTTGACGGTGAGGAAGCGCTCCATCTCGTGCGTGTACCCGGCGACGATGACCACCACCGCGTCCCGGTGGTCCTCCATCAGCTTCACGAGCGTGTCGATGGCCTCGCGGCCGAAGTCCCGCCCCGAGTCCTCCGGCGACAGCGCGTACGCCTCGTCGACGAAGAGCACCCCGCCGCGCGCCCGGTCGAAGGCCTCCTGCGTGCGGATCGCCGTCGAGCCGATGTGCTCGCCGACCAGGTCCACCCGGGAGACCTCCACCAGGTGCCCGCGCTCCAGCACCCCGAGCGAGGCGAGGATCTCGCCGTACAGCCGGGCGACCGTCGTCTTGCCCGTGCCCGGATTGCCCGTGAAGACCAGGTGGCGGCGGACCGAGGCGGCCTTGAGCCCCGCCTCCTGGCGCCTGCGCCCCACCTCGATCATGTTGGTGAGGGTCCGCACCTCCAGCTTGACGCTCTCCAGACCCACCAGGGCGTCCAGTTCGCCGAGCACGTCCTGCGAGGTGCGGGTCTCCGGCGCGGGCTCCGGCACGGGAGGCGCGGCCGGCGCGGGCGTGCGCGGCGGCGGAACCGTGCCGAGCAGCCCCGCCGACCGGCCGGCCGTCAGGACCGTGCCGCCGTCGGGTACGGAGGAGCGGACCGCGCTCTCGTCGCTGGTGCAGTCCTCGGCGCTCGCTCCCTCCTCGGGGAACTCGTAGCCGCCGCGCGCGCACCGCTCCGTACGGCAGGTGCGCAGGACCGTCCGGCAGCCGTCCGTGACGTGGAAGCCGTACCCGCCGCTGCCCGTCACCCGGCAGCCGTGGAAGGAGCCGCGGCCCTCCGCCGACACGTAGAAACCGGCCTCGGCGGGCGAGGTCACGACACACCGGTCGATCGTGGGGTCGGCGCCCTTGGTGACGATGACCCCGGTCTGCACGGAGTCGATGGTGCAGCCGCCGAGGGTGCCGCCGCTGCCGTGGTCGCGGAACCAGGCGCCGGTGGAGGCCTCCCGGATCCGGCAGTCGTCGAGCTGGGCCGTGGCCCCGTCGCTCACCGACACCGCCGTGTTCTTCACCTGGGTCAGGTCGCTGTCGACGACGTCCACGCGGGAGCCCCGGTCGAGGACGAACAGGGCGTCCGGCACGTCGTGCACCCGGCAGGCGTCGAGGACGGCGGTCGCGCCGTCGCTCACCCACACCGCCGGGTAGTCGCCCGTGCTGTCGTGGATCTCGCACTGGTTGGCGTCCACCCGCGTCCCCGGGTCCCACACCGAGAGGCCGTTGCGCCCGAAGCGGCGGACCGTCGACCGGGTCAGCGTGAGGACGGAGCGCGAGCGGAGGTCGACCGCGTTCTCCGGGACGTCGTGGATGTCGCAGTCCGAGAGGGTGAGCACCGCGTCCGTGTCGAGCGTGATGCCGTCCGCCGAGGTGCGGTGCACGGAGGAGTCGGTGAGGTGCGCGGTGGCGCGGGCCGCGATCTGCAGTCCGGCGCCCTTGATCTCGTACACCTCGCAGCCGATGCCCTCCAGGGCGCTGCCCTCGCCGGTGACGGCGATCCCCGCCCCGGAGGCGTGGTGCACCCGGCAGCGCTCCAGACGCGGATGCGCGCCGCCGCGCACCGAGACGCCCGCCTGCCCGGCGGAGACGATCTCGCACTCCTCGTACACCCCGCCCGCGCCGTCGAGCACGGCGATGCCGACTCCGGCCGGATTGTCGACCGTGCAGCGGCGGACCGTCGGGCGGGCGGCGCCCCGCACCTCGATCCCGGCGGCGGAGCGGGTCATGATCCGCAGGTCGAGCAGTTCGGGCGTGCCGTCCTCGACGAGCAGCGCGGGCGCGGCCACGTCCTGCCCCTCGATGTGCAGGTCCTGCACGGTGACGGAGGCGCGCAGGGTCAGCGGCACCCCGTCCGGGGGCGCGATCCGCACCGAACCGACCCCGCCCTCGGGGCCGCGCAGGGTGACGGCCCGCCGGACCACCAGGTTCTCCCGGTAGGTGCCGGGTGCGACGGTGAGGACGTCCCCGTCGCCGGCGGCCTCGAGGGCGGCGGCGAGAGAGGGGTACTCACCCGTGCGGCGCCGCCACCGCGATGTACCGGTGTGCGTCACCTGGACCGTGCCCTGTGCCATGGGTGTGTCCTGCCCCCGCCTCATGCCTCGCCGCTGATCCGATGCCCCACCGTAGCGCGCGCGGCGCCGCCGGGTTGACGGGTCGCCGGCCCGCGCCGGTGCCGGCGGGCGGGCACTGCCGAAGGCGCGTCAGGGCCGGTCCCGGGGCGGTCCGGAGCGGTCGGTCTCGGTCGCCGGGCGGTCGCACCCGAACGCGGTCCGGGCGTGGGGCGTGCCCGCCCCGCGAGCCCGGCATGCTCCGGAAGGCAGACCCCGGGCCGCCGCGCGTCAGCTTCCCGTGCCCGTGCGGCCCCAGTCGGGGCCCGCGGCGGCCCACGCGCGGTCCAGGCGCGCGTACCGCCGCACCATCAGTCTTCGGACGGCGAGACGGCGGAGCAGCTCCACGAGCAGCCCGGCGAGGAGCGCGGCCGTCAGACCGGCGATGACCGCGTGCGCCCGCGCCGTCCCCGGCTGCATCGGCGGCCCCGTCGGCCGCCCGTCCCGGTCCGTCCAGAGCGTGAACGCGGAGCCGGGCGTGGAGCGCTGCCGGACCGTGGCCACCGTCCCCGTGCGGACCGAGCCGTCCGGCGCCGTCCAGCGGGCCACGACGGAGCGCCGCAGCCGCTCCTCACCGGCGGTCTCGACGGACCGGGGACCGCTCACGGGCCCGTCGGCGAGCCGCACCACCCGGGCCGTCGTCGGCAGCCGCTGCTCCTGCTGCGCGCGGACCGCGCGCGACAGCGAGCCGTAGGCGGAGGTGCCCGCCGCCCAGGCGGTCACGGGCACCGCGAGGCAGAGCAGGACGGCCGCCGCGAACGCGACCCACGCCTCGACGAGATCGGTGGTCCGGCGCAGGGGATTGTGCCGCCAGCGCCAGAGTCCGGTGGCTGCGCGCACGTGTGGACCCCCTCGTTGTTCACCGCTCCTCCAACGAGTGTGCCCCGGGGGTGGGTTCCCCGCCCGTCGGGCCGGGGAAGTGTGACGCGCGCCGCCGGTCTCCCGGGCCCGGGAGACCGGCTCAGTCCAGGATCTTCACGGCGTCGCCGACCCGGACCGTGCCGGTGTGCTCGGGGACGAGGTTCTGGCCGAAGATGACCCGGCCGTCGCTCGTGCGGTGCCGGGCCAGGGTGCGCAGGGGCTCCTTGCCGCGCTCGGCGGTGAGCTGGTTCGTCGTGGTGACGACACAGCGGCCGCAGGGACGGGCGACGCGGAAGGTGACCTCTCCGACGGCGAGCCTCGTCCAGCCGTCCTCCGCCCAGGGGGCGGTGCCCTCGACGACCAGGTTCGGCCGGAACCGGTTCATGGGCAGGGGACCCTCGTCGGCGTGGTCGCCCTGGGCGATCAGGGAGTTGAGGGCGTCGAGCGAGGAGGTGGTGGCGACCAGCAGCGGATAGCCGTCGGCGAGGGTCACGGTCTCGCCGGGCAGCGCGTAGTCGGGGTCGACGGGACGCCGGTGCTCGGGCGCGTCCATGTGCACGAGCCGTACGTCGCTCTCCAGGAACGCCGAGAGCCAGGCGGCCGCGGCCGGGCCGGCCGGGACCACCTCGACGGGCTTGTCGAAGATCGACATGGTGAGGGTCGTCGAAGGGTGCGGTACCTCGACGTCCAGCACCGGGTGTCCGGGGGCGGACAGGGAGACGCCGCCGCCCGGCAGCGGCAGCGCCGTGGCCAGCGCCATCCGGGGGTGACGGCGCTGGGTCACGACCTTGTCCGCGGCGTCGACGACGGCCCAGCGGCGGTCCGCGGCCAGCCCCCAGGGCTGCACCTCGGCCTCCGTGCGGTCCAGCGCGCGCATGGCCTTCACCGGGTGGACGTGGACGGAGCGGAGCACAGATGTCGGCATGCCTTCATCCTGCCAGCCGCTCCGGCCACGCCGGAGCCCGGGAGCGAAGCCCGTCAGTAACCCCCGGCCTGGTACGGGCGGTTGTACGGGTCGTCGTACGGCGCGGGGGCGGGGACCGGCGCGGGCCGGGGCGCCGCCGGGCGCATCGCCTCGTAGCCGGCGGCGGCCGGGCGGGGCTGCTGCGGGTACGGGCCGCCCTGGTAGCCGCGCGGGGCCACCGGCTGCTGCGGGATGTACGGGGTCGGGGCGTGCTGCAGCGGGACGGGGGCCATCTGCGGCGCGGGCTGGGGGTAGCCGTAGCCGCTGTTGTAGGCGGGCTGCGGGGTGGGCGCCGCCGGAAGGGCGGGCAGCGCCGCGGGGAGCGCCGGCAGGTAGGAGCCGCTCACGGGGAAGCTGCTGCCGGTGTCGTAGGCGGCGGGCACTCGGATCGGGGCGATCTGAGGCGTGCCCCGCTCCGCGACCAGGGAGTCGTAGATCGGGGTGTCCGGGAAGGACGGCGCGGTGTGGTAACCGCCTCCATAGGTGGAGCGGGGGGAGGTCATGGCACATAAGTTAAGCCCACGATGTGCCGGTTGGGGAGCCCCCATCTTCGGGTCATCCGATTTACACTGGTTTTGTCGGCCTGACCTGCCAAAACATTCATAAAGAGCGTGTTAACGGCAGGGGGTTTCGGGGGGGTCCGGAACTCAGGATTATCGCCGTATTACCGACCGTAACAGCGTCCGCCGGCCGTGGCTCGACGACGCGGACGACGAGGGTCCGGTCGGTCGTGGCGCGCGGGCCGGCCGAACACCGTCGGCCGGCCCGCGCGCGTGACCGCTACGCGGGGTCGTACCTCTCGATCATGCGGATCGAGGGGTAGTACCAGTTCCCGGGATCGGTCTCCCAGCCCCCGACGTGGGAGTTGAGCGTGCCGTCCGGCTTCGCGGTCCAGGTGAGGGTCCTCACCTTGCCGTCCGAGTAGCCGTACACGCCGCCGATGTCGTCCCGGCCGTCGCCGTTGAAGTCACCGGTGACGATCTTGAGGCTCGGGCGCCAGAAGTTGTCGGGCGCGATGGTCCACACCTGCTTTCGGCCGCCGAACTTTCCGTCGGTGCCGGTCGCCGTGAAACTGATCATCTCGTCGTGGCCGTCGCCGTAGTCGTACCAGGTGACGATGTCGTCCCGGCCGTCGCCGTTGAAGTCGCCCGAGTGGACCGAGGTCGCCTCGAAGCTGCCCCAATCGGTGCTGCTCCAGCCGGATACCGGTTCGTTGAAGGCGCCGTTGGCCTTGGCGGTGAAGGTGAACAGCTTCGTATCGCCGTTGGAATAGCCGTAGAAGGCGGCGATGTCGTCGCGGCCGTCCGCGTTGTAGTCACCGGTGGTGAACTTCATGTTCGGCGCGTGCCAGCCGTCGGCCCTGTAGAAGGACGAGAAGGGGTAGTTGAACCCTCCCCTGACATTGGCGATGAAGGTGAACAGCTTGTCGCTGCCGTCCCCGTAGGCGTACCAGGTGGCGATGTCGTCGCGTCCGTCGCCGTTGAAGTCACCGGACAGGACGCGGATCGCGTCGAAGTTCCAGTTTCCGGCGTCCACTTCCCAGGAGACGGACGGGGCGTTGAAGAAGCCGTCGCCCTTGCCGAGCCAGGTGCGCAGGTTCAGGCGGCCGTCCTCGTATCCGTAGAAGGACGCGACGTCCCCGATGCCGTCGCCGTTGAAGTCGCCGGTGGTCTGCTTCATGTTCTCGGCCCAGTAGTTACCGGGTTCGACCTCCCACGCGTGGATGGGGGGCTTGAAGGTGCCGTCGGCGTTGGTGGTGAAGGTGTGGAGCTTGTCGCTGCCGTCGCCGTAGGCGTACCAGTCGGCCATGTCGCTGCGGCCGTCGCTGTTGTAGTCGTGCCGGATGGCGGTGCCGCTGGACCAGAACGACTGGCCCTTGGCGTCGTACAGCGTCAGGTCACCGCGGTCGTGGAGCACCGCGTAGCCGTCGGCCGTGGAGGACGGGGCGTTGGTGGACTTGGCGACGGTGCCGTCCGTCCGGACGACCGAGATGTTGCCGTCGCGCTCCACCCGCGCGGTCGCGCCGTTGTTGCCGATGGTGCTGGTGGCCCAGAGGACCTTGCCGGCCTTGGACTTGATGACGAGGTTGCCGTCGACGCCCATGGTCAGCGAGTTGGAGCGGGTGGTGACGGTCTCGCCGGAGGAGATGACGGCTCCGGGGAACAGACGGGCGCCGCCGACGATGCCGTCGATGGTGAACTGGGTACCGAAACCGGTGAGGTTGGTCGGCGTGCCGGTGCCGTGCCAGGCCGTCATCGTGTTGTCGGTCCTGCGGGCCCACAGGTCGACGATGCCGTCGCCGACGACGGTGGCGCCGGTGGCCGGCTTCTGGCCGTCGAAGTCCCCGGGGGTGCCGAAGCTGGTGTACTTGCTCTTGGGCAGCAGTCCGGTGGCGATCTTCGTGCGGTTCGCCTCGGCGCCCCACTGCTCGTAGTCGAACTTGCCGAGCTTCAGGGAACCGTAGGAGCGGTACAGGTCGCCCGTGGCGTCCTCACGCAGGATCAGGTCGGCCAGGCCGTCGCCGTTGAGGTCGCCGGGCGTGGCGATGGTGAACCTGTCCCAGTCGAGGCCGCCGACGCGCTTGGCGCCGCCCGCCGCCGTGAGGTTCGCCTGCCGGCTGCCCCGGTAGACCCAGAGCTTGTTCCCGTCCTTGACCAGGACGTCCGGTGCCTTGTCCTGGTTGGTGTCCGTCACCGCGACCTGGGTCGCCTTGAGCCAGTACTTCGGGCCGGCGGCTTCGAACCTGGTGAAGCGGTTCGGGTCGATCACGCCGGATCCGGCGCCGGTGTAGTAACCCATCCGGTAGCCGCTGTCCGCGGTGTTGTACTCGAGGGCGACGAGGTCGTTGTAGCCGTCCTCGCCCCAGTCACCGCTGTAGGCGACCTGCTCGTCGGGGAAGGACTTGGCGTCGCTTTCGCCGAGCTGTCCGCCGTTGACTGCGGCGCTGAAGGCGGAGCGTCCCAGTCCGGAGTAGGTGATCAGGGCGCCGTAGCGGTCGACGCTCCAGATGTCGGCGAACTTGTCGCCGTTGAGGTCACCGTCGGCGTCGCGTTCCTTCGACGCGCGGTTGGCGTAGTAGAGGTAGGTGGCGGTGTCCGAACGGTTGCCGGCCTTGTCGACGCCGTAGGCGTAGATGAGGTGGGGTCCCACCGAGGAGACGAACGTCGTGACGGTCGCCTTCGACACGGGGGTCTCGCGGACCTTGGGGTCGGTGTCGGTCCACCACACGTAGGTCTGGACGCCGTCGGCCGCGTTGGAGCCGAAGGCGAACTTGGCGTTGTTGCGCGAGGGGCCGGTGTTTCCGGGCCATCCGTTGTTGCCGGGCGGGTAGACGCCGCCCACGGAGGTGATCGTCGGCGGCTTGGAGGGGCGTGTCCGGTCGACGGTGAACTTGCAGACCGGGCTCCACTCGGACGGCGCCCTCTCCTTGTCGAGCGCGCGCACCCGCCAGGTGTAGCTGCCGGTGGGGGTGTCGCCGGCGGGCAGGAGGACCGTGACGACCCGGCCGTTGATCGCGCCGGGGATCGAGTAGGTCTTGGGCGCGGTCGTCGCTCCGTCCAGTTCGAACTCGGCGGTGAGGTTGCCCGTCTCGTCGTCCCGCACGCGCGCGTGGAGGCTGACGGCGGTGTTGCCGATGGCGCCGCCCGCGGTGCAGGGCGTGTAGGGGCTGGTGCCGAGCTGGTCGGGAGCCGGGGGCGGGGTGTTGTAGTGGAATTCGAGCACCGCCTTCTTCGGGTCGAACTTCTTCCACCCGTAGGGAGTGCTCTCGTTGGCGTAGAGGCCGAGCGTGATGGTCCGGTCGCCCCTCTTGGCCGCCGGTGCCACGGCGCGGGTGGCGTCGAACTCCAGGTTTCCCGGTGCCTTGTCGCCCCATCCCTTCGATTCCTGGACGGTGGACAGGACGGTGCCGACCTTGTTGGGGTGCTTGTTCCAGGTGGTGGCCCGTGAGATTCCGTCGACCTGCCACAGGTAGGTGGGGTTGTCCTGGGGGGACCAGGACCAGGTGTTCCAGATCCGGAACGTCGCCTTGGTGACGTCCGTCTTCGCGACGGCGCCGAGGTTCATCTGGAAGAAGGACTGCGACGTCCCGCCGGTCTCGGACTCGTAGCCCACGCGGGCGACGTCCTTCTTGTCCCAGTAGGAGTTGTCCGGCCAGAGGTCGTGGATCCGGGTCCAGTGGTTCGTCTCGCCGTAGTCGATCTCGGGATCGATGTAGACGGGGTAGGTGGTGTCCTGGCCCTGGAGCAGCTGCTGGTCGGGGGTGATGGTCAGGACGTCGCCGTTGAGGGCGGTCGGCATCACGGACTCGGTGGAGCCGGAGCCGGGCTCGAAGGGGTCGGTCGGCTCCGTCGCCGTGTCCTCCGCTGCCATCGCGGACATGGCGGACATGCCGCCCGCGGGCGGAGTGGGGGAGTCCCACATGGCCGGGGCCGTGCTGGTGAAGACCTCCTGGCCGACCGCGTCCGTGGCCACCAGCATGCTCGTCTCGCTGTCCTTGGCCAGGGTCAGCCCGACGGTGTCGGTGGTGAAGCGGAGCTGGTCGAGCTCGGGGTTGGCGGCGGCCTCGCGGGTCTTGACGACCAGCACCTGCGAGAAGCTCTCGACCTCGGCCTTGAGCTGCAGGTCCACACCCGGCAGCACCTCGGCGTAGGTGGCGACGTTCCCGTCGAGCGTGGGGACCGGCAGCGGCTTGGTCCAGGTGAGGCTGAGGGTTCGGCCGTCCTGGACGCCGGTGACCATCGGGCCGGTCCCGCCCCCGGAGAAGCGCACGCCCACCGAGGTCGCCTTGGGCACGACGGATCCGTCGGCGGCGAAGACGAGGGTGGGGTCGGCGTCGACCCACACCCCTTCCTGGAGGACCCGGACCACCGAGCCGTGCTGCGCGACCTTGAAGGTCCCGTCCGGCAGCGCCCAGGTGTCGGCGGATTCCTGGCGGCGCGATATCAGCTCGACCGGCTGACCCGAGGCGGCGGCGTCGAGCGATGCCTTTTCGGCCTCCGTCATCGAACCGTCCGCCACGGGATCCGACGCGAGGACGGCGGGCGCGACACCGGGCACGGCCGCCCGGGCCGGCAGAACGCTCACCCCCGTGGTCAGGAGTCCCCCCGCGAGCGCGGCGACGAGCAATCGTCTTGCCCGTCTGCCGGACGCCCCTCCCTTATGGAATGTCATGGACACGCAATCCCCTCCCTATTGAGAAAAACGCGCCCAGCTTAACCCCGGCCCCGCTTTCGAGTAATTGGCCAATTCCATTCTTCTAAGGCCTAATGATCTTGAAACGGGCATTCTGCCCAAGGTTCGTATTCGCCGCTGATGACCTGTTTCCGAGCTCTTTCCCGCCGGGGGATTTGATACTGTGCGGCGAATTTCTGTAACTCTGTAAGGGGTGGGACGTGCGCCTATTCGGCGAGCGTGGATGGATAGGGGCGGTTTCAACCGCATTGCTTGTGGGCCTGTTGCCCGCGAGCGCCGTGGCGGCACCGGCGGCCCGCGGCGGTGCGGATCTGCCCGAGCTGAAGCAGCCCTCGGCCGTCGCGGTCAAGGACATGCGGTTCGGCCGCGACGGTGTCCGCTCCGGTGCGGCCGCGCCGGCATGGGTGGCTCCGAAGGTGACATGGCCCACGCCCGGGGCGGAGACCGTCGCGGTCGACGCGGGCGCGACGCCGAAGCGGGGGAAGATCCTGCCCGTCGCGGTCGCGGCGTCGTCCCGTGCGCGCGGAGCGAAGCAGCGGCCGGCGAAGGTCAGGGTGTCGATGGCCGGTGTCGACGCCGCCCGGAAGGCGGGCGTCGAGGGCGTTCTGCTGTCCGTGGGCCGCGCCGACGGGGCGTCCTCCGGCGGCAGCGCGCGGGTCGAGATCAGCTACGACGCGTTCCGGGGCGCGTACGGAGGTGGCTGGGCCTCGCGCCTGCGCCTCGTGCAGATGCCGGCCTGCGCCCTGACGACTCCGGAGAAGGCGGCCTGTCGTACGGGCACGCCGCTGCCGACGAAGAACGACACGGAGACCCGCAAGCTCGGTGCGGACGTGTCCCTCGCGCCGAGCGCCGTCAAGGGTTCGGGCGCGACGGTGCTGGCCGTCACGGCCGGTGACAGCGGCCCGACGGGGACGTACAAGGCGACCTCGCTGGAGCCGTCCGGGGCGTGGAGCGCGGGCGGATCGACAGGTGCCTTCAACTGGTCGTACCCGATCTCCGTGCCCGCCGTTCCGGGCGGAATCCAGCCCGGCATCGCGCTGAACTACAACTCGCAGGCGGTGGATGGCCTCACGGGGGCGTCGAACGCGCAGCCGAGCTGGATCGGTGACGGCTGGGACTGGAGCCCGGGATACGTCGAGCGCCGTTACAAGTCGTGTGAGGACGACAAGACCGGCGGTACGAACACGGTCAAGGTCGGCGACCTGTGCTGGTTCAAGGACAACGCGGTGCTCTCCCTGGGCGGGAAGACCACCGAGCTCGTCTACGAGTCCGGAAAGGGCTGGCGCACCGCGAACGACGCGGCCGAGAAGGTCGAGAAGCTGACCGGCGCCGACAACAACGACGGTGGCACGGCCGGTGTCGACGGTGTCGGTGAGCACTGGAAGATCACGACCGCGGACGGCACCCAGTACTTCTTCGGCCGGAACAAGCTTCCCGCCTGGCAGAACAACGGCACCCTGGCCGACGACCCCGTGACCAACTCGGCATGGCAGGTACCCGTCTTCGGCAACCACTCCGGTGAGCCGTGCTACAACGCCTCCTTCGCGGCCGCATGGTGCCAGCAGACCTGGCGCTGGAACCTCGACTACGTCGTCGACCCGCGTGGCAACGCGATGGCGTACTACTGGAAGAAGGACGTCAACAACTACGGGCGGAACGTCAACCCGACGACCGGTGTCTCCACCAAGACCCCTTATGACCGGGGCGGCGCCCTCGACCGTATCGAGTACGGACTGAACGACACGGCGCCCTACCGGTCGAAGGCCATGGCCAAGGTCAATTTCGCCGTCGACGAGCGCTGTGTGCTCACCACCTGCGGCACCTTCGACGCGACGAACGCCAAGAACTGGCCCGACGTCCCCTTCGACCTGTACTGCAAGGACACCGCCACGACGTGCCCGGGCAATTCATCGCCCTCGTTCTGGTCGCGCACCCGTCTGAAGAGCATCACCACCCAGGTCCTGACCGGCGGCGCCTACAAGGACGTCGACAGCTGGGCACTGGCCCACAGCTATCCGCCGGGCTCGGGTGATGGGATCTCTACCCCGATGTGGCTGGACAGCATCACCCGCACCGGCAAGAGCGGCACCACCCCCGTCGGGCTGAACCCCGTGAAGTTCACCCCGGTGCAGAAGCCCAACCGTGTGGACGCGGTGGGCGACGGCCTGGCTCCGTTCGTGCGGATGCGGATCGCGAGCATCACCACGGAGTCCGGCGGCGCCATCGGCGTCAGCTACCTCGACACCGGCTGCACCCCGGCCAACCTGCCGCCCGCCGACGCCACCAACACCACGCGCTGCTACCCGGTGAAATGGGCTTTCGAGGGCGACACCAAGAAGACCGACTGGTTCCATTCCTACGTCGTCGACACGGTGACCGAGGACGACAACGTCCTTTCCACGCCCAATACGCTGACGAAGTACTCGTACCTCGGCGGTGCGAAGTGGGCGAAGAGCAAGGACGAGTTCAGCAAGCCCGAAGACCTGACATATTCGGTCGCCCGCGGATACGGACGCGTCCAGGTCCGCAAGGGTGACGTGACCGTTCCGAAGACGCTGACGGAGAATCGCTATTTCCGCGGCATCGAAGGAGAAGAGGTCACCGACTCCGCGGACGTCCCGGTCACGGACCGCGAGCAGTTCGCCGGCATGCTGCGCGAGACCGCCGTCTACAACGGCGACGGCGGCGCCCTGGTCTCGGCCACCTCGTACACGCCGTGGCGTTCCGCGCCGACGGCCACCCGCAGCCGTCCGGCCGCGGTCGGCGACCTCGTCGCGTACTACACGAACGTCGGTACCGAGGAGACCCGGACCACGGTCACCGGGGGCACGCGCAGGACGAAGCTGGTCAGGACCTTCGACGGATACGGCCTGCTCGCGTCCGAATCGCAGCTCGGCGACGTCGCCAAGGAGGGTGACGAGACCTGCACCCTCACCACGTACGCGCGGAACACCGGCATCAACCTGCTGACCCCCGTGGCGCGTGTGGAGAAGCTGGCCGCGGACTGCGAGTCGAGCACCATCACCCGTCCCGGCGACGTCATCGACGACACCCGGACCTCCTACGACGGCGGCGCCTACGGAGCGGCACCGACCAAGGGCTACGTCACCCGCATCGAGCGCACCAACGGCACCGGCTACGACACCGTCAGCTCCGTGCCCTCCACCTGCGGCACCGGCAAGACCCAGCTCTGCTTCGACCAGTACGGCCGCTCCCTGGCCACCGCGAACGCCGACGGAGAGATCTCCACCACCGCGTACTCCCCGGCGACGGGCGAGGTGCCGACGAAGGTGACGCTCACCAACCAGCTCGGCCACGCGACCGTCACGGAGTCCGAGCCGCTGCGCGGCCGGACGACGAAGATCACCGATGCCAACGGTCACGTCACCACGATGACCTACGACGCCCTCGGCCGCGCCGACAAGGTCTGGCTCGCCACCCGGCCCCAGGCGTCGTACCCGAACGGCCCGAACATCGACTTCGACTACCTCATCCGCACCAACGACTCCAGCGTCGTCACGAAGAAGGTCCTCGACCACAACTCCGAGTACCAGAGCACCTACGAGCACCTCGACGGCCTCCTGCGCTCCCGGCAGACCCAGACCAGGTCGCCCGACCGTGTCGGCTCCCTCGTCAGCGAGACGTTCTACAACTCGCGCGGCGAGGCGTGGCTCGCCTCCGGCACCTACTTCGTGGCCCAGCAGCCCTCCACCTCGCCCGTCACCGGGCAGGAGACGAAGTACCCGGCCTCGACCGAGACGACCTTCGACGGCGCCGGCCGGCCCACCACCGTGGTCTCCAAGCGGTTCACCGACCCGAAGGAGACCTCCACCACCACGTACACGGGCGACACCACCACCGTCGTCCCGCCGGACGGCGGCACCGCGCAGACCACCGTCGTCGACGCGCTGGGCAGGACCACGGAAGTCCGCGAGTACGCGGGCGCCGGCCTGACCGCCCCGCAGTCCACCCGCTTCGCCTACGACAAGCGCGGATACCTGGAGCAGATCACCGACGCCTCCGGGGCGAAGTGGTCCTACACCCACGACGCCCGAGGCCGTCAGACCCAGGCGGTCGACCCCGACAAGGGCACGGTCAAGACGACCTACGACAAGGCGGACCGTGCGGTCGACACGACGTCGGTGCGCACCACCGAACCGTCGGTCACCCTGCACAGCACCTATGACAGGCTCGGACGCCCCACCACCCTGACCAAGGGCACCACCAAGCTCTCCGAGTGGACGTACGACACCGTCGCCAAGGGCCTGCCCACCGCGGCGATCCGCTACGACAACGGCAACGCGTACACCAGCGAGGTCACCTCGTACGACGAGCTGGACCGCGCGGTCGGCACCAAGGTCACCATCCCCGACGTCGAAGGCGCTCTCAAGGGCACCTACGAGTGGACCAACTACTACGACCAGAACACCGGCCTGCTGCAGGCGACGGAGCAGCCCGAGATCGGTGACCTGCCGGCCGAGATGGTCTCCTACAGCTACACCACCGGAGGCCAGCCCAACACCCTGCACGCCGGCACCGACCCGCTGATCGCGGCAGCCACGTACGACCACTACGGCCGCAACACGCGACTGGAATACGGCAGCTTCGGCCGGCAGGTGTTCGTCACCAACGAGTACGACGACCACACCAACAACCTGACGCGCACGTACACCGACCGCGAGCTCGCACCCCAGCGCGTCGCGGACAGCCGCTACACCTACGACCTCGCGGGCAACATCACCCAGGTCGCCACCGCCCACGGCCAGGACGCCGCGCGCACCACGGACACCCAGTGCTTCGGCCTGGACGCCCTGCGACGCGTCACCCAGGCCTGGACGAACACCGGCGAGACCTGTGCGGCCGCGCCCTCCGCGGGCGTCGTCGGCGGCGAGGACCCGTACTGGACCACCTACACCTACGACGCCGTCGGCAACCGCAAGACCGAGACGCAGCACCAGACGCCGGCCGGCCCGACCGCCGACACCGTGCGCACGTACGCGGCCCCCACCCCCGGCAAGCACGACCTGACCTCGGTCACCCAGACCGGAACCGACCCGCGCACCGAGACCTACACCTACGACGACAACGGCAACACCAAGACCCGGAAGATCGGCAACAGCGCACTCGAAACCCTCGAGTGGGACGACGAGGGCCATCTGAAGTCCCTCACCAAGGTCACCGACACCACCGGCTACCTGTACGACACCGCCGGCCAGCGGCTGATCCGCCGCGACTCCACCGGCACCACGCTCTACCTGCCCGAAGGCAACGAGCTCCTGCTCAAGAAGGGCGCGAGCACCGCCACCGGAACCCGCTACTACGGCGGCACCGCGCTCCGCACGGCCAAGGGCATCTCCTTCGTCCTCGCCGACCACCAGGGCACCGGAACCACCCAGATCACCGCCGACGCCCAGCAGACCGTCACCCGCCGCAAGACCACCATCTTCGGCGCACCGCGCGGCAACCAGCCCGCGGACTGGACGGGCGACAAGGGCTTCGTCGGCGGCACCAGGGATCCCGACACCGGCCTCACCCACATCGGCGCCCGCGAATACGACCCGAACCTGGGCCGTTTCGTCAGCGTCGACCCCCTGCTGGAGATCGAGAAGCTCCAGACCCTCACGGGCTACAGCTACGCCGCCAACAACCCCGTCACCTTCTCGGACCCGACGGGCCTGGGACTCGACGACGGCACCGGCCACACCGAGGTCGAGACGCCGGGCACGGGGCAGGGGCACGGCGTCCAGCGCTGGGACACCGGCCAGACGCTCACGGTCAACGACATCGCCGCGAACGACGACGCGGTCAACCGGGTCGAGGACTTCATCACCACCACGGCGAGGAAGAACCTCGGCACCGGTGACGCGTACAAGAAGTGGCGCAAGGCGTACCAGAAGGAAATCCACACAGCGCCGTACCGCGACTACCTGATCCCCGAGGACCTGGTCGCCGCCGCCGCGAACTCCTGCTACGGAGACAACCGCGGAATCTGCACGCACGACATGGAGGAGGACCTCAAGTACCTCGACATCTTCAAGATCATGGTCGTCGCCGCGACGTACGGCGACGACAACGGGATTCGTGCCGCGGGCCGAGGCGGCAAGGGCGGGGGCAAGGCGGGGCCGAAGGCCACGGAGCCGTCGACTCCGCTGCGTTACTGCAACCAGTGCTTCCTCGCGGGCACGGACGTCCTCATGGCCGACGGAACCACCAAGGACATCGAGACGATCAAGGTCGGCGACGAGGTCCTGGCCACGGACCCGGACACCGGTAAGCAGGGCGCCCGCAAGGTCACCCAGCTCATCGTCACCGAGGACGACAAACACTTCGACGAGCTGACGGTCGCGACACCCGACGGCCCCGCGAAGCTCACCGCCACGTTCGAGCACCCCTTCTGGGTCGCCTCCGAGAAGCGCTGGCTCGAAGCCCGCGACCTCAAGCCGGGCATGACGCTCCGCACGAACCGCGGCGCCGAGATCACCATCACGGCGAACCGTCCGTACACGCAGCACGCGCGCACGTACAACCTCACGGTCGAGGACCTGCACACGTACTATGTGCTGGCCGGTGCCACCCCGCTGCTCGTGCACAATTCGAGCTGCCCGCCGTGGACCTCGGTGCGTCAGTACGACGGCGATGGTCACCCGGTAGACGGAACGCGTATATCGACGGATGACGCACTCGGTGCGGCAGAGAAGTGGCTCGGTCCTGGCTATAGGGAGCCCGTGCCGGGTAGCGGTCGGTATGTGTCTCGGGATGGCACCCGCGTTGCGCGAATGGGTGAATCGGATATCACTGGCCAGCATGGCGGCGGCCCGCACATGAACTTCGAGCGGCTTGGGCCCAATCCGAAGAAGCCCGGAAAGCCGATGGTCGTTGAAAATCGACACATCTACCTGGAGTAGGAAGCGTCGGACCGCTCTGCTGCTTGGGCGGTGTGGCCTGCTTCAGGTGTCGACCTACTGTTCAGATGATGAGGAGTGCTCAATGGAGCAAGTAATCGCCGTTCCCGACTACCGTCCTGGGGAGGGGTTGCGCTTCGCTTGGGATGAGGGCTTCGAGATCGATGTCTCCGTGGGGCGATCGGAAGTGCTCATCAAGGCCAACCGTGCGGGGTTGATCTCGCTGGCGCGCCATCTTCTTACGCTTGCGCAGGAGGAGGTGAGGTCTGGGATGCACGTTCACCTTACTGCTGACCAGGAGATCGAATCCGAAACCGATCTGATCCTGGAGCGAATGGCGGACTGAGTTCCTGCGACTCTCGCATATGCGGCTGAACGTGGCCGAGGGTCGAGAAGTAGGGGCCTGAGATGGGATGTGCCGAAGGACTCGAATACCGCAGATGCGGGTTCGTGCCTTCGGCGCGTCCGTTGGGTCAAGTCCTGTGCTGACAGGGCTTGGCGGGCAGTCATCGATGATGCGTACACGCTGAATTGACGGCGCCACTCCCCCTGTCGGAAATGCCATTCCGGTGAAGGGGGCACGGAACTCGGGGCGTTCACCGGTCCGGTGCCGTCTCCGGGCGGCCGTACGTGCGGCCCTTCCAGGCCGCGCCTCTGCCGCGGTAGTGGCGGACCGCCGAGTCCACCGTCATCAGGAGGTAGAGGGACGCGGTGAACGGGAGCAGCAGGGCGAGCCACAGGGGCTGGCGGTAGTAGCGGAGCATCGGGACGTACGTCCCCGCCATCACCGCCCACGCCGCACCCCCCGCCCACGCCGCCGCCGCGTCCCCCGTCCACGCGCCCGCCACCAGCGCCACCGGCGGCACCAGGTAGATCAGGGTCAGGCCCGCCACCGTTCCCACGAGCAGCAGCGGGTTGTGCCGCAGCTGCGCGTACGCGCTCCGCGCGACCATCCGCCACAGCTCGCCCAGGCCGGGATAGGGGCGGACGCTGTCCACCCGGTCCGCCAGGCCCAGCCAGATCCTGCCCCCCGCGCGCCGCACCGCCCGCGCCAGCGACACGTCGTCGATCACCGCCTGCCGGATCACCTCCGGCACGTCCGCCGCCACCGCCGTCTCCGCCCGCAGCAGCACGCAACCGCCCGCGGCGGCCGTCGCCAGGGGCCGAGCCCGGTTGATCCAGCGGAACGGGTACAGCTGCGCGAAGAAGTAGACGAACGCCGGGACCACCAGGCGCTCCCAGAAGCTCGCCACCCGGAGCCGGGCCATCTGCGACACCAGGTCCAGGTCGTTCTCCACGGCCGCCGTCACGAGCCGTCGCAGGCTGTCCGGCTCGTGCGCGATGTCCGCGTCCGTGAGGAGGAGGAACTCCGGTCCCCGCACGCGTGCCACCGCCATGCCGTGCCGCAGCGCCCACAGCTTCCCCGTCCAGCCCGCCTCCGGTTCTCCCGGCGACACCACGGTCAGCGGCAGTCCGCCGTACCGGTCGGACAGCTCCACGGCGAGCTTCCCCGTCCCGTCGGTGCTCCCGTCGTCGACCAGGAGGATCTCCACGCTCCCCGGATAGTCCTGGGCGAGGAGCGAGGGAAGGCTGCGCGGCAGCACCTCGGCCTCGTCCCGCGCCGGGACCACGACGGCCACCGCCGGCCACGCGTCCGGCGGCGTCCGCCGCACCGGTGGCAGCCGCTGGTCGGTGCGCCAGAAGAAGCCCTGGCCGAGGAGCAGCCACATCCAGACGGCCAGGGACGCGATCGAGAACCAGGCAAGGGTGCTCATTCGTGGCAGTCTGCCCCGGATCGCGGGGGACGAACGGCTCATCGGCTAGGGTGACCGGGTGAAGATCGCGCTCATGGACTCCGGAATCGGCCTCCTCCCGGCGGCGGCCGCGGTGCGTCGCCTCCGGCCGGACGCGGACCTCCTCCTCTCCAACGACCCCGACGGCATGCCGTGGGGCCCGCGCACCCCCGAGGACCTGACGGGGCGCGCCCTCGACGTCGCCCTGGCCGCCGCCGAGCACCGTCCACAGGCGCTCATCGTGGCCTGCAACACCGCCACCGTGCACGCCCTCCCCGCCCTGCGCGCCGCGCTCGAACCGGACATCCCCGTCATCGGCACCGTGCCCGCCATCAAGCCCGCCGCCGCGGCCGGCGGCAAGGTCGCCATCTGGGCCACCCCGGCCACCACCGGAAGCGACTACCAGCGCGGACTCATCCGCGACTTCGCCGACGGCGCGGAGGTCACCGAGGTGCCCTGCCCGGGGCTCGCCGACGCCGTGGAGCACGCCGACCGGGACGCCGTGGACGCCGCCGTCGCCGCGGCCGCCGCCCTCACCCCGCCCGACGTCCGGGCCGTCGTCCTCGGCTGCACCCACTACGAGCTGGTCGAGGACCGGATCGTCGCCGCCCTGGAGGCCCGCCGCCGGGCCGGACTGCCGCCGATCGTCTTCCACGGCTCCGCCGACGCCGTCGCCGCGCAGGCCCTGCGCCGCATCGGTGCCGCACCCGCGCCCGACGCGGACCCCACCGGCACCCTCTCGGTCCTGCTCAGCGGACGGCCGGGGCAGCTCCCCGCCACCGCCCTGGGATACGCCGAGGGCCGCACCCTCGCCGCCACCGCCGCCGCGCACTGACGGACCGGGGCGGCCCTGCGCGCCGCCCGCAGCTCGCCGAAACGCTCCCCGCCCGTCACCCAGCGTCATCGCGCGACCCCGCTCCGGCGCGCTGTCCGCGGCGAACCTGGGTACCCTCCCCGTATGAGGGAGCACTCCCGGAAACCGACCCCGCGCGCCGACGAGCCGACCACCGTCGTCTGGACGGGCCGCGCCACCAACCGCTTCCAGTGGGTCGCGGCCGTCGCCGGCGCCGCCTGCATGGCGCTCGGCATCACCCTGGCCGTCGAGTCCCCGTGGACCTCCGGCGCCGCCGCCCTCCTCATGGCGGTGATCGGCTGCGTCGCCGCCGGACTGCTCGTCCTCTTCGGGACCCTCGCCTTCGTCCACGTCGCCGTGAGGGTCGACGACCGGGCCATGGAGGTCCGCTGCGGCCACATGGGCGTACCGCGCCGCCGCATCCCGCTCGCCCAGGTCGTCGGCGCCGACTTCGCGCCCAGCGTCACCCCGCGCCAGTGGGGCGGCTGGGGCTATCGCTGGCGGCCCGAGCAGGGCACCGCCGTGATCGTCCGGCGGGGCGAGGCGCTCGTCCTGCGCCTCGGTGACGGCCTCACCTTCACCGTCACGGTCGACGACGCCGAGTCCGCGGTCCGCGTCATCCGCGACCGCCTCCCCCACACGGCCCCACCGGTGCCGCCCGCCGCGACCGGCGTCTGACCGCGGCGCACGGGACACCCGTACCGCCGGCCGCGCAGACCCTCCGCGCCGGGCCCCACCTCCCTCTCCGCCCACAGGGGCGGCACGTAGACTCCCCAAGGTGAGCGCCACCATCACCCCCGTCGACGCGCCCGGACCCGACACCGCCCCCACGCCGGTCTCCCGGCTGAAGCGGTTCGTACGGCCCGGGGCGGCTCTGCTGTCCGGGTTCCTGCTCTACCTGAGCTTCCCGCCGCGGCCCCTGTGGTGGCTCGCGCTGCCCGCCTTCGCGCTGCTCGGATGGACCCTCCGGGGCCGCCGGCTCCGCGCCGGTTTCGGGCTGGGCTACCTGGCCGGACTCGGCTTCCTGCTGCCTCTCCTCGTCTGGACCGGCGAGGAGGTCGGCGCCGTTCCGTGGCTCGCGCTCGCCGCCGTCGAGGCCCTCTTCGTGGCCGCCGCCGGACTCGGCATCGCGGCCGTCTCCCGGCTCCCCTGGTGGCCCTTCTTCGCCGCCGGGGTGTGGATCCTCGCGGAAGCGGCACGCGCGCGCGTGCCCTTCGGCGGCTTCCCCTGGGGCAAGGTCGCCTTCGGACAGGCGGACGGCCTCTTCCTGCCGCTGGCCGCCGTCGGCGGCACCCCGGTCCTCGGCTTCGCCGTCGCCCTCTGCGGCTTCGGCCTGTACGAGGCCGGCCGCCAGGTCCGCGCCCACCGGGCCGCCGGCACCGTCCCGCGCGGCCCGCTCGCCGCCGCGGCGCTCGCGGTCCTCGTCCCGGTCACCGGCGCCCTCGCCGCGCTGCCGCTCGTCGACGACTCCGCCGAGGACGGCACCGCCACCGTCGCCGCCGTGCAGGGCAACGTGCCCCGACTCGGCCTCGACTTCAACTCCCAGCGCCGGGCCGTCCTCGACAACCACGTGGCCCGCACCCGCGAGCTCGCCCAGGCGGTCAAGGAGGGCCGGGAGCCGCAGCCCGACTTCGTGCTCTGGCCGGAGAACTCCTCCGACATCGACCCCTACGCGAACCCCGACGCGGCCGACGTCATCGACGGCGCGGTGAAGGCGATCGGCGTGCCCACCGTGATCGGTGCCGTCGTCGCCCCCGAGACCGGCAAGCTCCGCAACACCCTCATCCAGTGGGACCCCTCGCGGGGCCCCGTCGCCACGTACGACAAGCGGCACGTCCAGCCCTTCGGCGAGTACATCCCGATGCGGTCCTTCGTACGGATCTTCAACAGCGACGTCGACCGGGTGCGCCGTGACTTCGGCGCCGGCACGAAGATCGGCGTCTTCGACCTCGCGGGCACCAAGGTCGGCCTCGCGACCTGCTACGAGGCGGCCTTCGACTGGGCCGTGCGCGACACCGTGACCCACGGCGCCCAGCTGATCTCCGTCCCCAGCAACAACGCCACGTTCGGCCGCAGCGAGATGACCTACCAGCAGCTCGCGATGAGCCGGGTCCGCGCGGTCGAGCACAGCCGCGCGGTCGTCGTGCCCGTCACCAGCGGCGTCAGCGCGATCATCCGGCCCGACGGCGAGATCGTCGAGCAGACGAAGATGTTCACCCCCGACGTCCTCGTCGCCGAGGTGCCGCTGCGCTCCTCGCAGACCCCCGCGACCCGCCTGGGCACCCTGCCCGAGGCCCTGCTCGCGGCGCTCGCGGCGGCCGGTCTCGGCTGGGCCGGAGCCCGCGCGGTCCGCGCCCGCCGCACCCCGGCGGCCTGAGCACCCTGGACGCCCTCGGTCCCGGCACCGGGACCAGGGAGTCCCGGCACCCGGACCTTCTCGGCCCCGGGGCCGGGGAAGTCCCGGCACCCGGACCGGGGGAGTCCCGGCACCGGGACCGGGGAAGTCCCGGCACCGGGACCGGGGGGTCCCCGCCCCGACCCCGGCCCGCGGATGATCATCTAGGGTCGGGGCATGGCTACTCCTGACTTCATCCGCGAACTGCGCAAGACGGCCGGCCACCAGCTGCTCTTCCTGCCGGGCGTCAGCGCCGTCGTCTTCGACGACCGGGGCCGGGTCCTGCTCGGCAAGCGGGCCGACAACGGCCGCTGGGCGCTCGTCGGCGGCATCGTCGACCCGGGGGAGCAGCCCGCCGACGCCGTGGTGCGCGAGGTGTACGAGGAGACCGCCGTGCGCTGCGTGCCCGAGCGGATCGTGCTCGTGGAGACCCTGCGCAAGCCCGTCGTCTACCCCAACGGCGACATCTGCCAGTACCTCGACGTCGCGTTCCGCTGCCGGGCCGTCGGGGGCGAGGCGCGGGTCAACGACGACGAGTCGACCGAGGTCGGCTGGTTCGCGGTGGACGCGCTGCCGGAGATGAAGCGCTTCTCGTACCTGCGGATCGAGAAGGCGCTCGCCGATGAACCCACATGGTTCCGCACCACAGTGACCGGCTGAACTATGGGCCCGACACACATCGGTGGGGGAGGGGCCCGTTCATAGGGTGCGGAGCATGAGCGCCCCCATCACCGCCCCCGCCACCGCGCCGGGTGCGGACGCCGCCTCGCCCCTGCCCCGCGCCGCGGGCCTCGCCCTCGACCTCACCGGCCGCACCGCGCTCGTCACCGGCGCGGCCGGCGGCATCGGGCGTGCCTGCGCGCTGCGGCTCGCCGCCGCCGGGGCCCGGGTCAGAGCCGTCGACCGCGCCGCCGAGGGCCTGGAGACCCTGGCCGAGGAGGCCGACGCGCTCCCCGGCGGCCTCGAACCCCACCTCCTCGACCTGACCGACCTGGACGCGGCGGAGGCGGCGGCCGCCGGCACCGACATCCTCGTCAACAACGCCGGCATCCAGCTGGTCCGCCCCATCGAGGAGTTCCCGCCGGACGTCTTCCACACCGTGCTCACCGTGATGCTGGAGGCGCCCTTCCGGCTCATCCGCGGCGCCCTGCCCCACATGTACGCACAGGGCTGGGGGCGGATCGTGAACCTGTCCTCCGTCCACGGGCTGCGCGCCTCCGCCTTCAAGTCCGCGTACGTGGCCGCCAAGCACGGCCTGGAGGGCCTGTCCAAGACCGCCGCCCTCGAAGGCGCTCCGCACGGCGTCACCTCCAACTGCGTCAACCCCGGCTATGTGCGCACCCCGCTCGTCGAACGGCAGATCGCCGACCAGGCCGCCGTCCACTCCCTCCCGCCCGAGCGGGTCCTCACCGAGGTCCTCCTCAAGGACTCGGCACTCAAGCGGCTCATCGAACCGGACGAGGTCGCCGAGGCCGTCCTGTACCTGTGCAGCCCCCAGGCCTCGTTCATCACCGGCACCTCCCTCACCCTCGACGGCGGCTGGACCGCCCACTGAGGCGGACATCCGTGAAGCCCGTCCACAGGGGTGGTGCGACCACACCCGCGACCGGTATCCCTGTGTGCATGTCCCACGAAGACGTCCCCTACCTGGAACTCCTCGCCCGGGGAGCCGCGACGGAGGCCTACGACCGGCCCGTGCTCCTCGCCCGCGCGGGCGGCGCGGGCCCGGAGGCGCTCGCCGCGCTCGAAGAGGCCAAGCAGCTCGCGCTGCGGGTCCGCGCCGAGCTGGAGGGGCGCCGACGCCGCGAGGCGGAGCTCTCCGCGCTCTTCGCCACCGCCCACGACCTCGCGGGACTCCGCGACCTCGACGCGGTCCTGCGGGCCATCGTCCGGCGCGCCCGCTCGCTCCTCGGCACCGAGGTCGCCTACCTCAGCCTCAACGACCCGGCCGCCGGCGACACCTACATGCGGGTCACGGAGGGCTCGGTCTCCGCCCGCTTCCAGCAGGTCAGGCTCGGCATGGGCGAGGGGCTCGGCGGACTGGTCGCGCAGACCGCCCGTCCGTACGTCACCGACGACTACTTCCAGGACCCGCGCTTCCAGCACACGCACGCCATCGACGCGGCCGTACGGGACGAGGGCCTGGTCGCCATCCTCGGCGTGCCGCTCAGCCTCGGCAGCCAGGTCATCGGCGTGCTGTTCGCCGCCGACCGCAGGGCCAGGGTCTTCGAGCGCGAACAGGTCGCGCTGCTCGGCTCCCTGGCCGCGCACGCCGCCGTCGCCATCGACACGGCCAACCTGCTCGCCGAGACCCGCTCGGCCCTCGCCGAGCTGGAGCGGGCCAACGGCATCATCCGGGAGCACAGCGCCGTCATCGAGCGGGCCTCCGAGGTGCACGACCGGCTCTCCGAACTGGTCCTGCACGGCGGGGGCGTCCACGACGTGGCCCACGCCGTCTCCGAGGTCCTCGGCGGTACGGTCGAGTTCACCGAGGCGGGCGCCGGCTCCGTCCGCCGCGCCGGCGGCCACGCCGTCCGCGAGGGCGACGACTGGGTGGCGGCCGTCTCCGCGGGCGGCGAGGCGCTCGGCGCGCTCGTCCTCCACGGGCAGCCCGACCTCGACCCCGTCGACCAGCGCACCCTGGAGCGCGCCGCCCTGGTGACCTCCCTGCTGCTGCTCGCCCGCCGCTCGGCGGGCGAGGCGGAGCAGCGGGTGCGGGGCGAGCTCCTCGACGACCTCATCGACGCCCCGGACCGTGACCTCCGGCTGCTGCGCGAGCGGGCCGCCCGGCTCCGCACCGACGGCGAGGCCCCGCACGTCGTGCTCGCCGCCCGCGTCGACCGGGCCGCCGGGGGCGCGACCGGACCCGACGCGGGCCGCCGGGAGAGCGCCGACCGACGGCGGTTGTGGTCGGCTGCCTCGCATCTGGCCGCCACCCGCCACGGACTGGCCTCGGCGCGTGACGGCGGTACGGTCCTGCTGCTGCCGCTCGGCCCCGGGGAGAGCGCCGCCGACCTGGCCCGCCAGACCGCCAAGAGCCTGGGCGGCACCCTGCGCGAACCGGTCACCGTCGGTGCGTCCGCGCCCGTACGGACGCCGTTCGACCGGCCGGAGCAGGTGGCCGTGGCGTACGAGGAGGCCCGTCGCTGTCTGGACGCGCTGGTGCTGCTGCACCGCTCGGGGCAGGGCGCCGCCGCGGAGGACCTCGGGTTCCTCGGTCTGCTGCTCGCCGACGGCCGGGACATCGACGGCTTCGTGGACCGGACGATCGGGGAGGTCGTCGACTACGACCGGCGGCGGGGCACCGACCTCGTCCGCACCCTGGACGCCTACTTCGCCGGCGGCATGAGCCCGGCCCGTACCAAGGACGCGCTCCACGTCCACGTCAACACGGTGGCCCAGCGCCTGGAGCGGGTCGGCCGGCTCCTCGGCCCGGACTGGCAGTCACCGGCGAGAGCCCTGGAGATCCAGCTGGCCCTGCGCCTGCACGCCCTCGCGGACGTGGTCACGCGGAACTGACGTGTCCGGGCCCCGCGCGCGGGGCCCGGACACGGGGCGGATCAGGCGTCGGCGCGGACCCGGGCGTCCGCGGCGGTCCGCTCCTCGATCTCGCCGAGGTCGCGGTCGCGGGTCTCGCGGGCGCAGGCCAGGGCGACGACCGTGAGCAGCGCGGCGGCGATCACGTACAGCGCGATCGGGGTCGAGGAGCCGTAGTCGGCGAGCAGCGCGGTCGCGATGAGCGGCGCGGGGGCTCCGGCGGCCACCGAGGAGAACTGGGCGCCGATGGACGCGCCGGAGTAGCGCATCCGGGTCGCGAACATCTCGGAGAAGAAGGCCGCCTGCGGCGCGTACATCGCCCCGTGCAGGACCAGGCCGACCGTGACGGCGAGCAGCAGGGAGCCGAAGCTGCCGTGGTCGATGAGGAGGAAGAAGGGGAACATCCAGGCGCCGACGCCGACCGCGCCGATCAGGTAGACCGGGCGGCGGCCGATCCGGTCGGAGAGTGCGCCCCAGGCGGGGATGACCGCGAAGTGGACGGCGGAGGCGATGAGGACGGCGTTCAGGGCGGTCTGCTTGCTGAGGCCGACCTGGGTGGTCGCGTACACGAGGATGAACGCGGTGATCACGTAGTACGAGATGTTCTCCGCCATGCGGGCGCCCATCGCGATCAGCACGTCCCGCCAGTGGTGCCTCAGCACCGCCACGAGCGGCATCTTCTCGACCTGCCCGGCGACGGCCTTGCGCTCCTCGGCGGCGGCGAGCGCCGCCTTGAAGACGGGCGACTCGTCGACGGAGAGCCGGATCCACAGACCGACGATCACGAGGACGCCGGAGAGCAGGAAGGGCACGCGCCAGCCCCAGGAGGCGAAGGCGGCGTCCGAGAGCAGCGCGGTCAGCGCCGACAGCACACCGGTCGCGAGCAGCTGACCGGCCGGCGCGCCGGTCTGGGGCCAGGACGCCCAGAACCCGCGCCGTCGGGCGTCGCCGTGCTCGGACACGAGCAGGACGGCGCCGCCCCATTCGCCGCCGAGCGCGAAGCCCTGGACGAGGCGGAGCACCGTGAGCAGGACCGGAGCGGCGGACCCGACGGACGCGTGCGTCGGCAGGAGTCCGATCGCGAAGGTCGCGCCGCCCATCAGGAGCAGGCTCAGGACCAGCAGCTTCTTCCGGCCGAGCCGGTCGCCGTAGTGGCCGAAGACCAGGGCGCCGAGCGGCCGGGCGGCGAACCCGACCGCGTAGGTGAGGAAGGAGAGCAGCGTTCCGACCAGGGGATCGGACTCGGGGAAGAACAGCTTGTTGAAGACCAGCGCGGCGGCCGACCCGTAGAGGAAGAAGTCGTACCACTCGATGGTCGTGCCGATGAGACTGGCGGCGACGATGCGCTTGAGGGAACCGGGGGGTGTGGGAGCGGTTGTTGCGGCGGCCATGTGCACCACTTCCGAGCGGATGACGGGGACGTTCTCGTGTCGCCACACCGTAGGAAGGGGCAGGTCAGAGGCGTATGTGGTGGGACACCATAGTTCGAGGCGCGGGCATGCGGCCGGTCACCATGGCCCGGCGTTCCGGCCCCTTCAGTGCCCCGCTCCGTCGTGGCCCACGAGGGCGAGGAAACGGGGGGTCAGGTCGTCGAGCCACGCGGCGCGTTCCAGGGCGATCTCGCGGAGACGCGCGTCGTCGCTGCGCGCGACCACATGGCCCATGTAGGCCGCGTCGAAACGGCCGTGCTCCTGGTGGAGGGCGCGCAGGGCACGGGCCACCGTGCGTTCGGGGACGTCGACGAGCAGGGCGAGCGGGGCGGTGTGCTGTTTCCACCGGCCTTCGACGGCCCGGCGGAGGAGGGTGTCGAGGTCTCCCGCCCGGCGGATCACGCGGAGGAGCAGGTCGGGCGCGAGGCCCAGGGCTTCCGCGAGGAGGAGGGTCTGGCGGTTGGTCCCGGTCCACTGGTGGTCCCGCTCGGCGCGGGCGTAGGCGAGGGGGTCCATGCCGATGCGCTCGGCCAGGCGGTCGGCGGTGAACTGCCGGGCCAGCCGGTGCTCGCGCAGCGATCTGGGCCGCAGGGCCATCAGTTCGGGGACGGGGCACCACAACGCCCCGGCCAGGGCGAAGAGCTCGGGCTCGGAAGGGGCCAGTGTGCCCTGCTCCCAGGACAGGACGGCGGTCGGCGAGCGGTGCAGGCCCAGCTGGCCCATGGCGGCGGCGACCTGCTCGGGGGTCAGGCCGATGCGCAGGCGGGCGGCCTGGGCCCGCGCGGGGGAGAAAGGAGGGTGGGACACGGGCGGTTCACCTCGGTGGACGGCTGCCGCGCGGCGGGGGCCGCGCGGCGCGGGAGCGGGTCAGCGGGTCCCTGCGGGGCGCGGCCCCGTCCCGTCGTCGTACGAGGACAGCGCCTCCCAGTCGATGGCGCGCCGTCGGCGCCGGTTCTCGAACAGATGGAAGAAGAGGTTGAGCGTGACCGCCGACAGCGTGCCGAGGGTGATGCCGCTGCCCAGGACGGCCCGGACCTCGGTGGGCATGCGCTCGAGGAAGGGCGCGACGGCGTTCGGCAGCATCGCGGCGCCGAGACTGACGGCCAGGATGAGGGCGTTGCGCTCCTCCTTCAGGTCGACCTTGGCGAGGATCTGGATGCCGACGGTCGCGACCATGCCGAACATCACGACGGCCGCGCCGCCGAGCACCGGGTGGGGCACCGAGGCCACGACGGCGCCGGCCTTGGGCACCAGGCCGAGGAGGATCATCAGGAACCCGGCCGCCACGACGACGAAGCGGCTGGTCACGCGGGACATCCGGACCAGGCCGATGTTCTCGGCGAAGGCCACGTAGGGGAAGGAGTTGAGGACTCCGCCGAGCACGGTGGCGAGGCCGTCGGCCCGCAGCGCGCGGCTGACCGTGTCGCCGTCGACCTCGCGGCCGGTGATCTCGCCCATCGCGTACACGTCGCCGGTGGTCTCCACCATGGTGATGAGCATGACGACGACCATCGCGAGCACCGGGAACACCGAGAAGTGCGGCAGCCCGTAGTGGAAGGGCGTGCTGACGCCGAGCCAGCCCGCCTGGTCGACGGCCCCGAGGTCGGCGTCGCCGAGGAGCCAGGCGACGGCGGTGCCGCCGACCAGCCCGAGCAGGACCGCGACGCTGCGCAGGAACGGCCCGCCGAACCGCACGACGAGCAGGATGAACGCGAGGGTGCCGCCCGCGTAGGCGAGGTGCGCGGGGTCCCCGTAGCGCGGCCCGCCGAGGAGCGCCGAGCCGCCTCCGACGTCCTGGAGCGCCACCGGTATGAGGACGATGCCGATGACCGTGAGGAGGGTGCCGGTGACGATCGGGGGGAAGTACCCGGTCAGTTTCCCGGCGAACGGCGCGAAGAGGAAGGCGGCGAGCCCGCCGGCGATCACGGCTCCGTACACCACGAGCAGTCCGGCGGTGCCGCCGCCGGCGCCCTGGCCGATGGCGATCATGGGCGGTACGGCCGTGAAGGTCGCGCCCTGGACGAGCGGCAGCCGGGCGCCGATCCGCCAGAAGCCCCACGCCTGGACGATCGTGGCGATCCCGGCCGTGACCAGGTCGGCGTTGATCAGGTAGACGAGTTCCTGCCTCGTCAGTCCGAGGCTGCTTCCCAGGATGACCGGGACGAGCACGGCGCCGGCGTAGAACGCCAGGACGTGCTGGATCCCGTAGAGCGAGAGCGCGGGGAGGGGAAGGACCTCGTCCACCGGGTGCGTGGTGGTGCGGGATCGTCGGCCCGGGGCCAGTGGTGCCATCTCTGCCTTGCCTGAGGGTAGGTGAATGAGAGGGGGCGGCGCCGGACCGCGTGGAGAGCGCCGGGCCGCGAGAAGGGGGAGAGCCTCGAAGGGGCATCCGGGTGGCCGCGCGGATCGGGCGGTCCACCGGCTGGCGGCACGGGATTGCCGGTGCGCGGCCAGACGTCCAGACAGGGAGGCGGGGGCCGGGTGGAGGACCCGGGCCGGAGACAGATCCTGGCGGATGGGCAGGCCCTCACGCAAGGCGTGTGCTCATGTTTTCGAGGGAAAACCGCACGGTAACTTACGAATCGATGGTGACGACTCGTCGAAACTGCGGAATCCGTTGCCTTGCTCGTGCGGATCTCGGCGGTCCCACGCCCTTGACGCCTCCGGCGGGCCCCTCCCATACTAGCGGCCAAATCGATTTGGCCACCTCGCTTTGGCTCCCCGTCCAGGGCCGGATCGCGGCTGAACCCCCGACGTGTCGATCGCCGATCGGAGCTCGAACGTGTCCAGTCCCCGCCAGTCCCCGCCCCGCACGGACCGACCGCCCCTGCGGCGGACCCCCCGCCCCGCGGACGGGACGGACGTCCATCCCGTCGACGCGTCACGCCCCCTGGGCCGGATCCTCCTCTTCGGGATCCAGCACGTCCTCGTCATGGCCGCCACGCCGATCTCGGCGATCTTCCTGATGAGCGCCACCCTGCGGCTCGACGCCGGCCTGACCGTCGACCTGCTGTCCGCCGCCTTCGTCCTCTCCGGCGTCGGCTCCCTGATCCAGTCGCTCGGCCCCTGGAAGTTCGGGCCCCGGCTGCCGTTCATGATGCTGCCCGGCGGCGCCCCACTCGTGCTGTTCCTCGCCATCGCCGGGCAGCACGGCCTGCGCACGGCGAGCGGCGCGGTCATCCTGACCGCCCTCTTCACCTTCGTCGTCCTGCCCGTCTTCTCCCGCCTCCTCCGCTTCTTCCCCGCCCTCGTCATCGGCACGATGATCGTCATCGTCGGCGTCAACCTCGTGAAGGTCGGTGCCGTCCTGGTCACCGGCCGTCCCGGCGCGCCGGGCTTCGCCGAGCCCATGAACCTCGTGCTCGGCATCGCGACCATCGGCTTCACGGTCGTCTTCTACCTGCTCTCCAGCGGCGTCGTCCGCCAACTCGCCGTCATGCTGGGGCTGCTCGCCGGCACCGCGCTGGCGGCGGCGCTCGGCCGCGTCGACCTCGGCCACGCCACCGACGGCGGACTGATCGGCCTGCCGCACCTGATGCCGTTCGGCTCACCGCAGTTCAACCTGCTCGCCGCGCTGCCGCTGATGCTCTACAGCCTCGCCTCCATGGCCGAGGCCACCGGTCAGACCGTCATCAACGCCGAAGCCGTCGGCAAGGAGATCGACCGGCGCGCCGACGTTCCCAAGACCGTACGGGGGGACGCCCTCACCTCGCTCCTCGGCGGGTTCCTCGGCCTGCCGCTCATGGTCACCAGCGGCGAGAACATCGGCATCGTCCGGGTCACCGGCGTCCGCAGCCGCTTCGTCACCGCCACGGCCGGCGTCCTCCTCATCGGCATCGGATTCCTCGCCCCGGTGACCCGGGCGATCAGCGTCATCCCCTCCGCCGTCGTCGGCGGCACCGCCATGGTCGTGTTCGCCGTGATCACCGTGCTCGGCGTCCAGATGCTCGGCCGCGCCGACCTCGACCGGCACACCAGCACCTTCGTGGTGGCCGTCGCCCTCGCGCTCGGACTGCTGCCGATCCTCGTCCCCGGGGTGTACGACGGCTTCCCGCCGAACGTCCGCATCCTCCTCGAAAGCGGCGTCGCCGTCGGCGCGTTCGTCGCCGCCGTGCTCAACGCCCTCTTCCACCACGTCAGGCCGGGCGTCGCCGCCCGCCTCGCCACCTTCCGCGCGGAAAGCGACCGATGAACCAGCACACCCCCGAACTCCCCTGCCACCCCGGCCCGTTCCTCCTGGTCCCGGATGCCGTCCTGCTGCCCGAAGGCCCTGCCGAGGGCCACGCGGTCGCCGTCGCCGACGGCTCCTTCACCGCCGTGGGACCCGCCGGCGAACTGGCCCGCCGGCACCCCTCGCTCACCCCCGTCCGGCTGCCCGGACAGCTCCTCATGCCCGGCTTCGTGGACGCCCACCACCACCTCACCCAGAGCTTCGGCTCGGCGCTCGCCTTCGGCGAGCCCTCGGAGATCTTCCGCCGGGTGTGGGTGCCCCTGGAGGGGGCACTGGACGAGGAATCGGCCTACGTGGCGGCCAAGCTGGCCGCGCTGGAGGCACTGCGCGGCGGATTCACCACCGTCGCCGACGCCGGGACCCGCGCGGACGTGGACGTCGACGTCGTCGCCTCCGCCACGCGCGACGCCGGAATCCGCTGCGTCCTGGGCCTCGTGTGCAACGACGTCGACAGCGGGGGACCGCCGGACCCGGCCGGGCCGCCCCGCCCCCGCCGCGGCCACACGGTCCTTGACCGTGCCGAACGGCACCTCGCGCGCCACGAGGGCGACCCCCTCGTCCACGCCTCCCTCGCCGTCTCCATCCCCGAGGCCGCCACCGAGGAGACCCTGCGGCGCACCGCCCGGCTCGCCGCGGCAGCCGGGGCCGTCGTCCAGATCCACGTCAACGAGCACCTGGCCGCCGTCGAGCGCTCGCTCGTACGCCACGGCCTGCGCCCCCTGGAACACCTGCACGCGCTCGGCGCCCTCGGTCCCCAACTCCTCGCCGCGCACGCCACCTTGCTCACCCCGCGCGAGATCACGCTGCTCGCCGACACCGGGGCCGCGGTGAGCTACAACCCGGTCGCCAGCGCCTGGAAGGGCAACGCCGTCGCACCCGCCACCACCCTGGCCGAGCGCGGCGTCCGATTCGGACTCGGCACCGACGGGACCCGCGGGGACGGCTTCCGGCTCGCCGAGGCGGCGGAGTTCGCCCAGCGGCTCGCGTACGGCCTCGTCACCGGCGACTCCTCGTGCGGCGCCGGCTGGACGTGGCTGGAGCACGCCACCCGTGGCGGCGCCGACGCCCTGGGCCTCGGCGCCCGGACCGGGACGATCGCCCCGGGCCTGGCCGCCGACTTCCTCCTCGTCGACGTCACCACCCCGGAGCTCGCGCTCTCCTGGGACCTGCCCTGGGAACTCGTACGGCGGGGCAACCGCGACCAGATCACCGCCGTGTTCGTCGAAGGACGGCTCCGGCTCCGGCACGGCCGGCCCGTGGGCTGGGACGGCGAAGCCCTCGTGCGACGCGCGGCGGAGCTGGCCCACGAGGCCGTCGGCCGGGCGGCCATCACCCGGGTGCACCCCACCTCCACGACGGCACGGGAACGGAGCGTCGCGCGGTGACCGGCGAGACGCTCACGCTGCTCGCCGTCACCGTGGCCGCCGCCTCCTTCGTGCAGGGCAGCAGCGGACTCGGCTTCGCCCTGATCGTCGCCCCGGTGGCCGGCATCCTCGATCCAGGACTGCTCCCGGTGTTCGTCCTGGCGTCGATGGTTCCCCTGAACCTGTACGTCGTCTGGCGCGAACGGGCCGCGCTCGACCTGCGCGGCGCGCGCTGGATCGCCGGCGCGCGGCTGGCCGCCACGCCCGGTGGTCTGGCGCTGCTGTGGCTGATCCCGGACCAGGGTCTCGGTCTGTTCGTCGGCCTCGCGACGATGCTCGCGGCCGTCGTCAGCCTGGCGGCCCCCGTCTTCACACCCGGCAGGGCCGCGTACGTCGGCGCGGGCGTGGTGACCGGCCTCACCGAGACCGCCACGGGGGTCGGCGGCCCGCCGCTGGCGCTGGTCTACCAGCACCGGCCGCCGGGCGAGCTGCGCTCCACCGTCGCCCTGTGCTTCCTCGTGGGCGAGGTCGCCTCGCTGGCGCTGCTGTTCGGGACCGGGGAGGGAGACCCGGCGGACCTCGGATGGGCGCTCGCGCTGACGCCCGCGATCGCCGCGGGCGCGTGGGCGAGCCGCCTGGTGCACCACCGGGTCGACGCACGCCGGATGCGCCTGTTCGTCCTCGTCTTCGCCCTGGTGTCGGGCGTCGTCCTGATCCTCGGCGCCTGACCGGTCGGCCGACGCCCGCCCCGTGCTCCGGGGCGGGCGGTCAGGTACCGGTCGTACGGCGCAGCGACGAGGCCCGCGCGATCACCGTCGGCGCGGGCACCGTGGCCACCCGGGCGGAGGTGTCGCCGCGCAGCCGGCCGAGCAGCAGGTCCACCGCGGCGGCCGCCGCGCCCACCAGATGGAGGTCGACGGCGGTCAGCGGCGGCTCGCACGTCCGGGCGCGGAGCCCGTCGTAGCGGGTGACGACCATGACGTCGTCCGGGACGGCCCGCCCGCTGTCCCGGATCGCCCGCACCGCCCCGACCGCGAAGGCGTCCACGAGGGCGCACACCGCGTCGACCTCGGGGTGCGCGGCGAGCAGGGCGGCGCAGCACTCGTATCCCGCCTGCTCGCCGCCCGCCTCGGGCGCGGTCGCGACGAGCGGCTCCCAGCCGTGCTCCTCCGCGAGCCGCTCGTACGCCGTGCGGGCGTCGACCGACGAGTGCCGTGCCCCGGAACCGATGATCAGGGCGGGCCGCCGGGCCCCCTGCTCCCGCAGATGGGACAGCAGCACCTCGGTGACGAGGCCGCCGCGCAGGTCGACGTACGGCACGTCCTCGTCGGGCGCGACGGGACGGCCGAGCGCCACGTACGGCAGCCCCCGCTCCTTCAACCGCGCCGCAGCCGCGTCGTCGACGTCCGGCTCGACGACGATCGCCCCGTCGATGTCGACGGAGTACAGCGCCGCCCCCGACTGCACGGGCGGCACGAGCACGAGCGCGTACTCGTGCAGGAGCGCGCTCTCGGCGGCAGCGGCGGCGACCTCCATGTAGAACCCGAGCCGGGAGGGCCCGCCGGCCACCGCGAACGGCATCGAGGAGGCGAGCGCGATGGCCCGGGCCTCCCCGCGCCGCAGCCGCTGCGCCCGCAGGTTGGGCCGGTAGCCCAGGTCGGCGGCGACCTCCTTGACGCGCTCCCGGGTCCGGGGGTCGACCTTGCCGATCCCGTTGAGGGCGTGGGACACCGTGGTGCGTGACACGCCGGCGGCACGCGCGACGTCGGCGATCGTGGGCGGTCTCGAACCGGGCCCGGAAGGGGGCATCTGCCGTCGCTCCTCATGTCCTCGGACGCTGCTCGCCACAGCTGGCGCCCCCATTCTCGCCGACGCGCGCGGCTGCGCCGGAGCCCCCGTCAGAGAGGGCGCCGGCTCGCGGACAGAGCCAGGGAGCGCACCCACGGCCGGTGGGACAGGTCCTCGACCCCGCGGCGCGAGAGCGTCCCGCTCAGGACGGTCCGTCCGGGTGCCGCGACGTCCACCCCCGCGCCGCGCAGGGCCTCGCGCTGTGCCGCCGTGGGCGCCTGTTCCAGGAGGACGGTCACCAGGAGGTTCCTGACCTCCGGGTCGCCGTCCGGGGCGTCCACGGCGGCCGAGAGGGACGGATCGAGCTTGGCGTAGTCCATGGCCCGATTCTGCCCCGGTGGTCACAGCAGGGAGGCGTCGACGAGCCCGTGGCCCCACTTGGGGTCGAAGGATCCAGGGGTGCCGCCCGGGACGGCCGCCGCGGCCGTCAGGAAGGAGCGGATCTTGTCGGGATCGGCGCTGGGGTCGCCTTCGAGGAGCAGTGCGACGAGTCCCGCGATGAACGGGCAGGCCATGCTCGTGCCCTGGAGCGCCAGACGGCGGTTGTCGATCATCAGGGCCCGCTGCAGTCCGACGGCGTTGCGGGACAGCGTGGAGACGATCATCGCTCCCGGGGCCGTGACGTCGGGTTTCGGCATGCCGTCCCGGCGCGGTCCCTCACTGCTGAAGCCCGCGATGTCGTCCGCGACCAGCCAGGTGGCCACGCGCTGGGCGCCGTCGATGTCCCGCCACTCGGTACGGGTCGTGGACGCGGCCACGGTGATCGCCGAGGTCGCCGCCCCCGGCGAGCCGATCTTGAGCGCGTCGTGCACGGCCGGACCGCTGAACTGCGGCTGGGGATCCGCCTCCGGCTGACCGAGGATCCAGACGTCGGCCCGGGAGCTCTGGCCGTTCACGCCCGCTCCGCGCAGCACGAGCCGCCACCGCGGCGAGCCGGTGGTGGGGGCGGTGGAGGTGGGTTCGACGGCCACGAAGAAACTGTGGTCGCCGTTGGCCGGATCGGGGCCCGGCGTGACGATCTGCACGGTGCCGTCCGCCAGGTCGTACGAGCGGACCGGGCTACCGGAGGTCAGCACGCGCTGGAACGCGGTCGATTCGCCGGACGGCGACGCGACGGCGACCTCCAGCCGGTCCCCGCCCGCGTACCAGCCGTTGAGCCAGAACAGGTCGGGGCGGCCGTCGACCCGCCCGGGATGGCAGGGCACGGACGCGGTCGCGCCCTCGGTGACGGTGAGCCGGGCGTGGATGTCGTCCTCGCCCTCGTTGCCCGCGGCGCAGCACACGATCCTGCCGGGGCCGCTCTCCTCCTCGATGGCGAGGGACATGACGTCCGTGCCGTCGTGCGGGTCGGAGTGGCCGCCCAGGCTGAGGTTGACGACCGCGGGCATGTTCATCTCGTCCGCCACGCGGAAGACGTACTGGATGCCGTCGATGATGTGGGCGTCCTGGAAGTCCGTCTTGACCGCGACGATCCTCGCCCCGGGGGCGATCCCCTCGGTGCCCGCGGCGATCCCCGCGACATGGGTGCCGTGCCCTTCGACGTCCCGGGACAGCACCGCTCCGCCCGGCGCGAAGTCGGTGAACTCCGCCCCGTACGCGCCCTCGGGGACCCCGCTCCCGCCGGCCAGCGTCTGGTCCCAGACGCGCTCGATCCGCCCGGAGAACTCGGGGTGCCCCACGAAGACGCCCGTGTCCACCACACCGACGAGCACGCCGTCCCCGGTCCGGTCGAGGCGGGCGCGGAACTCGGGGACGCCGACCTTCGCCTGGGCCAGGTCCCGGCACGGCCGCAGGTACGAGGCCGGTACGATCCGGCGCACGCCCGGCTGCGCGGAGAGCTCCTCCAGGGCGTCGAGGGGGACGATTCCCGTACGGATCGACCGCCCGCCCTCGTTGATCTCGGTGTCGCCCGCTCCGACGGGAGGGGCGTCCGGTTCGCACTCCACGGTGACGACGACGCGCAGCGGCTTGGCGCGCTGCTCGACGGAGACGAGCCCCATCATGCCGGCCGGCCTCCTCAGCGGGGCACGCCGGCGGCCTTCCTGTACGTAGCGTTCATAGGTCGCAGCCAGCGGCGGCGCCAACTTGTGGACGGTCATGACCGTCTCCCATCCGTGTGAATTCCCTCGTCTGCCGTTTCAGGGCCCACTCCCGGAACTCCGGGTGCCGCCACAGCGGCCGGAGGTCCGGGTCGCCCGCGAGGTGGACGAACCAGTCGTCCAGGAGCTCGGAGTTGCGTACCGATGCCGTGAGATGACGGAGGGCCTGGTGGGCGGCCTCCCCCGTCCGCGCTGCCCAGGCGACGCCGTCGCCCTCGGGTCGCGGTCCGATCAGCCGCGCGTAGAAACAGGCGGCGTTGTACTGGACGAGTCCCGCGATCTGGATCCGGCCCTGCGCCTCGCCGTCGCTCGCGGAGCGGACGGACGTGGCCCGGTTCCGGTGGGACTCGGCGTACCGGCAGGCCTTCAGGAGCCGGCGCTCCTGCTCCGCGAAGTCGGAGCCGTCCCACCGGAGGTACGTCAGGGACGGCACCACCTCGTCCCGGGCGAACCGGTCGTGGAGGCCCCGCGACAGGATCGCGGCGTCGACGGCGGCCCGGGTCGGCCTGCGCAGGGTCCCGGTCGGCCGGACCAGCTCGCGGTAGAGCCCCCGGGTCTCGCAGGCCCACCAGCGCCTGACCAGCGGGACGAGGTCGAGGTCCGCGCGCAGGGCCGTGAGCACGGCGAGGGAGGTGGCGACGAAGTGCCGTCGCGCCGCACCCGGGTCCTCCTCGCGACCGTGTCCGCTCGCGCGGTCGAGACCCGCGCCCGTGAGGGCGCTGTCCAGGCGCTTGCGCCATGCCTCGTCGGTCAGCCAGAGGTCCAGCCACTCGTCCACCAGGTCCAGGACGATCCCCGCGCGGTAGCGGGGCTGGGTCATGGGCGGGTAGGTCGCGACGAGCTCCAGGTACATCTCCAGGGCCTGGAGGTAGCCCACGGCGCTGCCCTCCTTGAGCAGGGCCAGTTCCGAGCGGGCCAGTCCGTTGGCCGGGTCCAGGTTCACCGCGGCGGTGAACTCCCGTTCGGCGTGCTGCTTCGTGCCCCCGTTGCGCAGCATGTCGACGCCGTCCCGGTAGTGCCGCAGTCCGCGGCCGTTCTTGGCGCGCCACTTGGTCCAGCGGGGAATGCCCGTGGTGCTCGCCACGGCGAGCTGCGCCACCGTGTACGCGGCCTTGTAGACGGCCTCCTCCTCGGAGTCCGCCCAGTAGGTGTCCTGGAGGACGCTGCGGTGGGTCGACTTCTCCGTCATGTTCACCGTGACGCCGTACCCCGTTCCGGACCGCTGGACGTGGCCGGTCAGCCGCCAGCCGCGCTGGGGGAACGCCGACTGCCAGGCCAGGGCGAGCAGTTTGGTGAAGAGGTCGCCGTCCTTGGGCTTGGCCTCGTAGAGCACGGTGGGGAGGCTGAGGACCGGTTCGCCGCCGGGCAGCGGCGGCGGTGTCTGCACCTGGGTGGCGAGGATGGTGCGCATCTTCGCGGTGCAGGTGGCGGCGTGGCGTCCCGAGGCGCCCGGACTGTCGCTGTCCGACCGCGGATTGGCGTACAGCAGGTCGTCCACCTCGATGGCGATGGAGCCGCCGCGCGCGTTGCGGATCTCCAGGATCCGCACGAAGCCCACGAGCAGGGCCGTGAGGACGATCCAGGTGAAGACGCCCGGGGCGAACTGGTAGGAGAGGTCCTCCTGCGGGCCCAGGCAGAGCAGCCCGTGCTCCAGCAGACAGCCGACGGTGACCCCGACACCGTCGATGACGGAGACGTCGACGGTGCCGCTCGCGCCCCCGGGAGAGGTGGCCATGGCCGCCTCCACCGCGAGCACGCTCCAGGTGACGAGTGCCGCCACGAGCATCAGCCGGTTGGTCCACCGCGACACCCGGGGGGCGGCGAGGAAGAGCACCAGGCCGGAAGACAGGACGACCCACAGAAGGATCGGGAGCCACCAGCGGTCCATGGCCAGGACCACCACCCTACGCATGCGCCGTATGCGTACTCCATCCGCTTATGTCGTATATGCTGCTCCGAGAGGGGCAGCATCGTCAAGGGTGGTCCTGATCATGAGCGCCGAACCGCCGACGGCCCGTCGGGGGCGCCTGACCCGGGAGCGCGTCCTGGGCGCCGCGCTGACGGTGGCGGACACCGAGGGCCTGGCCGTGCTGAGCATGCGGCGGGTGGCGGTGGAGCTCGGCGTGGAGACGATGGCGCTGTACCGGTACACGGAGAGCAAGGACGACCTGCTCGACGGCCTCGTCGAGACCCTCTTCCTGGAGGTGGAGGAGCGGCTGCCGGACGCCGTCCGCACCCCGGCGCCCCCCGCCGGAAAGCCCCTCCCCCTCCCCGACCTGCGGGAGGCGCTGCACCTCATCGCCCGCGAGATGTACCGGGTCGCCGGCACGCACCCGAACATCATCTCCCTGTGCGCGAGCCGCCCCCTGATGGTCCCGCTGGCCCGGCGCCCCCAGGCGGTGCTGCGCTTCCACGAACGCCTGCTGGCGCTGCTGCGGGCGGCCGCCCTGGAGGACGCCGCGGCCCTGCGGGTGTACCGCGCGTACATCTCCTGGGTGCTGGGCTACATCGTGATCGACCGGCGCGCGGTGGTCGACGACCCCGACGAGCCCGACCCCGCCTTCCGCCTCGGCCTGCACCGCCTCCCCGCCCGTGACTTCCCCATGCTCCGGGCGTACGGCCCCGCCCTCGCCGAACGGGGCGGCGAGGAGCAGCTCGCCGCGGGCCTCGACGCCCTCCTGACCCGGCTGGGCCCGGACGCCTGACCCCGCTCGGTCCAGGACGTGGTGGGGTTGCCGCCCGTGCCCGGCACTCGCATTGTGTGGCGCGACGACATGCCCCGTGCTGTCCCTCCCCGCCTACCGTGTGCGGACCCGGTGCCGGGACGCGCATCGGGCGGACGCGCCCGGGGGCGCACGAGCGGGGGAGCCGCACCATGGCCGACAGACGGAGTCCGAAGAGCCGGTGGAGACTGCGCGCGGCGCGCGTCCTGGCCGTGCTGGGGGTCGTCGCCGGCGCCGCCGTGGTGGCGCCCGGCACCGCGAGCGGCGCCGCGGCCCCCTCGTACCTCACCCGCGAGGCGGGCTACGGGGCGGGGACCGTCACCAACGGCTGGGAGAGCGTCGAGCGTTACCTCGACACGACCGCCGGATTCCGGACCGAGGGCTTCCCGGCGGACGGCCGCGGCGACCAGGACGGCAAGCGCGTCACGTACTTCGGCGGCGTCTCCCGGCCCTCCTCGGGCCGGTTCCTGCTCTACTCGGCCCCCGGCTGGAACACCGGCAGCCGCACCACCCCGGTGCTCCTCGTGCACGGCGCGAACGACACCGCGGACCGCGCCTGGGCCAACCCCGGCGAGTCGGGCGGCTACGGCTGCGGCGCCGCCACCTGTCCGTCGACCGGGCTCATGCAGTACCTGGCCCAGCGCGGCCACCGCGTCTTCGCCGTCGGCTTCGCGCACAAGCAGGGCGACAACCTGATGCAGGCGCAGATCGTCGGCGACGCCATCGCCGTGATCAAGGCCAAGCTCGGCGTCGACAAGGTCGACCTCGTCGGCTGGAGCAAGGGCCAGATGTCCACCCGCGCGTACGTGTCCTCCCTGAAGCCGAGCTGGGGCCGGGCCTACGCGGGCGACGTCCGCCGGCTGATCACCCTCGGCGGCCCGAACGGCGGCTACGACTACCCGTACGCCCACGGCTGGGCCCATGACTTCTCCCTCTGGCCCGAGTGCGGCGGCAAGGTCAACGCGCCCTCCCCGCACTCCCACATGACCTGCTACGGCCTCTACACGGCCCACCCCGAGTTCTCCATGACCCCGTCCGGCGGCCAGGACAACTACCCCGGCCAGCGGCAGATGCTGGCCCGCTGGGACGGGGTGTACGGAGTCGACGGCGCCGCGCAGGACTGGTACACGACGTACTACGGCGGCCAGGGCTTCTACACGGCGGGCAGCGGCATCCAGGCGGCCATCGACGCCGGATCCCTGATCGCTCCGCTGCAGGGCGCCGGAGTGCCCGCCTCCGTCACCACCTACCTGCTGGCCGGCGGCTCCGCCGACATCGTCGGGATCTTCAACGAGAACCGGGGCCCGAGCGACGGCGTCGTGTTCATCTCCAGCGCGCTCGACACCACCGGCATCCCCACCGTCGGCGGCAAGGCCACCGTCGCCACGGCCAACCACCTCGAACTGGGCTGGGCCGGAGCCGCCGCCGCCCAGGTCGCCACCTGGCTCTCCTGAGAGACCTCTCCTGAGAGACCTCTCCTGACAGACCTCTCCTGACAGACCTCTTCCGAGAGACCTCTCCTGACAGACCCGAGGGACACACGACCATGCTGCACACCCGCCGCGTCACCACCGGCCGACTGACCACGCAGATCACCGAGGCCAGGGCCGAGGGCGAAGCCGTGGTCTTCGTCCACGGCAACGTCTCCTCCTCCGCCTTCTGGCACACCACCCTGACCACGCTGCCGGAGCGCTACCGCCCCCTCGCCGTCGACCTGCGCGGCTTCGGCGGCACCGACCCGCTGCCCGTCGACGCCACGCGCGGCCTGCGGGACTACGCCGACGACCTCGCCGAGCTGCTCACGGCCCTCGGCGTCGAACGGGCCCACCTGGTCGGCTGGTCCATGGGCGGTGGCGTCGTCCTGCAGTACCTGCGCGACCACCCGGCCGCCGTGCGCTCCGCCACCCTCATCAGCCCCGTCTCCCCGTACGGCTTCGGCGGCACGCACGGGACGGACGGCGTCCTCAACTCCGAGGACGGCGCCGGATCGGGCGGCGGCACCGCCAACCCGGACTTCGTCCGGCTGCTCGCCGAGGGCGACCGCGGAGCGGACTCCCCGCTGTCGCCGCGCTCCGTCCTCACGAGCTGCTACGTGAAGCCTCCGCTGAGCCTGGAGCACGAGGACGCGTACGTCGAGTCCATGCTCGCCACCCGTCTCGGCGACGACCACTACCCCGGCGACAGCAAGCCGTCCACCGCCTGGCCCGGCATCGCGCCGGGCACCCGAGGGGTGCTCAACTGCATGGCACCGACGCACTTCCGCGTCGACGACCTGCACCTGATCGACCCCAAGCCGCCGGTGCTGTGGATCCGGGGCGAGGACGACATCATCGTCTCCGACACCTCGATGTTCGACCTGGCACACCTCGGCGCGATCGGCGCGGTGCCCGGCTGGGACGGCACCCCCGCCCAGCCGATGCTGGCGCAGACCCGACAGGTCCTCGACCGGTACGCGGCGGCCGGCGGCGCGGTCCGCGAGGTCGCCGTGCCCGACGCCGGGCACTCCGTCCACCTCGAACGGCCCGAGGAGTTCGGCAAGGCGCTCCTTGAGGTCCTGTCGGCATGACGGTGTGCCGTACGCGTCAGGGGGAGGTCCGCGGCCGGACCTCCCCCGACGGGGTGACCTCCTTCCTCGGCATCCCGTACGCCGCCCCGCCCTTCGGCGCGCGACGCTTCCGGGAGCCCGCCCCGCCGGAGCCCTGGCCGGGCGTGCGCGAGGCCACGTCCCACGGGCCGACGGCGCCGCACGCGCCCTACGCCCCGCCCTTCGACGCGCTCATCCCGGACCAGGCCGTCCCGGGGGAGGACTGCCTGAACCTGAGCGTCTGGACCCCCGCCCCCGCACCGGGCGCCGGCCTGCCCGTGATGGTGTGGCTGCACGGAGGCGCGTTCACCCACGGCTCCGGATCCGTGTCCGCGTACGACGGGACCGCCTTCGCCCGGGACGGCGTCGTCTGCGTCACGCTCAACTACCGGCTCGGCGCCGACGGCTTCCTGCGCCTCCCGGGCCGCCCCGACAACCGGGGACTGCTCGACCAGATCGCCGCGCTCCGCTGGGTCCGGGACAACATCGCCTCCTTCGGCGGCGACCCGGACCGGGTGACGCTGTTCGGCGAGTCCGCCGGCGCGATGAGCATCGGCGCACTGCTCACCACAGGGGCGGCGCGGGGGCTGTTCCGCCGGGCCATCCTGCAGAGCGGGGCCTGCCACCACTTCCTCCGGCCCGCGTCGGCCGAGCGGATCGCCGCCCGCCTCGCGGAGAAGCTGGGCGTCGAAGCGACCCCGAAGGCCTTCGAGCACGTCCCTCTGGAGGAACTCCTCCCGGCCCAGGCGGAGTTGCGCGCGGAGGTGGGTGCCGACCCGGACCCGGCGCGCTGGGGCGAGGCCGTCCTCAACATGATGCCGTTCGAGCCGGTCCTGCCGGGGGTCGCCCTCCCCGGGCCGGACTGCGGAGTCGACCTCCTCATCGGCGGCAACCGCGAGGAGTACCGCCTCTTCCTCGTGCCGACCGAGCGCCTCCACGTCTTCCCCGAGTCCTCGCTCCGCGCCATGACCGCCGCCTACGGCCTCGACCCGGACGCGGCGCTCCCCGTCTACCGGGCCGCCCGCCCGGACGCAGGGCCCGGCGAACTCCTCGACGCGGTGGCGACCGACTGGTTCTACCGGATCCCCGCCGTCCGCCTGGCCGAGTCCGTCCCCGGCTCGTACCTGTACGAGTTCGCCTGGCGTTCGCCCGCGTTCGACGGCGCTCTCGGCGCCTGCCACGCCCTCGAACTGCCCTTCGTCTTCGACCGCCTCCACGACCCCGCGTACGCCGCGCTGCTCGGCGCCGGCCCGCCCCAGGCCCTCGCGGACGCGGTGCACGGCGCGTGGGTCTCCTTCGCGACGACGGGCAGTCCCGGCTGGAAGGCGTACGACACGGAGACCCGCACGACGATGACCTTCGGCGACGCGGCCGCCCCGACGCCGGTCGCCGACCCCCGCGCGCGGGAACGGCTCCTCTGGGAGGGCGTGCGCTGACCTGAGGGACGTCGGCCGATCGGACCGCGCCCTCCGGGACGCCCTCCTGGGCCCGCTACTTCGCGGTCCGGGTGACCACGGCACCGAACAGGGCCAGGCCCCTGATGACGACCCGCACCGTGCCCGGCCTGCCGATCCGCCGGGCGGCGCGCCTGTCGAAGAGGCCGAAGAGCCCGAACCCCCGCACCTCGACCTCGATGTCCTCCGGCACCACGATCCTGGTGCCGCCCCAGAGGGCGACGGCCCGGATCTCGGTGTCCTGGCTGCTGAAACGCGCCTCGGAGAGGTCGATCCGTCCGCCGCCCCACATCGACCAGAGCGTCATCCGGGGCGGCACGACCCAGTCGCCCGTGCGCTCGAAGCCGCCGAAGACACCCGCCACGAAGCGGCCCGAGGTCGGCGCCCGGTCCACCACGAGCGCGTCCCGCGGGCCGGGCCGGGGCAGGCCGCGGCAGGCCTCCTCCAGGTCGCCCCGGGTACGGGAGGCGTGCACCTCGTCGAGCCGTGCCGACAGGTCGGGCAGCGGCAGCCGGCCGCTCTCGACGGCTGCCCGCAGGCGCTCCTCGGCGTCGTGACGCTCACGGTCCGAGGCGAGGACGTCCAGGTCGTGCCGGGTCATGGTGTCGATCCTCCGAGATAGGCGGCGAGTGCCGAGGACAGCGCGGTGCGATAGGCGGCGTCGTGCCCGGGGTGGTCGGGGTCGTGCCCGAGGTCGGTGAGCCAGTAGCGCCGTCCGAGCGCGTAGCCGTACGCGGCGGACATGCCGAGCAGGACGACCCTCTCGATCCGCGCCCGGTCGGGGCCCTCGGGAGGGGGGAGCACCGAGCGGACGCCCTCCTCGATCACGTCGACGAGGCGGGAGAGGTTCGTGGGGGAGCCGGGGGCGGGCTCGTCGTCCCAGTCGTGGAGCTGCGACCACGTCCACAGCCGGACGTACCGCTCGTCGGCGAGGATCTCGAAGAGCACCTCCGTCATGCCGTCGGCGTACGGCACGCTTCCGTCGGCCCGCATCCTCTCGCGCACGAGCTCCCGCTTGCGCTCGTTCTCGCGCTCCAGCACGGCCCGTACGAGGGCGCGGTAGGTCCCGAAGTAGTGCGTGACGAGCCCGTGCGTCACCCCGGCGGCCTCCGCCACCCTGCGCAGTCCGGCACCGTCGGGACCGTGCCGGGCGATGAGCTCGGTGGCGGCGTCGAGGATCTCGGCGCGTGCCTGTTCCGGAGTGCGCCGACGTCGTGCGGTGGGCACGTCCCCTCCCGTTGTCGAAGTGGCCGACGGCTTGTTGTCCACTCTGACAATAGGAGTTCCTGCGGTCAACCCGGTGGAGTCCCCTGGTTGTCCGGATAGGGGTCCCGTCTCACCGGAATACGGAAACCGATTGGCTGGAATGGGTCGACGGAACGGCCCCCGATCATGGAAACTGTCGTCAACGAGCCCACAGATGGGCCGAGTTCGACAAGAACTGATAGTGCGGGGGATCAACATGGCACGAATTGCTCACCGTCGTTCGGCACGGATAGCGGGCGTGATGGCCGGTGCGGCACTGATCGTCGGGGGTACGGCCGGAGTCTCGAACGCCGCGGTGACCCCTCCTCCGGGCGCGACCGCGTTCACCGGTGCGGGGAACTACGGCGTGGTCACCAGCGAGCACCCCGACACGACGGGCTGCAACGGCTACAAGGTGGTCGGCACGGGGACCGTCACCGGCAACCGGATCACCGGCGGCGGCACCTGGTCGCAGAAGGAGGACGCGTGTACCGCCACCGTCCCCGGCAAGTGGGACATCAACGGGTCGGTGACGATCACCGAGGCCGACGGTGACCAGCTCTTCTTCACCTACCACCTCAGCGCGCCGCTGACCGCGGACACCATGGTGTACCCGACCGGCACCTTCACGATCACCGGCGGCACCGGCAGCTTCGACGAGGCGGTCGGCGGCGGCAAGATGAACGCCACCGTCAACCTCCTGGACAAGGCGCACGTCGCCGCCGTCCTCGACGGCTCCATGGGCTTCCGCTGGCAGATCTGACCCACGGTCACCGGGGTGAGGAAGGGTGGGTGAGGGCGGATCGCCCTCACCCACCCTTTCCTCGTCCCTCCGCCACGCCCGTGCTGCGAATGCCTCGACGGGAGGTCCTCCGGTCGGCAAAAATTTCCCCCAACGGCCTTGCGTAAAGGCCTAGTTGGGCACACTTCTATCGTTCGGGGGACACATGGAGAGAGCTGCCCGCAGATGGTCCGCGCGCATGGCAGGCGTGGTGGCCGGAGCGGTACTGATCACCGGCGGAACGGCGGGCGCCACCTTCGCCGCCGACACCGCCCCCACCGCCGTCACCGCGGCGACGTGGCTTCCCACCGTCGACATCACCAACAACTTCGCCGTGGTCGCGACCACGCACCCCGACACCGTGGGCTGCAACGGCTACAACGTGACCGGCAAGGGCACCTCCACCGGCAAGCCGGTCACCAGCGCCACCTGGACCCAGCAAGAGGTCGTCTGTACCGCGACCCTCCCCGGCAAGTACGACATCAAGGGGACGGCGACGATGACGGAGCCCGACGGCGACAAGCTCGTCATCAGCTACTCGCTCACCGCGCCGCTGACGTCGGACACCATGGTCTACCCGTCCGGCACGTTCAAGATCCTCAACGGGGCGGGCAGCTACGCCTTCGTCTCCGGCAGCGGCAAGATGACCGCCCGCGTGAACCTCCTGGACCACGACCACGTCAGCAGCACGCTGGTGGGAGACATCCAGTACACGGGCTGACCCCACCGAGGGAGCCGGCTCCGCCACCGGGGCCGGCTTCGCCATGTCCGGCGCGCCGCACCACGCGCACCGCGCCTCCCTCTTCCCACCGCGCTTTCCAAGGGGCCGCACACCATGAAGAGCACGATGCAGGACCGCGAACTGCTGGTACGTGACATCCTCGCGCACGGTCAACGCGTCTACGGCGACAGCCGGGTGGTGCGATGTGCCGACGGGCCGGCCGCGCGGTCCTTACAGACCTTCGCCGACATCGGCCGCCAGGCGGAACAGCTCGCCTCCGCCCTCGGCCGGCTCGGCGTACGGCTCGGCGAGCGGGTCGCCACGCTGGCCTGGAACACCCCCGAACACCTGGTGGCCTACCTCGCCGTGCCCAGCATGGGCGCGGTGCTGCACACGCTCAACCTTCGCCTGCACCAGGACCAGTTGGGGTACATCGTCGAGCACGCCGAGGACGCCGTCCTCCTCGTCGACGCGACCCTCCTGGACATGCTCGGACCCCTCCGTGACCGCCTGGGCAGCGTGCGCCACGTCGTCGTCATCGGCGACGCCCCGGAGCCGGACCTGCCCGCCCACATCGCCGTACACCGCTGGGACGCGCTCCTCGCGGCCGAGGCGCCCGGCTACGACTGGCCCGACCTGGACGAACGCGACGCGGCCGCGCTCTGCTACACGACCGGCACCACCGGAAACCCCAAGGGCGTCGCCTACAGCCACCGCTCGATCACCCTGCACACCCTCGGCGTCTCCGCCGGAGCCGGATTCGCGATGCACGACGGCGACCGCGTCCTGCCGATCGTGCCCATGTTCCACGCCAACGCCTGGGGCTGGCCCTACGCGGCCTGGCTGGCGGGCTCCGACCTCATCATGAACGGCCGGCAGCTGCACACCCCGGACCTGGTCCGCATCATCAACGAGGAACGCCCGACCGCCGTCGCCGCGATCTGCACCATCTGGAACAGCCTGGTCCACCACGGCGAGGAACACCCCCTCGACCTGAGCGCCGTACGGCTCGCCGGCTGCGGCGGCGCCACCCCGCCGCGCGCCCTGCTGGGGAAACTGAAGGACCGCTACGGCGTCCGTCTGAAGCAGGGCTGGGGACTCACCGAGACCAGCCCCCTCGCCACCTTCGCCGTCCCCCCGCACGGCACCCCGGACGAGGAGGAGGTCGACTGGCTCGCCAAGAGCGGGCGCGTGATGCCCTTCGTCGAGGTGCGGCTGATCGCGGAGGACGGCACCGAACAGCCCTGGGACGGCACCTCGGTGGGCGAACTGGAGCTGCGCGGACCGTGGGTCACCGGCTCGTACTTCCACACCGAGGACTCCCCGGAGAAGTTCCACGACGGCTGGCTGCGCACCGGAGACCTGGGAGTGATCGAGCCGGGCGGCTGGGTGGTGGTCAGCGACCGGCTCAAGGACGGCATCAAGAGCGGCGGCGAGTGGATCTCCACCATCGAGCTGGAGAACGCGATCATCGAACACCCCGCCGTCCTGGAGGCGGTCGTGGTCGGTGTGCCCGACCCCCGCTGGGAGGAACGCCCCCTGGCCTGCGTGTCGTTGGTTCCGGGCGCCGGGGTCGGCGCGGAGGAGCTCCGGGCGTTCCTGAGCGGGCGCGTGGCGCGCTGGTGGATCCCCGAGCGCTGGTCCTTCGTGGACGCCGTGCCCAAGACCAGCGTCGGCAAGTACGACAAGCGGGCCGTCAGGAGCCTGTACGGGGACGGGGAGCTGGACGTCCGGGAGACCGGCACCTCACGGCGGTGAGCGCGCGGGAGGCGGCGCCCCGGGTGTTCCGGGGCGCCGCCTCGCCGCCCCGCGTCAGGCCGCGGTCAGCCGCTCGGCCTCCGCCAGCAGCTCCCGCTGCTCCTCGGGGCCGAGCCCCAGCTCCCGTACCCAGCGGAGCGTCAGGACGAGACGCGCCTGCATCGTGCGCTCGGGGTCCGGGAGCACACCGTCCGCAGCCCCGCCCAGACCGGCGGCGACCAAGGCTTCGAGCGCCGCGGGGTCGAAGTCCTCGGCCCCGGCCTCCAGCGAACCGAGGAACCCGGCGACGTACCCGCCGATCTCCTCCCCGGTCGCGCCCCGCGGGAAGCGACGGCGGGCCGCGATCCCGAAGGCCTCGCCGACCGCCTCGCCGTACCCGGGGCCGGTGGGGTCGAGCGCGGCGGACTTCTGCGCGAAGCCGATGAAGTCGAACGCCAGCAGGGCGCCCAGCACGTCGAGTTCGGTCGTGGTGACAGTGGTCATGACGGCTCGCCTTCCGCCGTGGGAGAAGCGGTCGTGGTGGTCGCGGCGGCGGTGATCGCCGCCGCCGCGCGCTCGGCGTCCCGGCCGACGAAGCCGATCAGCGCCGAGCCGCGGGTACGCATCCGGTACAGGCCCAGGAAGTGGCTGCCGGGCAGCACCCCGGTGCCCTCGGTGTGCCGGGGCCGCCCCTCCTCGTCGAGCATGTCCGGGTCGAGCCAGCTCCAGTCGGTGAGGTAGCCGGTCGCCCAGATCACCGCGGACGGCTTCACGCGCTCCCCGTCCGAGGCGAGCAGCTCGGCTCCCTCCGCCCCGGTGATCCGCCCCACCGTGCGCATCCGGCCCGCGGCGACCAGGCCGGCCACCCGGTCGCCGACGATCGGGTCGGGCGCCCGCATGTCCACCGGCAGGCTCATCACGCCGAGCACGCTCATCCACCAGAACATGTCCCGGCCGACGACCGTCTGCGGCAGCGGCGGCGACACGGCCTCGCCGCAGCTGAGGACCACGCTGTGGGTCTCGGACAGCTCCGCGGCGATCTGCCGCCCGGAGTTGCCGTCGCCGACCACGACCACCGTGCCCGGCGGCACCTGCGAGGCGTCCCGGTACTCGCTGGTGTGCAGGGCCGGCACGTCCGCGCTGAGCCCGGCGGCGAAGTCGGGGACCCGTGCCCTGCCGAACGCGCCCGTGGCGATGACGACCTGGCCGGCCCGGCACTCGCCGTGCGCGGTGGTCAGCAGGTAGCCGTCGCCGTCCCTGCGCAGCGACAGCACCCGGTGACCGGTCAGCACGGGGAGGTCGAAGCGCTCGGCGTACTCCTTCAGGTACGCCGCCACCTCGTCCTTGCCGGGGTAGTGCGCCGCCTCACCGGGGAAGGGCAGGCCCGGCAGTCCGGAGAACTGCGCGGACGTGAAGAGCCTCAGCGAGTCCCAGCGCCGCTCCCAGGTCTCGCCGACCTCGCCGCCCGCGTCGAGCAGCACGCACCGTATCCCGGCCCGCCGCAGGTGATAGGCGGCGGCGAGGCCCGACTGTCCCGCCCCCACGATGGCGACCGGCACGGTCGCCGGCAGGGTGCTCGTCGGCCGACTCGTCGGGTCGGCCTGATCTGTTCGCATACCGAATGTCCTCACTTCTTGGACCTGGAGCCCGCGCGACCGCGGGCCGGGTCCGGGGTGGACCGGCCGGGCCGCCCGCGCGGGCGGCCCGGCCGGTTCGGGTCAGTGCGCGTCGAGGGCCCGGCGCAGCTCGCCGGCCAGGACGCGCAGCCGCTCGCCGCGCATCACCGTGTAGTGGTCGCCGGGCACGTCGACGAGGGTCGCGTCACCGGGGAAGTACCGCATCCAGCGCTTCGCGGTCTCGACCGTCGCACCGCCGTCCGCGGCCCGCAGCGACACCACCCGTCCGGCGAACTCGCCCGGAGCGTGGCCCAGCAGGGCCCGGTAGTTGCTCCGGAACCGGCCGACGATGCCGCTCAGCGTGTCCAGGTCGATGTCCTCGGACAGCGCCCCCGCGGCCCTCGCCTCGGCGTGCAGCACCTCCACCGGCGGCCGGCCGTCGAAGGCCTCGGGCGCCAGCGCCCAGTCGACGCCGGCGAGCCCCGCCAGGTCCCGGGCGAACCAGGACAGCAACTGCTCGTCGGAGACGGTCCCCTCGGCGGGTCCGGGCTCCACCATCAGGTCGATCACGGTCAGCAGCTCCACCTCGGCACCCGCCGCGGTGAGCTGGGCCGCCATCTCCAGGGCGATCACCCCGCCCATCGACCAGCCGCCGAGCCGGTACGGACCCTCCGGCAGCGCCTCCCGGACGGCGGCCGCGTAGTGCGCGGCCATGGCCCCGACACTCGTCAGCTCCGCGTCCGGCAGCTGGAGAGCGTAGAACGGCTGCTCGTCACCGAGGAGTTCGGCGAGCTCCGCGTAGCAGAGCACGTCACCGCCGACCGGATGCACGAACACCAGCGGGGTCCGCGTACCGCTCGTGCGCACCGGCACCAGCGCCCTGCGGCCGCCCCCGTCCCCGTCGGCCTCCCGGACCGCCTGGGCGAGCAGCTCGATCGTCGGCCGGGCGAACAGCGTGGACAGCGGCAGGCTGCGGCCGAGGCCGCGCGCGATCCTGGCCATCAGACGCACCGCGAGCAGCGAGTCACCGCCGAGGTCGAAGAAGCTCGCCGTCACCCCGATCTCGGTCACGCCGAAGAACTCCGCCCAGATCTCCGCGAGCCGGCGCTCCACCTCGTCGCGCGGCGCCACGAACCCGGCGCCCTCCGCGGCGACCTCGTCCGGTGCGGGCAGCGCCGCCCGGTTGACCTTCCCGTTGTCGCTGAGCGGCAGTTCGTCCAGGACGAGCACGCGCTGCGGCACCAGGTGCGCCGGGACCAGCTCGCGCAGCGCGCCGACGATCTCCTGCTCGGTGTCGTCGCGGCCCTCGTCGAGGACGACGTACGCGATGAGCCGCTTCGGCCCGTGCTGCTCGCCCGCCGCGACGACCGCGGCGCTCCGCACCCCCTCGCACTGGGTGAGCGCGCACTCCACCTCGCCCAGCTCGATCCGGTAGCCCTGGATCTTCACCTGGGAGTCCAGCCGGCCGAGGAACTCGATGGTGCCGTCCGGCAGGAAGCGGCCCATGTCGCCGGTGCGGTAGAGCCGCTCACCGGTGACCGGGTGGTGCAGGAACGCGGCGCGGGTCTTCGCCTCGTCGTTCAGGTAGCCGCGGGCCAGACCGACCCCCGCGATGTACAGGTCGCCGGGCACCCACACGGGGCTGGGCCGCATCGAGCCGTCCAGCACGTGGAAGCGCTGGTTGCGCATCGCCTTGCCGTACGGAACGCTCACGGCGTCGTCCGCGACGTCGCCGATGGGGTGCAGGATCGACCAGATCGACGCCTCCGTGGCGCCGCCGAGGCTCCACTGCTCGGCCTCAGGCAGCAGCAGCCGGATCCGTCCGGGCAGCGACACCGGGATCCAGTCGCCGCTCATCATCACGAGCCGCACCGGCAGTCCGGTGAGACCGTTCGACAGGGCGTGCTCGGTGAACATCTCCATCAGCGCGGGCACGCTGTTCCAGACCGTCACCCCGTGCTCGGCGACGAGCTCCGCCCAGCGGGCCGGCTCACGGTGCGCGGCCGGTTCGGGCAGCACCAGCGCACCGCCCACCGACAGCAGTCCGAACACGTCGTAGACCGACAGGTCGAAGTGCATCGCGGACAGTCCGAGGGCCCGGTCCGCCGCGGTGACGCCGTACCGCTCGTTGACGTCGACCACCGTGTTCAGGGCCGCGCCGTGCTCGATCATCACGCCCTTCGGCAGCCCGGTGGAACCCGAGGTGAAGATCACGTACGCGAGGTCGCCCGGCTTGGCACCGGACTCGCCGAGCGGGCCGTCCTCACCCCGGTCCTCGGCCCGCACCACGGTCCTGACCACGCCCTCCGGCCAGTCCGCCGTGTCCTCCACCCACGGCTGGGTGACGACCCGGCTGATCCCGGCGCTGTCGAGCAGCACGTGCAGCCGCTCCACGGGCACCCGGGCGTCGATCGGGACGTACGCCGCCCCCGACCGCAGGATGCCGAGCGCCGCGACGACCTGCTCCCAGCCCTTGTCCATGACGATGGCCACCAGGTCGCCGGGACCCGCTCCCTGGGCCCGCAGCGCGTGCCCCACCCGGTTCGACCTGCGGTCGAGCTCCCCGTACGTGAGGGTCAGCGCCTCCGAGATGACCGCGGGCGCGTCGGGCGTGGCCTCGGCCTGGGCGAGCACCGCTTCGTGCAGCAGACCGTCGGGCACGGGCCCGTCCGTGGCGTTCGCCTCGGCCCGCACCTCCAGATCGGCCGCCGGCACGAGCGCCGGCCGGGGCCGCTGCCAGGCCGCCGCGTCGGCGGCGAGCTCGCGCAGCATCCGCTGGTACCCGGCGAACATGGCGTCCACGCAGCCCGCCGGGAACAGCTCCTCGATCACGTCCCAGTTCAGGACGAGCTCCCCGGCCTCCTCGACCGCCTGGTGGTCGAGCCACACCTGCGGCGTCCGGACCGAGTTGCTCACCAGACGGCCGTTCTCACCGATCCCGGCGAGGTGCTGGACGACTCCGCGCCGCTCCGTGTCCTGCTGGCCCGCGAAGTTCACCAGGCTCGTGAAGACGACCGGCGCGGCGGCCCGCACCGAGCCGCCACGGGCCCGGTGCAGCTCCCTGAGCACCTGCACACCGCTGACCTGGCTGTGCTCCAGGTCGCTCCACAGCCGGGCCTGCACCTCGTTCGCCCGGACGGCGAACGCGTCGTCGGCCGAGTCGCGGATCTCCAGCATCAGCGTGGTGGAGAAGTTGCCGATCACGTCGCCGACCTGCGGGTGCAGCGGCAGCCGGTTGAAGTACAGCAGGTTCAGCGAGAAGTCGGGCGTCGCGCTCCACTCCGCGATCACCTGCGCGTACGCGGTGCACAGCGCCGCCGATGGGCTCACCCCGGCCGTCGCCGCGTGCTCCTTGAAGCGGTCCCACTCCTCCTTCGGGATCGTCGCCCCACGGTGGGTGAACACCGGCCGGTCCAGCGTCGACGGGGCCACCGCCAGCGGCAGCTGCGGCGCCGCCGGCAGGGTGTCGAACCGGTCCCTCCAGTAGGCGAGCGCCCGGTCGTACTCGGGCCCGGTCTCCAGCTCGCGGGCCTGCCGGACGTAGTCCCGGTAGCGCAGCTCCAGCTCGGGCAGCTCCTCGCCGCGGTAGTGCGCGGCCCACTCCTTGAACAGGATCGACGTGCTGAAACCGTCGATGACCAGCGCGTCGAAACCGGCGTGCAGCCGGATCACCCGGTCGTCGATCCGGGTCACCCGCACGTCGAACAGGGGCCAGCGGGCGGTGTCGAAGACCTGGTGCCGCATCTCCTCGTGGACGGCGACCAGCGCCGCCTCGCGCGCGGCCGGGGCCAGCGCGGACACATCGGTCTCACGGATCACATAGGCCGGGACCTCGCGCTGGACCCGCTGCTCGCCCTCGGCGGTGAAGACGGCCCGCAGCATGTCGTGGCGCTCGATCATCGCCCGGAAGGACGCGCCGAGCCGGTCCAGGTCGACCTGCTCCAGGTCGATCTCGATCTGGAAGTAGGTGGACGTGTTGCCGAGCTCGAAGGCGTCACCACGGCCCACGAGGTAGGCCTGCTGGAGATCGGTCAGGCCGAACGGCTCGTACCGCTCGGCGTCGTCCTCGTCGGCGTCGTGCTCGTCGTTCCCCTCGGACACGGCGGCGCCCCGCGCGGACTCCGCGTCCGCCTCGCCGCCGAGGGCGTCGAGCACGTCCGCGGCGATGTCCCCGGTGCTGCGGCCGTTCAGGAACGCCGCCATCGGCAGCAGGACGTCGAACTCCCGGTTCAGCGCGGTCCGGATCTTCATCGCGATCAGCGAGTCCAGACCGAGCGCCTGCAGGGACTGCCCGGCGTCGAGCCGGGACGCCACGGTGCCGAGCGCCTGGGCGACGGTCCGCGCCACGAGCGCACGCACCGCCTCGGGCTCCGGGGCGGACGGGGTCCCGTCCGCTTCGGCGACGACCGGGGCCGTCGGAGCGGCGGCTTCCCGCCGAGGCTCGGACACGACGAGCGCGGACACGGGTGCCACGGCCGGGGCGGTCACGGCGGCGGGCTCCGCCACCGCCCGGCCCGGGGCCGGGTCGAAGCGGGCGCCGTCGGCCTCGGCGACCAGCCGGCCCTGCGCGGTCATGAGCCGGATCCGCGCCCGCGTACCGCCCTCGAACAGCTCGGCATGACAGCGGAGCCCGTCCTGCGTCCCCCCGCGGCCGTAGTGGACGAAGCGGTCGAGACCGGCCGGCACGAGCGCCGGGCCGTCCATGGGGAAGCAGGCCAGCGCCGTCTGGAACATGGCGTCGACGAGACCGGGATGGATCAGATAGCCCTCCGCCTCGCCGGGCAGCGCGGACCGGAGCTCCGCCGTGGCCTCACCACGGCCGAGCCGGATCCGCTCCACCCAGCGCGCGGCGGAGCCCAGGTACAGGGCGCGCTGCCAGAGCAGCCGGTACAGCTCGTCGCCGGACAGCTCACGGCCCGAACCCACCGGGGCGAGCGTCACCGTGGGCGCGGCCGGAGCCCCCGCCCCGGCCCGGCCCCGCGCGTGGAGCTGCCAGGCGCCGGACGCGTCCTGGGCGTAGTACCGGAACGCGCCCCCGTCCACGACGAGCTGGGCGGCACGCTCGGCACCCGGCGCCGAAGGCGCGGCTCCGACCGGGTCGAGCACCAGGTCGACGGGGAGTTCCAGGTCCTCGACGGACACCGGACCCGGCCCCGCGAGCTCGGTGACCGCCTCGATCAGCGACTCCACGAGCACACCGGCGCTGACCACCGGCCGCCCGCCGACCACGAAGTCACCCAGGCTGGGGTGCGCCACCGGGTCGAGCCGCGGGGCGAACTGCGCCTGCGCGAGCGGCGACGACGGCAGCCGTACGCCCAGCAGGCCCATCTGCTCGGCGGGTCGCTCCACCGGCCGCGACGCGACGCGCGGAACGGCCGCGGGTTCGTTCAGCAGCCAGAAGTGCCCGCGCTGGAAGGGGTACGAGGGAAGGTCGACGGTGTGGGCGTCGTACGGGGCGAGGAGGGTGGTCCAGTCGACGGTGACGCCGTGGGACCAGGCCTCGGCGGCGGACCGGACGAACCGGTCGAGGCCGCCGCTGTTGCGGCCGAGGGTGCCGACGACGGCACCGCCGTCCCCGAGCGTCTCGGTGATGCCGGAGACGAGCACGGGGTGCGCGCTCACCTCGACGAACACCACGCCGGGCGCGCCCAGTTCACCCACCACCTCCGCCAGCCGCACCTTGCTGCGGAGGTTCCGGAACCAGTAGGAGCCGTCCAGCTCGGCGGTGTCCAGGACCCCACCGGTCACCGTCGAGTGGAAGGCGACCCGGCCCGCACGGGGCGCGACGTCCTTCAGCTCGCGCGCCAGGGTGTCCTTGATCTCGTCGACGTGGGCCGAGTGGGAGGCGTAGTCCACCGGGATGCGGCGGGCCCAGACCCCCGAGGCCTCGCACTGGGCGAGGAGTTCGTCGAGCGCCCCGGGCTCCCCGGCGACCACGGTGGACGAGGGGCCGTTCACGGCGGCCACGGAGACCCGGCCGCTCCAGGGGGCGAGGAGCTGCTCCGCCTGCGCTTCCGGGACGCTGAGCGAGGCCATGCCTCCGCCGCCGGAGAGGACGCGGAGGGCTTGGGAGCGGAGGGCGACGACGCGGGCGCCGTCTTCGAGGGTCAGGCCGCCGGCGACGACGGCTGCGGCGATCTCGCCCTGGGAGTGTCCGACGACGGCGGTGGGGTTGACGCCGTTGGCGCGCCAGAGGTTGGCGAGGGCGATCATCATGGCCCAGGAGGCGGGCTGGACGACGTCGACGCGGTCGAGGCCGGGGGCGTCGTCGTCGCCGCGCAGGACGGCGGTGAGCGACCAGTCGACGAAGGGTGTCAGGGCCGTCTCGCAGTCGGCGATGACGCGGGCGAACTCCGGTGAGGTGGCGAGGAGTTCGGTGGCCATGCCGACCCACTGCGAACCCTGCCCCGGGAACACGAACACGACGGGGGCGCTCGACGCGCGGCCCGGCTTGGCACCGGAGACGGCCGTCGTGACCGCCTCGATCTCCCCGGAGGCCAGGGCGTCGAGACCGGCGAGCAGCCCCTCGCGCCCCTCCGCGCCGGGAAGGACGGCCCGCGACTCGAAGGCGGAGCGCCCGGTGGCCAGGGAGAGCGCCACATCGGCGGTGCTCAGCTCGGGCCGTTCCCGTACGTGAGAGGCGAGGCGAGCGGCCGCCTCGGCCACGGCCCCGGGCGTACGCGCCGAGACCAGCCACGGCAGTGCGGCGCCGTCCTGAGTCGGCTCCTCGGCCGCCTCTTCGGTGGGTGTGTTTCGCGGGGGTTCGGCGAGGATGACGTGGGCGTTGGTGCCGCTGATGCCGAAGGAGGAGACGCCGGCGCGGCGGGTCTTGCCTTCCTCGACGGGCCAGGGGTGGGGTTCGGTGAGGATCTGGACGCCGCCGCTGGTCCAGTCGATCAGTTCGCTGGGCTTGGTGATGTTGAGGGATGCGGGGAGTTCGGCGTGGTGCAGGGCCATGACCATCTTGATGATGCCGCCGACGCCGGCGGCGGCCTGTGCGTGTCCGAGGTTGGATTTGAGGGAGCCGAGCATGAGGGGGTGTCCGTCGCGCTCGGTGCCGTAGGTGGCGAGCAGGGCCTGTGCTTCGATCGGGTCGCCGAG
>NZ_JBEOST010000018.1:0-157877 GCF_040303145.1 Streptomyces sp. NPDC096079
GGCAACGCGGTGGGGGCACCTCCCAGCGGTAGCTGGGGGAGTTGTCGACCGACGACAACGCGGCGAGCGCGCGTGCCAGGCCCCGCGAGCCCGGCCTGATCCGAAAGACAGGCCCTAGGCGCCGCCACCCGGGAACGGAACGGACCGGGGCGCCGGGTCGGGCGCCTGGGACGGGGCGCGGGGGTCGGGGCGCCTGGGACGGGGCGCGGGGTCAGGCGCCGGGGTCGGGGCGCGGGGTCAGGCGCCGGGGTCGGGCGGTGGGGCAGGGCGTGCGTCGCGGCGCCGGGGTCGGGCGCTTGGGTCTGGGCGCCGGGTCCGGGCGCGGGGTCAGGCGCGGCGGCCGTGGGGCGCAGGGGTGGGCGCCGGGGCCGAAGGCGGGGTCAGGCCGGGCGCCGCGCTCTACCGGTGGAGTAAGGCCCAGGACTTCGTGCCGCCGCCGGGTGTCAGGACGGGGGCGAGCCCCCAGTCCCCGCCGTGCGCGTCGACCGCCGCGGCCAGCAGCCACATGCTGCGGCTGCGGCGGTCGCGGCATTCCTCGGCCGCGTGCGGCGACGCGTGGGCCGGATGCTGGTCGTAGAGGACGATCCGGAGCGCTTCGAACTGCCAGCGGACGCGCAGGACCATCTCCCGGTCAGGGGTGAACCGGTAGGCCCCGGAGACGAGTTCGGAGGCGGCGAGGGTGGCGGTCTCGCAGAGGTCGGACAGACCGTGACGGTCGAGGAGCGAGCGGACCGCCTCGCGCGCGAGGCCCGCGCAGTAGGCGCCGCCGGGGAGCAGCATCGAGTAGCTGAGGTTCTCCGTGGCAGGGGGTATGGGCCCGGCCGCGGCGGCGGTCGGGAGGCAACGCAGGGCGCCCTTCATCGGTTTGCTCACATTTCCTGGTGCATGCGGGGGTACCTGCACACGGTCACGGTAGCCCCGTGTGAGACTTGCGTAACCGACCGTAGCGCACGTCCGGAGCACAGTGCTACTACTTGCGGGTACTCGTGCCATTCCGGCCATATCGGCGCCGCGCCCGGAGTCGCGGCGTCACGGAGCGAAAGGGAGACGGAGCGTGCCACCCAGGAGCAGCCCGACCGCACGACAGCAGCGGCTCGGGAGCGAGCTGCGCAGACTGCGCGAACAGTCGGGGATGCCTGCCCAGCAGGCCGCCGCCCTGCTGGGCGTGGACCGCACCCGCATCCCCCACATCGAGTCCGGCCGCTTCGGGATCAGCGCCGAACGCGTCCGCACGCTCGCCTTCAACTACGGCTGCCCGGACGCCGCACTCGTCGACCAGCTCGCCGGCATGGCCCAGGAGCGGGACCGGGGCTGGTGGGAGGAGCACCGCGGACTCCTGCCGCCCGCCCTGATCGACATCGCCGAACTGGAGTTCCACGCTTCGGAGTTGGAGACCTCGGTCACCACGCACATCCCGGGCCTGCTGCAGACCGAGGAGCACGCGCGGGCGGTCTTCGACACGGCCGTCCCCGCGCTGCCCGGCCCCGACCTGGAGGCCCGGCTCGCCCTGCGGCTGCGGCGCCAGCAGGTCCTGGAGCGCGACCGGGCGGTACGGTACGAGGCCGTGATCCACGAGGCGGCGCTGCGCATGCGGTTCGGCGGACCGGCGGTCACGCGGGCCCAGCTGGAGCACATCCTGGCCCACACGGAGCGGGACACCGTCTCCGTACGCGTGATCCCCTTCACCGCCGGGGGTTTCCCGGGCGCGGGCCAGTCGTTCACCTATGTGTCCGCGCCGGTGCCGCAGCTCGACACCGTGCAGCTCGACTCCTCCCACGGCTCGCTCCTCCTCGACACCGACATGCAACTCCGGAGGTACCGAGGGCTGCTGGACCGGCTGCGCGGGCTCGCGCTGTCGGCGACCGAATCCCGCGCGTTCGTCCGCGCCATATCCCAGGATCTGTGAAGGGCCCCCACACCATGAACGTCCCGACCGACGCCCCCGTCGCCCCGTCCACCCCCGCCGCCGCCGCCGCCGCGATCGACTGGTACCAGGCCTTCTGCAGCGAGGGCGCCAACTGCTTCCGCTTCGGCCTGGACGACTCCGGCCGCGCGTACATCGGCTCGACGCTCTCCCCCGGCGAGTACGTCAGCGACTCCGTCGAGGCGCTGCGGGCGCTCATCTCGGCGGTGAAGGCCGGCGCCGCCGACCACCTGCTCTGAGCTGCCGGGCGCCTGCGCTGCGTAGTCGACGACCAGGGGTCAGGGCCACCGGTCAGGACGTGACCTGCGTCTCCGGCACCACACCGGAGCAGCACACATAACGGAACGTAACCGGACATCGCCGGGACGGGCTTGGCCGACGCCTTACGGAGCCTTAACCTACGGTCTCGTAACCTACGAATCCGTAGGTATGCCCGTATGCCCTTCTCCGTCCCCAGGAGTTCCCGTGACGCTCACCTCTCCCCACCTCGGCAGCTCGGCGGAGTGGACCGACGCGCGCCTGCTCTACGCGCTGGAAGAGGTCGTCGAGAAGGAGCTCAACCGGCACCTGAAGGTCACCAAGGACTGGATGCCGCACGAGTACGTGCCGTGGTCCGACGCCCGGAACTTCCCCGGTTTCTTCGAGGACGGCGAGGCCTGGGACCCGTCGCAGTCCAAGGTCACCGACATCGGCAAGATCGCCCTCGTGGTGAACCTGCTGACCGAGGACAACCTCCCGAGCTACCACCACGAGATCGCCAGCCTCTTCGGCCGCGACGGCGCCTGGGGCACCTGGGTGCACCGCTGGACCGCCGAGGAGGGCCGCCACGGCATCGTGATGCGCGACTACCTGCTCGCCTCGCGCGCCGTCGACCCGGACAAGCTGGAGCAGTTCCGGATGGCGCACATGAGCGAGGGCTTCGAGTCCGACAACCGGCACTCGATGCTGCACTCCGTCGCGTACGTGGCCTTCCAGGAGCTCGCCACCCGCATCTCGCACCGCAACACCGGCCACCAGTCCGGCGACCCGGTGTGCGACCGGATGCTCAGCCGCATCGCGCTCGACGAGAACCTGCACATGATCTTCTACCGCAACCTGCTGGGCGCGGCCTTCGAGCTCGCCCCCGACCTGACCATGCAGGCCGTGCGGGACGTCGTGGTCAACTTCCGGATGCCCGGACACGGCATGCCGGGCTTCGAGCGGGCGGCCGCGCAGATGGCGATCGGCGAGATCTACAACATGCGCATCCACCACGACGACGTCCTGCAGCCCGTCCTGCGCTTCCTCAAGGTCCTCCAGATCGAGGGCCTCGGCCCGGACGGTCTGCGCGCCCAGGAGGAACTGGGGCTGTACATGAACGGCCTGGACAGCGAGGCCTCCAAGTTCGACGAGAAGCTCGCGGCCCGCAAGGCGCGGATGGCCGCGCGCGCGGCCGGCTGAGCCCGCCCGCCACCGGGGCGCCGTTGCGGCTCAGCGGCCCTGCCGCTTGAGCCGCCCGCGCTCCTTCTCGGAGAGTCCGCCCCACACCCCGAACCGCTCGTCGTGGGTGAGCGCGTACTCCAGGCACGCCACCCGCCCCTCGCACGCCCCGCACAGCTGCTTCGCCTCCCGCGTCGACGAGCCGGGCGCCGGAAAGAAGAACTCCGGCCCGGCCTGCGCACACAGGGCGTTCTCGCGCCAGGTCATGTCGGGCTCCGGTGCGGTCAGTACGTTCGTGTAGGTCTGCATGGCCTCCACCCTGCCGACGCGCCGTAAACGAGCCATCAACGTTCGATCAATGATCAATGCGGCGCGCCGCAGGACACCGCACTCCGTGCGTGACGCCCGGCCCCGGGACGACCGTCGCAGTTGGCCGGAACCTGGCCATCACCGCTCCGCCCCCCACAACTCGGCTCCCACCATGCGGGATTGGTTGTGAACAGAGTGTTTCCGACCTCGCCGGACGCCTGATTCGGCTCCCGCCATGTGGGAGCGTGGGAGCCCGATCACCCACGGGGAGCGAACCCAATGACGACCGAGGCCGGCACCGTCCGACCCCCGGCGGGCGCCCAGGCGGTCCGCCGCGCACTCGACGTGCTGCACTGTTTCCACGACAACGGACCCGATCTGAGCGCCTCCGACCTCGCGCGCCGGCTCGGTCTCTCCACCTCGACCGCGCACCGGCTCGCCCGCACCCTGCTCGGCGCGGGCTTCCTGGAGCAGGACGCCCGGACCGCGCGGTACCGGCTCGGGCCGGCGATGACCGAGCTGGGCCGGCTCTCGTATCACCAGCGCGGACTGCACCTGGCCGCGCCCGAACTCTCCGATCTGGCCGAACGGACCGGCGCCACGGTGGACTTGGCGCTGCGCAGCGGCCCGCACGCGGTGATCGTGGCCGGCGGTTCGGTGACTCCGAAGGTGGGGTTGCGCCGGCCGCTGCACTCGACGGCGCTCGGGAAGGTGCTGCTCGCGTGGCCCCGGGCGGGCGAGGTCGGATCGCGCTCGCTGCCGCCGCCGTACGCGCTCACGGACCGGGTCACTGGCGAACCTCCCTCCCTGGCAGCCGAGTTGGGGCGCGTACGGGAGGCGGGGTACGCCGTGGACGACGGCGGGCCGGCCCTCGGGGTGCGGACGGTGGCCGTACCGGTCCTGGAGCGTGCGGGCCACGCGCGCTTCGCGCTCGCGGTCCGCGCGGCACCCGAGGTGATCACGGAGGCGCGGCTCGACTGGCACCTGACCCAGGCGCGGGCCTGTGCGCGGGCCCTTGAGGTGCTGCTGCTCGCGCCGGCGGAGCGGCGGAACCCGGGCGAGCGGGCGGGGTAGCCGGCGCACGTCCCGGATGTCCGCACGGTCGTGCGTTCAGTACGATGGAGTCATGAGCGGCAGCGGCACCAAGACCGACGGACGCGTCGAGCGGGGCAACCAGACCCGGCGCCTCGTGCTCGGCCGGACGATGGACATCGCCTCGGTCGAGGGCCTCGAAGGCCTGTCCCTGGGGCGGATCGCGACCGAGCTGGAACTGAGCAAGAGCGGTGTCTTCGCCCTGTTCGGCTCCAAGGAGGAGCTTCAGCTCGCGACCGTCAGGGCCGCCGTCGCCGTCTTCGCCGACCGGGTCGTCACCCCGCTGACGGACGTCCCCCCGGGCGCGCGGCGGGTGCGCGAGCTGTGCCGGAACTGGCTCGCCTACTCCTCGGAGCGGGTCTTCGCGGGGGGTTGCTTCTTCTACGCGGTCTCGGCGGAGTTCGACGCCCGTACGGGTCCGGTGCACGACGCCGTCGCGGGGACCCGCCGCGACTGGACGGCGTACGTGGAGGGGGCCTTGGCGCAGGCGCGTGCCGTCGGGGAGTTCGCCGAGGACCTGGACGTGGAGCAGCTGGCGTTCGAGGTGATCGCCCTCATGGAGGCGGCCAACGCGCAGTCGGTGCTCTTCGGCGACCCCGGGGTGTACGCCCGCGCCGACCGGGGCATCACGGCCCGGCTGCTCGCCTCGGCCACGGAACGCGGCCGCGAGGCCCTGACCGACCCGGCCTGACCGCCCAGGCCTGACCGGCACGGGCCCGCAGCCCGCCCGCCCGGACACCTCACCGGACCGCACCGGACCGGACCGGCACCGGACCGGACCGGACCGCACCGCACCGCACCGCACCGCACCGCACCGCACCAAGGCTCCTTCCTCTCATGCCCGCGCGCCCGCCGCACCCCGGGCCGCCCGCCCGGCTACGGCGCACTCGCTGATCGAGTGAAGGCGCGGTGTCGCTCGGGACCGGGGCTCCGGGCCCGACCCCATGGTGGGCGGGTCGGCCGGAACCGTCGGCACCCCGCCCGCTGTCCGGCCCGCCTCCAGAGAGGAGCGCGCATGTCCGTCCCGGACTCCCCGCCCGGCACCCGTCGCAGTCCCACCGTGCGAAGAACGCTCGCGACCGTCGCCGCCCTGGCCACCGCCCTGCTGCTGCCCGGCCCCGGCCTGTCCGCCCCGCTCCCCGCGCACGCCGACGGCGCGGCGGCACGGGACATCCGTACGGCCCCGCCGGGCAGCGTCCTGACCTGGGGGAGCAATGCCTCCGGCCAGCTCGGCGACGGCAGCACCGCCGGGCACAGCAGCATCCCGGGGCGGGTGTGCGGGAACGCGATCTGCACGACCTCGCTGGGCAGGGCCGTGCAGGTCGCGGGCGGCGACGGGCACAGCATCGCCCTCCTGGAGGACGGATCCGTCCTCGCGTGGGGCGAGAACCTCAGCGGTCAGCTCGGCGACGGGACGACCAGCGACCGCACCACGCCCGTCAAGGTGTGCGCCGTCGGGGAGTCCGCGCCGTGCTCGTCCTTCCTGACGGGCGTCGTCGCGGTCGCGGCGGGCAGCGTCCACAGCCTGGCGCTGCTCACCGACGGCACCGTCGTGTCCTGGGGCAACAACGGCTACGGCCAGCTCGGCGAGGGCAGTCCGGACAACCACGAGACGTCACCGGTCCGGGTCTGCGCCCCGAACGGCACCGCCCCGTGCTCGTCCTTCCTGACCGACGTGGTCAGCATCGCCGGCGGCTACCAGCACAGCCTCGCGGTGCTCTCCGACGGCACCGTACGCTCCTGGGGCCTCAACGAGGACGGCCAGCTCGGCGACGGCACCACCATTCACCGCTTCTCCCCCGTCTCCGTCGGCGGTGTGTCCGACGTGGTCTCCGCGGCGGCCGGCGTCCGGCACAGCATCGTGGCCCAGAGCGACGGCACCGTCTTCACCTGGGGCTCCGGTGACGCCCTGGGAGACGGCTCGGGCGCGCAGACCTCGATCCCCGTGCAGGTCTGCGCGGTGGGGGAGGCGGCGCCCTGCGGCTCCTTCCTCACGGGCGTGAAGTCCGTGGGGGGCCGGCGCCTACCACAGCCTGGCGGCCCGCGGCGACGGCGCCGCCCTGTCCTGGGGTTACAACAACAACGGCCAGCTCGGCATCGGGAGCGGCGCCCCTCTCAAGTCCCCCGCCCCGGTGTGCGCGCCGGGCGGCTGTTCGGGGGTCCTGACGGGTGTCGTCGCGGTTGCCGGCGGCCCCTCGGGCCTGTCCAGCCTCGCGCTGCGCTCCGACGGATCCGTCCGCGCCTGGGGGTACAACGCGAGCGGCCAGCTCGGCGACGGCACCACGCTCGACCGTGTCACGCCCATCCGGGTGTGCGCCGTCGGTCAGACCTCGCCCTGCCTCCGGTATCTCGAAGGGGTCACCTCGCTCGCCGCCGGCAACGCGCACGGGATCGCCGTGTTCCGCCCGCTCGCCGACCTGGCCACGTCGATCGCGGCGAGCCCGGAGCCGGTGGCGAACGGCGGGATCCTCACCTACACGGTCCGGGTCCGGAACCACGGTCCGACCGCGGCGGAGGAGGTGGTCCTCACCGACAACCTGCCGGCGAACGTCCGGTTCACCTCGGCCACGCCGTCCGCGGGCGCCTGCGACACCCCGGCACCGGGCAGTACGGACACCGTGACCTGCCGCTTCGGCACCCTGGCCACGGGCGCGACGGCCACCCTCACGCTCAAGGTGATGGTGCGGTCCACGACGTCCGTCACCCACGGCGCCTCCGCGACCGCCTCCACCCCCGACCCCCGGGCGGGCAACAACACGGCGGCGATCACGACGCCGCTGGACTGACGCCCCCGCGTACCGTGACCGCCGGTTCCGGGACGGAGCCGGCGGTCACGAACGCCACGGCCTCGGCCACGACCCCGGGGTCCGTGAGGATGCGCCGGTGGCCGAGGCCCCGGGTGACGACGAGCCGGGCCCTGTCGCCGTGGGCCCGGGCCAGGAACCGCGCGTGGGCCGGCGGCACCATGTCGTCGTCCTCGTCGTGGAACAGCAGGACGGGCGCGCCGAGTTCCTCCGGCGCGTGGTCGGCGCCGAAGCGGTCCCAGACGCCCGGTTCGCCGGGGACGAGACGCCGCTCGACATGGCCGCGCATGGCGCGCACCACCCGGTCGTCCAGACCGAGTCCGGCCCGGAAGCCCTCCGTGAGCATGGCGAAGGAGCCGACGCCGCCGATCCCCACGAAGCGGGCCGTGCGGACGCCGTCGCGGAGGGCGAAGAGGGAGGCGAGGACGCCGAAGGAGTGGGCGACGACGGCCTCGAAGTCGCCGTGGCGGGCGTGCAGTCGGCGGATGATCTCGCGGTACTCGACGATGTTGGTGGCCCGGCCGGGCGAGTCGCCGTGGCCGGGGCAGTCGAAGGCGACCGGGCTGTAGCCGCGCGCGAGGAGCTCCTCGGCGAAGGCGCCGAGCCGCGAGGCGCGGGACGACCAGCCGTGGACCAGGAGGACGGGCCGCCGGCCGTCGCCCCAGGCGTAGGTGACGACGTCCTTGCCGTGGACGTGGAGGACCCCGGTGCGGGCGGCGGCGAGGAGCGCGGCTTCCGCGGGTCTCGCCTTCGCGCGGCCGAGGGGGCGGACGAAGAGACGGAAGGCCCAGTGGCCGGCGGTGCCGGGGGCGAGACGCGCGGTGGTGTTCAGGGCGGTGCGGATGAGCGGAGCCATCGGGTACATGCCGGATCTCCTCGGTCGTCCTGGGTACGCAAAAATGCTAGCACGACCGTTCGTGTTGTTTTAGGGTGAGCGTAGAGGGCCGGCGGCGCCCACCCGGAAGCGCCCCGGCCCTCACCCCTCAGGCCTGCGAGGGAGGCTCCTTCCTGGCCCGGCTCGGCTGCACCCGCTTCGGCTCACCCGGCATCTTCGGGTACTCCGGCGGATACGGCAGGTCGCCCAGACCGTGCTCCGCCTCGTCCCGCCGGGCCAGTTCGAGCAACGGCTCCAGACTGAACCGCTCGTCGTCCATGTCCGCGTGGACGTCACCCACCTCGGCGTACCGGACCGGCATCGTCCTGATGTCGAAGTCGCGCGGCACGGCGTCGTCGATCTCCTCCCACCGCAGCGGCGCCGACACGGGGGCCTGCGGGCGGGGGCGTACGGAGTAGGCGGAGGCGATCGTGCGGTCCCGGGCCGTCTGGTTGTAGTCGACGAAGATCCGCTCGCCGCGCTCCTCCTTCCACCACTTGATCGTGACCCGGTCAGGCATCCGCCGCTCCAGCTCCCGGCCGCAGGCGATCGCCGCCCGCCTGACCTGGGTGAAGGTCCATTCGGGGAGAATCGGCACGAAGACGTGGAGACCCCGGCCGCCCGAGGTCTTCGGCCAGCCGCGCAGCCCGTGCTCGTCGAGGACCGCGCGCAGCTCGTGGGCGGCGCGGACGGCGTCGGCGTAGTCCGTGCCGGGCTGCGGGTCGAGGTCGATGCGGAGCTCGTCGGGATGGTCGGTGTCCTCCCGGCGCACCGGCCAGGGATGGAAGGTGACGGCGCCGAGGTTGGCCGCCCAGAGCACGGCCGCCGGCTCGGTCGGGCACATCTCGTCGGCGGACCGGCCGCTGGGGAAGGTGATGTGGGCCGTGGGGATCCAGTCGGGCAGGTACTTCGGGGCGCGCTTCTGGAAGAAGGACTCGCCGGTCACCCCGTCGGGGTAGCGCTCCAGGGTGGTGGGGCGGTCCCGCAGCGCGCGGGTCACGCCGTCGCCCACGGCCAGGTAGTACTGGACCAGGTCCATCTTGGTGTAGCCGGGTTCGGGGAAGTACACCTTGTCGGGGTTGGAGACCCGCACGGTCCGGTCGCCGACTTCCAGTTCCACCGCTGCCGCCTTGCCTGCCATGCCGGTCAGCCTAGGGCTCGCCGACAACTCCCGCATACCGGACAATCGATCCATGGATCTTCCGGTGATGCCGCCCGTGAAACCGATGCTCGCCAAGTCCGTGAAGCGCATCCCGCCCGGGATGCAGTACGAGGCGAAGTGGGACGGCTTCCGCGCGATCGTGCACCGGGACGGGCCGGAGCTCGTCATCGGCAGCCGTACGGGCAAGCCCCTCACCCGCTACTTCCCCGAGCTGGTCGAGGCGCTCGCGGCCCGGCTGCCGGAGCGCTGCGTCGCCGACGGGGAGATCGTCATCGAGCACGACGGGCGGCTCGACTTCGACCGGCTCTCCGAGCGGATCCACCCGGCCGACTCCCGGGTCCGGATGCTCGCCGAGACCACACCGTCCCGGTTCATCGCCTTCGACCTGCTCGCCCTCGGGGACGACGCCCTGCTCGACACCCCGCTGAGCGAGCGCCGGGCGACCCTGGAGCGGGTCCTCGACGGGGTGGACGCGCCGGTCCACCTGGCACCGGCGACCCGGGACCCCGAGCTCGCCGCCCGCTGGTTCGAGCAGTACGAGGGCGCCGGGCTGGACGGAGTGATCGCCAAGCCGCTCGACCTGGCGTACCGGCCGGACGCCCGCCTCATGTACAAGATCAAGCACGAGCGGACGGCCGACGTGGTCGTGGCCGGTTACCGCTTCCACAAGAGCGGACCGATCGTCGGCTCGCTGCTGCTCGGCCTGTACGACTCCGGGGGCGCCCTCCAGCACGTCGGCGTGTGCGCGGCCTTCACCGCCGCCCGCCGTGCCGAGCTCGTCGAGGAGCTGGAGCCGCTCCGGATGGACCCCCCGGACGGTCACCCCTGGGCGGCGTGGGCGGACGAGGCGGCGCACGCGGGCGCGCGGCTGCCGGGGGCTCCGAGCCGCTGGTCGGGCAAGAAGGACCTGTCGTGGGTGGCGCTGCGGCCCGAGCGGGTCTGCGAGGTCGGCTACGACCACATGGAGGGCGACCGCTTCCGCCACACCGCGCAGTTCAAACGGTGGCGCCCGGACCGGACGCCGGAGTCCTGCGGCTACGGGCAGCTGGACGAACCCGTCTCGTACGACCTGTCCGAGATCCTCACGTAGGCGGGACACGGCGACGGGAAGGGCACACGGAAGCGATCATGCACTCCCGGCCGGATCGCAACGTGATATGCCACACACTCGCCCTCCCCCAACCGGGCGCGCCCGCACGGCGCTTCAGGGCGAGACGCGCGGACCGGGTGCGCGCCGCCGACCGCCGTCCCGCCCCGTACCTGCGAGAACGCACCGGCCACCGGCGGCCGGAACCGCCCGGTCCGGCCCCTCCGCTCCCCCGGGGGCGCGCCCGGCCGTTGCCCGCCCGCGACAACGCCGTACCGGAACCCGTACCGCGATCCGGTACGTATTGGAGAGGAGACCCTTCCGTACCCTCCCCGGACCGACTAGGACTGACCCGTGATCACCTCGCCCTCGCGCCTCGTACCCGTACCGATCCCCGACAGCGTGGCCGCGATGATCGGCGCCTGCCTGCCGCTGCACGTCCTCCAGGCGGAGGTCGACGCGGACTGCGCGGCGCGCGAGGTGTACCGGTTCCGGGGGCCGCTCTGCGCGGAGGACCGGGCGGACCGCGAGCACGCGCTCGCCGCCCTCGCGCGGGCCAACAAGATCCTCGCGAAGCACCACCCCCGACTGCCCGTCACCCCCTGACGCGGTACACCTGTTCGGCCGTCCCCCGCATGCATGAGGGTGGTGGCGGTGTGACGCTGCGAGAGTGACCACGACCAGCGACGCAGCGCCCGCGCCCCCGACCGCCACCGAGCCGCCCGTGCTCGACAGCCGCCGCCGCAACATCGTCTTCGGCACGATCATGCTGGGCGTCCTCCTCGCCGCCCTCGACCAGACGATCGTCGGCACCGCCCTGCCCACGATCGTCTCGGACCTCGGCGGCGCCGCCCACATGTCGTGGGTGGTCACCTCGTACCTGCTCGCCGAGACGGTCGCGACCGTCCTCGTCGGCAAGTTCGGCGACCTCTTCGGCCGCAAGGTGATCTTCCAGATCTCCGCCGTCGTGTTCATCACCGGCTCGTTCCTCTGCGGACTCGCCACGAACATGACGCTGTTGATCGTCTGGCGCGGGCTCCAGGGCATCGGCGCCGGCGGTCTGATGGTCACCTCGATGGCGCTCATCGCCGATGTGATCCCCCTGCGCGAACGCGGCAAGTACCAGGGCGCGATCGGGGCCGTGTTCGGCGTCTCGACCGTCATCGGGCCGCTCCTCGGCGGCCTGTTCACCGACCACGCGAGCTGGCGCTGGGCGTTCTACGTGAACGTGCCGATCGCGATCCTCGTCGTCATCGCCGCCGCCCGCACCATCCCCTCGGTGCGCTCGGCGAGCCGGCCGGTCATCGACTACCTCGGCATCGCGCTGGTCGCCGTCGGCTCCAGCGCCCTCATCCTGGCGACCAGTTGGGGCGGCAACGAGTACGCCTGGAACTCCGGCGTCATCATCGGGCTCTTCGCGGGCGGGCTCATCGCCCTGGCCCTGTTCTGCTGGGCGGAGACCCGGGCGGCCGAACCCATGCTGCCCATGCGGCTCTTCGGGAACCCCGTCTTCACGGTCTGCTCCGTGCTCAGCTTCGTCGTCGGCTTCGCCATGCTCGGCGCGATGACGTTCCTGCCGACGTACCTGCAGTACGTCGACGGGGAGTCGGCGACCATGTCCGGCATCCGCACCCTGCCCATGGTCGTCGGCCTGCTGATCGCGTCCATCTTCAGCGGCAACGTCGTCAGCAAGACCGGCCACTACCGGATCTTCCCGATCGTGGGCTGTCTGGTGATGGGCATCGGCCTCTTCCTGCTGTCCCTCATGGGGCCGGAGACCGGCACCTGGCTGGAGTCGCTGTACATGTTCGTGCTCGGCGTCGGCATCGGGCTGTGCATGCAGGTCCTGACCATCGCCGTGCAGAACACCGTCGACTACGCCGACCTCGGCACCGCCACCTCGGGCGTCACCTTCTTCCGCACCCTGGGCAGCTCCTTCGGCACGGCCGTCTTCGGCACCATCTACGCCAACTCGCTGAAGCCCAACCTCACGGCGGGCGTCGCCGAGGCCTCCGCGATCGCCGGGAGCCTCGGCATCCCGCCGGCCGGGATCGCACAGGCCGCGCAGAGCCCGGCCGGGCTGCACGGACTGCCCGACCGGGTCGCGGAACCGATCGTCCAGGCCTACGCGGACACCCTCCACACCGTCTTCCTCTGGACCGTGCCCGTCGCGGCCGTCGGCTTCGTGGTGGCCCTCTTCCTGAAGCAGGTGACGCTCCACGACTCGGCGCGCGCGGCGGCCCCCGACATGGGCGAGGGCTTCAGCTCCCCCGCCGCGACCGGCGACTCGGAGAAGCTCCTCGAACTGGCCGTCGGCCGCATCCTGCGCCGCACCGACTACGACACCGCCCGGACGATCGTCGACGCGTCCGACACCCGGCTCGACACGGCCGGCGCCTGGGCGGTGATGCAGGTCGAGCTCTTCACGCGGACCGTCGGGCACGCGAGCCTCGGGCTGATCTCGGCCGGACGGCGGGTGCCGCCCGAGGTGCTGCTGCCGGTCTTCGAGCGGATGGTCGACGAGGGGTTCCTCACCCGCGACGGGAACCTGCTCTCCCACACGGCGGCGGGCAAGCGGGAGGCGGACGTCATCACCCATGCCTGGGGCGACTGGCTCTCCGACACCCTCGCCCAGGAGCGCGGGCGGCCCACCGGGCCCGAGCTGCGGGTGGCGACGGACGCCATCGCCAAGAGGATCGTCGCCGAGGACCTCGCGGCCGGCCTCCCTCGGACCCGGGCCACGACGGGCGCGGGGGTGCGCTGACCGGCCGGCGGTCGGTCGGTCGGTCGGTCGGTCGCGACAGGTTCTAGTCGAGGAAGTCGCCGTCCACGTACACCCACGCGCCCTCGTGACGGGTGAAGCGGCTCCGCTCGTGCAGGGACCCTGCTTCGCCGTCGTGGACGTAGCGGGCCGTGAAGGTGACGGTGCCGCGCTGGTGGAAGGCGGTGCCCTCGGCGGCCCCCTCGATCTCCAGACCGGCCCACCGCGTACCCGGGTCGAAGTCGACCTCGCCCGGCCGGGTCTCCGGGGCCCAGGTGCGCAGCAGGTAGGCCGCGTCGCGGACGACGAAGGCGCTGTAGCGGGACCGCATGAGGAGCTCGGCGGTGGGAGCCGTACCGCCGCCGCCCGTGTGGAACCGCCCGCAGCACGCGCCGTACGCGGCGTCGAGACCGCAGGGGCAGGGCGAGGTCGCGGTCACGGCGGGCGCGGGAGCGGCCGGGGCGGTGCGGGGGCGGGTCTTGCGTCGGGACATGGGGCCATTGTCCCCCACCCTCCGCGCACGGCGGGCCGCCCGGCATGTGGACGCCCGTGTGGACGGCGGCCCCGAATCCCCCTGCTCAGAGGACTCCTCCGAGTAGCGTGCAGACATGAAACTGACGATTCTCGGAGGCGGCGGATTCCGGGTGCCGCTGGTGTACGGCGCCCTCCTCGGCGACCACGCCGAGGGGCGGGTCACCCACGTCACCCTGTACGACCTCGACGAGGGCCGGCTCTCGGCCGTCGCGCGGGTCCTCGCGGACCAGGCGGAGGGGGTGCCGGACGCGCCGGCGGTGACGGCCACGACGGATCTGGACGAGGCGCTGCGCGGGGCGGACTTCGTGTTCTCCGCGATCCGGGTCGGCGGTCTGGAGGGCCGGGCGGCGGACGAGCGGATCGCGCTCGCCGAGGGCGTGCTCGGCCAGGAGACGGTGGGCGCGGGCGGCATCGCGTACGGTCTGCGGACCGTGCCGGTCGCGGTGCGGATCGCCCGGAGGATCGCCGAACTGGCCCCCGACGCCTGGGTCATCAACTTCACGAACCCGGCGGGCCTGGTCACGGAGGCGATGTCCCGGGTGCTCGGCGACCGGGTCCTCGGCATCTGCGACTCCCCCGTGGGCCTCGGCCGCCGGGTCGCCCGCATCCTGGGCGCGGACCCGGACGAGGCGTGGATCGACTACGTGGGCCTCAACCACCTGGGCTGGCTGCGGGGACTGCGGATCGGCGGGCAGGACGTGCTGCCCCGGCTGCTCGCCGACGAGGAGGCGCTCGGCTCGTTCGAGGAGGGGCGGCTCTTCGGCCCGGAGTGGCTGCGCTCGCTCGGCGCGATCCCCAACGAGTACCTGCACTACTACTACTTCAACCGGGAGGCGGTGCACGCCTACCGGACGGCCGAGCGGACGCGCGGGGCGTATCTGCGCGACCAGCAGGGCGCGTTCTACGAGGAGATGGGCAAGCCCGGCACCCCGGCCCTCGACGCCTGGCACCGCACGCTCGCCGACCGCGAGGCCACCTACATGGCGGCCAACCGGGAGGCCGCCGGGACCGGGGACCGCGACGAGGAGGACCTGGAGTCCGGCGGCTACGAGAAGGTGGCGCTCGCGCTCATGCGGGCGATCGCGCGGGACGAGCGGGCCACCCTGATCCTGAACGTGCGCAACGGTTCGACGCTCGCCGTGCTCGACGCGGACGCGGTGATCGAGGTGCCCTGCCTCGTGGACGCGAACGGCGCCCACCCGGTGTCGGTGGCCCCTCTGCCGTACCACGCCGTCGGTCTGGTGACCTCCGTGAAGGCGGTGGAGCGGGAGGTCCTCGCGGCGGTGGAGAGCGGCTCGCGGGCGACGGCCGTCAAGGCCTTCGCGCTGCACCCCCTGGTGGACTCGGTGGCGGTGGCGCGCCGTCTGGTGGAGGGCTACGCGGCGGAGCACCCCGGCCTGGCCTGGCTGCGAAGCTGAGATGACGGAGCCGCGAACAGTCGGCTGACGAACGCCTTTACGAGGTCGGGGGCGCGGCCTAGGCTCGCGCCCCATGACCTCACAGCGCAAGGGTGTTCGATGTGCGGTGGCCCGCATCGCCGCGGTCTGTCTGCTGGCCGCGGGCCTGGTGGGAACCACCCCGGCGGCCGCGGGGACGCCCACCCCGGGCGAAGGGCCGGCCGTCGTCCCCGTCCAGACCACGGGGCCCGCCGACCGCCGGTTCAACCTGGTGTTCCTGGGCGACGGCTACACCGCGGCCGAGATGCCCGCCTTCCGGGCGGACCTGGAACGGCACCTGAACACCCTGTGGAGCATCGAGCCCTTCGCCTCCTACCGCTCGTACGTCAACGTGTGGGCGGTCGAGTCCCCCTCGGCGGAGTCCGGCGTCGACTGCGACCCGGGGCTCACCGCGCCCGCCCGCGACACGGCGCTCGACATGGGTTTCTGGGGCGGCTGCGACCCGGACAGCGTGCAGCGGCTGCTCACCGTCGACAGCCGGAAGGCCGCCGCGCTCGCCGACCTCGTCCCCGGCACGAGCCGCGCCAACCGTCAGATCGTCGCCCTCGCCCACAGTTCCACCTACGGCGGGGCGGGCGGGAGTTACGCCACGGCCTCCGGCGGCAACGCGCTCTCCTCGCTCATCACCCCGCACGAGATCGGGCATTCGCTCGGCGGGCTCCAGGACGAGTACGACTACTACGCGCGCGGGGTCCCCGGCGGCGCGTACGAGGGCCCCGAACCGGCCTCCGCCCACCACACGCTGCTGACGGAACGCCAGTTGCGGGAGCAGCGGGCCAAGTGGTGGCGGTGGCTCGGCGAGGAGAGCGAGTCCGGCGGGGTCATCGGCCGCCACGAGGGCGGCCTGTACGGCACGAAGGGCGTGTGGCGGCCGAGCCGCCACTCCCTCATGAAGACCCTCGGCTACGCCTTCGACCAGGTGGAGCGGGAGGTGATGGTCCGGGCGATCGCGGCGAAGGTGGACCTGGTCCAGGACCACACCCCGAACGCGGCGCCGATCGGGGCCGACCGCGCGGTGTGGGTGGACACCCTGCACCCGGTGGGCGGCGCGCTCGCCGTGACGTGGACGCTCGACGGGCGGAGCCTCGACACCCGGGGCGCCCGCACCGTCGACCTGCGGCGGCTGCGGCTCGCCCCCGGCGCGCACGCCCTGACCGCGACGGTCACCGATCCGACGCCCTTCGTCCGCGACCCGGCCGTCCGCGCCTCGGCCGCGCTCACCCGGGCCGTCACCTGGACGGTGGACCCCGCGCTGACCACGGCCCGGGATGCCGAGGAGCCCCGTTTCACCGGGCACACGCCGACCGGCTCCCCCGTCGGCGCCCGGAGCGTCGTCCACGCGGACACCACGCACACGGCGGACGGCACTCCCGCGGTCCGCTGGCGCCTCGACGGGCGGCCGGTCGCGACGGAGGGCCGCGACGACCGCGACCTGGACCTCCGTTCGCTGCGGATGGCGCCCGGCACCCACACGCTGACCGCGCGGATCGCCGGCACCGGGGAGGAGTTGAGCTGGACGGTGGACGCCCGCCCCGCCACGGCCGCGTACGAGCTGTCCGAGCCGCTGCGTACGGTGCGGCGTCCCGGGCGGCCCGTGGAGTACGTCTACGACGGCGTGTTCACGATGCGGCTGACCGCGCGGGACGACCGGGCCGGCGCCGTGGTCAGCCAGTTCCGGGTCGACGGCGACGGCTGGTACACGTACTACGGCTGGCCGACGGATGCCGGCGCGCCCTTCCGCTTCTCGCCGGGCGGCACGGTGATCGACGACCTGGTGTACGGGAAACTGGGCCGCAGCCGGGCGGTGCCGTGGGACGACGCCACCCCGGACTACGGCACGCACACCGTCGAGTACCGGACGATCGACGCGGCCGGGAACGTCGGCCGACCCGGGAGCTTCCTGGTGACGCTGGTGAGGCCGTAGCCCGGACGCGGCGCGAGAGGGGGCCCGCCGGCATCGTCGGCGGGCCCCCTCTCGCGTACGGACCGGGTCAGGGCTTGCGGGCCACCGCGGCCCAGCCCGGGATGGGGTCGTCGCCCTGGACCGGGACGGGCTCGCCCAGCTCCGGGTGCCATTCGGCGGTGAGCGAGACCCCGGGCTCCACGAACTCGAGCCCGTCGAAGAACGCGGCCAGCTCGTCGCGCGAGCGGGGGCGCAGGGTCAGCCCGCGCGCCTTGTACATGGCGGCCGCCTGCGCCGCGCCCTCGGGGTTGAAGTCCCCGGTGACGTGGGAGAGGACGAGGTAGCTGCCCGGCGCGAGCTTGTCGACGATCTTGGAGACCAGGTCGTAGGCGCCGTCCTCGTCGCCCACGAAGTGCAGCAGGGCAAGCATCGACAGAGCGATGGGCTGGTCGAAATCAAGGACCTTTCCGGCCCTTTCGAGGATGGCCTCGGGCTCGCGGGCGTCCGCCTGGATGTACTCGGTGGCCCCCTCCGGGGTCGAGCGCAGCAGGGCGGCCGCGTGGGCGAGCACGATCGGGTCGTTGTCGCAGTAGACGATGCGGGACTCCGGCGCGGCCTCCTGCGCGATCTGGTGCAGGTTGGGCTCGGTCGGGATGCCCGTGCCGACGTCCAGGTACTGCCGGACGCCGTGGGCGCTGAGCCAGCGGATGGCGCGGTGCATGAAGGCCCGGTTGACGCGGGCCATGTCGCGGCCCCGGGCGTCGACGGTGAGGAGCTGGCGTGCCATCGCCTCGTCGACCGGGTAGTTGTCCTTGCCGCCCAGGAACCAGTCGTACATCCGCGCCGGATGCGGCTTGCTGGTGTCGATCCGAACGGATGCGGGGTCCTGGGTCATCGGCTCTCCTGGTCGGGATGAACGGGTGGCACTACAACAAGAGTTACGCGATGGTAGGGGTGGGGCGGAAGGGTTCAGGTGAGCAGAAAGTCAGCCTGGCCGGATTTGGCGCCCTGGATGAAAGCGGCGATCTCCCCGTGGGTGTAGATGAGCGCTGGTCCTTCAGGGTCTGCGGACTGTCGCACGGCGACTCTGCCGTCGGCCAGCTTCATGGCCTCCACGCAGTTGCCCCCGTTCCCGCCGCTCCACGGCTTGTGCCAGCCTTCGGCACCGAGTTCCGCGGCGGGCATGCCGTTGTATATGCGATCCATTCACAGCTCCTTGCGGAGATTCCGGAGAATCTCCTTCGTGCGTTGTGCAGTCGCGGCCTGCGCCGCCATGCGGTCCATGACCTCGAGGTGGGACGCCACCTCGGGACGCGCGTCGAGATAGACGGCGCCGGTCAGGTACTCGCTGTAGACCATGTCCGGGAGTTCGGGCATGGCGAAGCGGAAGAGGACGAACGGTCCGTAGGTGCCGGGGTGGTGGCCGGACGCGAACTCCGCGATCTGCAGGGTGACGTTCGGCAGCTCTGACGCCTCGAGCAGCCGGTCGAGCTGGTCGCGCATCACTTCGGGCCCGTCACCGACCGGTCGGCGGAAGACCGTCTCGTCCATGATCACCCAGAACTTCGGGGCGTCGTCCCTGGTCAGCAGGGACTGGCGCTCCATCCTCAGGGCTACATGGCGCTCGGCGTCCTCGTCCTTGCCGGCATCGCTGCCGCCACCGACCGCCCCGCTGCGCAGAATGGCGCGGGCGTACTCCTCGGTCTGGAGCAGACCGGGGACGAACTGGGGCTCGTAGGCCCGGATGAGCCCGGCCGCCCCCTCCAGGCTGACGTACATGGAGAACCAGCCGGGCAGCACGTCGTGGAACCGCTGCCACCAGCCGGGGAGGTTGGCCTCCTCCGCGAGGGCGATGAAGCCCTCCGCCTCGGAGTCCGTGATCCCGTACGCCTGCAACAGCAGCTGTACGTAGGGGATCTTCAGCGCGACCTCGGCGGTCTCCATCCGCCGGACGGTGGCCGGAGCCACCCGGAGGATCTTCGCGGCCTCTTCCCGCTTCATGCCGGCCCGCTCGCGCAGGTCCTGCAGTCGCTTCCCGAGGACGACCTGTCCCACCGTGGGGGCGGACCGCGGCTCGCTCACTCTCAGACCTCCCCGACGCACTGTTTCGACGAGTGTGCCACGAAGCCGGGCCAGAGAGAACACAGCACTCTGCAATTTTCAGAGTGCCACTTGCCAAGTGTCCGACTCAGGAGGACAGTGTTCCGGTGAACCAGTACACGCTGCCGCCGTGCGCCACCGCGCCACGGCGACAGCGCCGTACGGCAGTCCTGCCCACTGTTGTGAGGAACCGGTCGTGGCTTCTGGTAACGCGCAGCCCTCAGGTCTCATGAGCCCTCGAGCCCCTCGGGTCATGGCCCCGCGCCCACCGTTGCACGCCGATCCCGTCCGCCGTTTCGCCTTCGAGCTCCCGGCGCTCACCGGCTCGGTCGCCCGCGCCCGCCGGCTCGCCGAGGAGCGGCTCATACTCTGGGGCTGCGGCCCCGAGATCCGCGACACCGTGGCCCTCGTCGTCTCCGAACTCGTCACCAACGCCGTCGTCCACACCGCCAGCGACCGCGTCGTCTGCGAGATCCGCGAGGGCGAGGAGACCCTGCGGATAGCCGTGCGGGACGAGGGCGGCCCCGCCGGACCCCGGATACGCGACTGCGGCGAGGAGGAACGCGGCCGCGGACTCCTCATCGTCGACGCGCTCTGCACCGCCTGGGGCGCCGAGCGCACCGGCCACGGCACCGCGCAGGTCGTCTGGGCGGAGCTCGCCCACGGCATGGGGGAACCGTGCTGAGGCCCCTCCGCCTGATCCCGCGCACCCTCCGGACCCTCGACGCCGCCTCCGTACCGCCCCAGCGCCGCTCACCCGCGTCCCTGCGCACCCGGACCCGGACAGGAGAGCTCGGCGCCACCCGTCTCACCGTCCCCGTCGGACTCCACACCGGCCTCGGCTGCGACGCCGTCGGTGTCCCCGCCCGCTTCGGCTTCAAGATCCTGTCCCGGCTCCCCGCCAAGGGCTGCGTCTACGCCGACTCCGACTGGTGGTGGTGGCTCGTCCCCGCCGGCTCCGACCAGGACCTCACCTGGCCGCTGCCCGCCTGCTACGCCCCCGGCGCCGAGATCCCGGACCGCGGCCCCCGCCTCATCCACCACCCCGACGGCACCTCGCCCTACACCCCGCCGATCCCCCTCTACCTCCTCGTCTGCCAGCTCACGGGCACGGCCCCGTCGTGGCCGGCACCACCGGTGGGCAGCGCGCTCTGACCCGCACGCCTCCGGGGGCGTGTCCTCCGGAGCGAGCCCGGCACGATCCGAGGGACAGGCCCTAGGGCCTGTCCCTCGGATCAGGCCGGGCTCGCGGGGCCTGGCACGCGCGCTCGCCGCGTTGTCGTCGGTCGACAACGCTCCGCGTTGCCTCCCTCCTCCGCCTTGCGAGCGCACGCACCAGACCCCGCTCCCTGATCCGGCCTGATCCGAAAGACAGGCCCTAGGCTCGGTGCCATGTTCACCCCGCAGGGTCCCAGTCTCCGCGAGCTGACCGCCCAGGCCCTCTCCTCGGTCGAGCACGGCTACGACCTGCTCGCGGACAAGTTCGACGCGACCCCCTTCCGCACCTCCGACCGTCTCCTGGCCTCGGTCGCCCGCACCCTGGAGACCCTCGGCCCCTTCGACTCCGGGCTCGACGTCTGTTGCGGCACCGGCGCCGGCCTCGGCGTCCTCCGCTCCGTCTGCGCGGGCCGGATCGCGGGCGTCGACTTCAGTACGGGCATGCTGACCCGGGCCCGCGACGCCCACCCGGCCGCCGACCTGGTCCGCGCGGACGCCCTCGCCCTGCCGTTCGCCCCCGTCTTCGACCTGGCGGTGAGCTTCGGCGCCTTCGGCCACTTCCTCCCGGCCGAGCAGCGGGCCCTCTTCGCCCAGGTCCACTCCGCCCTGCGCCCCGGCGGCACCTTCGCCTTCCCGCTCCCCGCCCCGCCCCCGGTCGGCTCCCGCCTCTACTGGACCCTGTGGGGCTTCGACGCGGCGATGCGCGTCAGGAACGCCGTCTGGCGTCCCCGGTTCGTCATGTACTACCGCACCTTCCGCCTCGCGGACGTCCGCACCCGCCTGGAACGAGCGGGCTTCGAGGTCTCCCTCACCCCCGTCGAGCCCCTGGGCCACCGCGAGGACGGCAGCCCGCGGTGCAGGCTGGTGGTGGCCCGGAAGACCGCGGGCGTCGCCGCACCCTCCTGAGCATGCGAAAAGTGCCGGTCGATACGAGATCGACCGGCACTTTCGTGTGGTGTCCGAGGGGGGACTTGAACCCCCACGCCCGATAAAGGGCACTAGCACCTCAAGCTAGCGCGTCTGCCATTCCGCCACCCGGACTAGGTGTGATTGTCGTTCCGGGGTTTCCCCCGCGGCGACAGAGATAACTCTACCAGGGGTTTGACGCGCCTTTCACCAGCGTTTTCCGTGGTCAGTGGCGTCACCCGGGCGGGTGGGAGCTCGGCGCCCCCCGACGCCGGCTCCGTGGAGGCCACACTGACGACCACGGCCTGGTCCAGGCCAACCCCCTGGCCTGAGTCCGTCAGGTCGCCGGGCGGCGCACCTCCACCAGGCGGGCCGAGACCACCACGTTGCCCGCGTAGCCGCTCTCCTGGGTGAAGGTGCCGCCGCAGGTGATGAGCCGCAGTTCGGGGACGCCGGAGTCGCCGTACACGCGCTCGGCGGGGAAGCCCTCCTTGGGGACGACCTCGACCCCGTACACCGCGAAGACGGCGGTCGCGCCGTCGCGCCGGACGACCTCCACGCGGCGTCCCCCGGCGAGCGCGCCGAGGTCGTAGAAGACGGCCGGTCCGCCCGGGGTGTCGACGTGCCCGACGAGGACGGCGGTGCCGCGTTCGCCGGGCGTGACCGCCCCGGTGAACCAGCCCGCGAGCCGGTCCTCCTCGGGCGGCGGGGGCTCGATCCAGCCGTCGGCGTCGAGTCCGACCGCGGTGACGGGCGCGTCGATCCGGACGGCGGGGACGCGGACCCGTACCGGCGGCGAAGCGGGCAGCGGATCCGGTACGGGGATGTGGGCGAGGGAGGACAGCCCGGTCCGCGCCCCGTCGGCGGCGGCCGCCGCGAGGGGCTGGGGCGGTCCGGCCGCCTGGAGCTCCCCCGTGCCGCCGCGCACGAGGTGCACCCCGACGAGGAGGACGACGGCGATGACGCCCCAGGCGCCGCGCCGGCCGGTGACCTCCGGGCGCGCTCCCCCGTCCCGCGCCGTGCCGTCCGCACGCCCCACGTCCACCCTCCTCGTACTGGCGCCCCTCCGTCCCGGACCTCGTCACTCCGGGGCGGAGGGGCCGCTTCGGGTCCCCGCGTCCCGGGGTCAGGCGCGGCGGCGGGCGAGCACGACGGCGGCGGCGAGCGCTCCGCCGATCAGCAGGACGCCCGTGACCGTCTCGGTGGTGCCGAGCCCGTCGCCATCGGCGGAGGCGGTGCCGTAACCGGCCTTCACGCCCTTGTGCGCCCCGGTGTGCGTGCCGGTCTGCGTGCCGGTGTCGCCGCCCTGCGGTGCGATGGTGAGCGGGGTGGTGCCCCGCTCGCCCTTGCAGTCGAAGGTGATCTCGTACTGGGCGCCGGCCTTGGCGTCGACGTCCACGGTCGCCGTGCCCGTGCGGCCCTCGCTGAGGGTCACGGTCTCGAACACGCCGGAGGTCACGGTCACCGAGGGCACTTCGCAGCCGTCGGAGGTGAGGGTGACGGTGCCGCCGGGGGCGATGGTCGTCGGGGTGACGGAGTAGCCGAACGACGTGACGTTGCCGTCGCCGTCACCGGCCAGGGCCAGGGGCGCGACCGACACGACGGCGACGGCGCTGAGCAGGGCGGCGGAAGCGACGCGTATCGCGCGCATGGCGGTCCTCCAGATCACGCGAGGGCCCGGTCGCGGAGCGATTCCGCGTCCGGAAAGGGACGACCCTCACCGCGATCGAAGCTAGGTCCGCCCCCGGCACCCCGCCACCGGGCTCCGCCGAACGGGGCACGCGGACCACGAAGGGGCCCGCGGGGGCGACACCCCGCGGACCCCTCGCACCCTGGGACTACGGGACCCGGATCACCTGACCGGCGTACGAGAGGTTGCCGCCGAAGCCGAAGAGCAGGACCGGGGCGCCGGAGGGCAGCTCGCCGCGCTCGACCAGCTTGGCCAGGGCCAGCGGGATGGAGGCGGCCGAGGTGTTGCCGGAGTCGACGACGTCGCGGGCGACGACCGCGTTGACGGCGCCGATCTTCGCGGCGAGCGGCTCGATGATCCGCAGGTTGGCCTGGTGCAGGACGACGCCCGCGAGGTCCTCGGGCGCGATGCCGGAGCGCTCGCAGGTCTGCCGGGCGAGGGCGGGCAGCTGCTGGGTGGCCCAGCGGTAGACGGACTGGCCCTCCTGCGCGAAGCGGGGCGGGGTGCCCTCGATGCGGACGGCGTGGCCCATCTCGGGGACCGAGCCCCACAGGACGGGCCCGATGGCGCCGGTGTCGCTCTCGGTCGCCTCGACGATCGCGGCGCCGGCCCCGTCACCGGTGAGGACGCAGGTGGTGCGGTCGGTCCAGTCGGTGATCTCGGTCATCTTGTCGGCGCCGATGACGAGCGCGCGACGGGCCGCACCGGCCCGGACGGCGTGGTCGGCGGTGGCGAGCGCGTGGGTGAAACCGGCACAGACCACGTTGAGGTCCATGGTGGCGGGCGAGCCCATGCCGAGGCGGGCGGCGACCCGGGCGGCCGTGTTGGGCGAGCGGTCGATCGCCGTGGAGGTGGCGACGAGGACGAGGTCGACGTCGCCGGCGGAGAGCCCGGCGGCGGCGAGGGCCTTGCCGCCCGCGTGGGCGGCGAGCTCGTCGACGGGCTCGTCCGGTCCGGCGACGTGCCGGGTGCGGATGCCGACCCGGCTGAGGATCCACTCGTCGCTCGTGTCGACCAGTTCGGCGAGGTCGTGGTTGGTCAGCACCTTGGCGGGCTGGTAGTGCCCGAGCGCGGCGATGCGAGTGCCCGTCATACCCGGGACCCCCTAGGTGGTTCGTTCGTCCGGCAGGACCCCCCAGTCTTGCCAGCGACTGATCAGTAACAGGTGACGTAAACCACCAACATTCCCCCGAATCGCTTGGCCGACCGTGACAACGGCCCGGGAGGGGACGGGATCGTGCCCCGGGGTGGGGCGTGGCGGAGAATGGGGCGGTCAGGGCCTTCCGGCCTCCCTGTGGAGAGAATCGAGTGCGGTCACGATGGGACGGGTCACCGAGCGGCGGCGTGTCGTGCGGATCCGGGGCGGTGCGGTGAACACGCGGCCCGACACCCTGGTGGCGGAGGAGCCGCTGGAGATCCGGCTGAACGGACGGCCGATCGCGATCACCATGCGCACGCCGGGTGACGACTTCGCGCTCGCGGCCGGCTTCCTGGTGAGCGAGGGGGTCCTGGCGGCGGCCTCGGACGTGCGGAACATCGTGTACTGCGCGGGCGCCACGGAGGACGGCCGGAACACGTACAACGTGGTGGACGTCCAGCTGGCGCCCGGTGTCGTGGTCCCGGACATCTCGCTGGAGCGGAACGTCTACACGACGTCCTCGTGCGGGCTGTGCGGCAAGGCGAGCCTGGACGCGGTCCGCACCACGGCGCGCTTCCCCATCGCCGACGCTCCCCCGCTCCGGATCGCGCCGGAGCTGCTGTCCCTCCTCCCGGAGCGGCTGCGGGCGGCCCAGCGGGTCTTCGACTCCACGGGCGGGCTGCACGCGGCGGCGCTGTTCACGGAGGACGGCGAGCTGCTCGACGTACGGGAGGACGTGGGCCGGCACAACGCCGTGGACAAGCTGGTCGGGCGGGCCCTGCGCGAGGGGCTGCTGCCGCTGGAGCGCGCGGTGCTGCTCGTGTCGGGGCGGGCGTCGTTCGAGCTGGCGCAGAAGGCCGTGATGGCGGGGATCCCGGTGCTCGCCGCGGTGTCCGCGCCGTCCTCGCTCGCCGTGGACCTGGCCGCCGAGACGGGCCTGACGCTGGTCGGCTTCCTGCGGGGACCGGACATGAACGTGTACGCGGGCGAGCACCGGATCGCGCTCTGAGGGGTCGGTTCTCGGGCGGGTCGGTTCTTGAGCGGATCGGTTGTTCGGCGGGTCGGTTGTTCGGCGGATCGGTTCTTCGCCGGGTCAGTTCTTCGGCGGGTCGATCATCTGGAGGGCGAGGGTGGCCGGGGGCGGGCTGACGCCGGGGCCGCCGGCCTCGGTCCACGCGAGGACCTCGTCGAGGCAGTCGTCGTCCGCGCTCCAGCCGATCCAGGCGGCCCGGCCGCCCCGGCGCCGTCCCTCGGTGGAGGGCTGGACGACGAGGACGTTGGCCTGGGCGCAGGGGCCGAGGCAGTCGCTCGTACGGACGAGCAGGCGGCCCCCGGAGGCCGCGGCGGCCGCTCGCAGGCGGGCCAGCTGGCCCGCGTGGTCCATGCCCGGGTTCTTGCGGGCGTCGCCGCAGCAGCAGCCGCGGCAGACGACCAGGGAGCAGGGGCGGGCCCCGTACCGTATCGGCACCGGGGTCACTCGGGGCCGTCCAGGGTGATCGCGGAGACGGGGGCGACGGTGCCGAGGCGCGGGAAGTCGAGGTCGACGGAGGCGCGGTGCTCGTCGGCGGTGAGGGCGGCCATGGCGTCCTCGGCGAAGACCAGCTCGTAGCCCAGGTCGCAGGCGGCGCGGGCGGTGGACTCGACCCCGAGGTTGGTGGCGATGCCGCCGAGGACGAGGGTGGTGGCGCCGAGTCCGGAGAGCAGCTCGTGGAGTCCGGTGTCCTGGAAGCCGCCGATCGTGCGCTTGACGACGACGGGGTCTCCGTCGTGGACGAGGTCGGGGACGAGCTCGCTGCCGGGCGGCTGGGCGTCGACGTTCGGCCGCTCCACGCGGATGTGGACGACGGGCGCGCCGACGGCCCTGAAGGCGTCGGCGAGCCGCGCGGAGGCGGCGAGGACGTCCGTGCCGGGGCGGGGGGCGAGGGGCAGCGCGACGATGCGTTCCATCAGGTCGACGAGGACGAGCGCGGTGCTGCCGGGTGCGAGTGCGGGCATGGGAGCACCGTAGCGGCCCGGATGATCATCGCGGTCGGCGCACGGTGTGATCCGGCCGCCGGGCACCGCCCGGGGTCAGGTGCCGGCCGACGGGACCTCGCGGCCCGCGGGTACGGGTGCGGGAACCGTTCCGGACGTCCCCGCGGCCTCCGGGTCCCGGGAACGGCGCTTCGCGAGGACCGCGCAGACCATCAGCTGCATCTGGTGGAAGAGCATCAGCGGCAGCACGGCGAGCGAGGCCTGGGGGCCGAAGAGCACGCTCGCCATCGGCAGTCCTGCCGCCAGGCTCTTCTTGGAGCCGGCGAACTGGATCGCGATCCGGTCGGCCCGGTCGAAGCCCATGCGCCGGGCCCCGTACCAGGTCAGCGTGAGCATCACCGCGAGGAGCACGGCCTCGACGGCGAGCAGCGCGCCGAGTCGCGCGGGGGTCACCAGGTGCCAGATGCCGGCGACCATGCCCTGGCTGAAAGCGGTGTAGACGACGAGGAGGATCGATCCCCGGTCGACGTGTCCGAGGACCTTCTTGTGCCGGACGAGGAACGCTCCGACCCAGCGGCGCAGGAACTGTCCGGCCAGGAACGGCACGAGGAGCTGGAGCACGATCTTCAGGAGCGCGTCGGCGGAGAGGCCCCCCGCGTCGTGGCCGAGGAGGAGCGCGGCGAGCAGCGGGGTGAGGACGATGCCGGCGAGCGAGGAGAACGAGCCGGCGCAGATCGCGGCCGGCACGTTGCCCCGGGCGATCGAGGTGAACGCGATCGAGGACTGGATGGTGGAGGGCACCAGACAGAGGAAGAGGAGGCCGCTGTAGAGCTGCGGGGTGAGGACGCCGGGGACGAGTCCGCGCGCGGCGAGGCCGAGGAGCGGGAAGAGCAGGAACGTGGCGCCGAGGACGGTGAGGTGGAGCCGCCAGTGCCGGAGGCCGTCGAGGGCCTCGCGGGTGGAGAGCCGGGCGCCGTAGAGGAAGAAGAGCAGGGCGACGGCCCCGGTCGACGCGCCTTCCGTGACGCGCGCGGCGGTCCCGGAGGCGGGGAGGAGCGCGGCGAGGGCGACCGTGCCGAGGAGGGCGAGGACGTACCCGTCGACGGGCAGCCAGGACGGCAGGCGAAGCGGGCGGCGGGCGGTACGGCCGGGCGTGCGGGGGGTCATGGGCTCCAGGACTCCTACGGGGGATCGCGCCCGTCCATCCTGCTCCACGGCCCGGTGATCGGGAATCCCGTACAGTGCTCTGACTGTCATCACGCTTCGCGATAACCTCGGGGGATGTACGAGCCCGCGCAGTTGCGCACCTTCCTCGCCGTCGCCCAGACGCTGAGCTTCACGCGGGCGGCGGAGCGGCTCGGGCTGCGCCAGTCGACCGTCAGCCAGCACGTGCGCCGCCTGGAGGAGGCCACGGGCCGTCCGCTGTTCGCCCGGGACACGCATCGCGTGGAGCTGACGGAGGACGGCGAGGCGATGCTGGGCTTCGCGCGGACGATCCTCCAGGCGCACGAGCGGGCCGCGGCCTTCTTCGGCGGGACGCGGCTGCGGGGGCGGCTGCGGTTCGGCGCGTCGGAGGACTTCGTCACGACCCGGCTGCCGGAGATCCTGGAGTCCTTCCGGCGCGAGCACCCCGAGGTCGACCTGGAGCTGACGGTCGAACTCTCCGGCACGCTGCAGGCCCGGCTGGCGGCCGGCCGGCTGGATCTGATCCTGGCGAAACGGCGCGGGGCCGAGAGCGAGGGCCGGCTCGTGTGGGAGGACGCGCTCGTCTGGATCGGGGCGCCGGGGCTGCGGCTCGATCCGGACCGCCCGGTGCCGCTGATCCTGTACCCGCCGCCGGGGATCACCCGGGCGCGGGCCCTGGAGGCCCTGGAGGCCCAGGGCAGGGCGTGGCGGATCGCCTGTACGAGTTCCAGCCTGAGCGCGAACGTGGCGGCGGCCCGCGCGGGGCTCGGGGTCATGGCGCACACGCGGGGCCTGGTGCCGCCGGGTCTCGTCCCGGTGCCGGCCCGCGCGGGGCTGCCGGAGCTCGGGGACGTGGGTTTCGTCCTGCGCAAGGGGCGGCGGGGCGGGGAGACCCAGGAGGCGGCGGACGCGCTGGCGGAGGCCATCCTGGCGGGCGGCGACCGACTCCACCGGCCACGCTGAACTCCGGGCGTCGAGCGCTCCACCGGCCGGGCGGCGACCGGCTCGACGCGCCACGCTGAACTCCGGGCGGCGACCGCTCCACGGGCCGGGCGCCGACCGGGTCCACGGGCCGGCCCGGTCCCGGCGGCGGCCGGCGGTGGGTGGGCGGTGACCGGGTGGGGAGGTCCCGCTGAGCGGACGGCGAGAAGGCGCCACGGTGCGGTCTCGGGGGCGGTCCGTGAGCGGCCGGTACAGATTCCGTGGAGATTCGCCCCCGGAGGACGTACCGTCCGGTCTGCAACGGCCCGGGGACGTCACCGACTTGGCCGTCTCACCTGTCCTGACCTGTGCGAACGCGGAATGTCCCGGCTTGGTGAAGGCCCTCCCACGGGCCCGTCCCGTGGGGTACCGTCACCGGCGCCGTACGGAGTGCGACAACGGGCTTTTCCAGCCATCGAGCCGTCGAGGAGCAGGTCAGTGCGCGAGTTCACCGTGCCGCCCGTCGAGGCGGCGCCTCAGGTCGGCGGCCTGGCGGACGCCGTGTTCGACCACGCCCTCGCCGATCCGGGCCGGATCGCCTTCGGCCGGAAGGGCCCGGACGGGCAGTGGCACGACGTGACCGCCGCGCGGTTCCGCGACGAGGTCATGGGCCTCGCGAAGGGGCTGATCGCGGAGGGCGTGCGGTTCGGCGACCGGGTCGCCGTCATGGCCCGCACCCGGTACGAGTGGACGCTCTTCGACTTCGCCCTGTGGGCGGTCGGCGCGCAGCCCGTGCCCGTCTACCCGACGTCGTCCGCCGAGCAGGTCTACTGGATGCTGTACGACGCCGAGGTCACGGCCTGCGTGGTGGAGCACGAGGACCACGCGATGACGATCGGCTCGGTGATCGACCGGCTGCCCCGGCTCCAGCGGCTGTGGCAGCTGGACGCGGACGCGGTGGGCGAGCTGACGGCGGCGGGGGCCGAGATCGACGAGGAGGTCGTGCACCGGCACCGGCGGGCGGTCACCCCGGAGACGGTGGCGACGGTGATCTACACCTCGGGGACGACCGGCCGCCCCAAGGGCTGTGTGATCACCCACGCCAACCTGATGTTCGAGACGGACATGGTGATGGGCCGCTGGGAGCCGGTGTTCCGCTCCCGGCCCGACGAGCAGGCGTCGACGCTGCTGTTCCTGCCGCTGGCGCACGTCTTCGGGCGGATGGTGGAGGTCGCGGCGGTCCGGGGCGGGGTGAAGCTGGGGCACCAGCCGGTGATGGCGGCGACGGAGCTGCTCCCGGACCTGGCGGCGTTCCGGCCGACGTTCGTGCTGGCCGTGCCGTACGTCTTCGAGAAGGTCTTCCACGCGGCCCGCCGCAAGGCGGAGGCGGACGGGAAGGCCGGCCCCTTCGACAAGGCCGTGGAGGTGGCCGTCGCGTACGCGGAGGCACTGGAGCAGAAGGCCTTCGGGACCGGCCCGGGGCCGTCGGCGGCGCTGCGGATGCAGCACCAGTTCTTCGAGAAGACGGTCTACGGGAAGGTGCGCGCGGCCCTGGGCGGGCGGGTGCGGCACGCGATGTCGGGCGGTTCGGCGATGGACCGGCGGCAGGGACTGTTCTTCGCGGGCGCCGGTGTCACGGTCTTCGAGGGGTACGGCCTGACCGAGTCCTCGGCCGCCGCCACGGCGAACCCGCCGGGGCGGACCAAGTACGGCACGGTGGGGCAGCCGGTGCCGGGGACGACGGTGCACATCGCGGAGGACGGCGAGGTGTGGCTGCACGGCGGCCAGGTCTTCTCCGGCTACCTGAACGCCCCGGAGGCGACGGCCGCCGTCCTCAACGACGGCTGGCTGGCGACCGGGGACATCGGCGCCCTCGACGCGGACGGCTATCTGACGATCACCGGGCGGAAGAAGGAGATCCTGGTGACCTCGGGCGGCAAGAGCGTCTCCCCCACCGCCCTGGAGGAGCGGGTGCGGGCGCATCCGCTGATCGCCCAGTGCATCGTGGTCGGCAACGACCGGCCGTACATCGCGGCGCTGGTGACGGTCGACCAGGAGGCCGTGGAGCACTGGCTCGCGATGCAGGGGCGGGCGCCGCTCTCCCCCGCCGAGCTGGTGCGCGACCCGGCCCTGGAGACGGAGATCCGGCGCGGGGTGGTGGCGGCGAACACACTCGTCTCACAGGCGGAGTCGATCCGGACGTTCAGGATCCTGGCGCATCCGTTCAGCGAGGAGCACGGGCTGCTCACCCCCTCGCTGAAGCTGAAGCGGAAGGCGATCGAGCGGGCGTACGCGGTGGAGGTCGCGGCCCTGTACGGCTGACGGCAGGAATGCGAGAGGTCGCTCGCCCGTTGACCATGGACGTACGACCTTCGACGACGTAAGGAACCCTTCCACGTGAGCACGGACAGCACCGTCCCCTCGATCACCCTGAACAACGGCGTGAGCATGCCGCAGCTCGGCTTCGGTGTCTGGCAGGTGCCGGACGACGAGGCGACGGCTGCCGTGTCGACGGCCCTGGAGGCCGGATACCGCTCGATCGACACCGCCGCGATCTACGAGAACGAGCGGGGTACCGGACGTGCCGTCGCCGACTCGGGCATCGCCCGCGAGGAGCTGTTCGTCACCACGAAGCTGTGGAACAGCGAGCAGGGCCACGACTCGACGCTGCGCGCCTTCGACGCCTCGCTGGAGAAGCTGGGGCTCGACTACGTCGACCTGTACCTGATCCACTGGCCGGTGCCGGCGAAGGACGCGTACGTCGACACGTACCGGGCGTTCGAGAAGATCCTCGCGGACGGGCGCGCCCGCGCGATCGGCGTCTCGAACTTCCTCCCGGAGCACCTGGAGCGGCTGATCGGCGAGACCTCGGTCGTGCCCGCCGTCAACCAGATCGAGCTGCACCCGCAGCTCGCGCAGTCCGGGTCGCGCGAGGCGCACGCCTGGCACGGCATCGCGACCGAGGCCTGGTCGCCGCTCGGGCAGGGCAAGGGCCTCCTGGACGTCCCGGCGATCGTCGCGATCGGCCGCAAGCACGGGCGGACGCCGGCCCAGGTGGTGCTGCGCTGGCACCTCCAGCTGGGGAACGTGGTGATCCCGAAGTCGGTCACCCCCTCGCGCATCCGCGAGAACATCGACGTCTTCGGCTTCGAGCTGGACGCCGAGGACCTGGCGGCGATCGCCGCCCTCGACGAGAGCCGCCGGCTCGGCCCGGACCCGGCGGAGTTCAACGTCGGCGCCTGAAGGAGGCGCGGGGGGTGGAGCCGGCGGGCCGCTTCGGCGGCGCGCCGGCTCCGTGGCCGTCGACGCCGAGCGCCCCTGTGACGGCGGACGCCTTCCAGGAACCGGACGGAGGACGCCGGGTCCCGGACGAGCGGGAAGAGGCGTCGCCGCCGGCGGAAGACCCGTCGAGCCGGCCGCCGCGCCGGGCAGGGTGGCGGCCCGGGGGCGTTGTCGTACCCGGGTCGTAGAGTCGGAGACCGCCCACGAGGGGTGCGCGCGAGGTGTCGGCGGCGCGGCGGAACTGCCCGGCGAGGAGAAGGAGTCGGTACGTGAGCGGTGCCCCGGAGCCCGTGGAGGAGGGCCTGTACCGGGTGCGGAACGTGGCCAGCGGCCTGCTCCTGGAGGTGTACCAGGGCTCGGGCCGCAGCGGCGCGAAGGTGCAGCAGGGCACCGGGAACGGCACGCCCGGGCAGCACTGGCACGTCACGCCCGTGCCCAACGGCGGCGGGCTGCACCACCTGGTGAACGCGGCGAGCGGCAAGCGGCTCGACGTCGCGAACGCGTCCACGGAGAACGGCGCCCCCGTCCAGCAGTGGCGGGCGAACAACTTCGGCGCGCAGGAGTGGATCATCGAGCAGGACCTCCAGTCGCCGGGGACGGTGGCCCTGGTGAGCTTCGTCAGCGGCCTCTTGCTGGAGGTGGCGGACGGGTCCATGGAGGAGGGAGGGGACGTCCGGCAGTGGGAGGACACCGACTCGCCTTTCCAGTGGTGGCGGTTGGAGCCGGTGTCCTGACCCGGACGACGGGGGCGCTCAGCCCTTGCGGGCGGTGTGGACCGTGTGTGCCGTCAGGTGGAACAGGTCCGTGCGGTGGTGCAGGGACAGCGGGTCGGCCGGGTCGAGCAGCCGGTCGAGCGTCTCCTTGTCGTCGGCGTCCAGCCGGGCGGCCAGACCGTCCCGCAGGCGCCCGTAGTGGGCGAGGGCCAGCTCCCGGACGGCCGGGGAGACGGGTGCGGGGACGTCGACGAGGAAGGTGCGGGTGCCGGCGGGGGTGAGGCCGGCGGCGGTGAGCAGGGCCCGCCAGTCGTCGGGCTCGTCCTTGGCGTCCGGGAGTTCGGCGCGCATCTCGCCGAACCAGGTGGCGTGGACGGCGTCGAGGCGGGCCTCCAGGCCGGGCCGGCCGATCCCGATGTGCTGGGGCAGGTGGCGCCGGGGCAGGCCGCCCTCGACGAGGGCGACGAGACCGCCGGGGTTCAGCCGGGCGGCGAGCGCGGCGAGTGCGGCTCCCTGATCGCCCATGTGGTGCAGGGAGTTGCCCGCCCAGATGAGGTCGGCGCTCCCCAGGGTGCCGATGGCTCCGGGGAGTTCGGCGTGGAGCGTGGAGACCCGGGCGGCGAGACCACGGGCCTCGGCGCGGTCGCCGGCCCGGGCGAGGAGCTCGGGGGAGCCGTCGACGGCGACCGTCTCGGCCGTCGGGAACGCCTCGGCGAGCAGGGCGGTCACGACGCCGGGGCCGCTGCCGACGTCGAGGATCCGGCGGACGCCCTGCACCGGCGCGAGCGTGCCCAGCCAGGCGGCGGCCTCCGCGTAGGCGGGGCTCGCGATCTCGGCCTGCCGCTCCAGGAGCGACGCCATCTCGCTCCAGTCGAGGTGCGTGTCGTCGTGGTGGTGGCCGTGACCCTGCTGGTGGCCGTGGCCCGAGTGGGGGCCGTCGCCCGAGTGGTGGCCGTCGCCCGACGGGTGTGACGGGCCCGGCTGGTGTGCGGGGCGCCCGTCGCCCGCGTGGGCCGGGTGGGAGGCGTGATGCTGACTCATGCTTCCAGAGTGCGGCGGTACGGCCCGGAGCGCGAGAAAAATTGCCGGTACGGCAACAACGTGCGCGTCCTCAGGCCCGCCCCCGGTGCTCCTGCGGGCTGATCCCCCGTACCCGCTTGAAGGCGGCGCTGAGGGCGAAGGCCCCGCTGTAGCCGACCTGCCGGGCGACGGACTCGACGGTGGCGTCGGTCTCGCGGAGCAGGTCGGCGGCGAGCGCGAGCCGCCAGTCGGTGAGGTACGCCATCGGGGGCTCGCCGACGAGTTCGGTGAACCGGCGGGCGAGTGCGGCACGGGACACGCCCGACTTCGCGGCGAGGGAGGCGACGGTCCACGGGTGGGCGGGGTCGTTCTGGAGCAGCCTGAGGGCCCGGCCGACCACCGGGTCGCCCATCGCGCGGTACCAGGCGGGCGGTTCGGCGCCGGGCCGGGAGAACCAGGCGCGGACGGCGGCGATGAGCAGCAGGTCGAGGACCCGGTCGAGGACGACGCTCTGGCCGGGTTCGTCGCGGGAGATCTCCTCGTCGAGGAAGGGCATGAGGGGGCAGTTCCACACGTCGGCGGGCAGGTGCACCAGGCGCGGGAGGGCGTCCAGGAGTCTGCGGCCGACCTCGCCGTCCATCAGGTAGGTGCCGACGAGGACCGTGGTGCCGCCGTCGGGGGCGTTGCCCCAGGTGCGGACGCCGAGGCGCATGGACTGGGCGAGCGGCTCGCCGGAGAGGGTGGTGCAGCGGCCGTCGGGGCCGATCCTGGCGTGCGGCGGGGCGTCGGGGGCGTGGGCGACGGTGTACGGCTCGGGGCCGCGGGCGATGGCGATGTCCCCGGGGCGCAGCAGGACGGGTGCGCCGGTGCCGGGGACGATCCAGGCCTCGCCCTCGGTGACGCACATGAGGCAGATCGGGGCCTCGTCCTCGATGCGTACGGACCACGGCGGTTCCATGACCATGCGGAGCAGGAAGGCGCCCTTGGCGCGTGGCCCGTCGAGGAGTCCGGCGAGTGCGTCCATGGTGGGCAAGGGTAGGGCCTCCGCGGGGTGTTCCCGAGACGTACGCGTAGGCGGGTGAGACGGCGCAGCATGGGCGGGCGGGCCTCGGGGCGGGAGTCTTGAGCCATGACGACGCAGACGAACGACACCCAGAACCCGCTGAACACGACGATCCTGGTGACGAGCGCCACCGGCAAGACGGGGCGGCGGGTGGCCGAGCGACTGGCCGCCCGCGGCGTGACGGTCCGGGCGGGGTCCCGGAGCGGGGCGACGGTCTTCGACTGGGAGGCCCCGGAAACCTGGGGGCCCGCGCTGCGGGGCGCGGACGCCGCGTACGTGGCGTACTACCCGGACCTGGCCGCCCCCGGGGCGGTCGCGGCGATGGAGACCTTCGGCCGGCTGGCCGCGGAGGGTGGGGTGCGGCGGCTGACCCTGCTGTCCGGGCGGGGGGAGCCGGAGGCGGTCCTGGCCGAGGAGGCCCTGCGGGCGGCGGCGGTCGGGGTGGAGCTGACCGTGGTCCGGGCCTCGTTCTTCGCGCAGAACTTCTCCGAGGGCCTGCTCGCGGAGGGTGTCGCCGAAGGCGCGGTGGTCTTCCCCGCAGGGGACACGGCCGAGCCGTTCGTCGACGCCGACGACCTGGCGGACGTCGTCGTGGAGACGCTGACGGCGGACGGGCACGCCGGGCGGGTGCACGTGGTGACGGGCCCCCGGCCGGTGGGCTTCGCGGAGGTGGCGGCGGAGATCTCCCGCGCCTCGGGCCGCCCGGTCGTGTACGCGCCGGTGTCGGAGGCCGAGTACGCGGGCCTGCTCGCGGGGTTCGGGCTGCCGGCTCCGGAGGCGGAGTGGCTGGCGGGGCTGTTCGCGACGCTCCTCGACGGGCACAACGCCTCGGCGACGGACGGGGTGAAGCGGGTCCTGGGCCGTGAGCCGCGCTCCTTCTCCGCGTTCGCGGCGGAGACCTGGGGCGGACGGCGGGCCTGAGGTTCAGGCGTACCGCGCGGCCAGGGTCCGTACGGTCGCGGCGATCCGCTCGCGGAGGTCCTCGGGTGCGAGGACCTCCACCTCCGCGCCGAGAGCGAGGAAGGCGTCATGGGCGTGGTCGGCGGACTCGACGGGGAGGGTGGCGCGCGTCCAGCCGTCGGGTTCGGCGGTGCCGGTGGCGGCGAGGGCCCGAGCCGCGGCGCCGGTGAGGCGGCCGGCGCCGCGCGGGGAGATCCGTACGAGGGCATCGCCCTGGTGGAGCCGCCGGTGGAAGTCGGTGCGGCTCGCCCGCCAGTGCGCGGCGAGGTCGAAGTCCTCCGGGACGGTGACCTCTTCGCCGGTGACGGTGAGGGCGAGGATCTGGTCGACGCGGTAGGTGCGCGGTCCGGGTCCGGCGACCAGGTACCAGCGGCCGGCCTTGAGGACGAGTCCGTACGGTTCGAGGCGCCGGTCGACGTCGGTGGGCTCCTTCCAGCGGCGGTAGCGGACCTCCAGGACGCGTCCGGCGCGGACCGCGTCGGCGACCTCGGGCAGGAACGGGGTCTCGTCGCCCTCGTCGTACCAGCCGGGGGCGTCGATGTGGAAGCGGGCGGCGAGCCGGTCGACGTGCTCGCGCAGCTCGGCCGGGAGGGCGGCGCGCAGTTTCAGGCGGGCGTCGGCGAAGTGCGGGCCGAGCCCGAGTCCTTCGGCGGCCCCCGGCATGCCGGCGAGGACCAGGGCCTCGGCCTCCTGGGCGAAGAGGCCGGTCAGGCGGCTGCGGCTGCCGGGCAGCAGCTGGTACCCGCCGCGGTGTCCGGCGTCGCCGTAGAGGGGCACGCCGGCGGCGTGCAGCGCCTCGACGTCGCGGTAGACGGTGCGGACGGAGACGCCGAGCTCCTCGGCGAGCCGGGCCGCGGTCGTCCGGCCGCCGGTCTGGAGCAGGAGCAGGATCGAGAGAAGACGGCTGGACTTCACTGACACAAGGTGTCAGTGAAGGCTTCCTACAGTCCAGCCATGGCTTTCGCAGAGAAGAACATCCTCGCGCTGCCGCCGGTCGAGATCGCCGGGCGGCACCTCAAGCGCTACCACGTCTCCTCCGGCTCGGCGGGCATCGAACCGGAGGTGGAGGAGGCGGCGTACGCGCTGCTCCCGGAGCTGCTGCCGGAGCCGGACGGCACCCCTGCGGCGGGCTTCGTGGTGCTGCACCGGGGCGGTGACACCGGGGCGTACCTGAACGCGTACAGCTGGGTGTGGGACAACGTGCTCCACTTCGGCGGCGGGGCCGCCGGGCAGCCCGCCCTGGACTGCCCCGACACCGACCCGGCGCACTTCGTGCGGGTCGACCGCTCGTGGATCGGCTGCGTGTGGGAGCTGCCGCCGCTCGGCCACGAACGCGAGGCCTGGGTACGGCACATGCTGTCTCCGCGGACACCGGACCTGGCGGGCTACCTCGCCGACGCGCTGCCCTCGGGCACGACGGGAGGCCGCGGGTGAGAGACGACGGTTTCTCCTTCCCGACGGCCGGTGGCGGGTCCGCACCGGGACGCGGGTGACGAACCGGGTGAGGGAGTTCAGCCGCGCCTGACGAAGCTCGCGAGCCGGTAACGGGGGTCGGCTCGGGGGCGGTCCTGGTCCGGGAGGGCGGTCAGGGCGGCGGCGAGGGCGTCGACGGCCTCCGGGCCGCCGTCGAACCAGGAGGCGAAGTAGCCGGCGCGCAGCTTCCGGACGGTGTCGCGCGGAGTACCGCCCTGGCCGTGGCCGGTGAAGCGGGTGCCGGGGGCGGGGTCGAGGCCGTGGGCGGCCGCGCACGCGGTGATCAGGTCGGCGCGGTCCCGGGCCGCCGCGGCGGAGCGGTGCGGGCGGAGGATCGCGTCGATGTCGCTGCCGACGTCGTGGGCCGCGTCCTTGTCGACCGTGACGACGAGGACCCCGCCCGGGCGGAGCACCCGGGCCGCCTCGCCGACGACGTCCGCCGCGAAGGGGACGAGGTGCAGCAGCCACACGGCGGTGACGGCGTCCACGGAGGCGTCGGGCAGCGGCAGCCGCCGTGCGTCGGCGCGCACGGCGCGGCCGGGGGCCCGCCCGGCGGCGACCCGCGCCATGGCGTGCGCCGCGTCGGCCCCGTAGACCCGGAGTCCCGGCCGGGTGAGTCGCTCGGTGACGAGCCCGGTGCCGCAGGCGACGTCGAGCAGGGTGCGGGCGCCGGGCGGCACGAGGCGGAGGACGGCCTCCGCGGCGGCCTCGGCCCGGGGCACGCCGCCGCGGGTCCGGTCGTAGCGCGCTGCCTCTGCCTCGTAGTCGAGCACGGTGTCCGCCATGCCCGCGAGCCTAACGAAGGGTCAGTTCGCGCCGTGGCCGGGGGCGATCCGTTCGACGCGGTCGGCGAGTTCGAAGTCCTTCTCGGTGACGGCGCCGCCGGCGGAGTGGGTGCTCACGGCGACGGCGACCGTGTTGTAGCCGAGGGTGAGGTCCGAGTGGTGGTCGAGCTCCTGCTGGATCTGCGCCACGTGGACGACGAGCGCGGTCGCGGCGAAGTGGTCGCCCAGACGGTAGGTCCGGGTGAGCCGGTCCGCGTCGACGGACCAGCCGGGAAGCTCCCGCAGGCGGTCCTCGATCTCCTTCTGCGACAGCGGCTGTGTGGGCACGGCGGTGCTCCCTCCGGTCGGTGGTGCGCGGGGTGACGGTCAGGGGCCCCGGGGGGGAAACTACCCGGGGCACCCCTCTGGGATACCGTCTGGCCATGACGACTGTCGTGACCGACACGGGGGTGGGGCCGCTGCTGCGCGGTTGGCGTGAGCAGCGGCGACTGAGCCAGCTGGAGCTGGCGCTGCGCGCGGACTCCTCGGCGCGGCACATCTCCTTCGTGGAGACCGGCCGCTCCCGGCCGAGCGAGGAGATGGTCCTGAAGCTCGCCGAGCACCTCGACGTGCCGGTGCGGGACCGCAACGCGCTGCTGCTCGCGGCGGGATACGCGCCGCGGTACGCGGAGTCGCCGCTCGACGCGCCGCGCCTGGAGACGCTGCGCTGGGGCATCCAGCAGCTCCTCGACGGGTACGAGCCGTATCCGGCGCTCGTCGTCGACGGCACGTACACGGTGGTGGCGGCCAACCGGGGCATCGAGCTGCTGCTCGGCGGGCTTCCCGAGCACCTGCTGACCCCGCCGATGAACGCGATGCGGCTCACCCTGCACCCGGAGGGCCTGGCGCCCCGCATCCGGAACCTGCGGGAATGGCGGGGCCACCTCCTCGCCCAGATGGACCGTCAGATCGCGCTGGCCCGTTCGGAGCCGCTGCGGGAGCTGTACGAGGAGGTGGCGGCCTATCCGCTGCCGGAGCGGATCGACCCGGAGGACCGGCCGGACGCGGAACCGTACCCGTACTTCGCGCTGCCGCTGCGGATCGAGCACGAGGGCCGGGTGCTGTCGTTCGTGTCGTCGATCTCGACGTTCAACACGCCGATGGACGTGACCGTCGCCGAGCTGGCCATCGAGACGTTCCTCCCGGCCGACCCGGAGACGGTCGCGTATCTGCGGTCGCTCGCGGCCGCGCCGGCGGCCGGCTGAGCGTCAGCGGGCCGCGGACGCGGCGGCCCTGAGGGCGGCCCACTGGAGTCCGGCGAAGCCGGCGACGGTCGCCGCCTGCATCGGGGTCCACAGCAGACCGGCGGTGGTCGGCTCCAGCCAGGCGACGAGGGCGACGACGCTGAGGACGGCCCAGACGACGTTGGCGTCGACGACGAGCTTCACGGCGAGGGCCGGGGGCTGCGGCCGGCTCGCGAGCCAGGCCACGCCCGCGGCGAACGCGGTGAGGAAGAAGCCGAGTTCGAGGAGCAGCGCCGCGTCGACGCCGAGGAGTTCGCCGAGGGGGCCGGAGGCGGCGAGGTAGGCGATCCCGTTGGCTCCGGTGACGACGGCGTCGAGAGCGAGGAAGCGGCGTACCGCGGCCTGGGGCCGGGTGGTGCGGGCGAGGCCGGCGAGCAGGGTCCGGGACATGGCGGATCACCCTCCAGAGGGGACGTTCGTGCTGGTGGCGGGCCCGGAGCCCTAGCGGAGTGCGCCGCCCGGGTTCCGGTGTCCACGAGCATGCCGGGCGGCGGGGAGGGGGTCGATTACGCCGGAGGTAATGCCGGAGGTCATGAGGGAGGTCGTGGCGGTCTCCGGACAGCCGTGTCACCGGTCCCCCGGTGTGAGTAGTCTTCGCGCCGGGGTGGCCGGAACCGGTGCCCCGGAGGGGGAGAACGCGCATGGCGTGGAACAGGGAACGGGCCCGCATGGTGGCCACCGGGGACGATCACAAGGTGACGCCCGCGGAGCTCTTCTTCGACCTGGTGTTCGTGTACGCGATCACCCAGGTCACCGCTTTGATGGCGGCGGCGCCCTCACCGGTGCGGATGGTGGGCGCGATGGTCGTGCTCGCCCTCCTCTGGTGGTGCTGGTGCGCCTTCGCCTGGCTGGGCAATGTCGTACGGGCCGATTCCGGGGCCCTGTTCGGCGTCCTCGTCACCGTCATGGCCGTCGTCCTCATCGTGTCCCTCGCCGTGCCCGAGGTCTTCGCGGACGCTCCGGGCGGGCTGTCGGCGCCGCTGGTGTTCGTGCTCTGCTACGGCGCGGTGCGCGTCCTGCACCTGACCTCGTACTGGCTCTCCAGCCCCGGTGACGTCGCGCTGCGGGTCACCCTGCGGCGTACGGCCATGGCGTCCGTGCTGCCGCCGCTGGCGCTGCTCCTGATCGGCTGCGCGTACGACGGCCGGATCCAGCTCCTGTGGTGGCTGGGCGCGGTGGCCGTCGACTACGGCGGGATCTACGTCACCGGCTCCTCCGGCTGGCGGGTCAACTCCCCGGGGCACTTCGCCGAACGGCACGGTCTGATCGTGATCATCGCGCTGGGCGAGTCCATCGTGGCGATGGGCGTCGGCGTGGGCGGCTTCCCGCTCTCGTACGCCGTGCTCGGTGCCTCGGCGGCCGGACTGCTGCTCTCGGCCGGGCTGTGGCGGCTGTACTTCCGGCAGCTCGGCGAGGCCGCCGAGCACCGTCTCGGCGCGCTCGACGGCGACGAGCGCACGCGCTTCGCCCGGGACGTCTACACCTTCCTGCACCTGCCGCTGGTCGCGGGCGTCGTGCTCTGCGCGCTCGGGATGAAGAAGGTCCTCCAACAGGTCGCCGACACGGGGCACTACGGCCTCGCGGAGCCGCTGCACGGGGTGGTCGCCTGGTCGCTGACCGGGGGTGTCGGCGTCTATCTGCTCGGCGCCGCCGCGATCGTGCTGCGGACCTCGGGGCGGCGGCCGACCGCCCTGGCCCTGGGCGGGGTCTGCTGTCTGGCGGCGGGCCCGCTGGTCGGTCTCGTCCCGGCCCTGGTGGCCCTCACGGTCCTCGCGGCGGCGGCGGCGGTCCTGGTGGGCGTGCACAGCCGGCGGAGCGGACGGACCCTGGCGGCGGTCGAGGCGGCCTGAGCCCGGGGGCGGGGGCCGGGACGGCCTGGCCGTCCGGGCGCGGGTTGGACGATCGTGGGGCTTCGTGGTGGCGCTCCGGGACATTCGTACAAGATCCATCAGAATGCCACGTCGTCCCGGCGGCGAAGTCACACTGGCCCCATGGCCCCCACCACCCCCACTCTCATAGGTTCCGTCCGTCGAGCGCTGGCTCTGCTCGAACTCGTCGCCGACCACGACGAGCTCACCGCCAAGCGCCTCTCGCGGATGGCCGGACTGCCCCTGCCCACCACGTACCACCTGCTCCGCACGCTCGTGCACGAGGGGCATCTGCGGCACGAGCGCGGGGCGTTCCGGCTCGGGCCGGCCGCGCCCCGGCTCGCCGGACAGGGGCCGGGGAACGGGGCCCGGTTGCGCGAGTGGCTGCGCACCCTGGGCGATGAGCTCGACGCCCCCGTCTATTACGCGGTCTTCGCCGGGGGCGAGGTCGAGCCCGTCGTCACCGTCGACTCCCCCGGGCGTCCGGCCGCCGAGGAGTGGGCGGAGTTCCGCACGACGGCGCACGCGCACGCGCTCGGGCAGTGCCTCCTCGCCCAGCTGGACCCGGAGGCCCGCCGGGCGTATCTGGCGCGACGGCCCGTGACCCGGCTGACGGCGAGGACCGTCCGGGACGAGGAGGCGCTGATGCGCAGGCTCGCCGGGATCCGCCGGGGCGCGGCGGTGGTCGAGCGGGAGGAGTACGCGCCCGGCACGGTCTGCGGGGCCGTGCCGATCGCGGTCGGCGGGGTCCACGCGGCGGTGGGCTTCTCGCTGCCGGCGGACGAGGCGGACCGCCTGGAGGCGACGGCGCTGCGGCTGCGGGTGCGCCTCGAACGCACCTTGACGGCCCATGCGTTCACGGTGCTGACCTGACGTCGGCGGATGCGGCGGGCCTCCCGGGGACGGGCCCCGGGAGGCCGCTGCCGGTTCAGGCCAGGGGGTCCTCGCGGCGGGGACGGTCCTCCCGGCGGGCGGGCCGCTGGGGCGCCGGCGCCGGGGCCGCCGGTTCGGAGGCGGTGCGGTCGGTGCGCCGGCCGCGGGCGGCCTCGGCGCGCAGCAGGGCCTGCAGGACGGCGTAGGGGTCGACGGGCATGACGGAACTCCTCGTGGTGCGGGGGTGATGTCGGGTGACTGCGGGGAGGCGAGGGCCTCTCAGCAGCGCATCACCACGCACCGGAGCGCGTCGCCGCGCGGGGCGGGTACGGGGGCGGGGGCCGGCTTCCGGCGCCGGGCCGGGAGCCCGTGGGCGCGGCGCCCGCGCCCGACGGGGCGCAGGCCCGTGCCGTGGCGTCGGGTCCGGCCGGGGAGTCCGGCCTCGGTGCCGGCCGGGTCGTGGATCTCGCCGCCCGGGTCGGAGGCCGGGGCGGCGGCGGCCGCGGCGCGCGTCTCGGCGGTCGGGAGCGCGGCGGCGGCCCCGGTGCCGAACAGCGCGGCGAGGACCAGGAGGAGCGCGATCCACCCGTGCCGGCCCCGGTCCGGGCGTGCCCGGCGCCCCGCCGGGGTGGCGGGCACGGCGGGCGTCTGGCGCGCGGGGCTCACGGAGATCCGTACTGCCCCGCCGGGCGGCGGACCCTCCGGCCCGGGCCGGAGTTCCGCTCGGGCGGCCTACGCGTCGGCCCCCGGATTCACCCCCTGGGCGGCAGCGCGCTGCTTGCGGGCGGCCATCCACGCGTACACGAGCACCCCGCCGAAGAGGAACAGGACGCCCTGGTAGACGGCTGCGTAGCCGGAGCCCGCGACCAGCCAGAGGGAGAAGCCGAACGCGGCGAGGGCGAGGACGCCGTCGCGGGCGAGCCGGGCCCGGGAGACCTTCTCGGACTGTCCGGACAGCAGGAAGTGGATCTGGGCCGCGGTGGACAGCAGGTAGGGCACGGTGGCGGTGAAGGTGGTGACGAGGACGAGCATCTCGAAGACGCCCTGCGTGCCCGCCGTGTAGTTGTAGACCGTCAGGAGCGAGGCGAGGACGACGGTGACGAGGACGCCGGCCGTCGGCACACCGCGCCGCTTGACCGTGAAGACCCGCGGGAAGAGCCCGTCGCGGGCGGCGGCGTAGGGGGCCTGGGCGCTCAGCAGGGTCCAGCCGTTGAGCGCGCCGAGGATGCTGACCATGGCCATGCAGGCCACGACCGTGCCGCCCCAGGAGCCGCCGAACATGATGTCCGTGGCGTCGGAGAAGGGCGCGGTGGAGGTGACCAGCGCCTCGTGGGGGACGGTGCCGAAGACGGAGAGGGTGCCGAGCAGGTAGACCGCGGCCGCGCCGAGGGTGCCGAGGACGGTGGCGCGGCCGACGTTGCGGCGGGGGTCGCGGACCTCGCCCGCGCTGACGGCGGCGGACTCGACGCCGAGGTAGCTGAAGAGCAGGATCGCGGCGGAGGCGGACACGGCGCCGAGTGCGCTCCCCCCGCCGGGGTGGAACGGCCCGAGGTTGGCGCTGTCGAAGAAGAACAGACCGCCGACGGCGACGAGGATCAGCGGGACGAACTTGAGGACGGTCGCGACGATCTGCACGGCGCCGACGTAGCGCGTGCCGGCCAGGTTGGCCAGCGCGGGCAGCCACTGGAAGAGCAGGGCGGCGGCGATGGTGGCGGCCGTGGACTCGTGGACGGGCACGAGGACGTCGAGGTAGCCGACGGCGGCGACGGCGAGGGCGGCGTTGGAGACCCAGGCGGTGATCCAGTACGACCAGGCGGCGAGGAAGCCGGCGAAGTCGCCGAAGGCGGCGCGGGCGTAGACGTAGGGTCCGCCCGTCTGCGGCAGGCGGTGGGCGAGCCGGCCGAAGACGAGGGCGAGGGCGATCGCGCCGAGCGTGAGGACGCCGAAGGCGATGAGGCTGATGGTGCCGTGGGGGGCGACGGAGGCGGGCAGGAGGAAGATTCCGCCGCCGATGATGTTGCCCATGACCAGGGCGGTCGCGATCGGGAGCCCGAAGCGGCGGGCGTGCTGGGTGCCCTCCTGTGGTGCCGCTTCCCGCTGTGGAGTTGTGGTGGCCGTGCTCATGGGGTGGTGCGCCTTCCGTCGTGCAAATCCGGGCCATCGTCCGGTAACGGCGAACAGGCGTCCAAATCAGTGGTTTTTGTCCTGCGCGACCGGGCCGTCAACCGGAAGATGTGATTCCGAAGCGGCTCGTGACGAGGAAATCTCCAGCGGACCGAGCGGCACCTGCGGCCCCGAGGACTCCCGCAGCCAGCGCCGCAGCACCCGGTGCACCTGCTCCGCCCCCAGCAGCTCCTCCCCCGCGCCGACCGGCGGCGAGAGGTCCGGCGGCGACAGCAGGAACGCGTGCGACTGCTCGCCGCCGAGCCCGCCGTGCGAACCGATCTGTTCCTCGAAGGCGTGCACGGTCCCGGTCGCCGGGTCGTACATCGAGTTGACCATGATGTCCGCGACGTGCGGGAACCCGTCCGTGCGCCGCACCGCCCGCGCCGCGCCCCGCCCGAAGACCGCCAGCGGCCCGTCGTCGGCGAGCTCCGCCACCGGCACCTCCACCCCGTCGCGGGCGAGCACCACCGAGCCGTGCTCCGCGCTCGCCACCAGCACGAAGCCGATGCCCGGATGGTGCGCCAGGGTCCGGAGCAGCCCCGGATGACGGCGGTCGATCTCCTCCCGGGTCATCCGGTGCGGCACGTCGGGGAAGGAGACGAGCCCCAGGTTCCCCGAGGCGAGGACCACCGGCTCGGACAGCCGGGCGGGCAGCTCCCGCGCCGACTCGCCGCTCTCGTCCACCGGCCGGTGCAGCGCGCTGCGCAGCGCGTCCCTGGCCGCGTCCCGCGCCTCCGAGCCTCCCCCGGACTCCACCCGGGGGCGCCCCCACCGGGTGCGCCGCACCCGGCGCGGCACCGGGAGCCCGCACCCGGCCCGTACCAGCTCCTTCAGGGTCAGCCCGTACGCCGACGCGAAGGTCTCGCCGGGGCTCTGCCCGTGGTCGGACAGGAGCACGATCCGGTACGGACGCGGGGCGTGCTCGGCGACGGTCGCGATGAGCGCGATCGCCCGGTCGAGCCGCTTCAGGACCTGGTCCGTGTCACGGCCGTGCGGCCCCGAGTGGTGCGCCACCTCGTCGTAGGCGACGAGGTCGGCGTAGACCGCGGTCCGCCCGGCCAGCATGTCGCCCATCACGGCCGAGACCACGACGTCCCGCTCGACGACCGTCGCGAAGGCGCGGACGAAGGGGTACGTGCCGCCGCGCGACACCCTCGGGGTCTCGCGGCGCAGCCGCGCCCGCGTCGACTGGTACACCTCCCGGACGCACTCGGCGACGAGCGAGCCGGCGGTGCGCACGGCGTTCGCCGGGTCGGAGAAGTACGCGAAGTAGCCGGCCCGGGAGCGGTTGCGGCGGCCGCGCCGGGCCGCCATGGACAGGACCAGGGCGAGCTGGTCGGCGCCGCCGCTGAAGAGATTGCCCCGGGAGGCCCCGTCGACGGTGAGGAGACCGCCGTCGCCGGTGCGGCGCACGGCCCGGCGCTGGAGCTCGACGGCGCTCGCCGGGCGGTTCGACACCATGAGCCGGCCGGTGTCCTTCTCGTACCAGCGGAAGGCGGGCACGTCCTCGTTGGAGCCGTGCAGGATGCCGAGCTGGCTGGCGCCGGTCTGGCTGGACCAGTCGGTGCGCCACGGGGTGAGCCGGTGGCCGGCGTCCAGCCAGCCCGCGACGGTCGGCATCAGGCCGTCGGCGACGGCTCCGCGCAGCACGTGGTGGCCCACGCCGTCGAGCTGGAGGAAGACCGTGCCGGGCACGGCGTCCGCCGTGGAGCCGGGGTCGCGGGGGCGGGTGCGTCCGGTCAGCCGGTAGAGCCGGCGCCGGTACGCGTCGTCGTCGCGGACGGCGAGCGCGGTGGAGGTCGCGGAGGCGACGGCGGACATCACGGCGGCGACCACGACCGCCGTCTCAGGGTCGGCGGCGCCCCGGCCGTCGGGGATCAGCCACAGGGCGACGAGCAGCAACGAGCCGTTGAGGAAGAACCCGAGCAGGCCGAGGACGAGCGCCGGGACGAGGAGCAGGGCCCGCACGAGCAGCGGCCACACGAGCGCGCCGAGGAGGCCGAACGCGCCCGCGGCCCAGGCGGCGGTGAGCGCGGTCCTGGTGAAGCTGTCGCCGTCGGCGGACTGGAGCTGGAAGTCGGGGAGGATTCCGGCGAGGAGGAGCAGGGTGAGGGTGGACACCGCCCACACGACGGCCATCCGCCACACCGTTCTGCCCGCGGACCGCCAGCGTTCGGCGCCACCCCATCGCCCGTCACCCACGCCCGCCACACCTTTCGCCCGTTTCCTGCCTCAAGCGTGGCACAACGCCCGCGATCGGGTGGGGTGGAAGGAGTTCGGACCCTTCGGGCAGAGCCTCAGGAGCCGTCGGCGAAGGCGGGGCGTCAGGAGCCGTCGGCGAACGCCGTGCGTCAGGAGCCGTCGGCGAACGCCGTGCCTCAGGTGCCGTCGTATCCGGCCGTCGGCATCGAGAGCCGGCGGTGGACCCCCGCCTTCGCCGCCGTGTCGTACGGGGGTTCGTCAAGTCCGACGGTCTCCACCCGCACGCCGCGCCGCTCGCACTCGGCGCGGAAGCCGGGCACGGACGTCAGCGCGCGGGCGAGGACCCGCTCGCTGGGCGCCACGAAGAGGTCCACCGTCCCGGCCTCCACATCGGCCCAGAGCTCCGCGTGGTCCGGGCGGATCCCGTAACAGAGCAGCTGGCGGGCGAGCACGTACCCCTTGTCCCGCGCCCAGCGGGCGCACACCGCGTGCTGACCGCGCGTGTCGACAAGGAAGGGGTCGCTGTCCAGCTCTTCGAGCGGGGTGAGGCTGGCGATCGCCGCCACCCGAACGTCGTCCATGGGCCGACCCTACTGCCGGAAGGTGACGCCCGAACATCCTCCGGAGCACGCTCCGGACATTTACTCTCGTTACGGAACGAGCACGGACGGCCGAGAACGGAAGGGCGGCATGCCGGTGGAGGTCACCTGGTGGGGGCACGCGACCTGCACGGTCGAGGACTCCGGGGTCCGGTTCCTCACCGATCCGCTGTTCGCGCGGCGGCTCGCCCATCTGCGCCGGCGCCGGGGCGCCCTGCCGCCGCCGGAGGCCGCCCGCGCCGAGGCCGTGCTCGTCTCGCACCTGCACGCCGACCACCTCCACCTCCCCTCGCTGGCCCGGCTGCCGCCCGGGACACGGGTCCTCGTGCCGCGCGGCGCGCCCGCCGCCGTACCGGGACTGCGCAGGCTCGACCGGGGCGGACTGCGGCTGACCGAGGTGGAGCCGGGCGACGCGGTGACGGTGGAGGGCGTGACGGTACGGGCCGTCCCGGCGCTCCACGACGGGCGGCGGCTGCCGGTCGGGCCGCACCGCGCCCCCGCGCTCGGGTACGTCGTCGAGGGCGAGGCGCGGACGTACTTCGCCGGGGACACCGGACTGTTCGACGGCATGGCGGACGCGGTGGGCCCGGTGGACGTGGCCCTGCTGCCGGTCGGCGGCTGGGGACCGTACCTGGGCCACGGTCACCTGGACGCGGGCCGTGCGGCGGAGGCGCTCGCCGCGCTCTCCCCGGCGGCGGCGGTGCCGGTGCACTACGGCACGTACTGGCCGATCGGCCTCGACGGGGTCCGGCCGCACGAGTTCCACGCGCCGGGCGACGAGTTCGTCCGCCACGCGGCCCGGCTCGCACCGAAGGTGGCGGTGCACCTCCTCGCCCAGGGCGACCGGGTCCGGCCGGAGGTCGCGCGATGACGGCGGAGCCGCGGGAGGGCGCCCGGTGATCGGTGGGCTCACCGGGATGGTCACGGCGGTCCGCGAGCTGCCGCCGGAGTCGACGCAGCAGGCGGTCGGATATCCCTCGCTGTTCCTGCTCGTCGCGCTCGGCGCGCTCGTGCCGGTCGTGCCGACGGGCGCGATCGTCAGTTCCGCGGCGGTGGTCGCCTTCCACCAGTCCGCGCCGTTCGCGCTGCTGTACGTGTTCCTGGTGGCGGCGTCCGCCGCGCTGCTCGGCGACACGGCCCTCTACTGGCTCGGGCAGCGCGGGGTCCGCTCCCGCAACGGTTCGAGGTGGCTGGCGGCGCTGCGGTCCCGCGTGACGCCGGAGCGGCTCGCGCACGCGCAGGAACGGCTCGACACGCACCAGGTGTCGGTGCTCGTGCTGTCCCGGCTCGTCCCGGCGGGACGGATCCCCGTGATGCTGGCGTGCCTGCTCGCGGAGATGCCGCTGCGCCGCTTCGTCCGGGGGGACGCGGCCGCGTGCCTGGCGTGGGCGGCGACGTACCAGCTGATCGGGATCCTGGGCGGTTCCCTCTTCCCCGAGCCGTGGCAGGGCGTGGTCGCGGCGGTGGGCCTCACGGTGCTCGTCAGCGCGGCCCCGGCGCTGTGGCGGCGGGTCCGGGGCACGCCCCGGAAGGCGGGCCCCGAGGCGCCGTCAGGGCACGAGCACCCGTGAGCCGCCGACCGGCAGGTCCCACAGGTCCTCCCGCCGCAGACCGGCCTTCTCCCAGGCGGCGCGGACGCGGGTGAGGGGTTCGAGGACGGGCTCGGAGGACAGCACGAACGTGGCCCAGTGCATGGGCGCCATGCGCCGGGCGCCGAGGTCCTGGTGGGCGCGGACCGCCTCCTCGGGGTCGGTGTGGACGTCGCTGAGCCACCAGCGGGGGTCGTAGGCGCCGATCGGGAGCAGCGCCAGATCGATCCCGGGGTAGCGGCGGCCGATCTCGCCGAACCAGTGGCCGTATCCGGTGTCCCCGGCGAAGTGGACCCGGCGTCCGGCGCGGTCGGTGAGCACCCAGCCGCCCCACAGGGAGCGGCAGGTGTCCAGGAGGGTGCGCTTGGACCAGTGGTGCGCGGGGACGAAGTCGAAGCGGACGCCGTCGAGTTCGGCGGCCTCCCACCAGTCGAGCTCGGTGACGCGGGTGAAGCGGCGGCGGGTGAACCAGCGGCCGAGTCCGGCCGGGACGAGGACCGGGGTGTGCCGGGGCAGCCGCTTGAGCGTGGGGCCGTCGAGGTGGTCGAAGTGGTTGTGGCTGATGACGACGGCGTCGACGCGCGGGAGGTCCTCCCAGCGGACCCCGACGGGGGTGAGCCGGGCCGGCGTGCCCAGGATGCGCCGGGACCAGACGGGATCGGTGAGGACGGTGAGTCCGCCGACGCGCAGGACCCAGCTGGCGTGCCCGGCCCAGGTGACGGCGAGCGTGTCGGGCCCGGCGGGCGGCAGCGGGCCGGGCTCGAAGGGCAGCAGGGGGATGTCGCGGAGACCCTCGGGACGGGGGCGTACGGCTCCCTCGCGGGCGAGACGGGCCAGCGCGCGGACACCGGGGAGGGGTGCGGTGAGCCGGTCGGCGAAGGTGCGGGGCCAGTCGTGCCGCAGCCGGCCGAGGGGCTGCAGGACGGGGGCGGGGGCGACCTGGCCGGGGTGGTCCGGGGCCTGTCCGGGCCGGGCGGGGGGTGCCGTCCGTTCGGTCATCTGCGGACTCCGTTCCGCTCGTTCGTGGCAGGTCTGCGGGATCCGGTGGCCGTCTTCATCGGAGTTCCTCCAGGGCTCCCCCGAACTCCTCCAGCGCGCGGGCCACGTGGGGCAGTTCCACCGGGTCCTCGGCCGCGAGGGTCTCGGCGCGCCGTTCCTCGTCGGCGCCGAGGAACATGCCGGTGCCGAACCTGACGCGCAGCGCGCCGAGTTCGTCGCCGAACCGGTGGCCGCCGGTCGTCGGGGCGCCGAGCCGCGCGGTGAGGTGGCTCTCCAGCTCCAGGGAGTCGGCGACGCCCCGGGCGGCGAGCCCGGCGCGCAGCGGGCCGAGGTCGGCGTAGAGGTGGCGGCCGGCGCGCGGGGGCCGGGCGAGCGCTCCCGCGCCGAGGACGGCGCGGTGCGCGGCGGCGGCGAGGCGGCCGTGGACGGCGGCGGCGCGGCGGGCGGGTCCGGTGAGGTCCTCGGGTTCGTCGAGGGCGTGGGCCACGGCCGGGGCCAGGGGTCCGGGAACGAGGGCGCCGAGGGCGGTGAGCACGTCGAGGACCCGCGCCCTGCGGTCGGCCCAGCGGTCGGCGCGGGACGGGTCGGTGGGCGGGAAGCGGGCGACGGCGCAGGGCCAGGCGGCGGGGGTGAGGGCGCCGCCGAGGTCGGCGAGGACGGTGACGTCGTCGGGGCACATCTGGGCGGGGCTGAGGAGCACCGTGTCGTGCGGGTCGTGGAGGGTGTCGCGCCAGGTCTCGTCGCTGATGACGTGGAGGCCCTCGGCGACGGCCGCCTCGCAGGCCTCGCGGAGGAGTTCGGGCGGGGCGACGGTGGCGGTGGGGTCGTCGGCGACCGAGAGGAGCAGGACGCGGGGGTCGCCGCCCTCGGCGCGGACCCGCCGCACGGTCTCCAGGAGGGCGTACGGGTCGGGGACGCCGCCCGCCTCCGCGGGGGTGGGCACGTGGTAGGCGGGGCGACCGAGGAGCCGGGCCTGCGGGGTCCACCAGGCGGGGCAGGGGCGGGGCAGCAGGAGGTCGCCGCCGTGGGCGGCGAGCAGGGCGAGGAGGAGGACCGGGGCGCCGGGGGCGGCCACGACGTCCTCGGGGTGGGTGCGCAGGCCGCGGCGCCACCAGTAGCCGGCTGCGGCCTCGCGCAGCACGGGTCCGCCGCCGGGCGGCTCGGGGGCGGTCCGGGTGACGGCGGCGGCGGCGAGCGCGGCGAGTCCGGGCAGGACGGGAAGGCCGGTGTCGGGTGCGGGAGGTCCGTAGCGCACCGGGCCACGGCCTTCCGGAGCCGTCTGCCGCATGTCCCGTACCTCCTGAGCGCACGGGGGCGCCGGGCGGGCACCCCTTGCCCTTTATACGAAGGTTCGGACGGTTCCGCCCCTTCAGGTCCCCCGTTGCGGGCACGCTCCCTCCCGGCGGGGCCGGCCCATCGAGGGCGGGAACGCGCCCGCCGGGGTTCGGCGGCAGCTCGATTCCGGCCATGTTCCCTGAGGTAACTCCCTTCCATCCATGCCCAGTTGCTACGTTCGCTCGCAACGCGGACAGCAGGGGGCGGGACGCATGCCGAGGTACGCCGAACCATCCGGAGCACGCTCGACGCAGCTGACCGTCGGGCCCGGGAGATGAGTACGCCCACGCCCGGCGCCACCCAGCTGCCGCCCCAGGGACGGAGTCCGGGCACACCGGCCGTCCCGGCCCCGGCGGCGCAGCAGTCGCCGGCCGCTCCCGGCGCGACGGCGGCCCCGCCGACGGGCACGCAGGCGCCACCGCCGATGCCCCCGCCCGCCCCGCCCGTGGGCCCCATCGTGGTGAACGGCGTCCTCGACGTCACGCCCCTCCACCTGTACCAGGTCACGGACGCGCTCGCCGTCGAGCAGCACTCGTTCCACGACGTGGCCGGCCGGCTGGTGCGGGAGCTCGCCTCCTACACGCGGGTGGGCGGCAAGGGGAGCGCGGCGGTGGAGTTCTCCCAGGAGTACCTGGCGGTGGTCGGGATCTTCCTGGAGACGCACGCGAAGACGGTGGTCGCGATCGGCGGAGCCGCCGTCGGTTTCAACGAGACGGCCAACAACTTCGGCGCCGCGGACGCCGCCACCCACCCGCAGGCGCCGCCCTTCACCCCCCGCGGGCAGCCCCCGGTGATGTTCTCGGAGCCCCAGTACGGGCCGGCCACCCCCCTCGGCGACAGCGGCGCGAACCCCGTCGAGGACTTCCTCGACGTGCTGGACGGCACGGTCGCCGGGGACGTCGTCCGCGCGGCCGTCGAGCACGCCCTCCGGGCCGGCCGGGCGCTGGAGATCCTGCCGCTGCCGAACTACCACCACGTCCGGGAGGTCGCCCATCTCTGGCGCGGCTACGTCTTCACCGCGGGCAGCGTCGACGGGCAGCTGATCCAGACCATCGCCTCCGTCACGGACACCTCGCAGGGGCCCTGGTACGACGCGATGCGCTGGTTCTGCAGTTCGCTCTGGGGGACCACGAGCTGGGGGCAGACCCGGTTCGGGAACTCGTGGGCACACGACACCTCGACCAGCGGCGGCATGAACCATCCCGTGCTCGGCGTCCTGACGAAGACCGCGTCGACCCTCGACAGCGCGCTCGTGGAGTACGCCAGGGCCGCGGAGACGGTACGCACCACCCTGCGGAACATCCTCCACAAGGCGATCACGGACGCCCTGCAGATCGTCGACCCCGACAAGAGCATCTGGGACAACATCAAGAAGGTGGCCTCGGCACTGGGGACGCTCGGCGTGCAGGTCCTCGCCCAGATCCTGGCCAACATCGACGTCTCCAAGGTCAACGCCGCCGTCGACGACTACGAGTTCGCGATCCGGAACCAGAAGGTGATCGTCGGCGCCCAGCGCGAGGCCCTGGAGGAGGCGCGCCGCTCCGTCCCCACCTTCCAGTCGCAGATGGCCCGCGCCGAGGCGTTCGGCGCCCGCGCCCTGTTCGAGTTCAGCCCGAAGTTCCTGCCGATCGACGAGAACGCGCAGACGACGATCCGCCGCTATCCGATCGAGCTGGCGTCCATGGAGGGGGTCAGCGACGCCCACACCATCGACAAGCACGTCGGTCTGACCCCCGACCAGCTCGCGGCACGGCTGCGGGACCAGGCGAAGCCCGGAGGCGGCCCCCAGCCGCCGGCCTCGTCCTTCGAGAACCTCTATTCGGCGCAGAGGTTCACCCAGGCCGCTCTCGACGACACCCAGATGGGCAGGAAGATCAACGCGTGGCTCAAGAACCAGCGGGAGAAGTGGGCGGAGCACGAGGAGAAGCTGAAGAAGGGGGAACCCTCGAACTACGACCCGGCCAACAGGACCTTCGACGACAACTTCGACTTCCCGGAGGTCACCGGGCTCTCGGTCGCCGCCGGTGACAGCGCGCCCCAGGAGGTCAAGGGCATCCACTTCACCCTCAGGTTCGACCCGACCACCCAGCAGTTCGTCGTGCTGAGCTCGTACCCTGCCAAGGAGCGTACGTAGGATGCGGCAGGTGACCGATCACAGCGAAGCGCTCTTCGACGCCGGGCCGATCGGCAGGGTGCTCGACCTGGCGATCCGGGCGCAGGCACCCGACGGCCCCCGCCTCGAAGACCAGTTGGACCGCTTCTGCCGGGTCGTCCGCGACTCCTCCGTGGCGTCCTGGGTCATGCCGCTGGCCGCCGTGTCCGCGCTGCTCGACCAGCTCGCCGACCTGGTGGCCGAGAGGGGGACGGCCTCCCTCCCGGCCTTCGCGCGCGAGAGGCTGACCCGCGCCGCGGGCGACGACTGGCCGGTGGTGGACCTGCTGCGCTTCCTGGCCGACTACACCCGGGACGAGGACGCCGAGCCGTCGCCGGATCCGTCCCGCCTGCCCGAGTCCTCCTGGGAGATCTGGGTCCGCTACGCGACGATCAACATGTTCTCGTCCCGGTTCATGTCGGGCGAGCACACGGTGGCCGAGGCCGCGCGGATCTCGGTCGCGGGCCGCCACCCCGACGAGTGCCACACCCTGACGGCCGCCCTGGCCGGTGAGATCCAGCGGGCCCTGCTCGCCTACCGCACCCCGGCGGAGCTCGACGCCAACCTGGGGTTCTCCATCCCCTGGGCGACCCACGACACCCTCACGGTGCTGCTGCGGGCGGTCCTCGACCACTTCGCCGAAGCGCACGGGGACGGAACGGAGGCAACGACATGGTGACCGGCGCCGACCTCGACGTGTCCGGCGAGGACCTCGACCGGCTCGCGGGCGAACTGGACGCGATGCAGCAGCACCTGGACGGTCAGGTCCGGCGGATGGACGCGCTCGTCGACCGGGCCGAGGCCCGGTGGAGGAGCGAGGCCGCCACCGCGTACCGCGCGGTGCACCGCAGGGTCGCCGAGGACGCCGTGCGCGTCCGGGAGATCCTCGCCGTCCTCGAACAGGCCGTCCGGTTCAGCCGCGACGGGTTCACGGCGCAGGAGCTGGACACGCTCCAGCGCCTGCGCAAGGCCCAGCAGTCGGTGGACGTCGCCGCCGAGGCACGGGAGCTGTCGGGCGAGGGCCCGCCGGACGCCGGCCCGAGCAGCAGGATCCTCGGCATCTAGCGCCGTGGCCGGGAAGACCGGCCGGCCCGCCAGCCACGTCAGGACAGGAGGACCGCACCATGCAGGACGGCTCCATATCCGTCGACCTCGGGGCACTGCGCGAGATCGCGCAGGAGCTGGAGGACATCCTCGCCAAGCTGAACGGACGCCTGGAGGACCTCTACGCCCGCACCGAGCCGGTCGTCCTCGCCTGGAAGGGAGAGGCACGCAGCGCCTTCGTCGACGAACTCGACGCGTGGGACCGCCAGATGCAGGACCTCCAGGCCGCCCAGGCATGGCTGCACTCCCTCGTCAGCACCGGACACGCGAACTACTCCGCCGCGCAGCAGGCCTCGGTGCGCGGCTGGACGGGAGGCTGAGATGACCACCGAGAGCACCCTCGCCGACGCGGCCGCCCGGGCGAACAGGGCCGCGAGCTACCCGGACCGGGAGACCGCGCAGTGGGCCACCCAGCAGGTGGTCACCCGCAACGAGCAGGAGATCCACCGATGGCTCGCCCAGGACACCCGCCGGCGCCTCACCATCGAGGCCGCCTGGCCCTCCCGGCCCGAGCCCGTGGGCCGCGTCCTGCTCCAGGCGATGATGCTCGCGGGGCAGGAGCCCCTGGACGTGCGGGCCGCGCGCGTCGTGCTGAAGCGGGACCCGGAGGCCCGGAACGGCTTCACCGTCCACGCCACCTTCCCGATCTACCTCTAGAGGCTCCCCCATGTCCCTGAAGCCCGCCGAGCACGACCGGAAGTACGGCGAACTCGACCAGGTCCTCCGCGCCCACCTCGGGTGCGGCGCCCGCGATCCGCACGCCCTGACCGGGTACCTCCGCCACACCTGGCGCACCCGCCCCTGGGCGATCGCCGTCGCCGAGCAGCAGCTGCGCGACTTCGCCGCGAACCCGCCCGGCCGGCTGCGCGTCCGGCTCGGCGAGTTCTACGCGCCCCCGGACCTCGGGCTGCCCGACGAGGAGCTGCACGACTGGCTGGTGGGGCTCGCCGACCGCCTCGCGGAGAACCTGGAGAGCGGCCAGGCGCCGCCCCCCTCACCGCCCGTCACCCGCTGGGAGTGGCAGGCCCGCTTCCCCGAACTCGCCCAGCTCCTCGGCGGCTGGTTCTCGCAGGACATGCCGGACGAGTTCACCGACCACGCCTCGGCGCTCGCCGACTACCTGGACGGTACGGATCCGGGTCTGGTCGCCCGGCTGTCGGGGGAACTGCACGATCTGCTCGCGCTCGCCCTGGAGGAGCACCGGCTCGTCCTCGGCCTCGCCGAGCTCGGCCTCGAGGTCGATCCGCCGGCCCCGCACACCCACGGATCCTGGCTGAACGCACTGGCCGGCCGGCTGCGCGGCGACGGCTGAGGGCCGTCGGGGGGGGAGCGCCGTCCGGGGGAGCGCCGTCGGGGGGAGCGCCGGAAGCGCTTCGGCGCCCGGCGGTCCGGAAACGCGGAGGCGTTCCCGGGGCGTCCGGGCCAGAATGCCGCATGCCGATACGTGAAGCGCTCCCCGACGACGCGGCGGACCTCGCCGCCGTGCACGTCCTGTCCTGGCGGGCCGCCTACCGCGGCCTGGTCCCCGGCCCGTACCTCGCCGCCCTGGACGTCGAGGAGCGCGCCGCCGTCTGGCGCTCCCGTCTCACCGCCCCCGACCCGGCCTCCGTGCTCGTGGCGACGGGGGACGACGGGCGTCCGGTGGCGTTCTCCTGCTTCCGGGCCCGGCCGGACGAGGAGCACGCGGCCGAGCTCGCCGCGCTGTACGCCCTGCCGGAGGTCTGGGGTACGGGTGTCGGGCGGGCGCTCCTCGCCGCGTCCGCCGAGGCGCTCGTCGCGGCCGGGTTCCGTACGGCGACGCTGTGGGTGTTCGCGGGCAACACGCGCGGGCGGAGGTTCTACGAGGCTGCGGGCTGGCGGCCCGACGGGGCGGCGGTGCGGGAGGAGACGGGCGGCAGGGTGCTGGAGGAACTCCGCTATCGCCGGGACCTGTTGAGCCGACCGGGTGTCCACATGACAAGACGCGGGTCTCATCATTCGGCCATGCCGCTTACGGTGGAGGCACGCACCCACACCGAGGGAGTCGCTTCGATGACGCACGCCTCCGCGCAGCCCGCGGCCCACGAGACCGCCGTCTACACCCACGGCCACCACGAGTCCGTCCTGCGCTCGCACACCTGGCGGACCGCTGCCAACTCCGCCGCCTACCTGCTGCCCGCGCTGCGCGCCGGCCTGGACGTCCTGGACGTGGGCTGCGGGCCCGGCACCATCACCGCCGACCTGGCGGACCTGGTCGCGCCCGGCCGGGTGACCGCCGTCGACGCGGCCGAGGACGTACTGGTGAAGGCGCGCGCGGTGGCCGCCGAACGCGGTCTGGAGAACGTCGAGTTCGCGGTCGCCGACGTCCACGCCCTGGACTTCCCCGACGACTCCTTCGACGTCGTCCACGCCCATCAGGTGCTGCAGCACGTCGGCGACCCGGTCCAGGCGCTGCGGGAGATGCGGCGGGTGTGCAGGCCCGGCGGGGTCGTCGCGGCCCGCGACAGCGACTACGGGGCCTTCACCTGGTTCCCCGAGCGGCCCGCCCTGGACGGCTGGCTGGACCTGTACCACCGGGTCGCCCGCGCCAACGGCGGTGAACCGGACGCGGGACGGCGGCTGTTCTCCTGGGCCCGGCAGGCCGGCTTCACCGAGATCACCACGACGGCCGGCACCTGGTGCTTCGCCACTCCCGACGAGCGGGACTGGTGGAGCGGCCTGTGGGCCGACCGTACGACCTCGTCCGGCTACGCCGACCTGGCCGTCGACGGCGGCCACGCGACCACCGCGGAACTGGAGTCGATCGCGAAGGCCTGGCGGGAGTGGGGCGAGCAGGACGACGCCTGGTTCATGGTCCCGCACGGCGAGATCCTGTGCCGGGTGCCCTGAGCGGTACGGCGAGGTCCTGCGCGTGTCCTGAGCCCGTGCGCCGTGTGCCCGCGAGGAGGAGGCGGGCGGGCACACGGCCGTGCCCTCAGCTCGGGCGCATCCGGAACTCGTACGCGTCCGGCAGGGGTTCGTCGGTGACTTCCGCCCAGGCCTCGCCGAGGATCTCCGCGCCCTCGCGCAGGTCCGCGACCTCGAAGCCCTCGTAGAAGACGGCGCGCGCCTCGCCCGGCCGGCCCTCGGCGAGCAGGATCCGCACCTCCAGGAAGCGGAAGGCGCCCCGCGCCCTCACCTCGTCCGGCAGCCGCGCCCACAGCTCCCGCGCCCGTCCGGCGCGGCCCGTGGCGAGCAGCGCCGCCACGCCCTCGCGCCCGAGGGCGGCGGCCACGACGGCGCCCCCGTCCCGCTCCTCGTGGTCGTCGAGGGCCTCCGCGAACCGCTCGGCGGCCCGCTCCGGGTGACCGTCCTCCCGGTCGGCGACGGCCAGGCAGTACAGCAGGGGCCAGCGCACCTCTGCCCCGCGCAGTCCGCGCTCCCAGCTCCGTACCGCCTGGGCGCGGTCTCCGGCGTGCCACTGGGCGATGCCGAGGTGGTACTCGGTGGACGGGCAGGCCGGGGCGGTCTCCAGCATGTCCCGCCAAGGGGCGGCGACGAGCGGCGCGCCCGGACCCGCGCCCTTCGCCGGGGGCGGCAGGACGCCGGTGCGCAGGAGTTCCCGCCAGGGTTCCTGGTCGGGGCCGATCGTCGACTCGGGGAACGGCGTGCCCGGCAACGCGTGTCCCCCGCGCAGGACTTCGAGGGCTCCCCAGCCGGAGCCGGCCGCGAGGACGGTCTCCGGTTCGGCGTCGGCCGCTCCGGCCCGCCACGCGGTGTACGCCGCGTCGACCGCGGCGCGCGGCAGTGCCGCCTCCAGGCGGTGCTCGACGTCCGCGCGGGCCGCCGCCCAGTCCTCGCCGAGCGCCGCGCCCGGGTCGGCGGCGAGCGGCCCGTACGCCTCCAGCCAGCTGAACTCCGCGCCGCCCGGGAGCTCCAGGTGCTCCAGCTGGGTGCGGGCGAGTCCCGCCTGTATCTCGGCGTAGCCGGGGGTGCCGGGTTCGGTGAGCCACTCCTGCCAGCGCCGGCCGCCGCGCTCGGTGCCCCACAGGAAGAGCTTGCGTCCGCGCAGCGCGTCGGTGGAGGTCTGGACGAGGCCCGTGCCGTCCGCGTCGAGCGCCGCGATCCAGCGGCGCCGCTCCTCGGGCAGGTCGTAGAAGAAGTCGGCGGCATGGGTGCCGTTCAGCGGGTACGAACGGTCGGTGCCGTCCTCCGTGACGGGCACGGGCAGGCGGTTCAGGCCGCGTTCGTAGCCGTGGTGCCAGGCCGCGTCGGCGGGCGCGAGGACCCGGCGTTCCTCGGGCACGGCGGTGTTCGACCACCAGTAGACGGGGGCGGTCCGCTCGTGGGGGTTGCGGACGCGGACACCGGCGTACAGGAAGTCGGAGCCCTCCGGGAGCCACAGGTCGACCTGGAACGGCAGGTCGCGCAGGCGCTCCCACTCCCACAGACGGAGCATCGGGCCCCCGTCGGGGGCGCGGACCGTCGCCGCGTGCAGGGGCGAGCAGGAGAGGGCGGTGTGGCCGGTGGCCCCGATGTTCCACTCGATGCCGCCGGAGAACCAGGCCCCGTTGAGGGCGAAGGCGGCGGGCTGCAGGACGGGGTTGCGGTAGAGGAGCTCGCGTCCGGTGGGCTTGTGGTGCAGGGAGTGGACGCGGCCGCCGAGACCGGGCAGGACCGTCACCCGGAGCCGGTCGTTCTCGATCACGATCGTGTCGAGGTTCGCGGGGGTGCGCTCGCGGCCGTAGCCGTCGCGCACGGGGGCCGGGAGCAGGCTGCGCAGGGGCTCCCGCCCGATGCCCCGGGCCATGTCGCGCGGAAGCTCCGCGAGGGTCCGCGCGTCGACCGCGTGGGCCCCGGCACCGGCGGGGGCCCGCAGTGCGGGAAGAGGGTTGTCCGGGCCCAACGGGGCCGCGGGCAGCGTCAGTACGGCACGTCGTACGGTCGTCATTGATCCATGGAACACGCCGCAGCCCGTCCTGACCAGGGGTTCTCCACGTCAGGCTTCGGCAAAGGAGCCGGGGGCCGCGGGCCCGGATAATCCCGGCGGCACGGGCGCCCTCCGCCGTAGTGTGGCGGGTCGGCCGTCGTCCTGGCGGCCGGGAACCATGGCACAGGGGCACAGGGAGTACGAGGAATGGGCACGCAGCACACCTACCGGGTCATCGTGCGCGGGACGTTCGACGGTCTGTCGGAGGAGAGCCGGTCCCGGCTGCTCGCCGAGGTGGACGCGCACGGGCTGACGGCGATGCAGTTCACGGAGGAGGGCTCGCTGGCCTACGACCGGACGCTGAAGCACTTCTCGTACCGCCTGGTCGTCGTCTCGGACGCCGAGGACGGCGACGAGATGGCGGGCGCGATCGCCGAGGACCGGGTGGAGACGGCGCTGCGGGGGCTGGGCCACGGGTACAAGGCGCTGCGGTCGACGGTGACGGACCTCGACACGATGAAGATCAACCGCAAGCGCTAGCCGGATGCGGCGTCGTCGGTGACGGCCCAGCGCTCGTGGTCCCGCCAGGCCCCGTCGATGTGCAGCATCGCGGGCGAGAAGCCCTCCAGGCGGAAGCCCGCGCGGCGGACGAGGGCACGGGAGGCGGTGTTTCCCGGTTGGATGTTCGCCTCCAGACGGTGCAGCTCCAGGGGGCCGAAGGCGTGCGCCACGACCAGGCCGAGGGCCTCGCCGAGGAGTCCGCGTCCGGCCGCGTGCGCGAAGGCGCCGTAGCCGAGGGCGCCACTGCGGAACGCCCCGCGGACGATGTTGTTGATGTTGACGAAGCCGGCGATCGCGCCGTCCGCGCGCTCGCACACCAGGAAGCCCGCGCGGGCCGGGTCGTCGATCAGCGCGCCCGCGTAGACGGCGTAGGCGTCGTGCGTGCACGGCGGGAAGAGCCAGGGGCGGTGCAGCTCCCGGCTCTCACGGGCCCGGGCGGTGAACTCCTCGGCATCGTCCACGGAGAACCCCCGCAGCCCGACCCGGGGGCCGAGGGCGAGATAGGAAGGGGAGTCGTCGCGCATGGGCCTCAGGGTATGCGTCGGTGGCAGGGTGCGCGCCGTAGGGGACGGGCGCCCCGCCCGGGGGCCGCACGGACCAGGGCGCGCTCATGGGCCGGGGCGCGCTCATGCGGCCCGGGCGGCGCCCATGCGGCTCGGGCACGGTCATGCAGCCCGGGGGCGCTCATGCGGCCCGGGGGCGCTCATGCGGCCCGGGGGGCGCCCATGCGGCCCGGGCACGCTCATGCAGCCCGGGCGCTCATGCGGCCCGGGCACGCTCATGCAGCCCGGGCGCTCATGCGGCCCGGGCGCTCATGCGGCCCGGGCGCGCCGCCTGCCAGGGCACGGCGCCCTCAGCGGCGGGCCTCGCGGACGCGCGCCGGGCAGGTCTCGCCCTTGCGGACGACTCCGATCATGACCGTCGTCCGCCGGTCGAGGTCCGTGTCCGCCGCCGGGTACTGGGTGCAGACCTGCCAGCGCGGCGGCCAGAGGACCCTCCGGTCGCGGCCGCTGACGTCGTGCACGTCGAGCCGGGTCCGGCGGGGCAGCCGGGTGAAGACCTGCCACAGGCTCTGGTCGAGGAAGTCCGGCATCGGCCCGCTCCCGGCCTCTCCGTCGGGCGCGGCGGCCTCCTCGGCCGAGGAGGCGGCGACGGCCGCGAGCGCGAGGATCGCCCCGCCGACGACGACCGCGGCCCGTCTCACTTCCGCCTCCGGGCGCAGAACGCCACCGCGATCGTCGCGATCCGGCCCGGGGTGAAGGCTCCGGCGAACCGGGACGTCGCGTCGCCGTCCGCTGTGGGTGTCCGATTCGGACTCATGCCCGGCCCCTCTCCTCCGTCGTGCCGTGGGACCAGAATGGGACGCGCGGCGCCTCGCCGTGACGGCGAGGAGAGCCGTACGGGTGACTTGTCAGACAACGTGAGCCGACTACCGTGGTGCGGAGACCGGCGCGGACCGGGCCGGGAACGAGACGAGGAGGGGCCGTGGCGGTCAGCGGACAGCGGCGGCGACCGGTCGTGGCGCTCTACGAGCGGATCGCGGACGCCGTCCATGACGGCACCTACCCGCCGGGCTCCACACTCCCCTCGGAACCGAAGCTCGCCGCCGAGCTGGGCGTCAGCCGGCCAGCCCTGCGCGAGGCGCTGCTGCTGCTCCAGGAGGACGGGGTCCTCACGGTGCGGCGCGGGGTGGGCCGCACCGTGAACGACCGTCCGCCCCGGCGCGGTTTCGAGCACGTCCAGCCGCTGGAGGAGCTGATCGGCGCGGGCTCCCCGCTGCGGGTGCGGGCGCTGCTGAGGACCGTCGAGGAGCCGACCGACTTCACCACCCAGCACCTGCTCGCGCCCGCCCGCGCCGAGCTGCGGTTCTGGGAGTCCGTCCTGACCGGGGAGGGAGCCACGGCGGCGCTGAGCCACGAGTGGGCGGCGCCCGACGAGCTGCTCGACCGGGTGCACCCGGAGTTCGCGCGGGCCCTGCGGGACGCGGAGGCGGCGGCGGAGGGCGCCGGAGCGGCGGTGTCGATGCTCGCGGTGCTGGTCGGGGCCTCGCGGGAGACGGCTCTGCACGCGCACAGCGGGATCACGGCGACGCTGCTCGGGCGGCGGCGCGGCGACCAGCTGGGCCGCCCGGCGGACACTCCGGCCGTCCTGGTCACCCAGGTGGTGCGGGTCGGCGAGACGCCCGTCCTGGCGGCCAAGCACATGCTCCCGACCGGCACGCCCGCGCTGCCGGTGCTGCAGTCGCACTGACCCGCCGCCCGGCGCGCGCCCGCATCCGCCCGGCGCACGCGGATGCCCCTGGCGCACCCCGTACACGTCCGGCGCATCCCCCGTATCGGTCCGGCGCGCCGCCCCGTATCCGTCCGGTCAGGGCCGTCACAGCGGCCCGCGTCGTCGTGGCGTACACTTCCCCGCCATGCACTTGTCTGACAACCCTGCCACGCCTGCCACCGCCACCGTCTCCGAGTGGATCCGCCGGGCTCCCAAGGCCGTCCTCCACGACCACCTCGACGGCGGGCTGCGTCCCGCGACCATCGTCGAGCTGGCGCGCGAGTGCGGCTACACCGCGCTGCCGACCGAGGACCCGGCCGAGCTCGCGGTCTGGTTCCGGGACGCCGCCGACTCCGGCTCGCTGGAGCGCTACCTGGAGACCTTCGCGCACACCTGCGCGGTCATGCAGACCCGTGCGGCACTCACGCGCATCGCGGCCGAGTGCGCCGAGGACCTGGCGGCGGACGGCGTCGTCTACGCCGAGATCCGCTACGCCCCCGAGCAGCACCTGGAGGGCGGCCTCACCCTCGACGAGGTCGTCGTGGCCGTCAACGACGGCTTCCGCGAGGGCGAGCGCCGCGCCGGTGGCCGGATCACCGTCCGGGCGCTGCTCACCGGCATGCGCCACACCGACCGCTCCCTGGAGATCGCGGAGCTCACGGTCGCGCACCGGGACAACGGCGTGGCGGGCTTCGACATAGCCGGCGGCGAGATCGGCAACCCGCCGGCCCGCCACCTCGCCGCCTTCCAGCACCTGAAGCGGGAGAACTGCCACTACACGATCCACGCCGGCGAGGCCGTCGGCGCGGAGTCGATCCACGAGGCCGTGCAGGTCTGCGGCACCGAGCGGATCGGCCACGGCGTGCGGATCACCGACGACATCGCCGAGGACGGCACGCTGGGCCGGCTCGCCTCGTACGTCCGGGACAACCGCATCGCCCTGGAGGTCTGCCCGACGTCCAACCTGCAGACGGGCGCCGCGAAGGACTACGCCTCGCACCCGATCGACGAGCTGCGCCGCCTGGGCTTCCGGATCACGCTGAACACGGACAACCGGCTGGTCTCCGGCACCACCATGAGCGAGGAGTTCCAGCACATGGTGGACGCCTTCGGGTACGGCCCCGAGGTCTTCGAGGAGTTCACGGTCGCCGCCCTGGAGGCCGCGTTCCTGCCGCTGCCGGAGCGGCGCCGGCTCGTCGACGAGGTCGTCCGCCCGGGGTACGCGGCGCTCTAGGTCAGCACTAGGGGGTGTTTCGAAAGTCCTGTGCGGTGCCCGCGGTGTCCGGTGCGTGCTCGGCGTGCCGGACGAAGGCCCTCGTAGCGGAGCTACTTGGGTCTTTGGCCGGTGCGCCGAGGGGGCGTGCCGGGCGCCGCGGGTGCTGTGCGGGACTTTCGAAACACCCCCTAGCCGACCCTGCCCTCCACCAGGGGCAGGGACAGCGTCCCCGTGGACTCGGGGGCGCTGACGACGGTCACCGGCTTGACGCCCCGGTTGCCGGAGTACGCGGTGTCGCTCGCCGCGACGACGAACTCCAGCCGGTGACCCGTCTCGTACCGGTGGACGATGCCCGGCAGCTCGACGGTGAAGGGGCGGGTGACGTCCGGGACGCGCACCGGCGCGACCAGCCGGTTGACCAGGGTCTTCGTCCCGTCGGGCGCGACGTCGTACAGCTTCGCGAAGAGGACGAGCTTGTCGGCGGCGTCACCGGAGTCCTGGACGCGCTCGGTCGCCGGGGACACGACCCGCAGGGTCGCCCTGGGCGCGCCGACGAGGTCGACGGGCGCGGCGAGCGGGGCGCTGGTCCAGCCGAGGTAGGTGCCGGGGGTGTCGTACGGCCGGGGGTCGGGAAGGCCGATCATCCCGGCGAGCGAGGACTCCGAATGACTGGTCGGGACCAGCCAGTTGGCGTACTGCCGGGAGCCGCGGGCGACCTTCGCGCGGTCGTCGACGAGCTTTCCGTCGCCGGAGAGGTACAGCCGCTGGCTGAGTGCCGGGACCCGGTCGGCGGTGCCGTACTCGCTCCGCCCCTCGCGGTACCAGGCGAAGGCGGGGCCGGTGTCCGCGGCGGGGTTCTCGCGGAGGTACCGGTCGAACCAGGCGAGGATCCGCTGTCCGACGTAACTCGCCCCGGGATCCCCGAGGTCGAGTTCCCCGGCCTTCTGCCCTCCGCTGTGACCCCAGGACTGCCAGATCATCCGGGTGTCGACGCCGCGCTCGCGGAGGCGGTCGTAGGTGGCGCGCGCCTCGTTGAGGTTGAACAGGCTGTCGGACTGGCCCTGCACGATGAGGGTGGGGGCGGTGATCCGGTCCAGGTAGGAGACCGGGGAGACGCTGCGGGCGTAGGCGAGCATCTTCTCCGCGTCGGCGGCCGGATAGCGCCCGGAGTTGAGGAGCCTGATCGTGTCGCAGGCGTCGGTGACGAAGTGCAGACAGCCGAGGGAGTTGATCCGGCTGGGGTCGAGCGAGGGGGAGAGCAGCGGCTGGCCCTCGCCGATGAGGTAGAAGCCGTTGGCCCACTGCCCTTTGAAGACGCCGGGGGTGGCCCGGTCGGCGGCGTTGGGGGCGAGCGCGTACGCCAGGTCGTTCCAGGTGATGAGGGGGACGAGGGCGTCGACGCGGGGGTCGACGGAGGCGGTCGCGAGCTGGACGGCGCCGCCGTAGGACCCGCCGATCATGCCGACGCGCGGGTCTCCCGCTCCGTCCCGGGTGACGAAGTCGGCGCGGGTGCCGTCGTCGGCGGCGCGGGTGCCGGCGAGGAAGTCGACGAGCCGGGCGGCGGCCCGGCCGTCGCTCTCCGCGGCGTCGAGGGAGATGAGGCAGCCGGACTTCCCGAAGCCGAGGCCGGAGTAGACGAGGCCGACGTAGCCGCGTGCGGCGAAGGCCCGGCCGATGGCGGCGGTGGAGCCGTCGCTCTTGCTGCCGCCGAAGCCGTTGGTGGCGAGGACGGCGGGCGCGGGGTGGTCGGCGTCGACCCCGGCGGGCCGGTAGAGGTCGGCGTCGACCGCGCAACTCCGGCCGTTCGCCTCGACGGTGAACCGGAGCGGGGTGACGGTGTACGAGGCGGGGGCCACCTCCGCCCCGGTGGCGGGCGCGGCGAGGGCGAGGGGCGCGGCGAGCGCGGCCGCACCGGCCGCGAGCGCGAGGACCTTGCGGGATCGGGGCACGGCACGGGACACAGAGACCTCCACGCTGAGGGCGACGCCGAGAGAGAGCCACCGCACCTACCGACTGGTAGGTACCCGGTCGTGGCCCATGTTGTGACACGTGTCATAACCCCGTCAACGCGCCGGACGAAGGTTGTTGACGGAGATTCAGTGAAGGCCGCCCGCCCCCGCGCCGGCGGCCGGGTGCCGCGCCCCGCCGCCCGCCCCTCGATGGGAGAATGGCGGCATGACAGGCGCTGAGGAGTTCAAGCCCGAATCGGAGCGGGTGACGCGTGCCCTGCGCGATCAGATCATCGACGGGACCCGGGCACCCGGCAGCAGGCTGGTGGAGCGCGAGATCGCGGCCGAACTGGACGTGAGCCGGCTGCCCGTGCGGGACGCCCTGCGGGACCTGGTGGCGGAGGGTCTGGTGACGCCGCGCCCGCGCACCTGGGCGGTGGTCCGCGAGTTCACCGCGTCCGACATCTCGGACCTCGGCGAGGTCCGGTCCGCCCTGGAGATCCTGGGCTTCCGGCTCGCCGCGCAGCGCCGCACCAGGGCGGGGCTCGCCAAGCTCCGCGCCGACCTCGACGCCGAGCTGGCGGCGGCGGCCAAGGGCGACGGGCAGGCCGCCCGGCGGGCGGCCGCCGACTTCCACGAGACGGTCACGGAGCTGGCCGACAACGCGCTGCTCAGCGAGCTCAACGCGACGCTGCGCAGCCGGATGCGGTGGATGCTCGGGCAGCACGACGACCTCACCGTCGTCGCCGACGAGCACGAGGAGCTGTACCGGGGGATCGAGGCGCGGGACGTGGAGCGCGTCGAGAAGCTGGCCCTTCGTCACCTGGAGACCAGCCGCGACGAGGCCGCCGCGCACCAGCGCAGGGCGGCGCCGGAGTAGGGTCCCGACCCCGGCGGCGGGTCGCGGTCATCGCCGCATGATCCAGACGGTATACCGAACGGGCGGGCCCGTCGCCACCGGAGGCCTGCCCGCGCCCGCCCACGCGCCCGAGGTCCGCCGGCGCCCGAGGCCCTCCGGCACCTGCGCCGCCCACGCGCCCGAAGTCCGCCGGCCTCTGCGACCCGCCCGCACCTGAGGCCCGCCACCGGACGTCGCCGGACGTCGCCGGACGTCGCCGGACGTCGCCGGACGTCGCCGAGACGCGCTCCCGCCTCCGCTTGCGTGGGGCGGGGGCGCGCCGCCGTTCGGACGTGGGTCCGTCCGGCGCGGGGCCGTGCAGCGCGGGGCCGTGCAGCGCGGGGCCGTGCAGCGCAGGGGGCGTTCAGCGCAGGGCCGTGCAGCGCAAGGGGCGTTCAGCGCAGGGCCGTGCAGCGCAAGGGGCGTTCAGCGCAAGGCCGTCCAGCGTGGGGCCGTCCGGTGCGGGTCCTTTCAGCGCAGGGCCGGTACCTCCAGGGTGAGCGTGCACGTGTCCGCGTCGAGCACGGCGGGCAGGCCGAGCGGCAGGGTGAGCGCGGTCGGGCTGTGCCCGAAGCCCATCTCCTCCACGACCGGCACCCCGAGCCCGCCGAGACGGTCGGTGAGCACCGCCCGCACCTCCTCGTACGGACCGCACTCCTCCCAGGAGCCCAGGCCCACGCCGGCGACCCCGTCGAGCCATCCCGACCGCAGCAGCTGGGTGAGGATGCGGTCCAGGCGGTACGGCTCCTCCCCCACGTCCTCCAGGAGCAGCAGCCCGCCGCGCGCCGAGGCACGCGCGTACGGGGTGCCGAGGTCGGCGGCGAGGAGGCTGACGCAGCCGCCGAGCGTCACGCCCCTGGCCCGGCCGGGCACCAGGGCCCGCGCCGTCCCCGGGGCGAGCACCCGGACCGTCTCGGGCTCGAAGAGGGTGGCGCGCAGGGACTCCTGGGTGGCCGGATCCGACAGGAACGTGCCGGCGGCGACCATCGGGCCGTGCAGGGTGGCGAAGCCCGCGCGCACGGCGAAGGCCTCGTGCAGGGCGGTGACGTCGCTGTAGCCGACGAAGGCCTTGGGTCCGGCGGCCCGGATCGCCGCCCAGTCCACGAGGTCCACCATCCGCTGGGCGCCGAAGCCACCACGGGCGCAGAGCACGGCCGCGACGGAGGGGTCGCACCAGGCCTCGGTCAGGTCGCGGGCCCTGGCCCGGTCGTCGCCCGCGAGGTACCCGAGGGCGGGGTGGGTGCGCAGGACGTGCGGGGCCACCACCGGTTCCAGGCCCCAGCCGCGCAGGACGTCCAGCCCGGCCGCGAGCCGCTCCTCGGGGACCGGCCCGCTGGGCGCGACGACGGCGACCCGCGCCCCGGGCCCGAGCCGCTCGGCCCGGGTGAGGGCCTCGACCGGGGTCACCTGCGGTACTCCAGGTCCGGGACGTCCGTACGGTCGATGCCGAAGGTCCTGACGTACAGGGCGAGTTCCGCCTCCAGGGCGCGGACCATGGTGTCGGCCCTGCGGAAGCCGTGCCCCTCCCCCTCGAAGGCGAGGTAGGCGTGCGGGACGCCCCGGCCGGCGGTGCGGGCGAGGAAGCGCTCGGCCTGGGCGGGCGGGCAGATGACGTCGTCGAGGCCCTGGAGCAGGAGGAACGGGGCCGTGACGCGGTCGACGTGCTCGATCGGCGAGCGCTCCTTGTAGCGGGCGGGCACCTCGTCGAGCGGTCCGACGAGTCCGTGGAGGTACTGGGACTCGAAGTCGTGGGTCTCGTCGGTGGCCCAGCCCCGCAGGTCGAGGATGGGGTAGATGATCGTGCCGCAGGCGTACACGTCGGTGGAGACCAGGGAGGCGGCGGTCGTCCAGCCGCCCGCGCTGCCGCCGCGCACGGCGAGCCGGGCCGGATCGGCGGTGCCCTCGGCGGCGAGCGCCGCCGCCACGGCCGCGCAGTCCTCGACGTCGACGACGCCCCACTGCTCGCGCAGCCGCTCCCGGTACTCCCGGCCGTATCCGGTGGAGCCGCCGTAGTTGACCTCGGCGACGCCGATCCCCCGCGAGGTGAAGTAGGCGATCTCCAGGTCGAGGACGAGCGGGGCATGGCCGGTGGGTCCGCCGTGCGCCCAGATCACATAGGGCGGCAGCTCGCCCTCGGGCCCGGCGTACCCGGGGTGGTGCGGCGGGTACACCTGGGCGTGGATCTCCCGTCCGCCGGGTCCGGTGAAGGTGCGGAGGCGGGGTTCGGGAAGGTGGGCGGGGTCCACGGCGTCGGTGTGGGCGGCGCCGACCACGCGGCTGCGGCCGGTGCGGGTGTCGAGCTCGACGAGCTCGTAGGAGCGGTGGGGCGAGGCGGCGACGCCGACCACCCGGGTGCCGTGCGCGGCGAGGGTGGAGGCCCACTCCGTGCGGGTCCCGCCGGCGTCGACGAGCGCACGGCGCTCGGGGTCGAGGATGCCGAGGGTGGTGGTGCCGCGGCCGTGGACGACGGCGATCAGCCCGTTCTCCAGGGGCGTGAACCAGCGCAGGCCGATCTTCCAGAGGGGGCCGCCGAACTCCTCGGGGCGGGGGCAGAGCGCCTCCGGTTCGGCGAGGCCGCCGTCGGCGCCGACCTCCGCGCGGTAGAGGTTCCACCAGCCGGTGCGGTCGCTGACGAACAGCAGCCGGCCCGCCGCGTCCCAGTCGGCCTGGGGGACCGACTCGGCGGTCCCGCCGGCGACGGTCCGGGTCGCGCGGAAGGTGCCCTCGGGGGTGACCTCGGCGAGCCGGACCTCGGTGCCGTCCCAGGGCATCCGGGGGTGGTCCCAGGCGATCCAGGCCGCCCGGCGGCCGTCCGGGGAGAGCCGGGGGCCGGTCACGAACCGGTGGCGCCCGTCGGAGAGCTCACGGACGGCGCCGCGGTCCTCGGCTGCCGAGCCGTCGAGGGGGACGGCGGCGAGGACGCGCCGCACATCGGTCGGAGCGGGACCGGTGAACTCCTCCAGGACGCACCACACCTCCCCGAGGTCCGGGCGGATGACCGGGTCCGCCCAGCGCAGCCCGCCGCCGACGGCGGAGACGGGCGTCAGCGGCCGCGGCGCCGTACCGGGGGCGTCGGGCTCGTACGCGTAGAGCCGCTGGTCGGGGAAGTGGCAGAACACGGCGAGCGGTCCGTCCGCCGGGCGCTCGACAGCCGCCCAGGGCTGTCCGCCGTACTCGATCACCCGGCTGCGCACGTTCCACGGGGCGGGCAGCAGGCTCTCCTCCGTGCCGTCGGCTCGCCGGCGGACCAGGGCGCGCCGGCCGCCCTCGGCGGGCCGGGGCGCGGTCCACCACAGTTCGTCACCGACGGCGCCGAGGTACTCGGGCCGCCCGTCGTGCGCTGCGGCGAGCTCCGCGCCGACGGGTGACGGCCAGCTACCGTAGGCGGCCGTGGTCGTGGCCATGGCTTCTCCCCCTGTCATGGGCCTGCCTCCGCCGTCCCGGCCTAGGCGGACTTCAGGTAGTGGTCGAGCACCCGGACGCCGAAGTGCAGGGCGTCCACCGGCACGCGCTCGTCGACTCCGTGGAACAGTGCCCCGTAGTCGAGGTCCGGGGGCAGCCGGAGCGGCGAGAAGCCGTAGCCGGTGATGCCGAGCCGGGAGAACTGCTTGGCGTCGGTGCCGCCGGACATGGTGAACGGCACGACGTGCCCGGCGGGGTCGAAGCGCTCGACGGCGGCCCGGAGCTTGGCGAAGGTCGGCGAGTCGACCGGGGCCTCCAGCGGCACCTCGCGGTGGTGGAACTCCCATTCCACGTCGGGCCCGGTGAGCAGGTCCATGGTGGCGGCGAACTCCTCCTCCGTGCCGGGCAGCATCCGCCCGTCGATGTGGGCGACGGCCTGTCCCGGGATGACGTTGACCTTGTAACCGGCGTCCAGCATCGTCGGGTTGGAGCTGTTGCGGAGGGTCGGCGCGACGAGCGCGGCGGCCGGGCCGAGCTTGTCGAGGAGGAGGTCGACGTCGAGGTCGCGGGCGCTCGTGTCGACGTCGATGCCGTACAGCGCGGCCAGTTCGGTGAGGGCGGCGCGGACGGTCGCGGTGATGCGTACCGGCCAGGTGTGGTTGCCGATCCTGGCGACGGCCGTGGCGAGGCGGGTCACGGCGTTGGCCGTGTTCACCTTGGAGCCGTGGCCGGCCCGGCCGTGGGCGGTGAGCTTGAGCCAGGCGGTGCCCCGCTCGCCCGCCGCGATCGGGTAGAGGGTGGTGCCGGGCTGCGGGTGGAAGCTGAACGCCCCGGACTCGCTGATCCCCTCCGTACAGCCCTCGAACAGGGCCGCGTGCCGGTCGGCGAGGAAGCCGGAACCGTCCTCGGCGCTGGCCTCCTCGTCCGCGGTGTAGGCGAGGACGATGTCGCGGCGGGGCCGGGCGCCGTGGCGGGCCCAGGAGCGGACGACGGCCAGGACCATCGCGTCCATGTTCTTCATGTCGACGGCGCCGCGCCCCCATACGACCCCGTCGCGGACCTCCCCGGAGAAGGGGTGCACGGTCCATTCGGCGGGGTCGGCGGGCACCACGTCCAGGTGGCCGTGGACGAGGAGCGCCTCGGCCGAGGGATCGGTGCCGGGGATGCGCGCCACCACGTTGGTGCGGCCGGGGGTCCGCTCCAGGAGGGCCGGCTCGATCCCGGCGTCCGCGAGCCGCTCGGCGACGTACTCGGCGGCCGGCCGCTCGCGGCAGTCGCCGCCGCCCCGGTTGGTGGTGTCGATGCGGATGAGCTCGGAGGTGAACGTGACCACCTCGTCGAGCGCCGTCGTGTCCGGGCCCCGGACCTGCTCAGCCATACTGCTCCTCCACCGCGGCCGAGACGATCGTCGTGACCGCTTTGAACGTGCGGATTGCCTCGTACATCGTCGCGCTGGTGTAGGCGACGCGCCGCTCGCCGCTCCGCGCCACGCCGGGAACCACCGTGGCGGCGGCGCCCAGGTGCTCGGCGTCGAACTCCAGCTCCACGGTGAACGGGCCGCCCCTCACCGGCTCGTGCCGGACGGCGAGGGCCGCGCCGGTCTTCGCCGCCGCCCGGATGTCGGCGGCGGTCCTGGCCGGCGGGCGGCACACCGCCGCGTACCGCGAGACGTGGTCCTTGACGGCGACCTTGGGCGCCTCCGGCGCGTACCCCAGGGCGTCCTCGCAGGTCAGGTCGTCGCCGGTGACGAGCACGACGGGCACGCCGTACTCCGCGACCACATGGGCGTTGAGCAGGCCCTCGCTCGCCCGCTCGCCGTCGAGCCAGACGCCGGTGATCGAGTTGGCGAGGTAGGTGTGGGCGAGGACGCCCTCGGTGCCCGCACCGGTGTGATAGCCGACGAAGGCGATGCCGTCGACGTCCCCGTGCTGCACGCCCTCGACCATCGAGAGGGACTTGTGGCGTCCGGTGAGCATCTCGGCCCGCTCGTCGAGCCGCTCCAGGAGCAGGTTCCGCATGGACCAGTGCGCCTCGTTGATGAGGACCTCGTCCGCGCCGCCGTCGAAGAAGCCGAGCACGGCGGCGTTCACGTCGGACGTGAACATCGCGCGGCACCGCTCCCACTGCGGCGTGCCGGGCAGCACGTCGGCGGGCCAGGTCACACCGGTCGCGCCCTCCATGTCGGCGCTGATGAGGATCTTCATGTCTGGCACCGTACGCGCCGCCCGGCCGCCCTACCACCCCTGTGGATAACCGCCGTTGGAGTGGACCTCTGGCATCCACCGGACGGCGGTACGGCTCATCCGGACGGTTCCGGATACCCCCGGGGATCCTCCGTCTCGAAGCGGCGCAACGCGTCGGCGGCCCGCCGCTCGGGCGGTGTGCCGTCGTCGGGGAGGAGCCACAGGTACTGCCGGGGCCACGGGGCGCCGTCGGACGTCCGGGGCGGGTCGTTGTAGGTGATCACGGTCGTGTCCGGAGCGGAGAAGTCCGTGCTCACCCAGCCCGGGCGCAGCCCCCAGCGGGCGAGGAGGCCGGGCCGGTCGCGCAGCCCCCGGGCGATGAGCCGGGCGGTGTCCCGGGCCGGCCAGCTCCAGCCGCGGTCCCGCTCGGCGCGGCCGATCTCCGCGTCGTACGCGGCGGCGTCGAAGCGGAGGGCGGGCGGGTCCGGCAGTCCGCGCGGGGCTCCCGGCCGGCTCCAGCCGTCCCAGACCACGTGCGGACCCTCCCGCCGCACCGTGACGTGGAGGGCGCCGCAGCAGCCCTCGGTGCAGTACGCCTCGGCGAGCCGGACCTCGCGGGGCTCGTCCCGGGCGCGCAGGACACCGGTGTCGAGGAGCCGCTCGGGCGGGTCGCCGGGCCCGCGGCCGAACGCCCAGGGCACGAGCGGCCGGCCGTCGACGAGGAAGCGGGTCTCGACGACGTCCGGGTCGCCGGGGTCCGCGACGGCGACCTCGACGCGCAGCCGGGGCGCGCGGGCCGGCTCCATGGGCGCGGGGCCCGGCTCGACGGGCGCGGGCCCCTGTCCGACGGGGGCGGGAGGCCGGGGCGCGGGACCCGGCTCGACGGGCGCGGGCCCCTGTCCGACGGGGGCGGGGTTCGGTGCCGTGGGCGGCCGCACCGGCGTGGTGGCGGCCCGGAGCCGGGGTGCGGTGCGGTGGAGCCAGTCGGCCCGCCGGCGCGTCCACGGATCGCCGTCGTCTTCCGCTTCCGGCCGCGCCGGCTGCCCGACGGCGTCCAGCAGGACTCCGAGGACCTCCTCGCGTCGGCCGGACGGCCAGTCGAGGAGGTGCGAGGCGCCGCTGTGGAGGTCCAGCGCGAGGGTGAGCAGCCGGGCACGCCGGTCGAGCCCGGTCGCCGGGCCGCCCGCCGCCACGCGCGCGGTGATCGCCTCGTACAGCTCCCTGGCCTCCGCGTACCGCGCGACCGCGGTGGTGTAGTCACGGCGGCTGGTCGTCCTGGCGAGCAGGAACTCCGCCCTGGCGAGGAGTTCGGCGTCGTCGGGGTGGGCCCGGAGGAGCGCGGGGAGCCGGGTGGCCTCCGCGATCAGGCGCGCCTGGTCGGGGCCGACGTCCTGGGACCGGTGCGCCGGGACCGCCACGACGAGGTCCCGGAGCTCGTCCGTGCGGCCGGAGACGAGCGCGTCGACGAGCGCGCGCAGCTCGGTCCCCCGCGCGCGGTGGGCCAGCGCGACCGTGGCGGCGGCCTGCGGGTCCAGGGGCGTGAGGGCTTCGACGGCGGCGGAGGCCAGTCCGTCGAGGAGGCCGAGCTCGCGCAGGTACGGCACGTCCTCGGGTTCCCCGTACCGGCTCAGGAGCCCGAGGCCGCAGGCGACGCCGACGAGGGTGGCCCCGGTCCGTACGAGCCGGCGCCCGAGGGCGCGGGCGGCGGGCGCGTCGGGGCGGTCGAAGGTCGCGGCGGCGCGGAAGACGGTCCGGTCGCGGATCCCGGTGGCGACGAGGGCGGGCTCCGGGTCTGCGGTCCCGGTGGAGAGCAGACCGTCGAGGGCGTCCGTCACGCGGGCGCATGCCTCGCGGTGGCGGGGGCCGGGGCCTCGGGGGCGCGGGGTGCGCGCGGTGCCGGGGAGGGGGTGGCCGCCGTGCGGGACGGTCGCGCCGCGCAGGCCGCGGACGTGGGAGGCCAGGGAGGGGGCGAGCGTCGAGCGCTCGTACGAGGCGCTCATCGCGCGGGGTGGAGCTCGATTCCGTAGGTCATGGAGGCATGCTGCCCCTGTGGCAGCTCCGCGCGCCACCCGTTTGGCGGCCCTCGAATCGGGCGAAACATCGCCAACGGGTGCGTATAGGCTGTCCGCCGCAGTTGTCGTTGTCGACCTTCCGGAGAGCTCTCGGTGACCATCGCCTTCACCCCGTCCGAATCCGCGCCCGTCGAGACCGAGTCCGCCGTCGTTCCCGAGCCCGCCGGCCCGTTCATGGCGGAGGAGCCCGAGTTCTGGGAGCCCTCGGCCCCTGAGGTGCCTGAGGTGCCCGCGGTCCAGGAGACCGACCAGGAGGACCGGCACGACCAGGAGGACCAGGACGACCAGCACGACCAGCCGCACGATCCCGTCGTCGTCCGTGACGCCCGGGACTTCGGGGTCTACGCGCGCACCGGCGGCTGGGCGTTCGCGCTGAAGGTGGCCCGGAGCGTCCGGCCCGGTGGGCAGCCCGCCGAGGGGACGGCCCGCACGAAGGTCTCCGCGAAGGCCTTCGCGGAGATCGCGGGGTGCTCGCCCGAGCGGGTCATGCGCTACTACAAGGCCTGGGACATGGCGGCCGACGACGGTCTGGTCCCGCAGTTCGAGGTCCTGGTCCCGGGCGAGGACATCGAGCTGCCGGAGGCGGACGTCTGGCTCTCGTACTACACCTCGCGCAACAGCGCGTCCTCCGTGCGCGGCCAGGCGATCAGCGCGGCGGCCGAGGCCGAGGGCATCCGGCCGACGAAGGCCCTGGAGGTGGCGGAGAACCCGACGGCGCTGCGGGCGGCGATCCTCGCGGACCCGGGGACGGCGGAGGCGGCGCGCGGGGCGCTGCTCGACCGGATGAAGGAGGACCCGGCGCTCCAGACCGAGATGGCCCGTGCCTTCGCCCGCACCGACGACCTGAAGAAGGCGGTGGCGAGCGAGGCGAAGGCGGCCGACCGCATCGGGTACGTCCGGCAGATCGTCGAGAACGGCCAGATCAAGACCCCCGCGGGGCAGACCGTGGAGGCGCCGGCCGAGCTGCGGGCCGAGGCCGAGCGGCATCTGTCGCTCCTCGACGAGCTGGACGACTCGGAGGAGGCGGGCGAGTGGGCCGGCGAGGCCTACGACACGGTGAAGGGCCTGGTCGCCAAGGCGGTGGAGGAGGATCCGGCGCTGCGCGTCCAGGAGCGGCGGACGAAGTTCTACAACAGCCTGCAGAAGGCGACGAAGGTCTTCGAGGAGCTGACGCTGGACGAGGTGATGGAGGAGGACATCTACGAGGCGGACATGCTGCAGCGCCTCGAAGCCCTCCAGGAGGCGATCGGCACCTGCATCAGCGCGCTGCGCAAGGCGACGACCACCTCCTGAGCCCGCCCGGTCAGTCCTGGTGGCCGAGCTGGAGGTCGCGCTCGGTGCGGCCGCCGCCGGCCACCTGGAGGACGGTGGCGACGGGCGGGTACCCGGCGGCGATGACCGTGTACTCGCCGGAGGACAGGTCGATGAAGCGGAAGGTGCCCTCGGGACCGGTGGTGAGGGTGTCGACGACGTTGCCCGCGGCGTCGAGGAGGGTGACCCGGGCGTCCTCCACGGGCCGTCCTCCCCCGGCGCGCACGGTGCCGCGCAGCACCGCGCCGCCGGCCAGCTCGATGTCCTGGCGGGTCTCGCGGGAGGACTGGACGCTCACGGGGAGCGCGGCGGGCCGGAAGGCGGGGGCGCTGGCGGCGAGCGTGTACTCGCCCGCGACGAGCTCCCCGATGACGTAGCCGCCCTCGCGTCCGCTGCGGGTGGAGGCGACGACCTCGCCGCGGACGTCGGTGAGGGTGACGGCCGCGTCCCGTACGGGCGTGCCGTCGGCGGTGACGACGCTGCCCGCGAGCCGTCCCGCGCCGCCGAGGACGACGTCGAGCTCCACGGGCCGGTCGCCGACGGTGACGGAGACGGCCTGCGGCTGGTGCCCGCCGGCCGCCGCGATCAGCACGTACGCACCGCTTCCGGGGACGCTCAGGGCGTACCGGCCGTCCTCGCCGCTCGCGCCGCGGCCGATCTGGCGGCCCTGGACGTCGATGAGGGTGAGCGCGGCCCGGGGGACGCGGCTGCCGTCGTGGTGCTGCACGGTGCCGCAGACCGGGACCCCGGCGTGGGGCGGGGTGGCCGCGGCGGGGGCGGGAGCGGCGTGGCGGGCGTGCGGGAAGGCCTGCGCGGCGCCCAGGTCGATGGCCTCGGTGGTCTCGGTGAGGGGGCTGTGGTGGGACACCAGCGGTTTCTCCTTGAGGAAGAAGGCGAGGACGAGGCCGAGTGCGAGGACCGGCACGAGGTAGAGGAAGATCCGCGGCATCGCGTCCGCGTACGCCTGGATGTACGCGTCGCGCAGGGCGGGCGGCAGGGTGTGGACGGTCCCCGGCGTGATCGATTCGGCGGGCGGCAAGGACTCGGGGCCGCCCTGGGCGAGGACCCCCGCGAGGCGGTCGCCGAGGGCGTCGTCGAGCCGGGAGGCGAACAGGGTGCCGAAGACCGCGGCGCCGACGCTGCCGCCGATCTGGCGGAAGTAGGTGTGGGCGCTGGTGGCGGTGCCGAGGTCGGCGGGGCGGACGGAGTTCTGCACGGCGAGCACGAGCACCGGCATGACCAGGCCGATGCCGGTGCCGAGGACGGCCTGCCAGAGGCTGTGCTGGAGGCGCGGGGTGTCGGTGTCCATGCGGGAGAGCAGCCACATGCCGAGGACGGAGACGGCGCCGCCGATCACCGGGTAGATCTTGTAGTGGCCGGTGCGGCTGATGAGCTGGCCGGAGACGACGGAGGCGATGACGATGCCGCCCATGAGGGGCAGCATCAGGAGGCCGGACTCGGTGGCGCTGGCGCCCTCGACCATCTGCAGGAAGCTGGGGAGGTAGCTGGCCGCGCCGAAGAGCGCGATGCCGACGACGGCGCCGACGAGGGCGGTGACGGTGAAGACGGAGTCGCGGAACAGCCGGAGCGGGATCAGCGGCTCGGGCGCGACCTTCTCGACGACCAGGAAGAGGACGGCCGATCCGACCGCGCCGCAGGCCAGGGCGAGGATGACGCGGGAGTCCCAGGCGTACTCGGTGCCGCCCCAGCTGGTGAGGAGCACCAGGCAGGTGGAGGCGGCGGCGAGGAGCAGCGCGCCGAGGACGTCGAAGCGCGCGCGTGTCGTGGGCTTGGGGAGCTTGAGGACGGTGGCGACGACGGCGAGGGTGACGAGCCCGAAGGGCACGTTGAAGTAGAAGCACCAGCGCCAGGAGACGTGGTCGGTGAAGAAGCCGCCGAGCAGGGGACCGGCGACGGAGGCGAGGCCGAAGGCGGCGCCGATGAGCCCCATGTAGCGGCCGCGTTCCCGGGCGGGGACGATGTCGGCGATGATCGCCTGGACGCCGATCATGAGGCCGCCGGCGCCGACGCCCTGGACGGCGCGGAAGGCGATGAGCTGGTCCATCGTGCGGGACCAGCCGGCGAGGCCGGAGCCGATGACGAAGACGACGATGGCGAAGAGGAAGACGCCCTTGCGGCCGAGGAGGTCGCCGAGCTTTCCGTAGACCGGCAGGCCGATGGTGGAGGTCAGCAGGTAGGCGGTGATCGCCCAGGACATCCGGTCCAGGCCCTGGAGTTCGCCGACGATCTTCGGCAGGGCGGTGGCGACGATCATCTGCTCGAGGGCGGCGAGCAGCAGCGCGAGCATGAGCCCGCAGAAGACGAGCCGTACGCGGCGGGGTTCGAGGCCGGCGGGTCCCGGCCCGGCCGGGGGCGCGGGGTCGGAGGGCGGTCCGTCCGGGGCGAGGTGCTCCGCGCCCTCAAGGCCGTCCTCAAGGCCGCCCTCGGTGCCGCCCTCGGCGGCTTTCGCGATCGTGATCGCACCCACGTGCCTGCTCCCCTCGTCACGGCGTCTGCGCCGCGCCATTCTTCGCATTGCGCGCGAAGGGGGAGCAAGTCGGGCGGTACGGGAGGACGATGGCGCTCCGGGGGCCGAACGTCCCTGCGCTACGGCGCACTTGGGTCGCTCATCAGCGCGTTTACGAGAAGGCCCGCGCCCCCCGGTGCGCGGGGGCGCCGGTACGGGGGGTGCGGGCGATCCACTCGAATCGGTGAACGCTCCGGGCGTTACTTCTCGACCTCGTCGGCCAGCTTGGCGAGGACGGCGTCATAGATGCGGCCGAGGCCCTTGGGCGCGAAGGTCTTCTCGAAGAAGCCCCCGATGCCGCCGGCGCCGTTCCAGACGGTGGACACGACGGCGCGGGACTTGCCCTCGCCGGCGGGGGTCACGGTCCAGGTGGTGACCATGGAGGAGTTGCGGTCCTTCTCGACGAGCTGCCCGTCGGTCGGCTCGGTGACCTCCAGGAGGCAGTCGCGGACGCGCTTGCTGGTGGCCTGGAGCTTCCAGTGGACGAGGGTGCCCTCGCCGTCGCCGCCCTCGCGCACCTCGTACTCGCTGAAGTGCTCGGGCAGCACCTTCGCGCGCGTCCCGCTGTAGTCGGCCAGCGCGTCGAACACCGTCTCCGCGTCGGCGGCGATGATCCGTTCCGTGGTGGCCTCGACCTGCGCCATGGACTTCCTCCAGCTCGTGATTCCTCGGGGTGTGGCCCAAGCGAACCACGTGGGCTCCGGGGGGCGAAATCCGGGTTGCGACGATCAAGGGAACAGATGTTCTATTCTGAGCGAACGGTCGAGGCAGAGCCACCGAGGAGGCGTCCATGCGCTGGGACAATCTGGGCGACACCGCCGCCGCCCCCGCCGACATCGCCCTGTTCGGCACGGACGCGGTCACCACCCGCACCTTCGACACCCCCGAGTTCCGGGGCATCACGTTCCACGAGATCAGGGCCCGGTCGATCCTGAACCGGGTGCCCGGCGCCTCCCGGATGCCGTTCGAGTGGACGGTCAACCCGTACCGGGGATGCACGCACGCGTGCGTCTACTGCTTCGCCCGCAAGACCCACAGCTATCTCGACCTCGACACCGGTCTCGGCTTCGACTCCCAGATCGTCGTCAAGATCAACGCGCCGGAGCTGCTCGCGAGGCAGCTCGCCTCCGCCCGCTGGGAGGGCGCGCACGTCGCCATGGGCACCAACGTCGACTGCTACCAGCGCGCCGAGGGCCGCCACCGCCTGATGCCGGGCATCCTCACGGCCCTGCGGGACCGGGCCAACCCCTTCTCGATCCTCACCAAGGGCACCCTCATCCTGCGCGATCTGGAGCTGCTCACCCAGGCCGCCCGGGTCACCGAGGTCGGCATCTCCGTCTCGGTCGGCTTCGTCGACCAGGAGCTCTGGCGGACGATCGAGCCCGGCACGCCCTCGCCGCAGCGCCGCCTCGACGTCGTCCGCACCCTCGGGGAGCACGGCATCGACTGCGGGGTCCTGATGGCGCCGGTGGTGCCCTTCCTCGGCGACCGTCCCGAGCAGCTGCGCGCCACGGTCCGCGCGATCGCCGAGGCCGGCGCGAGCTCGGTCACCCCGCTCGTCCTGCACCTGCGGCCGGGTGCCCGCGAGTGGTTCATGACCTGGCTCCGCGCGCACCACCCGGACCTGGTGCCGCGGTACGAGCGGATGTACGCGGACGGGGCCTACGCGCCGACCTGGTACCAGCGCCGGATCACCCGTCAGGTGCACGAGCTGGCGGCCGAGTTCGGCATCGGACCCGCCCACCGGGGAGCGAACCGCCGGATCCCCGTGCCCGAGGAGCCCTCCCTCGCGGCCGCCCCCGAGCAGCTCACGCTGCTGTGAGACGGCCCGGAACACCTCTCCGATGATCGGACCGGTCACCTGACACGCCGTCGGATCCGCCTCCGTTCGGGTCAACTCTCGGCGAAACAGGACCTCTCCGCGCCGGTTCGGGACACAAACGCCCTATGACCCCACGCGCAGGAATGCTGATCGCCGCTGGAGCGCTGGTCGCCGGGACGGTCACCGTCCTGCCCACCGCCTCCGCGGACACCGGTGAACCGACCCCCCGACCGCTCCCCCAGCTCGCCTGGACCGACTGCGCCACGAAGGCGTACCCCAGCCTCCAGTGCGCCACCCTGAAGGTGCCGCTGAACCACGACGATCCGGCCGGGCGGAAGATCACCCTGGCCCTCACCCGGGTCCCGCACACCGCGAAGACCTTCCAGGGACCGCTGCTCGTGAACCCGGGCGGGCCCGGCGGCAGCGGGCGCGGCATGGCCGGGTACGTGGCGGCCTCGCTGCCCGCGAAGGTCGCCGCCGAGTACGACGTGATCGGCTTCGACCCGCGCGGGGTCGGCAAGAGCGAGCCCGCGCTCGACTGCGAGCCCGGCCACTTCAAGCCCGTGCGGGCCGATTCGGTGCCGAACGGCGCCGCGGCCGAGCGCGCGGCCGTCGAGCGGGCGCAGGCCTTCGCCCGGGCCTGCGGCAAGAAGTACGCGGACGTGCTGCCGTACATCGACACCGTGAGCACGGCCCGGGACCTGGACGCGATCCGCCACGCGGTCGGCGCGCAGCAGATCAACTACCTCGGCTACTCGTACGGCACGTACCTGGGTTCCGTGTACGCGCGCCTGTACCCGGACCGGGTGCGGCGGATGGCGCTCGACTCGGTCGTGAACCCGCACGGCGTCTGGTACGAGGACAACATCGCGCAGGACTACGCCTTCGACACCCGCCACAAGGACTTCATGGCCTGGGTGGCCCGGCAGAACGCCGTGTACAAGCTGGGCGACGACCCCGCGGCGGTCGAGGCCGCCTGGTACCGGATGCGCGACGCGCTGCGCGCGGCGCCGGCCGGCGGCAAGGTCGGTCCCGCCGAACTGGAGGACACCTATCTGCCGGGCGGGTACTACAACGGCTACTGGCCCCGCCTCGCGAGCGCCTTCGCGGCCTACGTCAACGACGCGGACCCGAAGCCGCTGACGGAGGCGTACGAGCGGTACGGGGAGGCCGACGTGGCCGCCGACAACGGCTACTCGGTCTACACGAGCGTGCAGTGCCGGGACGCGGGCTGGCCCCGCGACTGGAACGTGTGGCGCAAGGACAGCTGGGACGTGCACGCGAAGGCGCCGTTCTCGACCTGGAACAACGCCTGGTACAACGCGCCCTGCGCCTTCTGGCCGGTGGAGTCCCTGACCCCGCCGGACGTCACCAACGACCAGCTGCCGCCGGTCCTGATCCTCCAGGCCACGGACGACGCGGCGACCCCGTACGAGGGCGGGGTCGCGCTGCACCGGCTGATGCGCGGCTCCAGCCTCGTGGTGGAGGAGGGCGGCGGGAACCACGGAGTGACCCTCGGCGGCAACGACTGCCTCGACGAGCACCTGGCCTCCTACCTCGCCACCGGGAAGGTCCCGCGCGGCGAGGGCGAGACCGAGGTGGACGCGGTCTGCGCCGCGCTCCCCGAGCCGGAGCCGGAGCCCGTGACCGCGGCGGCGCCGAGCACGCCGGACGCTTCCGGGAAGCGGGCCGGTGCCCTGCGCGCGGAGCCGGCCGGCGTCGCCCTCCACGGCCTCCTGGGGCACGTCCGCTGACGCCCCCGACCCCGACGGTGCCCGCTCCCCGCACGGGGTGGCGGGCACTGTCAGTGGCGTGCGCGAGGATGTGGGGCATGACGAGCCACCTCACCCACGTGCCCGCCCCCGACGGCCTCGCGCCCAGCCCGCAGTACAGCCACGTCGTGTGGGGCACGGGCCGGTTCGTCGCGATATCCGGGCAGTGCGCGCTCGACGCCTCCGGGGCGGTGGTCGGGGAGGGGGACGCGGCGGCCCAGGCCCATCAGGTCTTCGCGAACCTGGAGCGCTGCCTGGCGGCGGCCGGCGCGGGTTTCGCGGACGTGGTGAAGCTGACGTACTTCGTCACGGACGTGGCCCACCTGCCGGCGGTGCGGGACGCCCGGGACGCGCACTTCGCGGGCGCGCCGCTGCCGGCGAGCTCGGCGGTGCAGGTCTCGGCGCTCGTCCGCCCGGAACTCCTCCTGGAGATCGAGGCCTTCGCGCTGGTGCCGGAGCGGGCGGGGGCGGCACCCGGCGAGGGCGTGGCGGAGCTCCGTTTGCTACGTTGACGCGCATGTTCCTCTTCCGTGCGTAGGAGTCGGCGATCCGACGACCGTGCCCACCCGGCGCGGTGTCCCGCCGATCCCGCACGCCCCGGCGCCGCAGGCCCTGGCCCGGCGCCCTCCCCCGAGGAACTCCGTCATGTCCGTGATCTCCCCTGCCCACTCCCCCGCGCCCACCTACGCGGCGGTGCTGCGGGCTCCCTCCGTGCGCCGCGCCTTCGGAGCGGGCCAGCGACGGCCGGGGCGGGGCTTCTGGTGGGGCGGCTGCCGATGGAGCTGTGCTTCGCGCTGGCCGCGCTCCCGGCCGTACTCACGGCGCTCGTGACGCTGCTCCCGGCCGGGGCGCGGGCGCGCCCCGGGTCAGCCGGACCCGTCGAGGCGGGCCAGTGACCGCCGGGCGGCGGCGGCGAACCGGGGGTGCGGGAGCGCGGCCTCCAGGGCGGTGCGGGCCCGGGGGTCGCCGAGGGTGCCCAGACCCTCGACGCAGGCCAGACCGACCCGCCAGTGGGGGTCGCCGGCCCCCAGGCGGCGTTCCAGGACGGTGATCAGGGCCGGCGCGGACTCCGGTGCGCGGAGCTCGGCGAGCAGCCGCACCGGCAGCAGGGCGTAGGCGACGCGGAGTTCGTTGGTGGCGAGGGCGGCGGCGGCCCGCGCGGTGCGCGGGTCGCCGAGCCGGGCCAGGGCGTGGGCCGCGGTGACGCACCGCTCCGGGTCGCGGTGGTTGAGGAGGAGGACGAGGGCCTCGAAGGCGCGCGGGTCGCCCGCGACGCCGAGGACATAGGCGGCGATCTCGCGGGCCCAGAGCGGCTGTCCGGGGGCGGTGAGGAGGCGGTGCAGTTCCTCGGGATCGTCCGTCGCGGCGAGTTCGCCGAATGCCGCCGGGACTTCTCCGTCGGCATTCTCGATCTCGTCCCGCAATCGATCGATCATCGAGCAGAATTCCGGGTCCTCGGAGATTTCCATGAATCGGAACCCTATCCGCGATCCAGATCACACTTTCCCAACTTCCCGGGACTGGCGCGCTCGTTACCGGCCGGTTAGTCTCAGGTGAGCGGGCACCACCCGCACTTCTCACGACGGCCTGGTGACGCAGCCGTTGTGTTCGCTCGTCGGTTCGGCAGTTTCGACGTGACTCCGGGACAGAGTCCGTCGCCCCCTTTTCCAGGGCTCCGCCCTGCTTTCCGGGCATCGCCCTCGCTCTTTCCCGCGCCCTTTCACGCGCGCACTGCCCTCAGTCGTCACTCTTCCTCTGGAGTCCCCTGATGGACACCCCTCTCTCCACCATCGCCGTCGTCGGTCTCGGCACCATGGGCGCGGGTATCGCCGACGTCCTCGCCCGGGCCGGCCGCGAGGTCATCGGCATCGACATCAGCGACACCGCCGCGGCCCAGGCCGTCGCCGCCCTGGAGGCCTCCACCGCCCGCGCGGTGGCCCGCGAGCGGATCACCGAGGAGGAGCGGCAGGACGTCCTGGCCCGCTTCCGTACCTTCTCCGACCTCCAGGCGGCCGCCGAGGCCGACCTGGTGATCGAGGTCGTGCCCGAGTCGTACGAGGCGAAGCAGGAGGTCCTCCGGGCCCTGGACGGCATCGTCCGGCCCGACGCGATCCTGGCCACCGGCACCAACGCCCTGTCCGTCACCCGGCTCGCCGCCGACTCGGCCCACCCCGAGCGGGTCCTCGGTCTGCACTTCTTCGCGCCGGTCCAGGCCATGAAGCTGGTCGAGGTGGTCTCCTCGGTCCTGACCGACCCGCGGGCCGTGGACGCGGTCACCCGCCTCGCGCAGGACCTGGGCAAGGAGCCCGTGGCGGTCGGCGACCGCGCCGGCTTCATCGCGGACGGCCTGCTCTTCGGCTACCTGAACCAGGCCGCCGCCATGTACGAGGCCAAGTACGCGTCCCGCGAGGACATCGACGCGGCGATGAAGCTGGGCTGCGGTCTGCCGATGGGCCCGCTGGCGCTGCTCGACCTGATCGGCGTCGACACGGCCCGGACGGTCCTGGAGGCCATGTACGCGGCCTCGCACGACCGGCTGCACGCGCCCGCGCCGATCCTCAAGCAGCTCAGCGAGGCCGGTCTGACCGGCCGCAAGGCGGGCCGCGGCTTCTACACGTACGAGGCACCGGGCTCCGGCGAGGTCGTGCGGGACGCCCTGACCCCGCTGACCTCGGCCGGGACCGGCACCGGCCGCGAGGTCCGCTCGGTCGGCGTCGCCGGCTCGGGCACCATGGCGTCCGGCATCGCCGAGGTCTTCGCCAAGGCCGGGTACGCGGTCGTGCTCGCCGCCCGCTCCCAGGAGAAGGCGGACACGGCCAAGGCCCGGATCGCCAAGTCCCTGGCCCGCTCGGTCGACAAGGGCCGGATGACGGCGGAGGCCCGCGACACGACGCTGGAGCTGATCACCCCGGCCGGTTCGCTCGACGCCTTCGCCGAGGTCGACCTGGCCGTCGAGGCCGTCGCCGAGGACCTCGCGGTCAAGCAGGAGCTGTTCGCGCGGCTCGACAAGATCTGCAAGCCGGGCGCGGTGCTCGCCACCACGACCTCCTCGCTGCCGGTCATCGCCTGCGCCCGGGCCACCACGCGCCCGCAGGACGTCATCGGGATGCACTTCTTCAACCCGGCTCCGGCGATGAAGCTGGTCGAGATCGTCCGTACGGTCCTGACCGGCGACGACGTCCACGCCACGGTCCGCGAGGTCACCGCGAAGATCAGGAAGCACCCGGTGGACTGCGGCGACCGCGCCGGATTCATCGTGAACGCGCTGCTCTTCCCGTACCTGAACAACGCGATCAAGATGGTCCAGGAGCACTACGCCACCCTGGACGACATCGACGCCGCCATGAAGCTGGGCGGCGGCTACCCGATGGGGCCGTTCGAGCTGCTCGACGTGGTCGGCCTGGACGTCTCGCTCGCGATCGAGCAGGTGCTGCACCGCGAGTTCCGCGACCCGGGCCTCGCCCCGGCCCCGCTCCTGGAGCACCTGGTGGCGGCGGGCTGCCTGGGCCGCAAGACGGGTCGCGGCTTCCGCGAATATGCCCGACGCTGAGCCCCGCACCGCCGGCTGGGGCGGTCTGCTGAGTCCCCCGGGCACCGCCGGTGTCCCGGGGGCCTCCCCGGCCCCACCTGGGCACACTCCCACTCCGATGCAGTACGTTCGGACCATGCCCAAGGCCGCGAAGACACCCCGTGCCACGTCCCCGTCCGACGCTCCGGAGAGCGCGGCGGGCACTCGTGCCGCCGCGCAGCGGCTCAAGATGCGGCGGGAGCTCGCCGCGGCGGCGATGGAGCTGTTCGCGACCAAGGGGTACGAGGCGACGACCGTCGACGAGATCGCGGCCACGGCCGGGGTCGCGCGACGGACGTTCTTCCGGCACTTCCGGTCCAAGGAAGAGGCGATCTTCCCGGACCACGACGACACCCTCGTGCGGGCGGAGGCGGTGCTGAACGCGGCCCCGCCGCACGAGCACCCGCTCGACACGGTGTGCCGGGGCATCAAGGAAGTCATGAAGATGTACGCGGGATCCCCCGCGGTCTCCGTGGAGCGCTACCGGCTCACCCGTGAGGTGCCGACGCTCCGCGAGCGGGAGATCGCCTCGGTGGCCCGCTACGAGCGCCTCTTCACCCGCTATCTCCTCGGGCACTTCGACGAGCGGGACCACCACGACGGCAACGACGACCCGCTGCTCGCCGAGGTGGCCGCCTCGGCGGTCGTCACCGCGCACAACCACGTGCTGCGGCGCTGGCTGCGGGCGGGCGGCCAGGGCGACGTGGAGACCCAGCTCGACCACGCGTTCGCGATCGTGCGGGAGACCTTCGGCACGGGCATAGGCGGCCGGCCGGTCCCGTCCGCGCCGCAGGCCGCGCAGAGCCCCGCGCCGGCCGCGCAGGGCGAGGCGGCGCCCGCCGCCCGGGTCTCCACCACCGGTGACGTGGTGGTCGCCGTGGCCCGTACGGACGCTCCGCTCGACGAGGTCATGCGCACGATCCAGCAGGCGCTCAAGGAGGCCTGAGCACCGCTCCGGCACGTTTCAGCAGGAGGGCCGCCCCCGGATTCCGGGGGCGGCCCTCTGTGCGTTCCCCCAGCTCACGGGCCATTTCGATCGATCATCGCTCATCCGTGACGGGCAGATTGCATCTGAGTGAAATTGTTGGCACGCAGTGCCTTGTCAGGTGACACGCCGTGCCATACGTTGATGTTGTCCGGGCGGTCGGCACACGGGAACACACCCCGCGCGCCGGCTGTCCCCACCGACCCATGGCCGGTGCGCCCGGACGCCTGCGTCACAGGCACCCTCGCGCTCCACCACACAGCGCCGCCACCGCACCACCGAGCCGAACCGACGGCACACCTCCACAGCAGCAGCACGTTCCGCCGTAACCCCCAGGCGTCCCTCCCTCAGGACGCTCACCGCCGGAGGCAACCCGTGAAGGAAATCCTGGACGCGATCCAGTCCCCGGACTCCACGTCCGCCGACTTCGCGAACATCAAGCTCCCCGAGTCGTACCGCGCCGTCACCGTCCACAAGGACGAGGCGGAGATGTTCGCCGGCGTCGCCAGCCGCGACAAGGACCCGCGCAAGTCGCTCCACCTCGACGACGTCGCGCTCCCCGAACTCGGCCCGGGCGAGGCGCTCGTGGCCGTCATGGCGAGCTCCGTCAACTACAACTCGGTCTGGACCTCGATCTTCGAGCCCGTCTCGACCTTCGGCTTCCTCGAGCGCTACGGCCGGCTCTCCGAGCTCACCAAGCGCCACGACCTGCCGTACCACGTCATCGGCTCCGACCTCGCGGGCGTCGTCCTGCGCACCGGTCCGGGCGTCAACTCATGGAAGCCGGGCGACGAGGTCGTCGCGCACTGCCTGAGCGTCGAGCTGGAGTCCTCGGACGGCCACAACGACACGATGCTCGACCCCGAGCAGCGCATCTGGGGCTTCGAGACCAACTTCGGCGGCCTCGCCGAGGTCGCCCTCGTCAAGTCCAACCAGCTGATGCCGAAGCCCGGCCACCTCAGCTGGGAGGAGGCGGCGGCTCCCGGCCTCGTCAACTCCACCGCCTACCGCCAGCTGGTCTCCAACAACGGCGCCGGCATGAAGCAGGGCGACAACGTCCTCATCTGGGGCGCGAGCGGCGGCCTCGGCTCGTACGCCACCCAGTTCGCCCTGGCCGGCGGCGCCAACCCGATCTGTGTCGTCTCCTCCCCCGAGAAGGCCGACATCTGCCGCTCCATGGGCGCCGAGGCGGTCATCGACCGCAACGCCGAGGGCTACAAGTTCTGGAAGGACGAGAACACCCAGGACCCGCGCGAGTGGAAGCGCTTCGGCTCCAAGATCCGTGAGCTGACCGGCGGCGAGGATATCGACATCGTCTTCGAGCACCCGGGCCGCGAGACCTTCGGCGCCTCCGTGTACGTCACCCGCAAGGGCGGCACCATCACCACCTGTGCCTCGACCTCGGGCTACATGCACCAGTACGACAACCGCTACCTGTGGATGTCGCTGAAGCGGATCATCGGCTCGCACTTCGCCAACTACCGCGAGGCGTGGGAGGCCAACCGCCTGATCGCCAAGGGCAAGATCCACCCCACCCTGTCGAAGGTCTACTCCCTGGAGGAGACCGGCCAGGCCGCCTACGACGTCCACCGCAACCTGCACCAGGGCAAGGTCGGCGTCCTCGCGCTCGCGCCGCAGGAGGGCCTCGGCGTCAGCAACCCCGAGCTCCGCGCCCAGCACATCGACGCCATCAACCGCTTCCGGAACATCTGAGGTCCCGAAGATGACTGAGCGCCAGAAGGACCGGCCGTGGCTCATGCGGACGTACGCCGGTCACTCGACCGCCGAGGCGTCCAACGAGCTGTACCGGCGCAACCTCGCCAAGGGTCAGACCGGCCTCTCGGTCGCGTTCGACCTGCCGACGCAGACCGGGTACGACCCCGACCACATCCTCGCCCGCGGCGAGGTCGGCCGGGTCGGCGTCCCCGTCTCGCACCTCGGTGACATGCGCCGGCTGTTCCAGGACATCCCCCTGGAGCAGATGAACACCTCGATGACCATCAACGCCACCGCCATGTGGCTTCTGGCGCTCTACCAGGTGGCCGCCGAGGAGCAGGGCGCGGACATCACCAAGCTCCAGGGCACCACCCAGAACGACATCGTGAAGGAGTACCTGTCGCGCGGGACGCACGTCTTCCCGCCCGGCCCCTCGCTCCGCCTCACGACGGACATGATCGCGTACACGGTCAACCACATCCCGAAGTGGAACCCGATCAACATCTGCAGCTACCACCTGCAGGAGGCCGGGGCCACGCCGGTCCAGGAGATCTCGTACGCGATGGCCACCGCGATCGCGGTCCTCGACTCGGTCCGCGACTCCGGGCAGGTCCCCGAGGACCGCTTCGGCGAGGTCGTCGCCCGCATCTCCTTCTTCGTGAACGCGGGCGTCCGCTTCATCGAGGAGATGTGCAAGATGCGCGCCTTCGGCCGCATCTGGGACAAGATCACGCTGGAGCGGTACGGCATCGAGAACGCCAAGCAGCGCCGGTTCCGCTACGGCGTCCAGGTCAACTCGCTCGGCCTGACCGAGGCGCAGCCGGAGAACAACGTCCAGCGGATCGTCCTGGAGATGCTGGCCGTCACCCTCTCCAAGGACGCCCGCGCCCGCGCCGTGCAGCTCCCGGCCTGGAACGAGGCCCTCGGCCTGCCCCGGCCCTGGGACCAGCAGTGGTCGCTCCGCATCCAGCAGGTGCTCGCCCACGAGTCCGACCTGCTGGAGTACGAGGACATCTTCGCCGGCTCGCACGTGATCGAGGCCAAGGTGGACGCCCTGGTCGAGGAGTGCCTGGCCGAGATCGACCGCATCCAGGAGATGGGCGGCGCGATGGCCGCCGTCGAGTCCGGCTACCTCAAGTCGCAGCTGGTCTCCTCGCACGCCGAGCGGCGCGCCCGGATCGAGGCCGGCGACGACAAGATCGTCGGCGTCAACATCTTCCAGTCGACCGAGGAGAACCCCCTCACGGCCGACCTGGACACCGCGATCATGACGGTCGACCCCGCGGTCGAGGCCCGGGTCGTCGGCTCGATGAAGACCTGGCGCGATGGCCGCTACCAGCCGCCCTTCAACCACCCGCGGCCCTGCAAGGCCCTGGAGCGCCTCAAGGAGGCCGCGAAGGGCACGGACAACCTCATGGAGGCCACCCTGGAGTGCGCCCGCGCCGGGGTCACCACCGGCGAGTGGGCCGGGGCGCTGCGCGAGGTGTTCGGCGAGTTCCGCGCCCCGACGGGCGTCTCCTCCGCCCCGGTCGCCGTGACGGCCGAGGCGGGCACGCCGCTCGCCCTGGTCCGCGAGAAGGTGGCCAGGACCGCCGAGGAGCTGAACTGCGGACGGCTGCGGCTGCTCGTCGGCAAGCCCGGCCTGGACGGGCACTCCAACGGGGCCGAGCAGATCGCCGTCCGCGCGCGCGACGCCGGTTTCGAGGTGGTCTACCAGGGCATCCGGCTGACCCCCGAGCAGATCGTCGACGCCGCCCTCGCGGAGGACGTGCACTGCGTGGGCCTCTCGATCCTCTCCGGCTCGCACGCCGCGCTGGTCCCGGACGTCCTCGACCGCCTCCGCGAGGCGGGCGCCCTGGACATTCCCGTCATCGTCGGCGGAATCATCCCGAACGCCGACGCCGCGGAACTGAAGCGCGCGGGTGTGGCCGCCGTCTTCACACCGAAGGACTTCGGTATCACGGAGATCATCGGCCGTATCGTCGACGAGATCCGGCAAGCGAACAAGCTCAGCCCCCTGGAAAGTACGGAGGTCCTCGCATGACCAGCCCTGTGAACCGGCTCCGCCCCCGCCGCTCCTGCCTCGCGGTCCCCGGCTCCAACCCGCGCTTCCTCGAGAAGGCCCAGGGCCTCGCCGCCGACCAGGTCTTCCTCGACCTGGAGGACGCGTGCGCCCCGCTGGCCAAGCCCGAGGCCCGGCACACCATCGTGAAGTTCCTGAACGAGGGCGACTGGACCGGCAAGACCCGCGTGGTCCGCGTCAACGACTGGACGACCCACTGGACGTACCGCGACGTCGTCACGGTCGTCGAGGGCGCCGGCCAGAACCTCGACTGCATCATGCTGCCGAAGGTCCAGGACGCCCAGCAGATCGTCGCCCTCGACCTGCTGCTCACGCAGATCGAGAAGACCATGGGCTTCGAGGTCGGCAAGATCGGCATCGAGGCGCAGATCGAGAACGCCCAGGGCCTGACCAACGTCAACGCGATCGCGCAGGCCTCCCAGCGCGTCGAGACGATCATCTTCGGGCCGGCCGACTTCATGGCCTCCATCAACATGAAGTCCCTCGTCGTGGGCGAGCAGCCGCCCGGCTACCCGGCGGACGCGTACCACCACATCCTGATGAGCATCCTGATGGCGGCCCGCGCCAACAACCTCCAGGCGATCGACGGCCCCTACCTGCAGATCCGCAACCAGGAGGGGTACAAGGCCGTGGCGCAGCGCGCCGCCGCCCTGGGCTTCGACGGCAAGTGGGTGCTGCACCCGGACCAGGTCGCCGCCGCGAACGAGATCTTCTCGCCCTCGCAGGAGGACTACGACCACGCCGAGCTGATCCTCGACGCGTACGACTACTACACGTCCGAGGCCGGCGGGAAGAAGGGCTCCGCGATGCTCGGCGACGAGATGATCGACGAGGCCTCCCGCAAGATGGCGCTGGTCATCTCCGGAAAGGGCCGCGCCGCCGGCATGCAGCGCACCAGCAAGTTCGAGATCCCGGAGGCCTGAGTCCCATGCAGTTCGGCCGCACCTACGAAGAGTTCGAAGTCGGCGCCGTCTACAAGCACTGGCCCGGAAAGACGGTCACCGAGTACGACGACCACCTCTTCTGTCTGCTCACCATGAACCACCATCCGCTGCACATGGACGTGAATTACGCCGAGAACACGACGGACTTCGGCAAGAACGTCGTCGTCGGCAACTACATCTACTCGCTGCTGCTCGGCATGTCCGTGCCGGACGTCTCCGGCAAGGCCATCGCCAACCTGGAGATCGAGTCGCTGCGGCACGTGGCGCCGACCTTCCACGGCGACACGATCTACGGCGAGACGACGGTCCTCGACAAGACCCCGTCGAAGTCGAAGAACGACCGCGGGATCGTCTACGTCGAGACCAAGGGCTACAAGCAGGACGGCACCCTGGTGTGCGTCTTCCGCCGCAAGGTGATGGTCCCCACCGAGACGTACATCAAGGAGCGCGGCGGCGAGCAGCCCGGCCGCCCCGAGCTGAAGGAACAGGGGAAGTAGTCATGGCGCGACTCGCCCAGACCCACGGTCTGACCGATGTCCAGCAGGAGATCCTCGCCACCGTGCGGGACTTCGTCGACAAGGAGATCATCCCGGTCGCGACGGAGCTGGAGCACCGCGACGAGTACCCGCAGCAGATCGTCGACGGGCTCAAGGAGCTCGGCGTCTTCGGTCTGATGATCCCCGAGGAGTACGGGGGCCTGGGCGAGTCGCTGCTGACCTACGCGCTGTGCGTGGAGGAGATCGCCCGTGGCTGGATGTCGGTCTCCGGCATCATCAACACGCACTTCATCGTGGCGTACATGCTCAAGCAGCACGGCACCCAGGAGCAGAAGGAGTACTTCCTTCCGCGGATGGCGGCCGGCGAGACGCGCGGCGCCTTCTCGATGTCGGAGCCGGGTCTCGGCTCGGACGTGTCGGCCATCACCTCGAAGGCCGTCAAGGACGGCGACGAGTACGTCCTCAACGGCCAGAAGATGTGGCTGACGAACGGCGGCACGTCAACGCTGGTGGCCGTTCTCGTCCGAAGTGACGAAGGACACCCGGAGGGCACGGCCCCCCACAAGTCGATGACGACCTTCCTCGTCGAGAAGGAGCCCGGCTTCGGAGAGGTCCGCCCCGGCCTCACGATCCCCGGGAAGATCGACAAGATGGGTTACAAGGGTGTCGACACCACCGAACTCATCATGGACGGACTGCGCATTCCGGCCAATCGCGTGCTCGGCGGGGTCACCGGCCGAGGGTTTTACCAAATGATGGACGGCGTCGAGGTCGGCCGTGTGAACGTGGCGGCCCGTGGTTGCGGTGTCGCGCAGCGTGCTTTCGAACTGGGTGTCTCTTATGCCCAGCAACGTCACACTTTCGGCAAGGCGATCGCCCAGCACCAGGCGATTCAGTTCAAGCTGGCCGAGATGGCTACCAAGGTCGAGGCCGCCCATGCGATGATGGTGAATGCAGCACGCAAAAAGGACTCCGGGGAACGAAACGACCTCGAAGCAGGGATGGCGAAGTACCTCGCCTCCGAGTACTGCAAGGAGGTCGTCGAGGATGCCTTCCGCATTCACGGTGGATACGGGTTCTCGAAGGAGTACGAGATCGAGCGCCTCTACCGCGAGGCCCCGATGCTGCTCATCGGTGAAGGTACCGCCGAGATCCAGAAAATGATCATTGGTCGTCGGCTCCTGGAGGAGTACCGATTCCAGGGCTGAATGTCGCTTTTGAGTCGGTACGGCCGCGAAGAAGATCACACCCCGTGTTCGTCTTCCGGCCGTCGACTCGGTTCCTGGCTTGCCCAGTTGCGCCCCGCAACCGATAGCATCGCCGGAAAGCCGCCGTCCCCCGTTGCCAGTGCGGCATCATCCGCTACGAAGGTCATCCATGCCCGACAGTCGAACCTCTGCACATCGCGACAGCCTCAAGGGCGCGCGCATCGCTCGCGGAGCATCGCCGTGGCTTCTGCCGACCGTCGCCACCGCGGCACTCAGCCTCGCGCGCGCGAGCAAGTCCAAGCGCGCCAAGGCCATCGCCGTGCCGACCACCGCGCTCGCGGCCGGCATGCTGTGGTTCTTCCGCGACCCCGAGCGCGAGATCGCTCAGGGCCGGGTCATCTCCCCCGCCGACGGTGTGGTGCAGAGCATCATGCCGTGGAAGGACGGACGCACCCGGGTCGCCATCTTCATGAGCCCGCTGAACGTCCACGTCAACCGCGCGCCGCTGGCCGGCACGGTGACGTCCGTGGAGCACGTGCCCGGTGGGTTCGTCCCGGCGTTCAACAAGGAGAGCGAGAACAACGAGCGCGTTGTCTGGCACTTCGACACCGAGCTCGGCGACATCGAGATGGTCCAGATCGCGGGCGCCGTCGCCCGTCGGATCGTTCCGTACATCCCGCAGGGGACGAAGGTCGAGCAGGGTGACCGCATCGGTCTGATCCGCTTCGGCTCGCGCGTCGACATCTACCTCCCCGAGGGTGTCGAGGTCGCGGTCGAGGTCGGCCAGGCCACCACCGCGGGGGTGACTCGCATTGACCGTGATTGATCCCGACACACGGGCCGCAGACTGGGCCGCCGACGATGACGCGGAGGCCGCCGAGGACGCCGAGGAGATGCCGCTGTCGCTGAGGCTGTCCATAGCGGACGCCCTCACGCTCGGTAACGCCACGTGTGGCTTCATGGCGGTGTACTTCACCACCACCGGCATCCTCATCCCGCACCTCACCGGCAGCAGCGAGACCGGCATGGCGCGCAACAGCGCCGCCACCGCCGTGATCCTGATGCTGGCCGCGGCGATCTTCGACCTCTTCGACGGCATCGTGGCGCGCAAGCTGCGTTCGTCGCCGATGGGCGCCGAGCTCGACAACCTGTCGGACCTGATCAGCTTCGGTCTGGCCCCGGCCTACTTCGTGCTCGTGTACGGCATGGTCGCGGACGACGCGCAGCAGAAGGTCTCGGCCGTGGCCGCGATCGTGGTGCTCCTCGCCGTGGTGCTGAGGCTCGCCAGATTCTCGTGCGTGACGATGAAGGACGGCATGTTCCAGGGCATGCCGAGCCCCTTCGGCGCGCTGACGGTCGTCTCGATCGTGCTCCTGGAGCTGCCCTTCATCCCGACGCTGCTCGCGATCATCGGAGTGGCGTGGCTGATGGTCAGCCGGGTCGAGTACCCGAAGCCGCGCGGTGTCCTCGCGGTGGCGATGCTCAGCTGGATCGTCGGTGCGATGGCCATGCTGGCCGCCTGGGCGTTCGACGCTCCGGGCGGGGCGTTCCTGCTCCAGACCGGCTGCGCGCTCCAGGTCGTGCTGGGCGCCGTGATCCCCCTCTTCGCGACGGCCCGCCGGGTGAACACCTTCCGCGGCAACCGGCGCGAGAGCCGGGAGGCGCGGGCGGCGCAGCTGCCGTAGCGGACGGACGACGTACGCAAGGGCCCCGGGAGGCGATACGCCTCCCGGGGCCCTTCCGCGTTCCCTAGACGCGCTTGTAGAAGAGCGTGGTGGCGCGCGGGGTGCCGCCCGGGTCGGCGGCGAAGTCCGGGATCGTCCCGGCGGCGGTCCAGCCCGCGCCCCGGTACAGGCGCTCGGCGGGGCTGTCGGTCTGGGTGTCCAGGACGAGGAGCCGGAGTCCGGTGGCGGCGGCGTGGGCCTCGGCCGTGGCGAGCAGACGGCGCCCGAGACCCCGGCCGCGGGCGGAGCTGTGCACCAGGAGGCGGGCGATCTCGCCGCGGTGGCTGCCGTTGTCCGCGCCGACGCGGACGAGGGTGACGACGCCGGTGAGGTGCCCGTCGGGGCCGTGGGCGGCCCACACGTCCCGTACGCCCTGTGCGGCCTCCTCCGCGACCCGGGACCACCAGGCGGCCGCCCGTGCCGTGTCCAGGGGCGCCAGGAAGCCGACGGAGGCCCCGCCGTGCACGGCGTCCAGGAGCAGCGCGGCGAGCCCGGCCGGGGCGTGCGCGCGTACGGCCTCCGGCGCGAGCCGCTCGATGACGTCGAGCCGCCGCTCCAGGCAGAGGAGGTCCGGGCGGTCGTCCCAGGAGGCGACGGACTCGAAGCCGAGGCTCCGGTACAGGGCGAGCGGCTCCTCCCGTCCGTCCCACACGGTGAGGCGTACGGCGGCGGCGCCGGAGTCCGCGGCCCGGCGCAGGGCCTCGGTCATCAACGCCTTCGCGAGGCCCTTCCGGCGGGCCTCGGGCGCGACCCAGAGCCGCTTGATCTCGGGCGCGCCGCCGCGGGCGGCCTTGAGGACCACGCAGCCGGCCGGCTCGTCGCCGCCGGGCGGCGTGGCGAGCAGGACGGTGTCGTCGGCGAACGCGGCGGCCGGGTCCTCGGCCTCCACGCGGTATACGGCCGGGAGCTCGGCGACGGTCGCCACGGCCTCGCCCTTCCCGGCCTGGTTGACCAGGTGGTAGGCGCCGAGCAGGGCGGGGAGGCGGGGGTGGGAGCGGTTCTCCTCGATGTGTGCGGCAGTCATGGGGAGAGCTTCACACCGCCGTGTTTCCGGCGGGTGACGATCCTCTCCGCCGCAGCCGTTCCGACCCCGTGCGGGGGCCCGCCGTCCGCCCGGGGCGGGGGGCGAGCCCCCCGCACGGGGCTCGGCTACCGGTTCCTAGGCGAGGAAGTCGCGCGCGATGTCCGCGGCCACGTCCTCCAGGAGGGGCCCCGCGTTCGCCATGGACTTCGCCGGGTCCGGCTCCCGCTGCGCGAGGGCGTACGCGCGGCGGATGCCTGCCGTGCCCAGGGCCTCCGCCGGCAGGGCGAGGCGGCCGCAGACCGCGACGACCTCCTTGCCGGCGGCACGGGCCGCGGCGGCGACGCCGGCCGGGGCCTTGCCGTGGAGGGTCTGCTCGTCGAGCGAGCCCTCGCCGGTGATGACGAGCGTGGCCCGCTCCAGGGCGGGGGCGAAGCCGAGGACCTCCAGCATCAGCTCGATGCCGGGGCGGAAGCTCGCGCCCAGGATCAGCGCGCCGTAGCCGATGCCGCCCGCGCCGCCCGCGCCGGGCGCGACGGCGGCCTCGGCGGCCCGGGGGCCGACGGCCTTCTCCAGGACGGTGGCGAAGTGGGCGAGGGCCGCGTCGAGGGTGCGGACGTCGTCCGGGGTGGCGCCCTTCTGGGGGCCGTAGACGGCGGGGGCGCCCTTGGGCCCGGTCAGCGGGTTGTCGACGTCGCTCGCGAGGATCAGGTCGACGGAGGCGAAGCGGGGGTCGAGGCCGCTGAGGTCGGCGGTGGCGAGGTCGGCGAGCGGCGCGCCGCCGGGGCCGACGGGCCGGCCGTCCGCGTCGAGGAAGCGGGCGCCGAGCGCGGCGAGCATGCCGGAGCCGCCGTCGGTGGTGGCGCTGCCGCCGACGCCGAAGACGATCGTGGTCGCGCCGGCGTCGAGGGCGGCGCGGAGCAGCTCACCGGAGCCGTACGTGGTCGCCGTCAGCGGGGCGAAGACGCCGCGGGGGAGGAGCTGGAGGCCCGAGGCCTCCGCCATCTCGACGACCGCGGTGGTGCCGCGCAGCGCGAACGCCGCGGTGACCGGTTCGCCGACCGGGCCGGTGACCCGGACCTCGTGCCGCTCGAAGCCGGCCGCGACGGCTGCCGCGACGGTGCCGTCGCCGCCGTCGGCGACGGGCAGCGTCTCCACCGTGAGGTCGGGGACGACCCGTCGCAGTCCTGCTGTGACGCGCTCCGCGACCTGTACGGCCGTGAGCGAGCCCTTGAACTTGTCGGCCGCCACGAGCACGTGTGCGACCTGAGTTGCTGCCCCGTCCGTCACCTTGCATCCCTTGCTTTCGAACGTGCAGTCGCGCCGAGGGGGAGCCTATCCGTACCGCCAGACGGCGTGCCACCCCCTGATAAGGCGATATTCCGCACCATAGTGGGCTCACATGAGTACGGAAAAGATCATTCCGGATGGCACGGCCGACGGTGGGCACGACGGCAGACCCGACGGCACGGTCATCGGGATCGGGGTCGTGGCGGTCGTCGCGGTCGTCGGCTGGGCGGCACTGGACGGGGACTCCTTCGACAGCGCGTCCTCCTCCGCCCTGAAGTGGGTGCTGGCGAACTTCGCCTGGCTGTTCGTGGTCGCCGCGGACACGTTCCTCGTGCTGTGCGTGGTGATCGCGGTGAGCCGCTTCGGCCGGATCAGGCTGGGCGCGGACGACTCGGAGCCGGAGTTCACGAACCTCGCGTGGATCGCGATGATGTTCAGCGCCGGAATGGGCATCGGTCTGATGTTCTACGGGGTCGGGGAGCCGCTGACGCACTTCCTGTTCCCTCCCCCGGCGAGCGGAGCCCCGCCGGGGACGGGCGCGGCGGCCAGGACGGCCCTGGAGTACTCGTTCTTCCACTGGACCCTGACGCCGTGGGCGATCTACGGCATCGCGGGGCTCGCGCTCGCGTACGCCGGTTTCCGCAAGGGCCGGGGCAACCGGCTCAGCTCGGCCTTCGTGCCGCTGATGGGGGCGCGCCGGGCCGCTTCCTGGCCTGGAAGGGCGATCGACCTGCTCGCCGTGTTCGCGACGGTGTTCGGCACGGCGACGAGCCTGGGTCTGGGCGCGCTCCAGGTCGCCGAGGGGCTGAACCTGACGATGGACGTGGAGAACTCCACGGCCACGCAGCTGATCATCATCGCGTCGCTGTCGGCGGCCTTCGTGCTGTCGGCCTTCTCGGGTCTCCACAAGGGCGTGAAGTGGCTGTCCACGCTGAACATCGTCCTCGCGGCCTGTCTGATGGTCTTCGTGTTCCTGCTCGGCCCGACCGTCTACATCCTCGACGCGATCCCGGCCTCGGTCGGCGGCTACCTGCACCAGCTGCTGCCGATGGCGAGCCGCACGGGCGCCTTCACCGACCGGGAGTGGCTGGGCGCGTGGACGATCTTCTACTGGGCGTGGTGGCTGTCCTGGGCGCCGTTCGTCGGCACCTTCATCGCCCGGATCTCGCGCGGCCGGACGATCCGGGAGTTCCTCGTGGGGGTGCTGCTCGTGCCCTCGGGCGCCACGGTGGTGTGGTTCTGCGTGATGGGCGGGACCGCGATCCGGCTCCAGTCGACCGGCGCGGCGGACCTGGCGACGGCGCTGAAGGACGGCGCCGAGGCCTCGTTGTTCGCGATGCTGGAGGCGCTGCCGATCGGGACGGTGACGTCGGTGATCGCGATGCTGCTGGTGATGACGTACTTCATCACGAGCGCGGACTCGGCGTCGCTGGTGATGGGCTCGCTGACGAGCCGCGGATCGCTGCACCCGCCGACCTGGCTCGTGGTGACCTGGGGCGTCCTGATGGCGGCCGTGGCGGCCGTCCTGCTCGTGGCGGGCGGCCTGTCCTCGCTGCAGACGGCGACGATCCTGGTGGCGCTGCCGTTCGTGGTCGTGATGCTGGTGCTGTGCTTCGCGCTCCTGAAGGAGCTGCGGGAGGACCCGGGGGCGGGGCCGGCGCGGCACCACGCCCTGCACGGGCTGCGGGACGCGGTGCGGACCCTGGTCGGGGAGGCGATGACGGAGCAGGGCGGCGACCGCCACCACCGGCTCCGGCGGACGGCGGGGGCCCGCACCGAGACGGATCCGCCGGAGGGCGAGGACTGAGCCCCGGCGCGCGCCCCGGCGCCGGGTTCGGTACACCGGAGGCATGGGGTTCGTACGCGGAGGACTCGGGGACCGGATCCTGGGCGGCTGGACGGGCCGGATCGCCGGGAACATGCTCGGCAAGCCCGTGGAGCAGGGGGACCACTGGACCCGGGAGCGCATCGACGCGTACCTGCGGCTGACCGGGGCGCTCCCGCTGACCGACTACCTCCCTCCGCCGCCTCCCGGGGCCGAGGGCTTCGAGCTGCGGCCCGAGTGGGAGCGGTGCGTGCGCGGCGGGATCGACGGCAGCTGCCGGGACGACGACGTCGACTGGTCGGTCCTGGGACTGCACCTCCTGGAGACGTACGGCTTCGCGTTCACCACCGAGCAGGTCGGCCGGGAGTGGCTGCTGCGACTGCCGTTCCTGCAGACGTTCACGGCGGAGCGGGTGGCGTACCGGAACCTCGCCGACGGGCTGCGGCCGCCGCTGACGGCCACGTACGACAATCCCCACCAGGAGTGGATCGGGGCCCTGATCCGGGCCGACGTCCACGGCTGGACCTGTCCGGGCGACCCGCGCCGCGCCGCGTCGCTCGCCCGCAGGGACGCGGTCCTCTCGCACACCGGGAACGGCGTGTACGGGGCGATGTGGGCGGCGGCGCTGATCGCGGCGGCCTTCACCGCGCCGGACCTCCGGTCGGCCCTGGAGACGAGTCTGGAGCGGGTGCCGGCCAGCAGCCGCCTCGCCCGGACCGTACGGGGCACGATCGCGCTCTACGAGTCGGGTCTCGGCTGGTCGGAGACGCTCACCGAGCTCGCGGAGCGCACGGCGGGCCTCGGCTGGATCCACACCGTCCCGAACGCGGCCGTCCTGACGGCCGGACTCCTCTACGGCGAGGGGGACTTCACGCGCACGATCACGCTGACCGTCCGGGGCGGCCTGGACACCGACTCGAACGGGGCGACGGCGGGCTCGGTCGCGGGAGTCCACTGCGGCGCGGCCGCGATCCCCCCGCAGTGGTCGGAGCCCCTCGGGGACCGGGTGCGCTCCGCCGTCTTCGGCTTCGACGGCATCAGCATCAGCGAACTGGCGCGACGGACCCTGGCGTTGGCCGAGCGGACGGGGTGAAGGGCGGCTTCCGCCCGGCGGCGGGCCGGTCAGCCCTGCGGGGGCTCGGGCGGGACGATCTCGCCGGTGCGCTGCGCTTCGTCGCGGCTGACGGCGCGGGCCTCGGTGCGGTGGCCGCGGGCGATGTAGTCGCGGACCACTGCCTCGACGGCGTCCTGGGGGTTGCCGATGCCGGCGAGGACCATGACTTCCACGACGAGTTCGGCGTCGAGACCGATGTTCACCTTGGCCATGGCGGGAACCTAGCACCGGGAAACCCGCTCGCGGGGCGGTTCGGTGCTGCCTAGGGTCCTCGTATGACGATGGTCGCGATCTTCACCGGTGCCGGTGTCTCCACGGACTCGGGCATCCCCGACTACCGGGGCCCGAACGGCCTGTGGCGGCAGGACCCCGAGGCCGAGCGGCTCGTCACGTACGCGCCGTACATGGCCGATCCGGAGATCCGCCGCCGCTCGTGGCGGATGCGGCTCGACGGTCCGGTCCTGGACGCCGAGCCGAACGTGGCGCACCGCGCGATCGCCGCGTACGAGCGCACGAGCGGGAACGCGCTGCGGGTGATCACGCAGAACGTGGACGGGCTGCACCAGGCCGCCGGGGTGTCCGCGCGGAAGGTCCTCGAACTCCACGGCTCGGCGCGGTCGGTGGTGTGCACGGACTGCCACGCGCGGTCGTCGATGGCGGAGGCGCTCGACCGGGTGCGCGCCGGTGAGGACGACCCGGCCTGCCGGGCGTGCGGCGGGATCCAGAAGGCCGCGACGGTGATGTTCGGGCAGCGGCTCGATCCGGTGGTGCTCGGCACGGCCCTGTCGATCGCGAAGGCCACCGAGGTGTTCGTCGTGGTCGGCAGCAGCCTCCAGGTGAATCCGGCGGCCTCCCTCGCGGGAATCGCGGCCGAGCACGGCGCCCGGCTGATCATCGTGAACGCCGAACCCACTCCGTACGATCCGGTCGCCGACGAGGTCGTGCGCGAGCCGATCGGCACGGCGCTGCCCGCGCTGCTCGACCGGCTCGGCTAGGGGGTGTTTCGAAAGTCCTGTGCGGTGCCCGCGGTGTCCGGTGCGTGCCCTCGGCGTGCCGGACGAAGGCCCTCGTAGCGGAGCTACTCGGGTCTTTGGCCGGTGCGGCGAGGGGGCGTGCCGGGCGCCGCGGGTGCTGTGCGGGACTTTCGAAACACCCCCTAGAACAGGGCGGCCGGTTCGGCCGTGCCCGATTCGAAGGCGAGCAGCCGCTGCTTGCGGTCCAGGCCGCCGCCGTAGCCGGTGAGGCCGCCGCCCGCGCCGATCACCCGGTGGCAGGGGACGATGATGCTGACGGGGTTCTTGCCGTTGGCGAGGCCCACGGCACGGGAGGCGCCGGGGTTGCCGAGTTCCTCGGCGAGTTCGCCGTAGGTGCGGGTCTCCCCGTACGGGATCCGGAGCAGCTGCTCCCAGACGCGCAGCTGGAACGGGGTGCCGATCAGGTTCAACGGCAGGTCGAAGGCGGTGAGTTCGCCGGCGAAGTAGGCGTCGAGCTGGCGGATCGCCTCGTCGAAGGGGCGCGGGTCGGGGTCCCCGAAGGTCTCCTCGGGCGGGCGGTGGCGCTGTCCCGTCATGTGGACACGGCTGAGGACGCCGTCGACGGCGACGAGCGTCAGCGGGTCGTACGGGCTGTCCACGACGGTGTGCTGGATGGTGGGCATGGGGCGGTCCTTCGGTCCGTCAGGCGGGCAGGAGGTTGATGGGGTGGTCGTCCGTCGCCCAGAGGTACTGGACGGCGTAGGCGCGCCAGGGGCGCCAGTGCGTGGCGCGGGCGGTCAGCGCGGCCGGGGTGCCGGGCAGACCGAGCCCCTCGGCGGCGCGGCGGACGCCGAGGTCTCCGGGGAGGAAGGCGTCGGGGTCGCCGAGGGCCCGCATGGCGATGATCTCGGTGGTCCAGGGGCCGAAGCCGGGCAGTGCGAGCAGCCGGGCGCGGGCCTCCTCGCGGTCGTCGGCGGGGCCGAGCGGGAGCGATCCGTCGGCGAGGGCCCGGACGAGGGTGAGGAGGGTGGTGCGGCGGCTGCGGGGAAGGGCGAGGGTCTCGGGGTCGAGTGAGGCGAGGGCCTCGGGGCCGGGGAAGAGGTGGGTGAGTCCGCCCTCGGGGTCGTCGACGGGGACGCCGTGCGCGGTGACGAGTCGGGCGGCGTGGGTGCGGGCGGCGGCGGTGGAGACCTGCTGTCCGAGGACGGCCCGCACGGCGAACTCGGCCGGGTCGACGGTCCCCGGCACCCGGCGGCCGGGGGCCTTGTCGACGATCGGGGCGAGCAGCGGGTCGGCGCGGAGCCGCTCGTCGACGGCGACGGGATCGGCGTCGAGGTCGAGGAGTCTGCGGCAGCGGCTGATCGCGTGGGTGAGGTCGCGCGGGTCGGTGAGGGAGAGCCGGCAGGCGATGTGGCCCTCGCGCGGGGCGAGGGCGACGATGCCGTGTCCGTACGGGAGGCTCAGCGTCCGCCGGTAGGCGCCGTCGCGCCACTCCTCGACGCCCGGGACGGCGGTCGCGGCGAGGTGCCCGAAGAGGTTGGAGGGTTCCAGCGGGGTGCGGAACGGCAGCCGGAGGCTGATGACGCCCGGCGTGGAGGGCGCCGGTGCGCCCGGCCCTCCGGCGGCCCCGTGGGGCGCGCTCGGTCCTCCTCCCCCGCTCGCGGTCGCTCCCGGCCCGGCCTGCGGGCGGCGGGCGGCGCGGGCGCGGAGGTCGCCGGGGGTGAGGGCGAAGACCTCGCGGACGGTGTCGTTGAAGGTGCGGATGGAGGAGAACCCGGCCGCGAAGGCGATCTCGCCGAAGGGCATCGGGGTGGTCTCGATGAGCAGCCGGGCGGTCTGGGCGCGCTGCGCGCGGGCCAGGGCGAGGGGCCCGGCGCCCAGCTCGGCGAGGAGCTGGCGTTCGATCTGGCGGGTGGACCAGCCGAGCCTGCGGGCGAGCCCGGGGACGCCCTCGCGGTCGACGACGCCGTCCTGGATGAGCCGCACGGCGCGGGCGACGGCGTCGGCCCGGACGTTCCACTCGGGCGAGCCGGGGCTGGTGTCGGGCCGGCACCGCTTGCAGGCCCGGTAGCCGGCGCGCTGGCAGGAGGCGGCGCTGGGGTGGAACTCCATGTTCTCGGGCTTGGGCGGGACGGCCGGGCAGCTGGGGCGGCAGTAGATCCGGGTGGTGCGGACGGCGGTGAAGAACACGCCGTCGAAGCGGGCCTCCTTCGACTGGACGGCCCGGACGCAGCGCTCGGTGTCGGTGTGCATGGTTCCAGGATCGGGGACGGACGGCCTGCGGGCTGGCGAGAAAACGACATGGACGTCCGCCCCCGGTCGCGGTGGGGTCAGCCGGCGACCGTCCGGTAGTGGGTGGTCAGCCGGCCGTCCTCGTCGAGGACGTGGAAGGCGAGGGCGGGCGGCAGGTCGAGGTGGACGTGCGGGTGACCGGTCGGGTTCTCCCAGGGCAGCCGGAGCGCCGAGACGACCCCGGGCGCGACGAGCAGGGGGCGCCCGGCGAAGGTCGTGGCAGCGGCGGTGTGGGCGTGGCCCGCCAGGAAGGCCGTGAGGTGGGGGTGACGGGCGGCGAGCGCGGCGAGCCGCTCCTCGCCGAACTGCCGGATCCCGTCCACGTACGGGGTGTGCAGCGGGACCGGCGGGTGGTGGAAGGCGACCAGGACGGGCACGTCGCGCGGGGTGTCGGCGAGGACGCCGTCGAGCCACGCGAGCGTCTCGTCCTCCAGGAGGCCCTGGTCCTCGCCGGGGACGGAGGAGTCGCAGAGGGCGATGACGAAGCCCTCGCCGCGCAGGACCTGGTTGACGGGGGCGTCGTCGCGTACCGCCGTCTCCGCCGTGAGGAGGCCCTTCCGGAAGGCGGCGCGGTCGTCGTGGTTGCCGGGGCAGACGAGCAGCGGGTGGCGGGAGGTCAGCAGCTCGCGCGCCACCGCGTACTCGTCGGGGGCCCCGTGATCGGCGACGTCACCGGTGACGAGGACGGCCGCCAGGTCGTACGGGAGCTCCTCCAGGTACCGGAGGACGGCGCGGGTGCGGTCCTGGCTGCGCCGCTCGGCGTCGAGGTGGACGTCGCTGACGTGGGCGATGACGATCATGCGGCCGGGCCTCCGTGGGCTGTTCGTGAACGGGCGTTCACAGGACCGTACGGTGGTCACGGACGCGCCGGGAAGGGCCGCATCGGGAGCGGTGGCCCACCTCGCGACCGGCCGCCCGCATCGGGAGCGGCGGACCGCATCGGGGGCGGCGGCCCGCGCCGGGGCCGGTCGCCCGCGCCGGGACCGGTCGTCCCGCATCGGGGCCCGTCGCCCGCTCCCCCGGTCGGCTACTCGAAGCGGGTGGTGTCGCCGGCGCCGCGGCGGACGATCTCGGGCTCGCCGCTGGAGAAGTCGACGACGGTGGTGGGTTCGGTGCCGCAGTCCCCGGAGTCGAGCACGGCGTCGACCTGGTGGTCGAGCCGTTCCTTGATCTCCCAGCCCTGGGTCAGCGGTTCGGCCTCGTCGGGCAGGAGCAGGGTGCTGGAGAGCAGCGGCTCGCCGAGTTCGGCGAGGAGGGCCTGGGTGACGACGTGGTCGGGGATGCGGACGCCGACGGTCTTCTTCTTGGGGTGGAGCAGCTGGCGCGGCACCTCCTTCGTCGCCGGGAGGATGAAGGTGTACGCGCCGGGGGTGGACGCCTTGACCGCGCGGAAGACGTCGTTGTCGATGTGCACGAGCTGGCCCAGCTGGGCGAAGTTCGCGCACATCAGCGTGAAGTGGTGCCGGTCGTCGAGGTCGCGGATGGAGCGGATCCGGCTGATGCCGTCGCGGCTGCCGAGCCGGGTGCCCAGCGCGTAGCAGGAGTCGGTCGGGTACGCGACGAGCGCCCCGTTCCGGATGGAGTCGGCCACCGCGCCGATGGTGCGGGGCTGGGGGTTGTCGGGGTGCACGTCGAAGTACTTGGCCATGGGGGCAGTCTATTTTCGCAGGCTCCGCCATACGGCCTTCGCCGCGTTGTGCCCGGACATGCCGTGGACGCCGGGACCGGGCGGGGTCGCGGAGGAGCAGAGGAAGACCGCCGGGTGCGGGGTGGCGTAGGGGCGGAGGGAGAGCGTGGGGCGCAGCAGGAGCTGGAGGCCGCGGGCGGCGCCGCAGGCGATGTCGCCGCCGATGTAGTTGGCGTTGCGCTCGGCGAGTTCGGGCGGGCCCGCGGTGGCGCGGGCGAGCACGCGGTCGCGGAAGCCGGGGGCGAAGCGCTCGATCTGACGCTCGATCGCCTCGGTGAGGTCGCCGCGCCAGCCGTTCGGCACGTGGCCGTACGCCCAGAAGACGTGCTTGCCTTCGGGGGCGCGGGAGGGGTCGACGAGGCTGGGCTGCGCCGTGATGAGGAAGGGCGCGTCGGGGGCGGTGCCGGAGGAGGCCTGGCGCAGGGCGGTGCCGATCTCACCGGCGGTGGGACCGATCTGGACGGTGCCCGCGCGGCGGGCCTCCTCGGCGGTCCAGGGCACGGGGCCGTCGAGCGCGTAGTCGATCTTGAAGGCGGCGGCGCCGTACCTGTAGTGGTCGTAGTGTCCGCCGAAACCGGCGATGCGCGCGAGGGCCGTGGGCGAGGTGTCGAAGACGTAGGCGCGGGCCGGCGGCAGGTCGTCGAGCCGCTTGACCTCGAAGTCGGTGTGGACGGCGCCGCCGAGGTCCTTGAGGTACGCGGCGAGGGCGTCGGAGATCGACTGCGAGCCGCCCCGGGGCAGCGGCCAGCCGCCCGCGTGCGCGGCGAGCGCGAAGACCAGGCCGACGGCACCGGTGGCGAAGCCGTTCAGCGGGGCGATGACATGGCCGACGAGCCCGGCGAGCAGCCCGCGGGCCTTCTCGTCCTGGAACCTGCGCATCAGCCAGGTGGACGGCGGGAGTCCGGCGAGTCCGAAGCGGGCGAGGGTGACCGGGTCGCGGGGCAGCGCGGTGAGCGGCAGCTGCATGAAGTCACTCGCCAGGGTGTCCCACTTGCCGAGGAAGGGGGCGACGAGCCTGCGGTACGTCCCGGCGTCACGGGGGCCGAAGGAAGCGGCGGTCTCGGCGACGGAGCGGGCGAGGACGGCGGCGGTGCCGTCGTCCCAGGGGTGGGCCATGGGCAGTTCGGCGTGGAGCCACTCCAGGCCGTAGCGGTCGAGCGGCATCGTCTTGAAGACGGGCGAGCCGGCGCCGAGCGGGTGCACGGCGGAGCAGGGGTCGTGCCGGAAGCCGGGGAGGGTCAGCTCCTCGGTCCTGGCTCCGCCGCCGATGGTGGACTTGGCCTCGAACACGGCCACGGAGAGGCCGCGCCGGGCCAGTTCGACGGCGGCCGTCAGTCCGTTGGGTCCCGCCCCCACGACGACGGCATCGAGCATCGACGTCTCGTTCGTCACCTTCGGACTCCTTCGTCAGCCGATGGCCAAGGATCCCAGGATAGGCGGGTGGCGGGCCGCTCCTCACTCGCCCCCGAGGAGCGTCCTGATCCGCTCGGCGGTCGCCGCGTCCCGGGCGGTCGTGAACGGCAGGGCGTTCCCCCCGGTGATGCGGAACGGCTCCCCCGCGATCGTCGTGGTCGCGCCGCCCGCCTCGGCGACCAGGAGGAGTCCGGCGGCGTGGTCCCAGGCGTACTCCCAGCTGAAGGCGGTGCCGTCGAGCTCTCCGCGCGCCACGGCGAGGTATTCGAGGCCGGCCGAGCCGCAGGGGCGCGGGCGGACGCCGTCGACGGCCAGGCCGAGCAGGGCCCGCTTCTGGTCCGGGGTGGTGTAGTCGGGGTGCGAGGTGGCGACCTCCAGGGCCGCGTCCGGTGCCGGCGAACCGGAGCGTATCGCCTGGCCGTTGAGCGTGGCGCCACGGCCGCGCACGGCGACGGCGAACTGATCCAGGGCGGGGGCGTAGGTCCAGGAGGCGAGGACCTCGCCGTGCCGGGCGAGGGCGACGAGGGTGCAGAAGCCGGGGTCGCCGTGGACGAACTGGCGGGTGCCGTCGACGGGGTCGACGATCCAGACGGGCGCGTCGCCGCGCAGCGCCTCGTACACCGCGGGGTCGGCGTGCACGGCTTCCTCGCCGACGACCACGGAGCCGGGCAGCAGGGCGGTGAGGGACGCCGTGAGGTGGGCCTCGGCGGCCCGGTCGGCGACGGTGACCAGGTCGTGCGGACCGTTCTTCTCGACGATGTCGTCGGCGGCGAGCTGCCGGAAGCGCGGCATGATCTCGGCGGCGGCCGCCTTGCGGACGGCCTCCTCGACCTCGGTCGTACGGCCGCCGAGCACGTTCTCCAGGAAGTCTTCGATCATGTCTCCAGCTAAGCACGGGGGACTGACAACCGGAATGCCGCACTTGTCACCCTCCGTTTCCCCTGGGGGTACCCTTTGGCCGAGTTCACCCCTTGGTCGCAGGGAGGTCCGGTGCACGGCGAGTACAAGGTCCCCGGCGGAAAGCTGGTGGTCGTCGACCTCGACGCCGAGGGCGGGGTCCTGAGGAACGTCCGGGTCGCGGGCGACTTCTTCCTGGAACCGGACGAGGCGATCCTCGCGATCGACGGGGCCCTGGAGGGCGCGCCCGTCGACACGGACGCCTCGGGCCTCGCGGCGCGGATCGACGCGGCGCTCCCGCCGGGCACGCAGATGTTCGGCCTGACGACGGAGGGCGTGGGGGTCGCGGTGCGGCGCGCCCTCGCCCACGCCACGGACTGGACCGACTACGACTGGCAGCTGATCCACGAACGGCCGCAGTCGCCGGCGCTGCACATGGCGCTCGACGAGGTCCTGACGGCCGAGGTGGCGGCGGGTCGCCGGCCGCCGACGCTGCGGGTCTGGGAGTGGGGCGCGCCGGCGGTGGTGATCGGCAGCTTCCAGTCCCTGCGCAACGAGGTCGACCCGGAGGCGGCGGAGCGGCACGGCATCCAGGTGGTGCGGCGGATCAGCGGCGGCGGCGCGATGTTCATCGAGCCGGGCAACACGATCACGTACTCGCTCTCCGTCCCCGACGCCCTCGTGCAGGGCCTGTCCTTCACCGACAGCTACGCCTACCTCGACGACTGGGTGCTGGGCGCGCTCGGCGACATGGGCGTGAAGGCCTGGTACCAGCCGCTCAACGACATCGCCACGGACGCGGGCAAGATCGCGGGCGCGGCGCAGAAGCGGCTGGTGGCGGGTGGGGGCGCGGTCCTGCACCACGTGACGATGGCGTACGACATCGACGCCGACAAGATGACGGAGGTGCTGCGGATCGGCCGCGAGAAGCTCTCCGACAAGGGCACGAAGAGCGCGAAGAAGCGGGTGGACCCCCTGCGCCGCCAGACGGGCCTGCCGCGCGGGGCGGTGATCGAGCGGATGATCGCCTCCTTCCGGAACCGCTACGGCCTGACGGAGGGCCGTCTCACGGAGGACGAGCTGGCCCGCGCGAAGGAGCTGGCGGAGTCCAAGTTCGCCACGCGGGAGTGGACGGCCCGGGTGCCGTAGACACCGCGGGAGTGACCGCCGGATGCCGTAGACACCGCGGGAGTGACCGCCGGGTGCCGGAGGACTCCGCGGGGGGTGACCGCTCACCGTCTCGTTCGTTGTTGCCCACGCGGGCCGCGACGGACGTGCGGAAACGTCTCCGCACCCGACCGGCCCCGGATCACGGTGTCGACGGTTGCGGAGGTCTGGTGGGACGGGCGAGGACGTTCATGGCGGCGGTCGCGGCAGCGGTGGTGGTGGCGTGCCCCTTCGGCACCGCGTCGCCCGCGCGCGCGGTCGTCGGCGGTCAGGAGGCGCGGCCCCATCAGTACCCGTTCATGGTGGGCCTGGTGGACCTGGAGGAGCGGCGGGTGATGTGCGGCGGGGCGCTGGTCGGCGAGCGGTACGTGCTCACCGCCGCGCACTGTCTGACCGGCTCGTACAGCAGCACCGCGCGCGTGGGGGTACTGCTCGGCGACCACGACCTGACGCGCACCGACGACAGCCCGGACGCGGTGCTCGCCAGGCCGGCCGCCTTCCTCCCGCACCCGGGCTACGCCCCGGCCACCCAGCGCGACGACATCGCGCTGGTCCGGCTGGCCGAGCCGGTGGCGTTCGGCCGTGACGTGCGGCCCGTGGCGCTGCCCGCCCGGTTCGCGCACGGCACCTTCGACCACACGCAGGTCGAGGCCCCCGGCTGGGGCACCACCTCCTTCGGGGGCCGCACCTCCGACGTCCTGCGGACCGTGCTCCTGGGCACCATGGGCAACGCGACCTGCGGGGCCCGGGGCATGTCCCAGGTCACCGCCGCCCAGCTCTGCACGTACGCGCCGGGGCGGGACACCTGTCAGTACGACTCCGGCGGCCCCCTGGTCCACACGATCGCGGGGACGCCGTACGTCGTCGGTCTGGTCTCGTACGGGAGGGGCTGCGCGACCGACACCCCGGCCGTGAACACCCGGGTCTGGTCCTACCTCAGCTGGATCGGGAGGACGGCCGGGAAGCTGCCCCGCGCCTCATGAGGGCGGTGTACAGGAGCAGCGCGGCCGCGAGGCCCACGGCCCAGCCGTAGTCGGCGAGCGGCTTGAGGAAGGGGATGAGGCCGTCCTCGGGGAACGGGCCCGTGCCGGGCGCCGAGTGCGAGCCGCCCACGGCGAGGACGCCTCCCACCACGAAGGCGAGGACGGCCGCCGGGTTCCAGCCCCCGCGGTACCGGTAGGGGCCGTCGGCCCGGTAGAGGCCTTCGAGGTCGAGGACGGTCCGGCGGACGAGCCAGTAGTCGGCGATGAGGATGCCCGCGACGGTGCCGAGGAGGCCGCCGACCAGACCCAGCCAGGTGAAGATGTACAGCTCGGGGGTGGCGGTGAGCTTCCACGGCATGATGAGCACGCCGACGACGCCCGTGATCAGCGCGCCCGTACGGAAGTTCACCAGTCCGGGGGCGAGGTGGGCGAGGTCGTAGGCGGGCGAGACCACGTTCGCCGCGAGGTTCACCGAGAGGGTGGCGACGAGCACGGTCACGAGGGCGAAGAGCAGCCCGAAGACGTTGTCGGCCTTGGCGGCGAGCGCCACCGGGTCCCAGACGGGTGCCCCGTACACGGCCTGGGAGCCGGAGGTGACGAGCACCGAGAGCAGCGCGAACAGGGTCATGGTGGTGGGCAGTCCGAGGCTCTGGCCCCGGACCTGGGCGCGCTGGCCCGCGCCGAAGCGGGTGAAGTCCGGGATGTTGAGGCTCAGGGTCGCCCAGAAGGCGATCATGCCCATGAGGGCGGGGAAGAAGACGGGCCAGAAGTCGGCTCCCCAGCCCAGTCTCGACGGCTGGTCGAGGAGCGGGCCGAGGCCGCCCGCCTCGACGGTGATCCAGACGAGGAGGGCGAACGCGCCGACGATCACGAAGGGCGCGGCCCAGTTCTCGAAGCGGCGCAGGGCTTCCATCCCCCGGTGGATGATGGCGAGTTCGAGCGCCCAGAAGAGGAGGAAGCAGAGCCACAGGGTCCAGGGCTGTCCGCCGATCTCGGACGCGTCCGCCCAGCCGCCGCCGAAGACCTTGTCGAGGAGGACGAAGACGCCCTGGCCGCCGATCCAGGTCTGGATGCCGAACCAGGCGCAGGCGACGCCGGCCCGGACGAGGGCGGGCAGGTTGGCCCCGCGCAGTCCGAAGGAGGCACGGGCGAGGACGGGGAAGGGGATGCCGTATTTCGGCCCGGCGTGGCCGGTGAGCAGCATCGGCACGAGCACGATGACGTTGGCCAGGGCGATGGTGAGGACGGCCTGTTTCCAGTCCATGCCGAGGGCGACGAGTCCGGAGGCCAGCATCCAGGAGGGGATGTTGTGGGCCATGCCGACCCAGAGGGCGGCGAAGTTGTACGTGGTCCACCGGCGGTCGGCCACCGGGACGGGCAGGAGGTCGTCGTTGACGAAGCGGGGGTCGGCGGGGGCGGTGCCGGGCGCGAGTTCGACACGGCCGTCGTCGACGGCGGAGGGGCCGGGTCTGCCGGAGGATGCGGTCGAGGTCATGGACGGAACCCTTCGTTCGGGGACGGAACGAGGCCGTGCGGGGCGTGGGGGTTCTTGATGCGCGGAGTGTCGTCCCGCCGGACAGGGGCGTCAAGGAGGCGGAGCGGCCCGGTCCTCCGGGGAACCCCGTGGCGGCGTCCTCCCGTGGTCACGGAAGGCGTACGAAGGAGCCCCGCCACGGGTGTGGCGGGGCTCCTTGGTCCTCTCCGGTCGCTCCGGCCCGGGCCCGTCCTGCCGGGTGCCTAGTCGTTGCGGCCGGTCGCCGCGACCGTGACTCCGAGGCCGATCATCGTCAGTCCGCCGGCGCCGCCGACCATCGCGAGGCGTCGGGGCGAGCCGGCGAACCAGTTCCGGGTGGTGGCCGCGACCAGCCCCCAGGCGCTGTCCGAGGCCACGGCGATCGCGTTGAAGACCAGGCCGAGGACCAGCATCTGCAGGGCGACGTGCCCCTGGTCGCGGTCGACGAACTGGGGCAGCACCGCGGCGAAGAACACGATCGTCTTCGGGTTGGCCACGCCGACCGCGAAGCCCTCCCCCAGGGTGCGCAGGGTGCCGTGCTCCGGACCGTCGCCGGAGAAGGCGGCGTGCAGCGATCCGCGCTGCCGCACCGCCTTGACGCCCAGGTACACCAGGTAGGCGGCTCCGACGAGCTTCAGGGTGGTGAAGACGAGGACCGAGCGTTCGACGAGGGCCCCGACGCCGAGCGCCACGGCCACGACGAGCACATAGGCGCCGAGCGTGTTCCCCACGACCGTGGTCAGTGCGGCGCGCCGCCCCTGGGCCAGCGCCCGACCGATCACGAACAGGACGCTGGGACCGGGGATGACGATCAGCAGGAAGGACATGGCCGCGAAGGCCAGAAGTCGGTCGGTGGACACCATGGGGCCATGAAACACGGCGGCCCCGCGCGACCGCAGGCGAACCGGTTCATCCGGTCCGGGTGGACAGGCTCACGCCGCTGAAGTCCTGGGCTGCGGCGAGGCTGAAGTAGACCCAGCCGGACGGCGGGTTGTCGATGGTCAGGGTCTCGCCGTTCCCGGCGTTGACGGACTTCGCCAGGTGGCTGCCGGTGGTGGCCCAGCTGCCGCCGCCGTAGTACAGGTCGGCGTTGCCGGTGCCGCCGCTGCTGGTGATCGTCAGCCGCTGCACGCCGGCCGGCAGGTACACGAAGTGGTAGCTGTAGTTGCCGGCGGCGGCGGAGAGGCCGTCCCTGCGGCAGTTCTGGTCGAACTGACGGGGGTCGCCGAGGGTGCAGAGCGGGGTGGTGGCGGTGGTCGGGGCGTCCGGCAGCGGGCCGCAGTCGTTCGTGGCGCAGTCCGTCGTCAGCCAGGTCGCGAAGTCGGCGTCGTAGCGGGTGCCGATGGTCTGCTTGATGAAGGTGCGGGCCCCGGTCCAGTCACCGGTGCGGTACGCGCCGAGGATGGTCTGGACGTCGGCGGGGTGCTTCTGGAGCATGTAGCGGACGGCGAGCCAGCCCCAGCGGTAGACCCGGTTCGAGTTGACCTCGGGGTCCTCCTCCTGGCCGTAGACGGTGTCGAACAGCTCGCTCAGCCGGTACGTCTTGCGGGCGGCCTCGGCGATCGCGTCGGCGTTCCGCTCGCCCCGGTAGCCGTACGAGACGTTCTCGGCGATGCCCTCGACCCACCAGATGGTCGGCGTGGTCATGCCCGCCTCGAAGTCGCCGTACATGTCGGCGCGGCCGTCGAGGTAGTGGGTGTACTCGTGGTTGAGGTTCCAGATCTGGAAGTCCGGGCGCAGCCAGCTCGCCTCGTGGGCGATGAAACGGGCCTGGTTGCCGGGGGCGGCGGGGTTGCCCTCCTCGTACATGCCGCCGTTGTCGACGTCGATGTCGTAGATGGCCCAGGCGTACAGCGCGTACTGGGTGTAGTCGTCGAAGGCGACGACCTCCAGGTCGGTGTTCACGTCACCGGGGATCGGGCCCTTGTCGCCGATGACCCGGTGGAAGTAGGCGTCCTGTCCGGCCAGGCTCGTGCAGGTGCTCGCCAGCTGGCCGGGCGACATGTCCTGGGCGCGGATCTTCAGGCCCGGGGTGCAGGTGTGCTGGGTCGGCAGGACCGCGGGGAGCACGCGCTGTCCCAGGTCGCAGATGGCGTAGGCGGCGCAGTTGCCGCGGTCGTACTGGCGCGTGTACCAGCCCAGGTTCATGGTGATCGGGGCGGTGGGGCCGACGTTCGGGTAGCGGTTGATCAGGTCCTTCAGGAGCGGCCGGACCCGGTCCTTGAGCTCGGGGACGTCGAGGGCGTTGCCGAGGTGGCGGCCGACGTTGCTGACGACGTCGAGGCGGTTCAGCTGGGCGCCGTTGCGGGTGATGAAGCCCGCCCAGGTGTCGAGGATGGCGGGGTCGGCCTTGAGGGCGGCCCGCCAGCCCCGCTCGTCGTTCCTGGCCTTGAAGCCGTTCTCGACGACCCATTCGACGTGCTGCATGGCGAGGTTCATCTGACCGGGCCACGTGGCGTCGTAGCCGCCGAGCATCCACTTGACGACGCCGGCGTAGCGGCCGGCCTCGTGGGTGCTGTCGATCAGCGTGACGACCTCGTTGAGGATCTCGCCGTTGGCGTCGGTGACGTCCTTGGAGCGCGGGGCGGCGAAGTAGGCGTCGAGGGCGCCGCGCGCCGCGCCCTTGAGCGCCGTGCCGTAGTCGCCGACGACGTCCGCGTGGTTGTCCTGCACGTAGTAGCCGGCGCGCAGGAACATCACCAGCTGCCCGACGGAGGTGCTGTTGTCGCCCTTGTACGTGGCGGAGGCGTCGCGGAGCGCGTCGGCGACGGTCACCATCTGGGCCTCGCGGAAGGTCTTCCGCGCGTCCTCTCCGGTGAGGTTGAACAGCGGGTACGTACAGGTGATCTGGGGAAGCGCCTTGAGCTGCTGGACCAGTGCGGTCCCGGTGGAGTCGATGACTCCGGAGAGGTCGCCGCAGGCGTCCGCGGCGGCCGTCGGCGCGAGCTTGCTCGCCTTGGCGGCGGCGGGGGCGGGCCGCGGGGCGGTCTCTTCGGCGCTGTCCTGCGAGGAGAGCCGGAAGCGGGGGTTGTCGCTGATGGCGTGGGGCGACTTCGGCACGGGGATCGCCCGGGGCGCGGGGGCCGGAGCCGTGGCGCCGCTCGCGGCGCCGACGGTGGCGGCCTGGCTCTGCGGCACGAACAGTCCGAGCGTGAGGAAGACGGCCGCGCCGAGGACGGGAAGTCTTCGCACGCGGGTCTTCGCTATCGGGGAGGGGCGCATCTGTGGGGGCCTCCGGGGCCGTTGGGGCCGTGTGTGGGGACACACGGGTGACTGACACGTGACGTGTAAAATTTCACATGTCGCATTGTTCTGGAAGACCCCTGACAGGATTCATCTCTGACGAGCGGTCACGGAGGCATCACAAAGGCCGGTTGCCGCCGCCTGGAGGTCCAGGCGGCGGCAACCGGCCTTGTACGGAGGGGGCTCGGCGCTACGCGCTCAGCGCCGGGATGATGTCGGAGCCGTACGCGTCGATCGTGCCCTCGCGGTTGTCGTGCATGTCGTAGACGGCGAACTGGTCGACGCCCAGGGACTTGAGGTGGCGGAGCTTCTCGATGTGGGCCTCGGCGGGGCCCAGGAGGCAGAAGCGGTCGACGATCTCGTCGGGGACGAACTCGGTGTCGGGGTTCCCCGCGCGGCCGTGGTGGGAGTAGTCGTAGCCGTGCCGGTCCTTGATGTACGCGGTCAGCTCGTCCGGCACCATCGCGGAGTGCTCGCCGTACTTGGCGACCAGGTCGGCGACGTGGTTGCCGACCATCCCGCCGAACCAGCGGCACTGGTCACGGGCGTGGGCCAGGTCGTCGCCCACGTAGGCGGGCGCGGCGACGCAGATGGTGAGGGCGTCCGGGTCCCGGCCGGCGTCCGCGGCGGCCTGGCGGACGGCCTTGACCATCCACTCGGTGAGGAACGGGTCGGCGAGCTGGAGGATGAATCCGTCGGCCTTCTGCCCGGCCAGGGCCAGCGCCTTGGGACCGTACGCCGCCATCCAGACGGGAAGCCTGCCGTTCCTGATCCAGGGCAGCCGGATCGCGTTGCCGTCCACCTCCGCCTCACGGCCCTCCGCCAGGTCGCGGATGACGTCGATGGCCTCGCCGAGCCGGGCCAGGGTGTTGGGCTTGCGGCCGGCGACGCGCATGGCGGAGTCGCCGCGGCCGATGCCGCACACGGTCCGGTTGCCGTACATGTCGTTGAGGGTGGCGAAGGTGGAGGCCGTGACCTCCCAGGTGCGGGTGCCGGGGTTGGTCACCATCGGGCCCACGTGCAGCTTGGTGGTGTTGGCCAGGATCTGGCTGTAGATGACGAAGGGCTCCTGCCACAGGACGGCGGAGTCGAAGGTCCAGCCGTACCGGAAGCCGTTGCGCTCCGCCCGGCGCATGAGCCCGACGACCTCCGAGGCGGGCGGGTCGGTCTGCAGGACGAGTCCGAAGTCCACTCGGACCTCCAAGTTCAAGTCGGTGCGGTGAGGTCCCGGGTGGTTCAACCCAGGTACTGGCAGGTGGAGCGCGGCACGAAGGTGCCGTGGCCGGTGCGGCCGACGTACTTCCGTCCGTCGATCACGACCTCGCCCCGGGAGAGGACGGTCTCGACCTGGCCGGTGACGGTCCTCCCCTCGTACGCCGAGTAGTCGACGTTCATGTGGTGCGTCTCGGCCGACAGCGTCTGCGTCGCGTGCGGGTCGTAGATGACGATGTCGGCGTCCGAGCCCGGCGCGATCGTCCCCTTCTGCGGGTACAGGCCGAACATCCGGGCCGGGGTGGCGCAGGCGATCTCGATCCAGCGACGCCGGGAGATGTGGCCGTCCACCACCGCCTGGTGGAGCAGGTCCATGCGGTTCTCCACGCCCGGAAGCCCGTTCGGGATCTTCGAGAAGTCGCCCCGGCCGAGCTCCTTCTGGCCGACGAAGCAGAACGGGCAGTGGTCGGTGGACACCACCTGGAGGTCGTTGGTCCGCAGCCCGCGCCACAGGGCCTCCTGGTGGTCCTTCGGGCGCAGGGGCGTGCTGCACACGTACTTGGCGCCCTCGAAGTCCGGCTCGGCGAGGTTGTCGGTGGAGAGGAACAGGTACTGCGGGCAGGTCTCGCCGAAGACCGGCAGCCCCATGTCCCGGGCCGCCGCCAGCTCGGCCAGGGCCTCCCGCGCCGAGACGTGGACGACGTACAGGGGCGCCCCCGCCACACGGGCGAGCTGGATCGCGCGGTGGGTGGCCTCCGCCTCCAGCAGCGCCTTGCGGACCTCGCCGTGATGGCGCGGGTCGGTCTCGCCGCGGGCCAGGGCCTGCTCCACCAGGACGTCGATCGCGATGCCGTTCTCCGCGTGCATCATGATGAGCCCGCCGGTGTCACCGGCCGTCTGCATGGCCCTGAGGATCTGCCCGTCGTCCGAGTAGAAGACCCCCGGATACGCCATGAACAGCTTGAACGAGGTCACGCCGTGCTCGATGAGCTTCGGCATCTCCTTGAGCGTCGACTCGTTCACGTCCGACATGATCATGTGGAACGCGTAGTCGACCGCGCACTTCCCGTCCGCCTTCTCGTGCCAGGCGCTGAGGCCGGCGTGCAGCGACTCGCCCTTCGTCTGCACCGCGAAGTCGACGATCGTCGTCGTCCCGCCCCACGCCGCCGCCCGTGTCCCGGTCTCGAACGTGTCGGACGCGAAGGTGCCTCCGAACGGCAGCTCCATGTGCGTGTGCGCGTCGACCCCGCCCGGGATCACGTACTTCTGCGAGGCGTCGATCACCTGGTCCGCGGTCCACTGCTGGCTTCCCGGCGCCGCGAGGGCGACCACCCGGCCGTGCTCGATCAGCACGTCCGCGTGCACTTCGTCGGCGGCGGTGACGACCAGACCGCCGCGGATGAGGGTACGACTGCTGCTCACGCTGCTTCTCCCCTTGCCGGCTAGATGGATCGGAGTGCCTGTTCGAGGATGGCGGCGCCCTCCTCGGCCTCGGAGACGGTGAGCGACAGCGGCGGCGCGATGCGCAGGGTGCTGGTGTCGTGCCCGCCGCCCTTGCCGATGAGCAGGCCGTTCTCGCGGGCGGCCTCCAGGACGGCGCCGGCCGCCTCCGGGTTCGCCCGGTCGGTGCCCGGTTCGGTGAGTTCGAGGCCGATCATCAGACCGCGCCCGCGGACCTCCCGTACCGCCGGGACTCCTGCGGCCGCCGCCCGGACGCGCTCGATGAGGAGGCCGCCGACACGACGGGCGTTGCCCTGGAGGTCGTGCTCCAGGAGGTACGCGAGGTTGGCGAGCCCGGCGGCCATCGTGACGGGCGAACCACCGAAGGTCGAGATGGAGTTGGCGTCGATGCAGTTCATGATCTCGGCGCGGGCCACGACCCCGCCGATCGACATGCCGTTGCCGATGCCCTTGGCGAAGGTGAGGATGTCGGGCGGCCCGGCCTGGCCGTGCGCCTGCCAGCCCCAGAAGTGCTCGCCGGTGCGGCCCCAGCCGGTCTGCACCTCGTCGGAGATCCAGAGGATGCCGTGCCGGTCGAGGACGCGGCGGAACGCGGCGTACAGGCCGTCGGGCGGGGAGGTGAAGCCGCCGACGCCCTGGATCGGTTCGGCGATGAGGGCGGCGACGTCCCGGGTGTGCCCGAGGAGGTCCTCCAGGTCGGCGACGCAGGCCTCGATGAACCGGTCGTCGGTGTACTGGGCGTACGGGCCCCGGGTGCGGACTCCGCCGTGCACGTACAGGGTCTGGAGCGGGGAGAGGCCGGTGGGCGACCAGGCACGGTTGCCGGTGATGCCCACGGTGGAGAAGGAGCGGCCGTGGTAGCTGTTGCGCATCGCCAGGATCTGGTTCGAGCGGCGGTACGCGGTGGCGAGGAGGAGCGCCGTGTCGTTGGCCTCGGTGCCGGAGGTGGTGAAGAAGACGCGGGCGTCGGGGATCCCGGAGAGGCCGGCGACGCGCTCGGCGAGCTCCACCATGGGGCGGTTGAGGTAGAGCGTCGAGGAGTGGATGATCCGCCCGGCCTGGTCGGCGACGGCCTTGGTGACCTCGGGCAGGGCGTGGGCGGTCATGGTGGTGAGGATGCCGCCGAAGAAGTCGAGGTACCTGCGTCCCTCGGCGTCCCAGACGTGACGGCCGTCGCCGTGGGTGATCTCGAGGGGGTCGCGGTAGTAGAGGGCGACCCAGTCGGGGATGACGGCCTTGTGCCGGGCGTACAGGCTGCTCACGGGCGCACCAGCCCGTCGTACGCGTCGGGGCGGCGGTCCCGGTAGAAGGCCCACTGCTGCCGGACCTCCTCGATGAGGCCGAAGTCGAGGTCGCGGACGATCAGTTCCTCGGTCTTGTCGGAGGCGACCTCGCCCACGAACTGCCCGCGCGGGTCGACGAAGTAGCTGGTGCCGTAGAAGTCGTTGTCGCCGTACTCCTCCTGGCCGACGCGGTTGATGGCGGCGACGAAGTACTCGTTGGCGACGGCGGCGGCGGGCTGCTCCAGCTGCCACAGGTAGGAGGAGAGGCCGCGCGAGGTGGCGGACGGGTTGTAGACCAACTGCGCTCCGTTCAACCCGAGTTGCCGCCATCCCTCGGGGAAGTGACGGTCGTAGCAGATGTAGACGCCGACCTTGCCGACGGCGGTGTCGAAGACCGGCCAGCCGGCGTTCCCCGGGCGGAAGTAGTACTTCTCCCAGAAGCCGCGCACCTGCGGGATGTGGTGCTTGCGGTACTTGCCGAGGTAGGAGCCGTCGGCGTCGATGACGGCCGCGGTGTTGTAGTAGAAGCCGGAGTCCTCGATCTCGAAGACGGGGACGACGATCACCATGCCGGTCTCGCGGGCGAGGTCCCGCATCCGGCGCACGGTCGGGCCGTCGGGGACGGGCTCGGCCCAGCGGTAGTGCTCGGGCTCCTGGACCTGGCAGAAGTAGGGGGCGTTGAACACCTCCTGGAAGCCGATCACCTTGGCGCCCTGCCGGGCGGCCTCCCGGGCGTGCTCCTCGTGTTTGGCGATCATGGATTCGGTGTCGCCGGTCCAGGTCGCCTGGACGAGCGCGGCGCGTACGACGTCGGACATGAGAGCTCCTTCGGCACGGCGTCAGAGAGCCTCTACGCCCGTAGACACGGTGCGTAGGAGGAGAACGTAAGCCCCGTCACACCCCGGAGCAAGACCGCCGCCGGGAAGCGGCTGGGTCGATCATGTTTCATACCCGAGTGGTCCACGTCGGACACGTACCGACACGTACGGACCCATACGGATAGGGCCCCGTCGCCCCTCACACCCCGGCCAGGCCCGCCACCCTCAGGGCGTGGACCAGATCCCGCTCCCTGCTCGCCGAGACCGCGCGGGCCGCGGCCAGCAGCCGGGGGACGAGCCCCCGCGGGTCCGCGCCCGCGAGCCGGGCCGCGTCCTCGGGGGCGCGGACCCGGACGAACGCGGTGAGCAGGGCGTGGGCCTCCCGGTGGTGCCCCTCGGCGCGCAGCGCGGCGCACGCCCCGGCGAGCTCGTCGACCGGGCGGGCCACGCCCTGCCGGAGCAGCTGCTCGCAGTCCCCCGGCCGGCCCGCGTCGGCGAGCGCGCCGGCGACGGCGGCGAGCCGCCCGGGCGGCAGCGAGGCCGCCTCCCAGAGCAGGGTCGACCAGTCGGCGTCCATTCCGGACCGGTGCAGCTCCGCCGCGAGGGCGGGCAGCCGGGCGGGCGGTCCCGCGAGCGCCTCGCAGAGCAGGGCGTGGGCCTCGCCGCTGCGGCCCTGGGCGCGCAGGCGCCGGAGGGCGTAGACGGCGTTGGCCGCGGCCCGGGCGGCCTCGACCGGGTCGGCGGGGGCGGCGGCCGGGGCGGCGGTCTCCGCGCCGCCGAACCGGGCCCCTCGGGGCGCGGCTCCCCCGGCGGGCAGCGGGGGCGGCGGGACCGGGGCCTCCTCCACCAGGTCGGCGCTCTCCTCCAGCCAGGCGTACCGGGCACCCCGGGGCCGCCGCCCGCCCTTGCCGGACCGCACGGCACGGGCGGAGGCCCTGGCCGGGGCGGCGACGGGGGCGCCGGCCGGGGCGGCGTTCGAGACACCGTCCCGGGCGCCGGCCGGGGAACCCGCCGGGGAGCCGACCGGGAAACCGGCCAGGGAACCCGCCGTGGCACCGGCCGGGAAACCGTCCGGGGCGCCGCCCGGGGAACCCGCCGGGGAGCCGGCCGGGAACCCGGCCAGGGAGCCCGCCGTGGCACCGGCCGTGGCACCGGCCGGGAACCCGGCCAGGGAGCCCGCCGTGGCACCGGCCGTGGCACCGGCCGGGGAGCCGGCCGGGGAGCCGGCCGGGGAGCCGACCGGGGAGCCGACCGGGAAACCGGCCAGGGAACCCGCCGTGGCACCGGCCGGGAAACCGTCCGGGGCGCCGGGCGTGGCGCCGGCCGGGGAACCCGTGGGGAAGGCGGCCGGCGCCTCCGCCCGAGGTCCGGTGTGCGGGTCGTGGTGCGCCGCGGCGGGGCCTCCCGTGTCCGGCGTCCCGCCTCCCAGGCGGGCGAGTCTGCCGGTCAGTTCGGCGACGCGGGCGGTCGCCCGCGCGTGGTCGTCGCGCGTCCAGGCGAGGTCGTGCTCCAGGCGGGCGGCCTCCGCCGCGTCCGTGGTCGTGCGGAGCCGTTCACCGAGGTCCCGGGCGCGGGACCCGGCGTGGCGGCGTTCGCGCTCCATCAGGTCCCGGCGTTCGGCGAGGGCCTCGACCCCGCCGGGCCGGCGGTCGTGGGCGCCCGCGGCCGCCGCGTACAGCCGCGCGCCGCGGGCGGCGAACGGCCCGTCGGCGGTCTCCCCGGCGTCCTGGAGGAGGGAGGCGACGATGTCCCAGGGCAGGATCTCGACCCCGTCGAGACAGGCGCGCAGGCCCTCCGGGTCGCGGGCGGCGAAGACCCCGTACCAGCCGCCGTCCTCCCCGGCCCGGCCGACCAGCTCCGTCAGCCACCGCCCGAACGCGGCGATCTCCACCGGGAGTTGATACATCGTCATGCGTCACGCACCTGCCCCGCCGTCGACTGGAACCCTCCGGTCCGCGGGTATTGGACCGCAGTCGTGTTACGGGACGACTACGGACCGTTTTCAGAACGTGACGACGATCCCGGTGTGCGGGCGCTTCCCGCGCCGGACGATCATGGCGGGCACGTCGGTCAGCCAGTACTGCCAGGTGTACTTGCGGGCGAGCAGGCGCCGGATCCGGCCCAGCTCCTCCCCCTCCACGAGGCGGCCGGTGCCGGCGTACCGCTCGGCGCCCTCGGCGACGTTGCCGCGCAGGTCGCAGACGGCGACCTCGACCCGGGGGTCGTTGCGCAGGCGCTTGACCTTCCAGGAGTCGTCGCGGGTCCACACGTACAGCTCGGAGCCCTCCACCGCGTACCAGACGGGCGTGGCGACCCCCGTGCCGTTCTTCCGGAAGGTGGTCAGGCTGACGTAGCGGCCGCGCCGCAGCTCTTCGGGCATCATGCCCCGCAGCCTATTCCGGGGTGGAACGCTCGTACGCGGTGCGGGCCTCGGCGATCTCGGGGGCGTGGGCGCGCGCCCAGTCGCAGGCGGTGTCGAGGGGTGCGATGAGGGACCGGCCCAGCTCGGTGAGGGCGTATTCGACGCGGGGCGGGTTCTCGTCGTGGGCGGTCCGGGTGAGGAAGCCGTCGCGCTCCATGGCGCGGAGGGTCTCGGTGAGGACCTTGGGGGTGATCCAGTGCAGGGGGACGCGCAGTTCGGAGAAGCGGCGGGGCGTCCCGTCCTCCAGGCAGCGCAGCACCATCGCCGTCCACTTGCCGCCGACCCGGATGGGCTGACCGTGGCTCAGCCCGCAGTCGGGGTCGCGGAAGAGGGTGGGGCTCAGCGACTGCCGGGAGAGCTGCTCGATCATGGGGTCGACGCTAGCCCAGTACCGTTGAAGTAACCAGGGGTGCCGGTTCTACGGTCCGGCCATGGACATGTACAGCGACAGCGACAACACCAAGAGCATCGTCGTCTTCGGGGCCGGCGGGAGGGTCGGCCGGGCCGCCGTGGCGGAGGCCGTGGCCCGGGGCCACCGGGTGACCGCCGTGGTCCGCGACCCGGCCGCGTACCGCGATCTGGAAGGGGCGGGCGTCACGCTCGTACGGGGCGACGCCACGGACGCGGCCTCGGTGGGGGCGCTCGCGGCGGGCCACGACGCGGCGGTGAACGCGGCGGTCCGCCTCGACGTGCCCTCGGTCGACTTCTTCACGGCGGCGGCGAAGGCGATGGTCGCCGGGCTGACGGAGGCCGGGGTCGGGCGGCTGCTCACCCTGGGCATCGCCACCACCCTGGAGACGGCACCCGGAGTGCGGATCATGGACGCGCCGGACTTCCCCGAGCAGTACCGGACGTTCTCCCAGGGGCACGTGGCCGAGTTCGAGCTGCTCACGGCGGAAGCGGGACCCGGGCTCGACTGGCTGATGGTGGTCCCGGGCCTGGACCTGAACGCGGAGGCAGAGCGCACGGGCGGCTACCGGACGGCGGTGGGCAGGGTGATCGAGGGGCCGGGCCGCATCTCCCACGCCGATCTGGCGCTCGCCCTCCTGGACGAGATCGATCACCCCCGCCACAGCCGCGTGCAGCTGGCGGTCTCCGTCTGAGCGCTCCGGGAGCCCTCAGACGGGCGCCGGGGCGCAGTGCGCCACGAGCGCGTCCATGGAGAGGCCGAGGACCCCGGCCAGGGCCGCGACGGTGAAGAAGGCCGGGGTCGGGGCCCGGCCGGTCTCGATCTTGCGAAGGGTCTCGGCGGAGAGACCGGCGGCCGCGGCGATCTCGACCATGGACCGCTCGCCGCGCGCCTCGCGCAGGAGCAGGCCCAGGCGCTCGCCGCGCTCGCGCTCTTCGGGGGTCAGGGGGGTGCGCACCATGCGGCCATTCTAATACCGGTATAGTAATTGGCCATGGTGGAGATCAAGACGAACGAATCGCTGGCGGCCATGCGCGAGTCCGGCCGGGTGGTGGCCCGTGCCCTGGCGGCCGTGCGGGAGAAGGCGGCGCCCGGCGTGCCGCTCACCGAACTGGACCGTGCCGCGCGCGAGGTGCTCGACGCGGCGGGCGCCGGCTCGCCCTTCCTGGACTACCACCCGGAGTGGGCTCCGGTGCCCTTCCCCGCGGTCGTGTGCGTCTCCGTGAACGACGCGATCGTGCACGGCATCCCGGACGGGACCAGGCTGGCGGCAGGTGACCTCGTCTCCGTGGACTGCGGGGCCACGCTGGGCGGCTGGGCCGGCGACTCGGCGGTCAGCTTCACGGTCGGCCCGGCGCGGCCGGAGGACGCCCGGCTGGTCGCGGCGGCGGAGGAGGCCCTGGCGGCCGGCATCGCGGCGGCCGTCGTCGGCAACCGCATCGGCGACATCGCCCACGCGATCGGCAGGGTCTGCCGGACCGCGGGGTACGGCATCCCCGACGGCTTCGGCGGCCACGGCATCGGTCGCGCCATGCACGAGGACCCGGGCGTCCCCAACGAGGGACGCCCGGGCCGGGGCATGAAGCTGCGCCACGGGATGGTGCTCGCGATCGAGCCGATGCTCATCGGCGGCGGCACCGACGAGCACTACACGGCGCGGGACGGCTGGACGATCCGCACGTCCGACGGCTCGCGCGCCTCCCACGCCGAGCACACGGTGGCGATCACGGACGAGGGCCCGCGCGTCCTGACGGCGCTCTGAGGCCTGTCTCCACGATCCGAAAGGCAGGTCCTAGCCGGCGTCCGGCCGCACCACCATGGCCGAGCCGCCGCCCCTGCGGACGGTCTCCGCGGCGGCCACCCAGCGGCCGTCGGGGAGGCGCTGGACGCCGGTCGCCGCGCCGATCTCCGGGTTCTGCCGGAAGCCGTGCCCGATGCCTTCGAGCGCGGTCCTCAACGGGCTGTTCCACAGGGCGGGTTCGAGTTCGGTGGTGGTCTGGTTGCGCTGGCTGGCGCGCGGCGCGGCGATCGCGTCGACGAGCGGCAGACCCCGGTCCAGGACGCCCGTCAGGGTCTGGAGCACCGTGGTGATGATGGTCGCGCCGCCCGGGGAGCCGAGCGCGAGGACGGGGCGGTCGTGCCGGTCGAGGACGATCGTCGGCGAGATCGACGAGCGCGGACGCTTGCCGGGGCCGGGCAGGTTCGGGTCGTGGACGGCCGGGTTCGCCGGGGCGAAGGAGAAGTCGGTCAGCTCGTTGTTGAGCAGGAAGCCCCGGCCGGGCACGGTGATGCCGCTGCCGCCGGTGGACTCGATGGTGAGGGTGTAGGCGACGATGTTGCCCCACTTGTCCGCCACCGTGAGATGGGTGGTGTTCTCGCCCTCGTACGTGGTCGGGGCGGCGGTGCCGCCGCTCGCGCACGGCACCGGGCTGCTCGGGTCGCCCGGGGCGAGCGGGCTGGTCAGGGCGGCGTCGTCGCGGATCAGGCAGGCGCGGGAGTCGGCGAACCGCTGCGAGAGCAGGCCGCGCGTCGGCACGGACTCGAAGGCCGGATCGCCGACCCAGCGGCCGCGGTCGGCGAAGGCGATGCGGCTGGCCTCGATGTACCGGTGCAGGTACTGGGCCTGGGACGCCGCCGAGAGGTCGGTGCCCTCCAGGATGTTCAGCGCCTCGCCGACGCTCGTGCCGCCCGAGGAGGAGGGGGCCATGCCGTAGACGTCGAGGCCGCGGTACGAGACCTTCGTGGGCCTGCGGGACTCGGTGCGGTACGCGGCGAGGTCGGCCTCCGTCAGGTCGCCGGGGCGGACGGTCCGGGTGGCGCCCGCGCGCAGCGGGGGCGTGCGGACGGTGTTCACGATGTCCCGGGCGAGCGGCCCCCGGTAGAGGGCGCCGACGCCTTCGCGGCCGAGCTTCTCGTACGTGCGCGCCAGGTCGGGGTTCTTGAAGACGGAGCCGACCACGGGCAGCTGCCCGCCGGGCAGGAAGAGCGCGGAGGTGGCGGGGAAGTCCCGGAACCGGGCCTCGTTGGCGGCGGTCTGGGCGCGGAAGGTGGGGTCGACGGCGAAGCCCTCGCGGGCGAGCCGTTCGGCGGGTTCGAGCAGGGTGCCGAGCCGCTTGGTGCCCCAGGCGTCGAGGGCGGTCCTCCAGGTGGCGGGGGTGCCGGGGACGCCGACGCCGAGGCCGCTGGTCTGGCCCTCCTCGAACGGGATGGGCGTGCCGTTCTCCACGAAGAGGCCGGCGCCGGCGGAACGGGGCGCGGTCTCGCGGCCGTCGACGGTCCGCACGGTGCGGGTCCTGGCGTCGTAGTACACGAAGTAGCCGCCGCCCCCGATGCCCGCCGAGTACGGCTCGGTGACGCCGAGGGCGGCCGCGACGGCGACGGCGGCGTCGACCGCGTTGCCGCCCTTGCGGAGCACCTCGATGCCGGCCGCCGAGGCGTCGGCGTCGACACTCGCGACGGCGCCGCCGTACCCGACGGCGACGGGTTCCTTGACGGGCGGGTCCGGGACGGGCGGCGCCTTCGACGGCGCGGCGGCGCCCATCGAGAGCACCGTCGCCGCGACGGCGAGCAGCGAGACCTTGCCAGCGGCGGAGCGACGCATTCCTACCTCCAGTCAACGACCGTCCGCGCAGCGTAACTTCCCGTGCCGTCTCCCGTCAGGACCGCCTCGAACCGGTGGGCGATCGCCGCTAGCATGCGCGCCTATGAACGAAGACCTGCGCAACGTGGTGCTCGGGGTCCTGGCCACCGGTGTCAGCGGCTCCCTCGGCTGGCTGACGCGCACCCATGTCTGGCGGCGGCGGCTGCGTCGCAAGCAGGCCTTCTTCGGGCTGCCCTCCGGTTCGGAGTGCCTGCTCGTGGTGAACCGTCTGGCCGGCAGTGAGCGGGGGGTGCACGCCACGGACGTGTCGGCGCTGCTCGAACTCTCGGCGCTGATCAAGGACTGCGGGGCTCGGCCCCGGGTCGTCCAGCACGACACGGCCCGTCAGGGCCTCGGGGAGATAGCCGAGTTCTGCATCGGCGGCCCCTACTCCAACCGGCGCATGGCGGCCCATCTGCCGAATCTGCTGCCGGGCCTCACGATGAACGTCGAGCAGGAGCCGCGCGAGGACCGCGGGATGCTCACCGTGGCGGGCGAGACCTACCGCCCGGAGTGGGGGGTGGACGAGTACGTCGTCCTCGCGCGCCTCACCCGCGGCGAGGACGGCCGGCCGGTGTTCCTGGTGTGCGGACAGGCCGCGGTCACCAATCAGGCCGCGGCGCGGCACCTGGCGCGCCACCACGAGGCGCTGGCGGGCAAGTACGGTCCGAACGGTTCCTTCGTCCTGCTCCTGCGGGTGGTCAACTCGCAGGCGTACGGCCCCGACGTGGTCGAGCTGGTGGCCGATGTCACGCGCGCGGCGCGGACGGCTCCAGCGGCCGCACCGGCAGCGACTTGATCCCGTTGATGAAGTTGGAGACGAGGCGCCGGGGCGGTCCCGCGAGGGCGAGGCCGCCGCAGGACGCGCGCAGCTCCTCGTGGAACACCCGGAGCTGGAGCCGGGCGAAGTGGGCGCCGAGGCAGACGTGCGGCCCGTCGCCGAAGGAGACGTGCGGGTTGGGGCTCCGGCCGAGGTCCAGGCGGTGCGGGTCGGTGAAGGCGCGTTCGTCGTGGTTGGCGGAGGCGTGGAAGACGACGACCTTGTCACCCGCGCGGATCCTCCGTCCGGCCAGCTCGGTGTCCCGCGCGGCGGTGCGCCGGAAGGACAGCACGGGCGGGTGCACGCGCAGGAGTTCGTCCACCGCCGTGTCCACGGGGACCTCCCCCCGCCACAGCCTCGCCTGCTCGTCCGGGTTTTCGGCCAGGGCGAGGACCCCGCCGGGGACGGCGCTGCGGACGGTGTCGTTCCCGGCGACCGTGAGCAGGAAGAAGAACATCTCCAGTTCGGCGTCGCCGAGTTCGGAGGCCGCGAGCACGCTCATGACGTCGTCCGCCGGGTGCGCCCGTTTGTGGGCGGCGAGCTCCTGGGCGTAGCCGAACATCTCGGCCAGCATGGCGGGCGAGCGGGGGTTGACCGGCCGTCCCCCGGCGTCGAGGACCGGCGGCTCGTCGGGGTCCTGGTAGGCGATGACCCGCTCGGTCCAGGCGTGCAGGAGTCCCCGGTCGGTCGCGGGCACCCCGAGCAGGTCGGTGAGGTTGAGCAGGGCGTAGTCGTCGGTGACGGCGCGGACGAGGTCCACCTCGCCGCCGTCGGCGAACGCGGCGGCGAGCGACGCGCGGGCCCGCTCGCGGGCGGTCGCGGCGAAGCGCTCGATCCGGCGGGGCGTGAAGGCCCGGCTGACGAGCTTCCTCAGCGTGCCGTGGTCCGGCGGGTCCTGATTGAGCATCATGCGCCGGATGAAGGGCAGGTCGGCGGGGTCGGGATCACGGATCTGGGTGGCGCCGAGACACGAGGAGTACGTCCCCGAGTCCTTGAGCACCCGCACGACGTCGGCGTGCCGGGTGACCGCCCAGAACCCGGATCCGGCGGGCCAGCCGAGGACTTCGGGCTCCGCCTGCCAGGAGACGGGCGCCCGGTCCCGCAGGGCCCGGAACCGGTCGTGCGGGACGCCGGCGGCGTAGATCCGGGGATCGAACACGTCGGGTGCGACGGTCCTGCTGTGCACCGGCCCCTCCCATCGGAGTGAAGACGTCACCATCATGACAGGTCAGGGGCGGTTTTCGTAGGACGGAACGCACAGTTGGAGAACCTTGTCCGGGCTGTCCCCCGACGCGCAGAATCTCCGTCGTCGCATCACACGGAGAACAGGGGGCACATGGCGCATTCGGGGAACTTCGACGCGGAGACGGTGCTGCGGGCGCGGGTCCTGCTGCTCGGGTCGGAGCCGTTGACGCTCGGGGAGCGGCTGGGCGCGTACCGGGTGCTCGCGGAGGTGAGCCCGCGGGCGTATCTGCCGAAGCTGGTCGACGCGCTGTTCGAGCGGGCCGTCGAGTTGCGGGATCCCGGGCTGGACGTGGTCCTGTACGGGCAGGCGGCGGACGCGGCGCGGCGCTTCGGCGCGGAGGTGCCGGACCGGAAGGGCCGGTTGCGCAGGGCCCTCGGGGGCTACGAGCACGCGCTGTTCACCGCCGGGCGGAGGGCCGAGGGCCGCGCGGTGTGCGAGGAGTCGGCGGCGGCCGGATCGTACGGCCGCCTCGCGGTGGTCCTGGCCGAGGAGGGGTGTCACGGGGAGGCGGCCGACCTGCACGCCCGGCACGTCGCCCCCGGGGACGCGGACGTGTCCGTGTGGACGCTGATCGAGTGGGCGGCCGCGCTCGACGCGGCCGGACGGCACGAGGAGGCCCTGGAGGTGTTCGCGCGCGTGGTCGGTGACGCGCGCGAGGCGGCGGCGGGGGACCGCGCCCCGCTGGCGTCCCTGGTGTGGAAGCTGGAGCGGTACGCGGGGATGCTCGGGGCCGCCGCGCGTCCGGCCGAGGAGGCCGGGGCGCGGCGCGAGACGCTGACCGTCCTGGCCCGGCTCGCGGCGAGCGGTGAGCCGGTGAGCTGGAGCAACATCCAGGCCACCTGGGTGACCCTCCTCGCCCTCTCGGGCCGGCCGGACGAACCGGCCGCCACTCCTCAGGCCCCGCTGCCGGCGCTCGGGGTCCATCCGGTCCACGGGTGGTCCCCCGACGTGCGGGAGGGCTGGTTCGCCTCGATCCCCGCCTTCGAACGCCGGGTCGCGGCCCTGCGCGCGTCGGACGACCTCCCCGGTCTGATCGTGGCCCAGCGCCGTCTGACCGTCCGCCGGGCCCTGCGCTGGGAGACGGCCGGCCGCCGGGCGGAGGAGTCGCTCCGTCCGTCCTTCGACGAGGGCGTGGACCTCGCGGGCCGTGCGGCGGCCGACCCGGGCGCGCTCGTCCGCGCCCTCACCGACCGCTCGATGTTCCTCCTGGCCGTGAAGCGGTACGGGGAGGCGCACGCCGATCTGGTGGCGGCCGCCGCTCTTCGGCCAATCGTTACCCGCACGTAACTTACCGACCGGTTACCACGAGTAAGGCGCCGCGGTTACCGTCGGGTCACTTTCACTGCCCCCCAACAGTGTCCCCAGTGAGGAGTGCCCCGTGCGCGCATCCCTGGCCCTCGCCGTCTCGGCCGCTCTCGCGGCCGGGACGGCCCTCGGGTTCGCACCCGCCACCCAGGCCGCCGAGACCGCCGGCTCCATCCGCTTCGTCGACATCGCCGGCGACGGCGGCACCGTCCTCAAGGCGAACGTCGTCACGCCCGCCGGAGCCGCCGCCGCCCGTCACCCCCTGATCGTGCTGCCCACCAGCTGGGCCATGCCCCAGGTCGAGTACCTCGCCCAGGCCCAGAAGCTCGCCGACTCCGGTTACGTCGTGGTGAGTTACAACTCGCGCGGCTTCTGGCAGTCCGGCGGGGAGATCGAGACCGCCGGGCCGAAGGACATCGCCGACGCCTCCAAGGTCATCGACTGGGCCCTCGCGAACACCCCGTCCGACCCCGACCACGTGGGCATGGCGGGCGTCTCGTACGGCGCGGGGATCAGCCTGCTCGCCGCCGCGAACGACCCGCGGATCAAGGCCGTCGCCGCGCTCAGCGGCTGGGCCGACCTGATCGAGTCCATCTACAGCGGCCGCACCCAGCACCTCCAGGCCGCCGCCCTGCTCGGCGGCGCCGGCTATCTCACCGGCCGGCCGGGGCCCGAACTCCAGCAGATCCTGGGCGACTTCCTCTCCTCCAACCTGGCCAAGGAGGAGGACATGATCGCCTGGGGCCGCAAGCGCTCCGCCGTCGAGCAGCTCGACCGGATCAACGCCAACGGCGCCGCGATCATGCTCGGCAACGCCTGGGGCGACACCATCTTCCCGCCCAACCAGTACGCGAGCTTCTACGAGAAGCTCACCGGCCCCAAGCGGCTCGAGTTCCGTCCGGGCGACCACGCCACCGCCGAGGCCACCGGCCTCCTCGGCCTGCCCAACGACACCTGGACCAGCGCCCACCGCTGGTTCGACCACTACCTCAAGGGCGTCGACAACGGCATCGACCGCGAGCGGCCCGTCCAGGTGAAGCCCCGCTCCGACGCCCCCTACGAGGGCTACGCCGACTGGAAGTCCCTCGACGCGAACCGGCGGAAGTTCGACCTCGGCGGGACGCAGCGGATATGGGCGAACGTCGACTCCGGCGCCAACGGCGGCATCGTGATGCTGTCCAACCTCCTGGACCAGTTCTTCCAGGCCCCGCCCGTCGCCTCCGTCCCCCTCCTCCCCCGCGCCTTCGCCGGCGTCTGGCAGTCGGAGCGGTACGCCACCCCGCAGCGCGTGCGCGGCACCGTGAGGCTGCACACGACGGTCTCCTCCACCGAGGAGAGCGGCACCCTCGTCGCGTACCTCTATGACGTGGGCCCGCTCGGCCTCGGGAAACTGGTCACCAACGCCCCGTACACCTTCCACGACCGGACCCCGGGGCAGCCGTTCGGCGTCGATCTGGAGCTGTTCTCGACGGCGTACGACGTCCCGGCCGGGCACCGGCTCGCGCTGGTCGTCGACACCGTCGACCCGCTCTACATCGAGCACAACCCGACCGGCGCGCAGCTGACCTTCTCCTCCCCCACGGCCGACCCGTCGTACGTGTCGGTCCCGCTGCGGGCGGAGTGATCACCGGCTGCTGCCGGGCGGGTGCGGCTCCTCGCCCGCTACTGCTGTCCCGGCAGCAGCGACCGCGGTGCGGCCGGGGCGACGTCCACGGCCTTCGTCTTCGGGCTGCGGCGCTCCCTGCGGGCCACCCAGGTGGCGAACCAGGAGAGCAGCATGCACATCCCGATGTAGATCGGTGAGATGACGAGCACGACGGGGATGAAGGGCAGGTCGTAGTCGAGGTTCGACGCGATCAGCTTCCCCGCGTGCAGGAACTCCTCGTAGGTGATGAGGAAGCCGAGCGAGGTGTCCTTGAGGGCGACCACGAGCTGGCTGATGACGGCCGGCAGCATGGCGCGGACGGCCTGCGGCGCCAGGACGTACGTCATCACCTGGGACTTGCGCATGCCGAGCGCGTACGCGGCCTCGCCCTGGCCGCGCGCGACGGCGTGGATGCCGGTGCGGAAGACCTCGGCGAGCACGGAGCCGTTGTAGAGGGTGAGTCCGGCGACGAGCGCGGGCAGCGGCTGCACCTTGAGCGCCACGAAGATGAAGAAGATCATCACGAGGACGGGCATGGCGCGGAAGAACTCGACGAGCAGGGTCGAGATCCAGCGCGGCACCCGGTGCTCGGAGAGCCGCCCGGTGGCGAGGACCGCGCCGAGGGCGAGCGACAGCACCGAGGCGTAGGCGAAGGCCTTGAGCGTGTTGCCGAGGCCCCTGAGCAGCAGCTCCTGGATGCCCTCGTACACGAAGGGCGACCACTTCGTGGCGGTGAACTGGTCGGTGTCGAAGAGGAGGTAGAGGATCCAGCCGGCCAGCGCGAGGATCACGACGGTGGACGCGAGTCCGTAGAGGAGGTGACGCCGCCGGGCGCTCGGCCCGGGGACGTCGTAGAGGGCGGTGGACTCGGTCATCGGGCGACTCCCCAGCGCTTCTCCATGAGGTGGAAGAGGGCGCTGATGGTGAGGGTGATGATCAGGTATCCGACGGCGATCCAGACGAAGGTCCAGACGATGTTGTAGCCCAGCTCGCTCAGGGTCTTGTAGGTGCCGAGGAGTTCCGTGACGCTGAACGCCCCGGCGATCGCCGAGTTCTTGGCGAGGGCGATCAGGGTGGAGCCGATGGGCGGGATGACCGTCCGGAAGGCCTGCGGCAGAACGATCGTGGACAGGGTCTGGGAGAAGGTCATGCCGAGGCTGCGGGCGGCCTCTCCCTGGCCGCGCGGCACGGTGTTGATGCCGGAGCGCAGCACCTCGCAGATGAAGGCGGACGTGTAGCAGCCGAGGGCGAGGACGGCGAACACCTCGAAGGGCAGCACGAGTCCGAAGCGGGGCAGGCCCAGCATGACCGCGAAGAAGAGCAGGGTCAGCGGGGTGTTGCGCAGGACGGTGACCCAGACCGTGCCGAAGACCCGGAAGGAGCCCACGGGCGCGACCCGGAACGAGGCCATGACGAAACCCAGGACGAGCGCGAGGGCCGAGGAGTAGACGGTGAGTTCGACGGTGCCGAGGAACCCCTCGCCGTAGAGCGAGAAGTTGTCTGTGAGTACGTCCATGTCAGCGGTGGGGTCCTCAGGTGGCCGGGTAGCGGTCGATGGCCGGCGGCGGCGGGGCGGGCACCCCGGAGAGGCCGAGGGTGGCGTCGTACGCCTTCTTCCAGTCGCCGTTCCTCTCGTGGGCGGCGATCGCGTCGTCGAGGGCGAAGCGGAGCGCGTCGTCCCCGCGCGGGACTCCGATGCCGTAGGGCTCCTTCGAGAACGGCTTGCCGACGACCTTGAGTTCGTCGGGGACCTTGGCGGCGTAGCCCAGGAGGATCGTGTCGTCGGTGGTGACCGCGTCGACCTGGTAGGTGAGCAGGTTGTCCACGCACACGGAGTAGGTGTCGTAGGCGACGAGTTCGGCCTTCGGGTAGTCCTTCTGGATGCGCTGGTACGGGGTGGAGCCCGCGGCCGAGCAGACCCGCTTGCCGTCCAGGTCCTGCGGGCCGTGGATGTCGTTCTCGTCGGAGCGGACCAGGAGCGACTGGCCGGCCTGGTAGTAGGGGCCGGCGAAGCCGACGAGCTTCTTGCGGTTGTCGTTGATGGTGTAGGTGCCGACGTAGTAGTCGATCTGGCCGTTCTGGAGGGCCGTCTCGCGGTTGGCCGAGGCGATGGTGCGGAACTCGACGCGGGCCGGGTCGAAGCCGAGGGAGGCGGCCATCATCCTGGCGATCTCGATGTCGTAGCCGGAGTAGCGGCCGGTGGCCGGGTCCTTCTCGCCCATGTAGGGCTGGTCCTCCTTGACGCCGACGATCAGCCGGCCGCGTTTCCTCGCCCGGTTCCAGGTGGCCGAGTCCGGCAGGGTGAAGCCGGACCGCACCTGGTAGACGGGGAGTTGGTCGGGCTGCGGGCCCTTGACGGGTGGACTGCCCTCCTTGCCGCAGCCGCCGAGCGCCGCCGCGACGGCGAGCAGCAGGGCGAGCGCGGCGAGGGTGCGGTGCGTGCGCTGCATGGTTCCCACCCCGGTCAGTGCTTGAGGATCTTGGAGAGGAAGTCCTTGGCGCGCTCGCTGCGCGGGGCGGTGAAGAACTCCTCCGGCGTGCGGTCCTCGACGATCTTCCCGTCGGCCATGAAGACGACCCGGTTGGCGGCGGAGCGCGCGAAGCCCATCTCGTGGGTGACGACCACCATCGTCATTCCCTCGCGGGCGAGTTGCTGCATGACCTCCAGGACCTCGTTGATCATCTCGGGGTCGAGCGCGGAGGTCGGCTCGTCGAAGAGGAGGGCCTTGGGGTCCATGGCGAGGGCGCGCGCGATGGCGACGCGCTGCTGCTGGCCGCCGGAGAGCTGGGCCGGGTACTTGTCGGCGTGCGCGGCGAGTCCGACGCGGTCGAGGAGTGCGCGCGAACGCCGGTCGGCCTCCTCCTTCCTGCGCTTGCGGACCTTGATCTGCGCGAGGGAGACGTTCGCGAGGACGGTCTTGTGCGCGAAGAGGTTGAAGGACTGGAAGACCATGCCGACTTCGGCGCGCAGCCCGGCGAGTGCCTTGCCCTCCTCGGGGAGGGGCCGGCCGTCGATGACGATCTCGCCCGACTCGACGCTCTCCAGCCGGTTCATCGCGCGGCACAGGGTGGACTTGCCGGATCCGGAGGGGCCGATGACCACGACCACCTCTCCGCGTCCGACGGTGAGGTCGATGGACTGGAGGACGTGCAGCGTGCCGTAGTGCTTGTTGACGCCACGCAGTTCGATCAGCGGATCGACGACGGCCATGCGCTGCCCTGCCCCGTTTCTCAGCGGTGTCGCGGTCAGCGCAAACTATCCACGGGAAAAGGGACTTCACGCCCGACACGCATGAAACGGGAATAAGCCGTATTTACTGCGGAAGGGTGGCGGGCGGAGGATTCGGCCCCGGACGCCGAGGCCTCGCCGTCAGTACTCGGAGGCCTCGGCGTACACCTGGGAGAGCTGCGGGGCCCCGGTCATCGCCCAGTCGAGACCGGCCTCGACGACCTGGATCTCCCGGCCGGAGGCGAGCCGCACGACGGGGCCGCCGCCGGGCCACACCTGCCACCGGGCACCCGGCACGTTCCGGACGATGACGGTGCCGAGGTAGAGCCCCGCGTCGTTCCCGAACCAGGGCAGCTCCTCCGGATCGTTTCGCCAGCGGGGCGGCAGCTGGTCGAGCTCCTGGAGGGAGCGCGGGGTGTCGTCCAGGGCCACCCCGGCCGCCTCGACGCGGGAACGCAGCAGCTCGCACTCCGAGAGGAGCTCGGCCACTCCCTCCGGGTCGCGGTCGAAGGCCGCGGCCAGGGGGGAGCCGGCCGGCTCGGGCTCATGTCGCTTGCGCCAGTTGTCCAGAAACGGGATGTTCATCCGAACAGCCTCGCACCGCCGCCTGCCGGTCCACCACCCGGCGCGCGGAAACGATCACACGGGTCAGAGGTCGAGGTCGACGACGACGGGCGCGTGGTCCGAGGCGCCCTTGCCCTTGCGCTCCTCACGGTCGACGTGGCTGTCGGAGACCGCCTCGGCGAAGGGCTTGTTGCCGTAGACGAGGTCGATCCGCATGCCCTTGTTCTTCGGGAAGCAGAGCTGGCGGTAGTCCCAGTACGTGAAGGGGTGGTCGTACTTGAGGGGGCGCGGGACCACGTCGGTGAGACCGGTCTCGCGGAGCCCGGCGAGCGCGGCCCGCTCGGGCTCCGTCACGTGCGTGGCGCCCTCGAAGACGGCGATGTCCCAGACGTCCTCGTCGGTCGGGGCGATGTTGTAGTCGCCGAGGACGGCGAAGGGGCGCTCCCCCGCCGCGTCCTCCGCGACGGCCGCCTTGAGCGCCTCCAGCCAGCGCAGCTTGTAGGCGTAGTGGTCGTGGGCCACCTCGCGGCCGTTCGGCACGTACACCGACCAGACGCGGACCGGGCCGCAGGTCGCGGAGATCGCCCGGGGCTCCTCCACCCCGTCGTACTCCGGGCCGCCGGGCAGCCCGGTGACCACGTCCGCGAGGCCGACGCGGGAGAGCAGGGCCACGCCGTTCCACCGCCCCGTGGCGTTGACCACCGACTCGTACCCCAGGGCGCGCAGCTCCTCGGTGGGGAACTGCTCGGCGGTGCACTTGGTCTCCTGGATGCACAGCACGTCGGTGCCGCTGCTCTCCAGCCAGGCCAGGAGCCGGGGCAGCCGGGCGGTGATCGAGTTGACGTTCCACGTGGCGATGCGCATGACCGCAAGCCTACTGGCGGGGTGTGACAGTCGGCCTTCGCACCGCTCAGAGCTCGGCGGACGCTCCCGGGGCGAGGCGCGCGTGGTCGGTGCCGCCCAGGCCGCCGATCTGGCGGTCGTAGATGGGCCGGGCGAGGTCGGTGAGCAGGGCGTCGTGGATGTCGTACGCACGGCGCGGCTTGACCTCGCGCACGTAGTCGATGACCTCGGAGATCTTGTTCCAGGGGGCCATGACGGGCAGCAGCAGCGTGTCCACGGGGTGGTCGGGCACGGTGAGCGCGTCGCCGGGGTGGAAGACGGAGCCGTCGACGAGGTAGCCCACGTTCGTGATGCGCGGGATGTCCGGGTGGATCACCGCGTGCAGCTCGCCGTGGACCTGGACGTCGAAGCCGGCCGCCGTGAAGGTGTCCCCGTGCCCGACGGTGTGCACCCGTCCCGGGAAGGCCGCCGAGAGCCGGTCGGCGACGCTGCGCAGCGTCCAGACCTCGGCGGCGGCGTCGGCCTCGAGCGCCGCGCGCAGCCGGCCCTCGTCGAAGTGGTCGGGGTGCTCGTGCGTGACGAGCAGCGCGTCGGCTCCGAGGGCGGCGTCCTCCTCCGTGAAATTGCCGGGGTCGATGACGAGCGTGCGGCCGGCCTTCTCCAGCCGCACGCAGGCGTGGGACTTCTTCGTCAGCTTCACGGCCCCAGGCTACGCCGGGGGCGTCGTCTCCTCCGCGACGATCCGGGTGACGACCCGCAGCGCGGTCTCGGCGGCCGGGAGGCCGCAGTACACGCCCGCGTGGAGCACGATCTCGCGGAGCTCCTCGGGCGAAAGACCGTTGCGCAGGGCGGCGCGGGTGTGGTCGGCGAGGGCCTCCCGGTGGCCTCCGGCGATGAGGGCGGTGAGGGTGACGACGCTGCGGGTGCGCCGGTCGAGGCCCTCGCGGGTCCAGACCTCGCCCCAGGCGTACCGGGTGACGAGCTCCTGGAACGCGCCGTCGGGGTCGTCGGCGAGGGCCTGGTCGACGTGGGCGTCGCCGAGGACCTCGCGGCGCAGCCCGAGCCCCTTCTCGTACGGGTCGGGCCGCCCGGTCTCGGCGGGCTCGGCGTCCGGCGCGGCGGGGGCGGCCTCGGCGGCGGGGACGGGCGGCGGGGGCGGCGGGGGCACGGCCAGGGTGCCACTGGCCTCCTGGACGGTGCCGGAGAGGTGCTCGGTGAGCAGGTCCGTGACGGCGGCGGGCTGCTCGACGGGGGCGAGGTGCGAGGCGCCGGGGACGACGGCGAGCCGGGCGTCGGCGATGCCGGCGACCAGGGTGCGGGCCTCGGCGGGGCCGGTGACCTGGTCCTCGGAGCCGACGAGGACGAGGGCGGGGACGCCGATGCTGCCGAGGGCCTCGCGGACGTCGAAGACGGCCAGGGCCTCGCAGGCGGCGATGTAGCAGGCGGGGTCGGTGGTCCTGACCATCTGGACGGCCCAGTCGACGATGGCGGGCTGGGCGCCGGCGAAGAGCGGGGTGAACCACTGCTCGGGGGCGGTCCTGGCCATCGGCTCCAGGCCGTTGGCCCGCACGATCACCCCTCGCTGCCTGAACTCGTCGGCGGTGCCGAACCGGGGCGAGGTGGCGACCAGGGCGAGGGAGGCGACCCGGTGGGGCGCGCGGAGGGCGAGGTCGAGGCCGACGGCACCGCCGAGGGAGCAGCCCGCGTACGCGAAGCGCTGCACGCCGAGCGTGTCGAGGGTGGCCAGGAGCCGGTCACCGAGCTCGGCGACGGAGGTGAAGGGCTCCGCGGCCGCGCCTCCGTGCCCGGGCAGGTCGAAGCGGACGACCTTCCAGTCACGGGTGAGCTCCGGTATCTGCCGGTCCCACATGTGGAAGGTCGTACCGAGGGAGGGCCCCAGGACCAGGACCGGGGCGTCCTCGCGCCCGTCGACACGGTATTGCAGGGTGTTCGTCGCTGTCTCACTCACCCGCAAGACCCTCTCATCTCTCGCCGGAGCCCGTACGCCCGGGGCCGGAGGCGGGCCGGGGACGTACCCCCGCGCAGGCCCGGACGGCACGGGAGTCCTCCGGGCCGGCGTGTTCCGGAATTCACTCCCTAGTGCTGTGGCCGGAAAGGTTTGCCGGGTCGCGGCGTCCGGTGCGGTGCATCGCAAGGCGGAGGGCCTCGGCTCGTACGGGACGTACTCGGGAGGGCCGACAACGCGGCGAGGTGCCGTGCCGGGCGTCGCGACCCGGTGAACCTTTCCGGTCACAGCACTAGCCGTCCTGCTCGCGGTCGGCGAGGAGCCGTTCCTCCAGGGCTGCGGCCTCGTCGGTCCGCCCGGCCTCCCGGTAGAAGGTCGCCAGGTCGGCACGGAGGGTGACGGTGTCGGCGTGTTCCGGGCCGAGGAGCCGCTCGGAGTCGCCGAGCACGCGTTCCTGCAGGGTGATGGCGTGGTCCACCAGACCCGCCTGGCGGTACGAGAACGCGAGGTTGACGCGGGCGGTGACGGTGTCGCGGTGGTCCGGCCCCAGGACCCGCTCGGAGTCGGCGAGGACCGGTTCCTCCAGGGCGATGGCCTCGTCGGTCCGCCCCGCCTGGTAGAAGGAGAAGGCGAGGGCGCCGCGGGCGCTGAGGGTGTCCGGGTGGTCCGGGCCCAGCATGCGCTCGCGGGTGGCGAGGACCTCTTCCTGCAGGTCGATCGCCTCGTCGGTCCGCTCGGCCTCCCTGAGGGAGTAGGCGAGGTCCGCCCTCGCGTTGACGGTGTCGGGATGATCCGGGCCCAGGTTCGTCTCGCGGACGTCGAGGATGTCCTCCTGCAGCTCGATCGCCTCGTCGGTACGTCCCACGTCCCTGAGGGAGAAGGCGAGGTTGACGCGCGCCGTCACCGTCTGTCGGTGCTCGGGGCCCAGCACCCGCTCGCTGTCGGCGAGGACCTGCTCCTCCATGGCGATGGCCTCGTCGGTCCGCCCCACCCTCCCGTACGAGAAGGCGAGGGCACCGCGGGCGGTGAGGGTGTCCCGGTGCTCAGGCCCCAGCACCCGCTCGCGGTCGGCCAGCACCCGCTCCTCCAGGGCGATGGCCTCGAAGGCCCGGCCGGCCTGCCACACGGAGAGGGCGAGGTGGGCCCGGGCGGTCAGGCTGGCGGGATGGTCCGGCCCCAGCACCCGCTCGCGGTCGGCCAGCACCCGCTCCTCCAGGGCCATGGCCTCGGCGACCCGGCCCGTGGTCTCGTACGAGGCGGCGAGGTCGGCGCGGGCCGTGAAGGTGTCGGGGTGGTCCACGCCGAGGACGCGCTCGGACTCGGCGAGCACGTGCTCCTGCAGCGCGATGGCCTCGGCGTTCCGCCCCGCCCTCCCGTACGAGAAGGCGAGGGTGATCCGCGCGGTGAAGGTGTCGGGGTGCCCGGTGCCCAGGACCCGCTCGCGGTCGGCCACCACCCGCTCCTCCAGGGCGACGGCCTCGACGCTCCGTCCCGCCTGGTGGTAGGAGAGGGCCAGCGAGGCCCGGGCGGTGGCGGTGTCGGGATGGTCCGGTCCCAGGATCCGCTCGCGCCGGGTCAGGACGTCCTCGTGCAGGGCGATGGCCTCGGCGGTGCGTCCCGCCTGCCGGAAGGAGAGGGCGAGGTCGCCGCGGGCGGTGAGGGTGTCCGGGTGCTCGGGGCCCAGGACCCGCTCACGCACGGCCAGGACCCGCTCCTCCAGCACGATGGCCTCGTCCGTCCGGCCCGTCTCCCAGTAGGCGAAGGCGAGGTCGACCTGGCTGCTCAGGGTGACGGGATGCTCCGGTCCCAGCAGCCGCTCGGCGTCGGCGAGCAGGCGCTTGAGGAGTCCGATGGCCTCGTCCGTCCGGCCCGCCTTCCGGTAGGAGAGGACGAGGTCGCCCCGGGCGGTGACGGCGTCGGGGTGATCCGGCCCCAGCAGCCGCTCGGCGTCGGCGAGGACGCGTTCCTGCAGGGCGAGGGCCTCCTCGGTGCGGCCCTCCCGCGCATAGGCCCGGGCGAGGTCGACCAGGGCCCCGAGGGTCTCGGGGTGGTCCGCGCCCAGGGACCGCTCGCGGTCGGCGAGGGCCCGCTCAAGGTCGGCGACTGTCCGTTCCCGCTGGGCGGGCTCCGGCGCTTCGTGCGCCTGCGTACCGGAGTGCCCCGCCGCTTCCGGTGCGGCGCTCCCGTGGTCCTGGGCCGGGGGTTCGTGGTCGTCCGAGGGGGTCGCGATGCCGAGCCGGCCGAGCACCTGGGCCTGGATCCAGCCGAAGGACCGGCCGGTGTCCTCGACGAGGGCGTGTCCGTCGGGGTGACCGACCCAGGCGGGGAAGACCGGGGCCCGGCCGATGGCGGACTCGATGCGGCGGGTGACGGCGTCGGCGGTGCGGAGCAGTTCTCTGGGCGGGACCGCGCTCAGCAGGGCGCGTCGGGCCTCGGGGGCGAAGTCGAACCGCCGCAGGTGCGGCAGGCGTTGCGGCCCGGCGCCGTCCAGTTCGTGCATGAGGCCGCCGAGGAACACCTCGGTGAGGTGGCCGGGGTCGGTGGGCGGACCGACGGCCGCCTGGACGAGGCGCATGACGGGGGGTGTGACGGGGGCGACGGCGGCCATGTGGGCGGCGAGCCGGTAGGCCTCGTCGGAGGCCGCGGCCTTGAAGCGGAGGACCGCGTCGGCGTCCGCGCCTTCGCTGCCGCCGGCGGCCCGGGGTCGACCGGACCGCGAAGCGGCGGCGCACCGGTCGTCGTCCCACAGCGGCAGCAGCGCGCTGCCGCCGGGCGCGCCGACGAGACGGGCCCAGTCGCCGATCGCCTCCGGGGTCGGTTCGAGGACCGGCACGGGGACGGAGTCGAAGCGGACCAGCTCCGGGGGCAGGTCGGGGTCGGTGACCTGCCAGGCCTCCGTGGGCCCGCCGCGCGCCGGGCTGGTGACCTGCCAGGGGCGCGCGTCGATGCCCGTGCCCGGCCACAGGCGGGGAGGCAGGGCGTGGATGATGGCGGTGGGGCCGGACCGGGCCCAGGACCGCATGACGCGGCGCATCCCGCCGTCCCGCCAGGCTTCGCCCACACCGTCGCTGACGACGAGGACGAGGGTGTCGCCGGTCGGGTCGCAGAGGGCCTTCGGGGACTGGGGGCGGCTGTCGTGGCGGTAGGGGCCGCCGCGCAGGGTCGGGGTGCCGTCGCGGGTGTCGAGGCCGTACACCCGGACGTTCCGGAATGATCCCGCGCGTTCCATGAGGGCGCGGACGTCCGAGGCGAGGCGCTGCCAGAGGAGCATCGAGATGCCGTCGTCGATGACGAGCGCGAGGGTGAGCCAGCGGGTGCGGAGGGGGCGGGTGACAATCTCCCGGACGCCCGTCTCGGCGATGGCGGTGACCGTGCGGGGGATGTCGAGGGCGCGGCGGTGCCGGTCGGGCAGGCGGTGCCGGAGCGGGCGGAGTGACTTCGCCAGGGGCAGCCGGGCGGGTCCGAGGGAGTGGCGGTCGGGGACGGCGACCGGGTGGGCGGGGGACGGGGCCGTGGCGTCGCCGGTGGCGCGTCGGCCGTCCGAGGACGCCAGGAGGGGGTGGGTGGCGCGGGTTCTCTGCGGGGGTTCGGCGGACGGGGACTCCGCCTCGTCGGAGTCCGGGTCCCCGGCCCGGCCCGCCGGGACCTCCTGGGGCTGGGGCGATGCCTGCCGGCGCGCCGCTCGTGCCAGCGGGTCGGCGCCCCCGGGCAGCCTTCCGGCCAGCCACAGGGCGTCGAGGAGCTCTTCGTGGGACAGGTCCACCCCGCTTTCGGCCAGGAGTCTCGTCACGTGGGAGATCACGGCGTCACACTGCTCCGCCGAGTCGGTGCAGCACGGCCTGGAGCAGTGCTCCGGCGTCGAGGTTCACTCCGCCCTTGCGGAGGAACACCGCGTTGAGCAGTTGGTCGGTGGCGAGCTCGCCGGCCGCGCGCCGTTCGAGGAAGGTCTCCAGGAGGTCGTCGACCTCGTCCAGGGCCGTGTCCCCGAGATGGGCGGCCACGATGTCCCGCAGCCGCCGCTCGTCGGGTTCCGGCAGGTCGAGCCGGATGCAGCGGCGCAGGAAGGCGGGCGGGAACTCGCGCTCGCCGTTGCTGGTGATGATCACGACGGGGAACTCGGCGCAGCGGACGTGACCGCGCTCGACGGGGGCGGGCCTGTCGGGGTCGTCGGTCTGCACGTGCACGGGCGCGTGGTCCCTGGGCAGCCGGGCGAGTTCGGGGATGACGAACTCGCCCTCCTCGAAGACGGTCAGCAGGTCGTTGGGGAGGTCGACGTCGCCCTTGTCGAGCTCGTCGACGAGGAGGACGCGCGGGCGCTCCCGGTGGACCAGGGCGTTGCCGAGGGGGCCGAGCTGGATGTACTGGCCGATGTCGGGTTCCGTGCCGTCGCCGTCGCGCGGGAGGGTCGCCTCGCGCAGCCGGCCGACGGCGTCGTACTGGTAGAGGGCGTCCTGCAGCGTGGAGCGGCTGTTCACGGGCCACTGGAGGACGCGGCCGAGGCCGAGTTCATGGGCGATGGCGTGGGCCAGGGAGGACTTGCCGGTTCCGGGCTGCCCGGTGACGAGGAGGGGCCGGCGCAGGTGCAGCGCCGCGTTGACCACGTCGGCCTCGTCGGGGCCGATGAGGTACGGCCGGGGGTACGGGACCTTGGCGCCGGTCTGCGACGCGGGCCGGTCGAAGCGGCGCCACGGGGGCGCGTCGGGGAAGTCGACGTCGCGGCGCTCGCCGTCGCCGCGGAAGAGGCGCCATCCGTCTCCGTGGGGCGCCCGCTCCGGGGGGGTCGTGGCGGTCGGGTGCTCGAAGGTGGTCATGACGCGTGGGTTCCTCTCCAGGGGTCGCTCAGGTGGAGCGGGTCGGTCCTCGGACCGGAGCCCTCCGGTTCCCAGACGAGTGAGGGGCGGGCTCGCCGTTCGTCGGGGTGGGCGGCGGTGCCGCTGCGGAAGACGCGTACCCGTTCGGCGAGTCCGTCCAGGTCGCCCGAGGGTGCCAGTTCCCCCAGCCGGTCGGCGTCCTCGTATCCGGTGGCGTCGCGGTCCCACAGCACGACCGGGACGCCGAGGGCGAGGCAGACCTGGAGCAGGGACTGGCGCTGGTCCGCCGGGCCGTGGAGCACGACCCGGGCGGTGTCGCGGTGTTCGGTCCGCAGCAGGTGCATCAGTTTCCGCGCGTCGCCGGACGCGGGACCGGTGACGGCCACGGCCGTCCGGCCCTTGCTCCACCGGCGTTCCTGGTCCTGTTCCCGGTCGGCGACGACGCGGTCGAACTCCGGGCAGCTGAGGGTCACCTGGTAGTCCGCTCCGATCGGCGAGGCCGGGAGGAGGTCGTCGGGCGCCGCGGCTTCCCATTCGTCGACGGCCAGGTGGAGGTCGTGGCGGTCGACGACGACGGTCACCCGGGGGACGTGGTCGTGCCGGCCGGGCTCCTGTCGTGCGGCGCTGACGGCCTCGGCGAGGGCGCGCGCCGCCTCGTGCGGGGTCTTCGGTTCGGACGTCGGGCCCTTGAGGACCCGGTGGGTGCCGTCGGTGCGCACGAGCAGGATCCGGCACCGGTACCGACGGTCGTCCGCGGCGCCGTCGCGTTCCAGTTCCATGACCACGCGGGCCACGAGCGAGTTCCGGCGGCGCTCCGCCCACCGTGCGGCGTCCATGCGCCGCTCCGCCAGGGCGTCGCCGTGGACGCCGATCCGGTCGGCCGTCCGCTTCGACCAGGCGCGCAGCTCCTGCCGTCGCTCGCCGTCCTCGGCGGCCGCCACGTACTCCACGAGGCGGAGCAGGGCCGGGACGGGCGGGCTGCCGTCGGGGACGCTCTCCCCGTCGGGCAGTTCCTCCAGTGCCTCGATGGTGGGGGCGAGTTCGTCCTCCTCCATCCGGGGCCGGGCGAGGCCGTCGGGCAGCACGGCGTACGGCAGGGCGTCGCGGGCGGCCTGCGGCAGCAGCGCCGACTGCGCGTGGCGGACCTCTCCGAGCAGGTGCAGGAGTTCGTCGAACTCGTCCGGCGACAGGAGCGGGCCGTGGCCGAGCACCCTCGCCTGGGCGAGGAAGGCGGTGAGGCCGGACCGGGACGCCTCGTCCGTGGCACGGGGGGCGAGGGCCTGCCCGAGTGCGGCGTGCGCGCGGGGGTGGGCCTGGAGGAGGGCCACCAGGTCGGCGGAGGTGGGGGCGTAGTCGGCGGTGGCGTAGCCGAGGTCGCCCGCCAGCTCCCGCGCGTAGGCGGTGCGGGCGGCCGGGTCGGCGAAGAGCGGGAGGAGCAGCTTCTCCCATGCGCGTTCGGCGGGTGTGCGGGCGGCACCGGGTGCGGCCCGCGGTGCCGGTACGCCGATGGGGACGAGGTCGGAGACGGCGCAGGCGTGCTCGGCGAGGTGGTGGAGGAAGCCGGCGTCCTGCGCGAAGGAGTGCGCGGGCACGGCGAGGAGCCTCCTGGCGCCGTACGCCGCGGGCTCCTGGGCGACGACGCCGACGAGCATGCCGTCGCAGAAGACCGCGGCGCCGGACGCGCCGCCCCAGGCGTTGGTGCCGTCCGCGCCGGGAACGGGGGCGGGTCCCTGGTCGAGGACGTAGTACCGGCCCGAGCCGGAGAGGGGTGACAGCACACCCCGCAGGTACTCGACCTCGCGCACGTCGACGGCGGCGGCCTTCGGGTAGCCGAGGCCCACGTACGGCAGCGGGACGCGGCCGGCGGGGCGTCCCCAGAGGACGCCGCCGGGAACGTCGGCCGCGTGGTCGATGCGCAGGAGCGCGACGTCGAGGCCGTCCGGCGGGGTCCAGAGCAGTTCGGCCGCGACGGCCTGCGTCGGCCCGTGGTCGAAGTGGCCGATCCGTACGCGGATCTTCGGCCATGGCCGGCCGGTCTCCCGGTCCACCAGGACGTGACGGGCGGTCAGCACGAGGCGGGTGCCGATCAGATAGCCGGACCCGGTGCTGCGCGTCTCGCCCTTCGTACCGCCGCGGATCAGTGCCAGTCTGGCCGGATCCACGTCACTCCTCGTCGTCCCAGGACCCGGTCTCCTCGTCGTTGACCTCGGGCCTGGTGCCGCCGGCGGCCTTGTCCGAGACGGACAGCCGGATCTTGAGCTTGTGGGTGCGCACGGAGGTCCGCTCGCCGCCCCCGCCGGCGGTGACGACGCCGAAGGTGAGTTTGCCGTCCCCCTTCAGGGACTGGCGCAGTTCGAGCTGGAGCTCCAGCTCCGCCTCCTCGACACCGAAGGCGAACTGCTGGCCGGCGCCGCTTCTCTGCGCCTCGTACAGCTCCTGCCGCAACTCCTCGATGGCCGCGGCCAGACCGATCGTCGACATCCCCGGCAGCTCCCCCGCTCCGACCTTCGTGACAGTCCGATGGACTGGGTCAACGGTACGTTACAACGATCGGGAGGCGGATCGGACCGGCCCGGAGACAATCAGCCGGCGGGGGGTCGCTCCCGGTCCGTGCCCAGGTACCGGTCGAGCGGGGGTTCCTGGGCCAGGACGGCCCCGATGGTGATGGCGAAGGTGAGCGCGGCGCACACCACGATCAGCCAGGACAGCATCGTCAGGACCAGGCCCAGCGAGCCGTACTCGGCCAGGGCCCTGTCGAGGGCGGACGGCATGTAGAGCCGTGCCGTGATCCCGAGGACGGTCGTGGCCGTGCCCGCCAGGACGGCGCCCGGCAGGAGCGGGAGCCAGGCGACCCGCTTGGCGAGGAGCAGGTGCTGGGTCCAGAGCCACACACCGGTGCTGACCAGGAAGTACAGCGGCAGGCCCAGCCAGGCGCCGGCGCCGAAGCCGTCACGGAGCGGGGCCTGGAGGAGCACCACCAGGACCAGGGCGAGCAGCCACACGGTCCAGCGCCAGGCCGCGATCCTGGTTCCGGCCTTCGGCAGCCTCCAGGCGCGCTCGCACACCCTCGCCATCGCGCGGCTGAAGCTGGTGGCCGACACCAGCGCCACGACGGCGCCCACGACGCCGGTGGTCTCCCGCAGCTCGTCGGAGCTGTTGCCGTCCAGGACCCGCTGGAGTTCCTGGTCGGGCGCGCCGGTCAGGCCGAAGATGGCGCGCAGCGACTCGCGGAGCTGATCGCGCACGCTGCTCGGGGCGAAGGCCCCGAGGGCGAAGAGGAGCGGCACTGCGGCCAGGAAGGCCTGGGCGGCGAGCCGGGTGCCGGAGTCCAGGAGGTTTCCGCTGATCAGTCGGGCGGTCAGCTCCGTGAGGACGGGAAAACGCCGCTCGGCCCCGCTCCGGATGCTCCGCATCCGGGTCGCCCACGACATCCCGCCTCCCGACCCCGCCCGGCCCGCCCGGCCCGCCCGTCCCGCCATTGGACGCGAACCCGCGCGTCCGCGCGAGCCGGGTGGTGCTTCCGGGGGACGGTCAGGGGCTCGTCGTCGAGACCGCGTACACGCGGGGGAAGGCCGGGTCCGTGAGGTCGACGGTGATGTCGGTGCGCGGGCGCGGCTCCTCGCGGGTGACGCTGGTGCCCGCCCAGGTCATGCCGTCGGCGAAGGTCCAGCCCGCGATGTCCGCGTCGCGCTCGCCGACGGTGATCCGGCCGGAGGTGAGCGCGGAGCGGGCGGTCCCGGACTCGGCGAGGAAGGCGTCGAGACCGCCGGCGGTCGTCGAGAACTGGACGTACAACCGGCTCGTCTTCCAGTTGCTGGTCTCGTAGTAGGCGACGTCCCAGGCCCCGGCGGGGATCGGGACCTCGAAGACCCGGCGCTTCATCAGAGAGGGCCAGTTGGCCTGGAGGCCGGCCGCCGAGGACTCGCGCTCCTTGTCACGGCCGCTGTCCCGGCTCTGGCCCGCGGAGATGACGAGGTAGCCGGCCGGGATGCCGACGAGCAGCACGATGATGACGGCCGTCAGCCAGCGGCGCCGGATCATGTGCCGGCGGTCCTCGGGCAGCTTCTCCTGCGGGGGGCGGGGCGGGACGGCCTGGTGGGGCAGGGTCATGAGGGCGGGTCCTCGGGGTTGCGCGCGGCCCGGCCCGAGGTCCCGTTGCGCAGGGCCTGGGCGTACCGCTCGTACCGTTCGTACCGCTCGACGCGGCGCCGGTTGGCGCGGCGGAAGCGGCGGGCGACGAGCCGGGCGAGGTCGGCGGCACCGACCATGCCGGCCTCGGGGCCGAGCTGGGCTCGGGTGATGCGGGCCTCGGGGCGGTAGCCGCGGCCGGTGAGGTGGCGGCGGAAGGCGTCCCGGGCGGGGCCGATGAGCAGGTCGTCGGCCGCGGAGACGCCGCCGCCGATGACGAAGCAGGAGGGGTCGAGGGCGGCGGCGAGGTTGGCGATGCCGACGCCCAGCCACTGGCCGATGTCCTGGAGCAGCTCGACGCACATGGCGTCGCCCTCACGGGCCAGCTCCGTGATGAGGGGGCCGGTGATCTCCGGGATGTTCCCCTTGACCCGCTCGATGATCTCGTACGCGACCGGGGAGTCGGCGGCGGCCAGCTCGCGGGCCTCGCGGACCAGCGCGTTCCCGGAGCTGTACTGCTCCCAGCAGCCCCGGTTGCCGCAGGGGCAGCGGTGGCCGCCGGGGACGACCTGCATGTGGCCGAACTCTCCGGCGACGCCGTACTTGCCCCGCTTGACCTGGCCGTCCTCCAGGATGGCGCCGCCGATGCCGGTGCCGAGGGTGATCATGACGAGGTGGTCCTCGCCGCGCCCGGCGCCGAAGCGCCACTCGGCCCAGGCGGCGGTGTTGGCGTCGTTGTCGACCATGACCGGGACCGCGAGGCGGCCCTGCAGGGCGTCGCGGAGGGGTTCGTTGCGCCAGGCGAGGTGCGGGGCGAACAGGACCCGGGCCCGGTCGGCGTCGACCCAGCCGGCCGCGCCGATGCCGACGGCGTGCACGTCGTGCCGGTCCGAGAGGTCGAGGACCAGCTCGACGATGGTGTCCTCGACGACCTTGGGGCTCTTGGACTTGTCCGGGGTCTCCGTGCGGAGCTTCTCCAGGATGTTGCCGTCGGCGTCGACGACGCCGGCCATCACCTTCGTACCGCCGATGTCGATGCCGACGGTCGGCACCCGGGGCGCCGTCAGGTGCGAGCGCCGCTCCCGGGTCCCGACGGTCCGCAGCACGGTCCCGCGGGCGGATCCCCGGTGCGCGAGGTCACGGTAGGTACTCATCGGCTCCGATTCTGCCAGGTGGGGGGTGAAGGGGCCGTCTCGTCGCGGCGGGACGGGTCACGTTCCGGTCGGCCGCTCCAGCTCGTGGCGCAGGTCCTCCAGCTCGCTGCCGCCCGCCATCTGCCGGGTCAACTCGTCGAGGGTGACGGAGTCCTTGGTGTGGCTCGCCGCCATGACGCCCCGCTTGAGGAGGACGAAACGGTCGCCGACGAGGTAGGCGTGGTGCGGGTTGTGCGTGATGAGGACCACGCCGAGGCCCTGGTCACGCGCGGCGGCGACGTACTTGAGGACGACGCCGGACTGCTTCACGCCGAGCGCGGCGGTCGGCTCGTCGAGGACGAGGACCTTGGCGCCGAAGTGGACGGCGCGGGCGATGGCCACGCACTGCCGCTCGCCGCCGGAGAGCGTCCCGATCGGCTGGTCGACGTCCCGGAGGTCGATGCCCATGCGGAGCAGCGCCTCGCGGGTGGTGGAGCGCATCAGATCGACGTCGAGCCGCTTGAAGGGGCCGGATCCCCTGGTGGGCTCGGAGCCGAGGAAGAAGTTCCGCCAGACCGGCATGAGGGGGACGACGGCGAGGTCCTGGTAGACGGTGGCGATGCCCCGGTCGAGGGCGTCGCGCGGGTTGGCGAGGGTGACGTCCTCGCCCTCGATGCGGAAGCTGCCGGCGTCGTGCCGGTGCAGCCCCGCGACGATCTTGATGAGGGTGGACTTGCCGGCGCCGTTGTCGCCGAGGACGCAGGAGATCTCCCCCGCGCGGACCTCCAGGGAGACGCCTTCGAGGGCGCGGATGTTGCCGTAGTACTTGCTGACGTCGGTCAGCTCCACGAGCGGAGTCGGCTCCGTGGTCACTTGGTCGCCTCCACGCGCTTGCGGATCCAGGCGTTCAGCAGGGTCGCCAGGAGGAGCATCGCTCCCAGGAAGAACTTGAACCAGTCCGGGTTCCACTCGGCGTACACGATGCCCTTGCTGGTCATGCCGAAGATCAGGGCGCCGACCGCGGAGCCGATGGCCGAGCCGTATCCGCCGGTGATCAGACAGCCGCCGATGACGGCCGCGATGATGTAGATCAGTTCGTTCCCGACGCCTTCGCCCGACTGGACGACGTCGAAGGAGAACAGCAGGTGCTGCCCGGAGATCCAGGCGCAGAACGCCACGCCCATGTAGAGGCCGATCTTCGTGCGGTAGACGGGCACGCCGACCGCGCGTGCCGCGTCGGCGCCGCCGCCGACGGCGAAGATCCAGTTGCCGAAGCGGGTGCGGAGCAGGATCCAGGTGGCGAGGGCGACGAGGCCGAACCACCACAGGATGGTGACCTTGAACTCGACGCCGCCGATCGTCACCTCCGAGGCGAAGAGCTTCCGGGCGGAGGGGAAGCCCTCCATGTCGGCGATGGTCTTGGTGGAGACGGTGCCGCTGATCAGCTTGGTGAGGCCCAGGTTCAGACCGGTCAGCATGAGGAAGGTGCCGAGCGTGATGATGAAGCTGGGCAGCTTGGTGCGGGTCAGCATGACGCCGTTGAAGACGCCGATCGCCAGGGTGACGAGCAGCGAGACGCCGACGCCGACCCAGACGTTCGCCGTCATCTGGTAGCTGAACATCGAGGAGACGAGCGCGGAGCTGGTGACCAGGACGCCGGCGGAGAGGTCGAACTCGCCGCCGATCATGAGCAGCGCGACCGGGACGGCCATGATGCCGATGGTGGAGGCCGCGTAGAGGACGGTGCCGAGGCTGGCGGGTTCGAGGAAGCTGTCGGCGACCAGCGCGAAGAAGACGAAGACGGCGATCGCGCCGACGACCGAGCCGAGCTCGGGACGGGCCAGCAGCTTCTTCAGCGGGGTGGTGCGGAGCAGCCGTTCGTCGACGTGGTCGACACCGTCCGACGGCGGGGCGGTGGAACTCATCGGGTGCCCCGATCCGCGTACTCCTTCAGGGCGGCGGCCTGGTCCTTGGTGATGATCTGGGGACCGGTCAGGACGGGCTTGCCGCCGCCGAGGACGTCGGCGTTGTAGCGGTAGAGCCAGAGCAGGTCGACGGCCTCGTAGCCCTGGAGGTAGGGCTGCTGGTCGACGGCGAAGCCGAGGGTGCCGGCCTCCAGGGCCGTCGCGACCTTGGCGTTGAGGTCGAAGGTGTCGACCTCGGCCTTGCTGCCGGCGCTCTTCGCGGCCTGGACGGCGGTGTCGGCGAACGGGGCGCCGAGGGTGACGACGGCGTCGACGTCCCGGTCGGACTGGAGCTTGGCCTCGATGGAGGCCTTGACGTCGGGCATGTTGGTGCCGTCGACGTAGAGGTTCACCAGCTCGCCGTCGAAGGTCTTCTTCACCCCCGCGCAGCGCTGCTCGTGGCCGACGTTGCCCTGCTCGTGCAGGACGCAGAGGGCCTTCTTCTTCCCGCGCTTGTCGAGTTCCTCGCCGACGGCCTCGCCGGCGACGGTCTCGTCCTGGCCGATGTGGGTGAGCGCCCCGTAGGCCTCGGACTGCTCGGCGCCCGAGTTCACGGTGATCACCGGGATGCCTGCCTTGACGGCCTTCTCGACGGCGGCCTTCATGGCGTCGGGCTTGGCGAGGGTGACGATCAGGCCGTCGACGCCCTTGGCGACGTACGAGTCGATCAGCTGCGCCTGCTGCTGCGCCTCGTCGCTGTGGGCGTAGAGGAAGTTGATGTTGTCCTTGGCGGCGGCCTGCTTGGCGCCCTTCTGGACGATGTCCCAGAAGGTGTCGCCGTCGCCCGAGTGGGTCACCATGGCGAAGGTCCACCGGGGGGTGTCGACGGCCGCCCTGCCCTGGGCCTCGGCGGCCTTGCGTGCGTCCTCCGCCCGCTTTCCGCCGGTGCTGCTGCACCCGGCGAGCGCCGCGGTGAGTGCGAGGGCGAGCACGGCGCCGACTGCGGCGCGTACCCCCCCTGTCCGAAGCCTGGTCACGAGGCCGTGCCCTCCTTTGTGTCCTTCTGCGTGCATTGCAGTATCGGTCATGCGGGTCGCGGCGCTGGTGAGGGGCCCCCTGGAGTGGCTACGGACGGGCCATCAGCTGGAACTCGAAGGAGTAGCGGGCGGCCCGGTAGAGGTGGGAGCCGTACTCGACGGCCCGTCCGGAGTCGTCGTAGGTGACGCGCTCCATGGTGAGCAGCGGGGCGCCCGCCGGCTCGTCGAGCAGGGCGGCCTCCTGGACGGTCGCGGCGCGGGCGCCGACGGACTGGCGGGCACTGTGCAGGGTGAGCGCCGCGGAGCGGAGCACGCGGTAGAGGCCGGTGGTCTCCAGGCGCTCGGTGTCGGGGGTGACGATCCCGGTGGGCAGGTGGTTGCGGAGGTACGCCATGGGCTCCCCGTGCGCGCTGCGGAGCCGCTCCAGGTAGTGGACCTCGGTGCCCTCGGGTACGCCGAGGGCCGCGGCGACGGGTCCCGCCGCGGGTTCGAGGCGATTGACCAGGACCCGGGTGGCGGGGCGCTGCCCGGCGGTGGCGAGGTCGTCGTACAGGCTGCTGAGCTCCATCGGGCGCCGCACCCTGCTGTGCACGACCTGGGTGCCGACGCCCCGGCGGCGGACCAGGAGGCCCTTGTCGACCAGGGTCTGGATGGCCTGGCGGACGGTGGGCCGGGAGAGGCCCAGGCGGGTGGCGAGGTCGATCTCGTTGCCGAGGAGGGTGCCCGGGGACAGCGTCCCGTTCTCCACGGCGGCCTCCAGCTGCTGGGCGAGCTGGAAGTAGAGCGGGACCGGACTCGTGCGGTCCACGGCCAGCGGAGGCAGGGGGGAGCCGGACTGCTTGGGCACGGGGGGAGCGTAGCCCGGGGCGCTGATGACGGGAAGTCGTGACGTCCGGTTGTCCTGACAAATCCTTGACACCCGGGTGCGGGCGGCTCCACGGTGGGGCCATGCGCATCGGACTCATCGGTACGGGACGGATCGGGAGCTTCCACGCGGGTGTGCTGGCCCGGCACCCGGAGGTCGGGGCGCTGGTCGTGGCGGACGCGGACGCCGTCCGGGCGGCGGGGGTCGCGGGGGCGCTCGGGGCGGAGGCGGCGCCGGACGTGGACGCGCTGCTCGGGCACGCCCTGGACGCCGTGGTGATCGCCTCGGCGACGGCGGCGCACGCGGGGCTGATCGCCCGCGCCGCGGGGGCGGGGCTGCCGGTCTTCTGCGAGAAGCCGATCGCCCTGGACGTGCCGGGGACGCTGGCCGCGCTCGACGCGGTCGCGGCGGCGGGCACCGTGCTCCAGCTGGGGTTCATGCGCCGCTTCGACGCGGGGTACCGGGCGGCCCGCGAGGCGGTGCGGTCCGGGCGGCTGGGACGGCTGCACACCGTGCGGGCCGTGACCTCCGACCCGGAGCCGCCGCCCGCCGCGTACCTGCCGCTCTCCGGCGGTCTGTTCCGCGACTGCCTCGTGCACGACTTCGACATCGTCCGCTGGGTGACCGGGCGGGAGGTCGTCGAGGTGTACGCGACGGGCTCGGACGCGGGCCCGGCGATGTTCCGGGAGGCGGGGGACGTGTCCTCGGCCGCCGCGCTGCTCACCCTGGACGACGGGACGCTGGTGACGGCGACCGCGACCCGGTGCAACGGCGCCGGGTACGACGTCCGCATGGAACTGGCCGGCGAGCGGGACCAGATCGTGGTGGGACTGGACGACCGGACCCCGCTCTCCTCGGTGGAGCCGCAGGGCCCGCCCGCACCGGGCAAGCCCTGGCCGGGCTTCCTGGAGCGGTTCGCCCCCGCGTACGAGGCGGAGCTGGACGCCTTCGTCCGCCTGGTGCGCGGCGAGGCGCCCAACGCCTGCGACGGCCGGGAGGCACTGGCGGCGCTCCGGATCGCCGAGGCCTGCGAGCGCTCACGGCGGGAGCGGGTGCCGGTGCGGATCTGAGCCGGGACGGGCCGGTCGGCCGGTGCGGATCTGAGCCGGGGCGGCCGGTGCGGATCTTAGCCGCGGGCTGCCGGTGCGGATCTGAGCAGGCGTGCCGGTGCGGATCTGAGCAGGCGTGCCCGTGCGGACCTGAGCAGGCGTGCCCGTGCGGATCCGAGCCGGGGCCTGCCGTCACCACCTCACCGGGAGGTGGCGGACGCCGCGCAGCAGGAGGCCCGGCAGCCACTCCCAGGGCGCGCCCTCCGGGTCCAGTTCGAGCCGGGGGAAGCGGTCCAGGAGTGTCCGGAGGGCGATCCTGCCCTCCAGGCGGGCGAGCGGGGCGCCCAGGCAGTAGTGGATGCCGTGGCCGAAGGCGAGGTGCCCCCTGGTGTCGCGGCGGATGTCGAAGCGGTCGGGCTCGGGGAAGCGGGCCGGGTCCCGGTCGAGCGCGCCGATGCCCACCAGGACGCTCTGTCCCGCCGGGATGACGGTGTCGCCGATGGTGACGGGCTCCGCGGTGAAGCGGAAGGTGCCGGTCTCCACCGGGCCGTCGTAGCGCAGCGACTCCTCGACGGCCCCGTCGAGGAGGCTCGGGTCGGCGCGCAGGGCGGCGAGCTGCTCGGGGTGGGTGAGCAGGTTGCGGACGGTGTTGGAGATCAGGTTGACCGTGGTCTCGTGGCCGGCGATGAGCAGCAGGTAGGCCATGGCGCGGAGTTCGGGACCGGAGAGCCGGTCGCCGTCCTCGGCGCCGGCGGCGATGAGACCGGAGAGCAGGTCGTCGGCGGGGCCCGCGGCCCGCTTGTCCTCGATGAGCTCGTCGAGGTAGGCGGCGAAGCCCTTCATCGCGTCGGACATGCCCTGTTCGTCGGACGGGGTGACGAGTTCGTTGGACCAGGAGCGGAAGGTCTCGCGGTCCTCCGCGGGGACGCCGAGGAGTTCGCAGATGACGGTGATCGGAAGCGGGAACGCGTAGGCGTCGACGAGGTCGGCGCGGCCTGCCGGCTCCATGGCGTCGGCGAGTTCGTGGGTGAGCCGCTCGATGCGGGGCCGCAGGCTCTCGACCCTGCGGCCGGTGAACTCCGCGGTGACGAGGCGGCGCAGCCGGGTGTGGTCGGGGGCGTCCGCCGCGAGGAGGTGGACGCCGATGATGTCCTCCTCCGGCGGCCGGACGCCGATGACGGACGGGGACTTGGCGAGCCGCGGATCGGTCAGTGCCGCGCGCCCTTCCTCGTGGCCGACGACCAGCCAGAACTGGAAGCCGTCGGGCATCCGTACCTCGTGGACGGGACCTGCTTCACGGAGCTTGGCGTAGAAGGGGTACGGGTTCGCGGTGAAGTCCGCGCCGTACTCCCCCAGTTCGATGACGGACATCGAAGCAGACTATCCGACTAATCGTTCTCGTCCGTGTCGGCGAGGCCCGCGTCGTGGACGAGGAGCGCGATCTGGACACGGTTGTTGAGGTCCAGCTTGGCGAGGATCCGGGACACGTGCGCCTTGACCGTGGGGACGCTCATGTACAGCTCGGCGGCGATCTCCGCGTTCGACCGGCCGTGCCCGACCGCGACGGCCACCTCCCGCTCGCGGTCGGCGAGTTCGGCCAGTCGTCCGGCGGCCGTGGCGCCGCGCGAGCGCTCCGGCTCCCGCCGCTCGGCGACATGGGTCATGAGCTGGCGGGTGACGGCCGGGGAGAGGACGGGGTCACCCGCGGCGATCCGGCGGACGGCGGCGACGATCTCGGCGGGCGGGGTGTCCTTGAGGACGAATCCGGCGGCACCGGCCCGGAGGGCGCGCATCACCTGCTCGTCCGCGTGGAAGGTGGTGAGGACGACGACCTCGGGGGCGCCGGGGAGGGCACGGAGGCGTTCGGTGGCGGTGAGGCCGTCGACATGGGGCATGCGGATGTCCATGAGGACGACGTCCGGGGCGTGCCGGGCGACGAGTTCGGGGACTTCGCGGCCGTCGGCGCCCTCGCCGACGATCTCGAGGTCCTCGGCCCCGCCGAGCATGAAGGTGAGGCCCGCGCGGACCAGGGGGTCGTCGTCGACGATGATCAGCCGGATGGTCATGGGAGCCACGGTAGCCGCGCGGACGGGAGGAACGGTCCTGCCGACGGGATCGGCCGGGACGTCGGGCAGGCCGCCGTGGTCGCGGCGGCTGCCGGCGGGAGCGGGCGTCGGATGCGGCCGGCCGGCGTGGTCGGGCCTCCCGACGATCGGCCGGGACGTCAGGCCGGCCACGGCAGCCAGACGTGGAGGGCGAAACCGCCGTCGGGGGCCTGGCCGTGTTCCAGTCGGCCGCCGGCGAGTGCGGCGCGTTCGGTCAGGCCGATGAGGCCCTGGCCGGAGCCGGGGACGTGCGGGACCGGGCCGCCGGGGGCCGGGTTGTGGATGTCGACGGTGAGGCCGTCGCCCGGCCTGCCCCGGACGGTGACGGTGACCGTGGTGCCGGGGGCGTGCTTGCGGGCGTTGGTGAGGCCTTCCTGCGCGATGCGGTAGACGGTGCGGCCGGTGGCGGCGGGCACCGCGGCCGGGTCGTCGACGGTGGTGTCGAGGACGACCTCCGTACCGGCCTCGCGGGACTCGTCGATCAGCGCGTCGAGGGTGGCGAGGGTGGGTTGGGGCCGGTCGCCGTCGCCGTTCTCGCCGGGCGCGCGCAGGACGCCGATGATCTCGCGGAGGTCCTGGAGCGCCTCGTGGGCGCTGTCGCGGATGACCCCGGCGGCGCGGGCGATCTGCTCGGGCGGGGCGTCGGGGCGGAACTCCAGCGCTCCGGCGTGCACGCTGAGCAGGGTGAGCCGGTGGGCGAGCACGTCGTGCATCTCGCGGGCGATGGCCTCGCGGGCGAGCCGCTGGGCCTGGGCGGCGCGCAGTTCGGCCTCGGCCTCGGCGCGGCGGGCCCGCTCCCTGAGGGCTTCGACGAGCTGCCGCCGGGAACGGACGAGCATGCCCCAGGCGGTGACGAGCAGGATGAGGATGGCGCCGAGGGCGATGCTGAGCCCGGAGTTGGTCGTGGGGTCGGGGCGGACGAAGACCTGGGCGGTGGACGTGGCGACGGCGAGCGCCCCGATCAGGGCGACCTCGCGGAACGGGCGGCGCACGGCGACGCTGAACAGGCTCGCGAGGAGGGCCCCCGCGGCGACCGGGGCCACGACGTTCGCCAGCGCGAGGGCGACGGCCAGGCCGACGGGCCGGCGCCGGCGCAGCCAGAGGGCGCAGCAGGCGGCGGCGCCGGCGAGCTGGTCGAAGAGGCTGACGGCCTCGCTGGTGTACTGCGCGCTCGTGTCGGCGGCGATGAGTCCGACCAGGGCGGCGAGGAGGAACAGGGAGGTGTCCACGATCCAGTCGCGGACGGTACGGCGGGGCCGGGGCGCCCCGCTCCCGCCCGGCTCGACCAGGTGGGAGGGGAGCAGCCAGCGCTGCCGGTCCGTACGAGTCATGTCCGCAAATGTACGCAGGCCGGGGGCGGTGCACGGGCCCTGCGGGACGTCGGGCTACCGGAGTCGCGCGGGTCGATACTTTGGTATCGGTCGCCGTAGACGAGCGGCGGACGCGGCGGCCCCGCCCCCGGCTTCATGATCGGGTCATGAAGAAGTTTCTTGAGGGCCTCGGAGTGCTCCTGCTCCTGGCCGGCGTGGCAGGAGTGATCCGCGAGATGACCGGCGGCTGGTTCCACTTCATGGGTCTGACGCGGTTCCTCACGGAGAACGTGGGGTTCCTGGAGGGCCGGGAGCTGTTCGCGAACATCGTGATAGCGGTCGCCGGTCTGGCCCTCGCGATCGGGGCGAGCCGCATGGCCAGCGACTGAGGCCTCGGGTCGCCGTCCGGCCGGGGCGGTCGGCCTACCCGGTGGCTGCGTCGGCGGCGCGGCGGCCCCAACTGGTGCCCGCGAGCACGAGGATCGCGCCCGCGAGGCCGAGGAGGCCGGGGCGGTCGCCGGCGACGGCGATGCCCGCGGCGGCGGCCCAGAGCGGTTCCGTGCCGAGCAGGAGGCTGACCCGGGACGGGGAGGTGCGGCGGACGGCCCACATCTGCACGAAGAAGGCGAAGAGCGTGCAGAGGACGGAGAGGAAGAGGAGCCCGGTCCATTCACGGGGGCCGAAGTCGAGGGCCGCGGCCCAGGGGGAGGCGCCGGTGCCGGGGAAGGCGGCGATGAGGGCGAACACGGCGACGGCGGAGCCGAGCTGGACGGTGGTGAGGGAGAGCGAGTCGGCCGACCGGACGGCCTTGATCCGGGACATGGCCAGGACGTGGACGGTACGGGCGAGGGCGGCGAGCAGCATGAGCAGGTCGCCGAGGGAGGGGGCGGTGAATCCTCCGCCCTGGGTCAGCAGGACGACGCCGGCGACGGAGAGGGCGGCGGCGGCCAGGAAGGCGCGGGGAGGCCTGACCCGGGTGACGGCGGCCTCGGCGAGCGGGGTGAAGATCATGGTGAGGCTGATGATCAGGCCCGCGTTGGTGGCGGAGGTGTGGACGACGCCGTACGTCTCCAGGAGGAAGATCCCGCTGAGGATCAGCCCGAGGGTCGCGGCGCCGCGCCACTGGGCCGCGGTCAGCGCGCGGAGCTTGCGCAGCCCCGCGGCGACGAGGACGGGCAGCACCACGGCGAACCGCAGTACGAGGACCGCGATGACGGTGTGGCCGGTGGTGATGCCCTTGGCCGCGAGGTAGCTGGCGCCCCAGACGACGGCGACGAGCAGGACGGGCAGATCGGTGAGCCAGGCGCGGCGGGGGGCGCCGAGGGGCAGGGGTGCGGCGATCGACGGGGACGACATCGCGGGCCGGTTCTCCCACTCTCGGGATGGGGTGGAGACGTCGGTGGCTCGCACTCGGAGCGCTCACCGTACCCGGACGGGCCCGTGGCGGCTACACCTTTCCTGGCCGCACCCCTTCCCGGGCCCTCCGGATCGGCAACCGCCGTACTCGGGGCGGCAACCGCCGTACTCGGGGCGGCCCGTGCGCGCGCGTGGCCGGTGTGCCGCGGCGACCGGGTCGGGGTCCGATTCCCGCCAGCGTCCGGGCGCCCCGCCGACTTTCATTGAACCCGCAACCACTTACTGCTTCTCACGGAGGTTTCGGGATGTCCACGATGAACGGAACGGCGGTCCTGGTGACGGGTGGCAGCCGGGGCATCGGCGCGGCGACGGCGGTGCGGCTGGCCCAGGAGGGCGCCGATGTGGCCTTCACCTACGTCCGGGACGAGGCGCGCGCCGAGCAGGTCGCCGCGCGGATCGAGGCGGCCGGCCGCAAGGCGCTGCCGCTGCGGGCCGACGCGGCCGACGCCGGGGACGCGGCGGGCGCGGTGGAGTGGGCGGCGGACGCCCTCGGGCGGCTCGACGTCCTGGTGAACAACGTCGGAGTCGGCGTCCTCGGCCCGCTGGAGTCGCTGTCGCTCGCGGACGTGGACCGGGTCCTGGACGTGAACGTGCGGGCGGCGTTCCTCGCCTCACGGACGGCCGCGGCGCGGTTCTCCGAGGGCGGCAGGATCATCACGATCGGCAGCTGCATGAGCCAGCGCGTGCCGGGTCCCGGCGGGACGCTCTACACGATGAGCAAGGCGGCGCTGATCGGCCTGACGAAGGCGCTGGCGCGGGAGCTGGGCGGGCGCGGCATCACGGCGAACATCGTGCACCCCGGTCCCGTGGACACCGACATGAACCCGGCGGACGGTCCGTACGCGGAGGGCCAGGCGGCGATGACGGCGCTCGGCCGCTTCGGCACTCCGGACGAGGTGGCGTCGATGGTCGCCTTCCTCGCGGGACCGGGCGGACGGTACGTGACGGGCGCCGAGTTCTCGGTGGACGGCGGCCACGCGGCCTAGGACCTCCGCGAAAGGGGTTACGCGAGGGCGCACCGGTGCTGTCGGGTCGGTGCGCCCTCGCGGGCCGGGCGGGGTGTCGTGCCCGCCCAGTCGTGGGAGGAGCCGGCTAGCCGCCGAGCTCCTGGTGGCGGGCGGTCAGCCGCGCCGTACCGGCCTCCGTGAGGGAGCCGAAGAGGCGGAGGCGGGAGATGCCGCCGTCCGGGTAGATGTCGATCCGCACGCGGGAGCCGACCGCCGGGGCGTCGAGCACGAACCGGTGGTTGGTGTCGGGCTGGAGGCGGGTCCTGGGCAGGATCTCGGTCCACTCCTCCGAGCCTTCGGCGGCGACGGAGAGGGCGGCCCAGCCCGCGCTGTTGCCCTTGAGGTAGGCGGTGTCGATCTCGACGGCGCGGATCTCGGACTCCGCGACCAGGCCGTAGCGGATCCAGTCGTTGCCCTTGTCGCGGCGGCGGCGGGTCTCCCAGCCGTCGTCCATCTTGCGGGAGCGGCCCGGCTGGATGGTGTTGGTGGCCGGGGAGTAGAAGCGGTCCGAGGCGTCCTCGACCTGGCCGCCGTTCTCCAGGGCCGCGAGGTCGAAGGTGCCGAGGACGCCGAGCCAGGCCGGGTCCGGGGCGACCTCGCCGTAGACGCGGAGGCGGGCGATGCCGCCGTCCGGGTGCTGGTTGACGCGCAGGTGCGTGAAGCGCTGCTCGACGTCGACGGCGAAGCCGTTGGCGGCGTGGCCGCCGACCGCGGTGCGGGGGACGAGCGTCGTCCACTTCACGTCGTCGGCGAGGAGCTCCTCGGGCGAGGGCGAGCCGGCCACGGAGGTCGCCTCGACGGAGACGGCCTGCGGGTAGTTGCCGCGGAAGTGGGCGGTGTCGAGGACGATGCCGCGGACGACGCCGGGCGCGCCGAGGCGTACCAGGGCCCAGTCGTGGTCGTCCTCGGTGGGGTGCGGCTGCTGGGCCGAGACACCGCGGCGGCGGCGGGTCTCCCAGCCGTCCATGATCTTGCCCTTGTGGCCGAAGTGCTCGGGGTCGAACTCGGCGGCCTCGGGCTTCAGCAGGTTCTCGCGCTCGGCGAAGAACTCGTCGTTGGCCGCGATGACGCCCGCGCCCAGACGCCGGTCCGCGAGGTCCGCGTACTGGGTGAAGGGGAAGTCGGCCGTCCGGTAGTCGGCGTACGGGTCGCCGCCGCCGTAGGGGCTGGCGTCACCGGTGAAGCTGGGTATGGACGACACGTCAGTTGGTCCTTTCGAGGAGGCGGCCGGTGGGTTCGGCGAGGGTGCCGCGGTCGGCGATCTTCTCGCCGCGCAGCCAGGTGGAGGTGACGACGCCGTCGAGGGTCT
>NZ_JBEOST010000019.1:0-136329 GCF_040303145.1 Streptomyces sp. NPDC096079
GGGCCCAGCAGGGCGAAGACGGAGCCCTCCGGGACGGTCAGGTCGATGCCGTCCAGGACGGTCTTGTCGCCGTAGGACTTGCGCAGCCCGCTCGCCGCGATGGCAAGAGTCTTCATGGGCATGACAGAAGAAGGCATGGGGCCCTCCTGAGGAAGGGTGAGGGGAAAGGGGAGGAGAGGATTCGAGCAGGTGGGTCTCAGGCCCTGGCGCGGCGGATGTCGATGTTGCCGTGCCGGGTGCGGGCGCGGACCTCGACCGTGTCCTCGGTCCCCGCGGGGGCCTCGGAGGCGGTGAGCGTGTTGCGCACCTGGCCGGAGGTCGAGTGGGCATCGAGCCAGGCCGCGACGCCCTCGCGGATGCCGACCTCGATGGCCCCGTAGGAGGTCTCCAGCTGGACGGCTCCGCTCGACACCTCGCCGACGCGCAGGGTGCCGTGGGCGGTGGTGGCGGCGACCGAGGCGTCGGCGCGGCCGATCTCGATGTCGCCGTTCGCGCCGCTCACCCGCACGTCTCCGGTGACGGCGCCGAGGGTGGTGGTGCCGTGCGAGTTCTTCAGGACGGCGGGGCCGTCGACCAGACCGACGCGCAGGCTGCCGGAGCTGGTGGTGATCTCGGCCTTGCCCTCGACCCGGTCCACGGTGATCGAGCCGTGCGAGGCGGTCAGGTGCAGCGGCCCCGTGGTGTCGAAGCGGACGTCACCGGACGAGGTCTTCACACGGACCTCGCCGAGCCGGCCCTCGCCGAGCACCTGGGTCCAGGCGCCGGTGAGTTCGACCCGCGAGCCGGCGGGCAGCTCGACCGTGACGTCGACGACGCCGGTGCGGCCGAACAGGTTGGACTTCGGCGTCCTGACGGTGAGGACGCCGCCCGCGTACGAGACCTCGGTCTGGGCGGCGGTCTTCACGTCCAGGTCCTTCTTCGGGTCACGCGGCCGCACCTCGACGACGGTGTCGGCGCGGTCGCCCGCGATGAACTGGAGGGAACCGGCCTCCACGCGCGCCGTGGCCGAGATCGGTTCGGGGGTGTCGAAAGAAGGCATGGCTGTCCCGTCCTCTTGGGTCTTCAGGTCGTCCCCGCAGGTGGGACGCGGTGTGGGTGAAGTGGTGCGGGTGGAGCGCCGGGGGTCGCGGCCGTTGCTAGCGCACCCAGCCCGTGATGCTCTGCCCGACGCTCTGGGGCTTCTCCGGGGTGCGCGGTCGGGTGCCGCCGCCGACCGCGGCGGAGACGGCGCGGACCAGCCAGGCGTTGACCGACAGGCCCTCGCGGGCCGCCGCCTCCTCGGCGCGGGTCTTCAGGTGGGCCGGCAGGCGCAGGTTGACGCGGGCGGTGCCGCCCTCGTCGCCGTCGGCGAGGGCCGGCGCCGGGAGCGGTTCGGTGGTGGTGTCCGGCTCCGTGGGGGCGCCGCCGCCGGGCGGGAGCGTCACCAGGAAGTCGGGGTCGAGGCCCCGGAGCCGTACGTCGACCGAACCGGGCGCGAGTTCACGGGTGATCTCGTCCGTCGCGGCGGAGAGCACGTTGAGCATGGTCAGACGGGCCGCCGACTCCAGGGGGGCGGTGAGCCGCTCGGCCAGCTCGCGGGCCTCCTCGCCGCCGGCCTCGGCGGCCACCGCGAGTTCGCGGCGGAGGGTCTCGACATACGGGGTCAGGTCCATGACGTCATCATGGCACCACTATGGCGCCATGTGCAAGCGGGTGTGGCGAGCCGTCCGCGTCCGGACCCGCGAAACCCGCTTTGACCTGCGATGATGGGGCGATGGATGCCTGGGTGATCGTGGCATCAGGCGTGCACCAGTGGGGTCCGTGACAAGGAAAGGCGCCATGTGGCACCAGGGGGGTGCCACATGGCGCCATGGGGAGGAGCGCGCCTCAGAGCGTCAGGCGGCGTCCCTCACCCTGCCCGTGAACTCCGGGCCCAGGACCGGCTCCCAGGAGTCGTCGTACGTGAACGGCGCCGCGCGCAGCGACTCCGTCGGCTCGGCGACCCCGTCCCGGACGGTGGGAACGGTCACCCGCGCGGTCGTCTCGCCGGCGGGGACGGAGAGCCACAGGCTGGTGCCGCCCTCCATCACCCCGGACAGCGGCCGGGCCGGCTGCGGCACCTCGCCGAACTGCGCCTCCAGCCAGGCCCGATCGAGGTCCGCGGTGGAGAGCTCCGGTCCGTCCGTCACCGGTTTGAGGAGGATTCCCCCCGAGATCTCGACGTCGGCCGGCTCCGACAGGGTCACCCGCCAGCTCAGCGCCGAGCCCTCGGTCACGTCGTCGGCGACCGGCGTCAGGCGCATGGCGGGCATCGCGTCGTCGTTCCGGGCGGTCACGCCGCCCCGGTGCGCCCCGACCACGGTGCCGCGCACGGCCTTCACGAAGGCGTCGTGCCGCACGTCGTAGCCGTAGCGCGTGTTGCCCCGCACCTCCACCGGCACGTCGATGTCATGACGTCCCGGGCGGACCGTCACCGTGCGGGTCCGGACCTCGTCGGTGCCGGGCACGGGGACGAACAGCCGGACCTGCCCGCTGCCCCGTCCGGAGACCGTCACCGGCACCCGGTAGGTCCGGACTCCGGCGTCGCCCTCGGCGACGGTCAGGCGGCCGATGTCGACGCGCGTGAGCGGGGCGGCGTTCGCGGCCGGGGTGCCGGGGCGCCAGCCCCAGGCGTCCAGGAGCCAGGCGCTGCCGGAGCCGCCGCGCGGGGTCAGTTCGAGGGCGGCGATCCGCTTCGGGTCGAGGCCCGCCCGCGCCGCGGCGGTGAGCGGCACGCGGATCTCGCGGCCCCAGTGGGCGGTGGTGCGCGGGCTGCCCGGCAGTCCGTCGACACGGGCACGGCCCAGGGTGGCGCGGCGCCCGGAGGCGTCGGTCACGGCGACGTCCAGCTCGGTGCCGGTGCTGTGGGGCGGGACGATCACGCGCAGCGCCAGGGACTGGGACCCGGCGAGCGAGACCGGCCGGGACGGGCGGACCACGACCCGGCTTCCCGTGCCCGTCCACGTCATCGCCACGGCGTCGCGGCCCGGCTCGGGAGAGGTCTCCCAGTACGCGAAGTGCGGTGACCCGCCGGCCTCGGGCGGCAGGCACGCGCGCGCGGCGTCGGGGTCGACCTGGGCACAGAGCCGTCCGCCGCCGGAGACGGCGACCGAGGGACCCGGCAGGAACGCCGGCGTCCGGTGCCCGCCGAGGGCGTGGGTGAGGACCCGCGCCGGTCCGGCCGAGGGGGCGCGGCGGCCGGTGCCGTCGAGCAGCGGCCGGACCCCGTCGTCGCCGCCCACGAACAGCCGGGCGGAGGCCGCGATGTAGGTGGCGCCCGCGGCCTGCTGCTGCGTCGCCGTCAGCCGGGTCGCCGTGCCGGGGGAGCAGACCGGGTCGTTCCCGTCCTCGGAGGAGAAGTCGTCGAAGGCCGGGGCCTTCGCCTGGCCCGGGGTCCACTCGCTGTTGAAGAAGTTGTGGTTGGCGCCGACCACGTAGGCCGCGCTGTGCAGGGCGGTGCCCCGGCTGACGCCGCGGGTGCCGTCGACGTAGATCTGGCCCTGGAGGTCGGACACGTCGCCGTCGCAGCCCGGCAGGAGGGTCGTGGAGGGCACGTCGGGGGCCGGGTTCTGGCCGAACACCGTGGGCCCGATGAGGACGTTGCCGCGGATCTTCCACCGTACGGGGCCCCGGTAGCCGTCCTGGGCGGCCGGCGGCGGGTTCAGGCTGTCGAGCGCGGCCCGGTTGACGCCCTCGCCGCCCCGGGAGTGCCCGACGAGGAGCACCCGCGAGAGGTCGGCGGGCGCGGTGTTCCGTACGGCCGCGGGGGCGGAGGAGCGGTGCGCGGACCAGTCCGCCCAGCGGGCGAGGTGCAGCCGGACCAGTGAGGAGCGGGCCTGGGCTCCGGCGTCCTCGGCGTTCTCGTCCTGGCCGTTGACGCCGTTCGCGGCGACGGACACCGTCACGTACCCCTGGGAGGCCAGGAGCCGCTGGGCGCGCAGGTATCCCTGCTCGCTGGGTATCGGCCGGGTGCCCGCCGGGCACGGCCACGTCATCCGGACGTCCTCGGTACCCGGGGTGTAGCAGGTGGCGTGGCGGCCGTGCAGGAAGAGGGCCACCGGCCGCTTCCCCGGTGCTCCGGCCGGGCCGACGACCGTGGCGCGCATCTCGACGGGCTGCGGGAAGCCCGGCAGCCGTACGGACCGCAGGGCGTACGCGCCGCTGACGGTCCGGTAGGGGCCCGGCACCCCGGGATCGACCGCGTTCACGGGAAGCGGGGCCGGCGGTACGGGGGAGGGGGCGAGGGGGCGTTCGGCGGCGGCGCCGGCGCGGCCCGGGGTGTCGAGGCGGCGTCCGCCGGCCGTCACCCGCAGCTGTGTGCCCTCGTCGAGCCGGACGCCGGCGAGGGGCAGGGCGAAGGAGCGTCCGTCCGGCTGGGCGAGCGGGCGGCCGAGGAGCCGGTCGCCAGCGTGGAACTCGACGCGGGCGTCGCCGGGGGGTATGCGCTCGGGCGCCGTCCAGACGAGTCGCGCGCCCGCGGCGCCGTCGGTGATCCGCCAGCCCTCCGGGAGGCCGAGGGCGCCGAGCCGGTTCGCCTGGGGCGCGGTCGGCGGGGGCGAAGGCTGCGCGGACGCAGGCCAGGGCGATGCCGCCGTCAGCGCCAGTAACGCCGCGGCGGTGGTCACGCCGCGTGTGACACGTATCACTACGGTCTTCCTCACGTTCGGTGTCGTCGGGACACCGGGAGGAGGCCGGACACCCGGCCCTCCCGCTGCCCCTCTCGTTCCGTGAGGACGGTGCGGGGCATCGGTCGGTTGTCTCATGCGGCGTCAGAAAGGAGACCGGAGGCGGGTGTCGGTACGCGGAAGGGCCGGCCCGGGTGGCGTGGAGCCACCCGGGCCGGCCCCGGCGTCCGGTGGGGATCAGGCGATGTCGAACCGGTCCAGGTTCATGACCTTGTCCCACGCCGACACGAAGTCCCGCACGAACTTCGCCTTCGCGTCGTCGCTCGCGTAGACCTCGGCCAGCGCGCGCAGCTCGCTGTTGGAGCCGAAGACCAGGTCGGCGCGGCTGCCCGTCCACTTGACCGCGCCGGTGACCGTGTCACGGCCCTCGAACGTGGTCTGGTCCTCGGACGTGGACTTCCACTCCGTGCCCAGGTCGAGCAGGTTGGCGAAGAAGTCGTTGGTCAGCTTGCCGGGCGTCTCGGTGAGGACGCCGAGCGAGGACTGCGGCTGCGTGACGCCGAGGACGCGCAGACCGCCGACGAGGACCGTCAGCTCGGGCGCGCTCAGGGTGAGCAGGTTCGCCCGGTCGATGAGCAGGTACTCCGCCGGGAGGCGGTTGCCCTTGCCGAGGAAGTTGCGGAAGCCGTCCGCGGCCGGCTCCAGCGCGGCGAAGGACTCGACGTCCGTCTGCTCCTGGGCGGCGTCGACGCGGCCCGGGGTGAACGGCACCTCGACGTCGTGACCGGCGTCCGTGGCCGCCTTCTCGACCGCCGCGACGCCCGCGAGGACGACGAGGTCGGCGAGGGAGACCTGCTTGTCGCCGCTCTGCGCGGAGTTGAAGGACTCCTGGACGCCCTCCAGGACGCGCAGCACCTGGGCCAGCTCGTCCGGGTTGTTGACCTCCCAGTTGCGCTGCGGCTCCAGGCGGACGCGGCCGCCGTTGGCGCCACCGCGCTTGTCGCTGCCGCGGAAGGAGGCGGCGGAGGCCCAGGCGGCGGAGACCAGCTGGGTGACCGTGAGGTCCGAGCCGAGGATCTTCTCCTTGAGGGAGGCGATGTCCGCGGCGTCGACGAGCTCGCCGGTGCGGGCCGGCAGCGGGTCCTGCCAGAGGAGCTCCTCCGACGGGACCTCGGAGCCGAGGTAGCGCACGGCCGGGCCCATGTCACGGTGGGTGAGCTTGTACCAGGCGCGGGCGAAGGCGTCCGCGAACTCGGCCGGGTTCTCGTAGAAGCGGCGCGAGATCTGCTCGTAGACCGGGTCGAAGCGCAGCGACAGGTCGGTGGTGAGCATGGTCGGGAGGTGCTTCTTCTCCGGGTCGTACGCGTCCGGGATGATCGCCTCGGCGTTCTTGGCGACCCACTGGTGGGCGCCGGCCGGGCTCTTGGTCAGCTCGTACTCGTACTCGAAGAGGTTCTTGAAGAAGCCGTTGCCCCACTGGGTGGGCGTGGTGGTCCAGGTGACCTCCAGACCACTGGTGATGACGTCCGGGCCCTTGCCGGAGCGGAAGGTGCTCTTCCAGCCGAAGCCCTGCTCCTCCAGCGAGGCGGCCTCCGGGTCCGCGCCCACGTGGTCCGCCGGGCCGGCGCCGTGGGTCTTGCCGAAGGTGTGGCCGCCCGCGATGAGGGCGACGGTCTCCTCGTCGTTCATCGCCATGCGGCGGAAGGTCTCACGGATGTCGCGGGCCGCGGCGATCGGGTCCGGGTTGGCGTTCGGGCCCTCCGGGTTGACGTAGATGAGGCCCATCTGGACCGCGCCGAGCGGGTTCTCCAGCTCGCGGTCGCCGGTGTAGCGCTCGTCGCCGAGCCAGGTGGTCTCGGGGCCCCAGTAGACGTCCTCGTCGGGCTCCCACACGTCCGCGCGGCCGCCGGCGAAGCCGAAGGTCTCGAAGCCCATCGACTCCAGGGCGACGTTGCCCGCGAGGATCATGAGGTCGGCCCAGGAGAGGCTCTGGCCGTACTTCTTCTTCACCGGCCACAGCAGACGGCGGGCCTTGTCCAGGTTGCCGTTGTCCGGCCAGCTGTTCAGCGGCGCGAAGCGCTGCTGACCGGCGCCGGCGCCGCCGCGGCCGTCGCTGATGCGGTAGGTGCCGGCGCTGTGCCAGGCCATGCGGACCATGAACGGGCCGTAGTGGCCGAAGTCGGCGGGCCACCAGTCCTGGGAGGTGGTCAGGACCTCGGCGATGTCCTGCTTCACGGCGGGCAGGTCGAGGCCCTCGAAGGCCTGCGCGTAGTCGAAGTCCTCACCGAGCGGGTTCGCCACGGCGGGGTTCTTGGCGAGGATCTTCAGGTTCAGCCTGTTCGGCCACCACTGGCTGTTGCCACCGCCCTGGGTGGGGTGGGAGGCGCGCCCGTGCGCGACGGGGCAGCCGCCTGCGCCCTCCTCCTTCGCGTCGGTGACGATTGCGTCGTGGTTCTCAGACATGGGAATCCTTCCGGACCTGGCGGATCACTGTGCTCAGGAAGTGCGTTTCGGCGGACGGGCCTGGCGCGGGTGTCACGTGTGCTTCTCCCGCCGTGCTGGAGTCTTCCTGTCCCTTGGCCATCTTCGAATCCGATCCTACGATGGACCTTGTCCAAGTCAAGAACCACGTCAAGTTTGCCGATGCGGAAGAGGTGAGACATGAGTGACCTGCTGGAGCGCCTGCGTGCGCGTGGCTGGCGGATGACGTCCCAGCGCCGGGTGGTCGCGGAGGTCCTGGCCGGGGACCACGTGCACCTCACGGCGGACGAGGTCCACGCGCGCGCGGTGGAGCGCCTGCCGGAGATCGCGCGGGCGACGGTCTACAACACGCTCGGCGAGCTGGTCGCCCTCGGGGAGGTCGTGGAGCTGTCCACGGACGGGCGGGCCAAGCGCTACGACCCGAACGCGCACCACCCGCACCAGCACCTGGTCTGCTCGAACTGCGGGCTCATCCGTGACGTCCGCCCGGCGGGGGACCCGCTCGCGGTCCTGCCGCCCGAGGAGCGCTTCGGCTTCACGGTGTCGAAGGCGGACGTGACGTACCGGGGGCTCTGTCCCGGCTGCGCCTGAGCGCATGCGCGAGGGGCCCTCCACCGGTGTCGGTGGAGGGCCCCTCGGTGTGTCGTGCCGCGGCGGCGACTACTTCAGGACGGCGAGCGCGTCGTCGTAGCCCGGCTCGTCGGCGATCTCGCCCACGAGCTGCGCGTGCAGCACCGTGTCGTTCTCGTCGAGGACGACCACGGCGCGGGCGGTCAGACCGGCCAGCGGGCCGTCGGCGATCTCCACGCCGTAGTTGGTGTGGAACTCGCGGCCGCGGAGCGTCGAGAGGTTCTTGACGTTCTCGAGGCCCTCGGCGCCGCAGAAGCGGGCCTGGGCGAAGGGCAGGTCGGCGGAGATGCAGAGGACGACCGTGTTGTCCAGCTGCCCGGCCTTCTCGTTGAACGCGCGGACCGAGGAGGCGCACGTCGGGGTGTCGACGCTCGGGAAGATGTTGAGGACCTTGCGCAGGCCGGCGAAGTCCTTGAGCGACTTGTCCGCCAGCCCCTCGGCGACGAGCGTGAAGTCGGGGGCCTGGCTGCCGGGGGCCGGCAGAGCGCCGTTGACCTGTACGGGGCTGCCCTTCAGCGTGACCTGGGCCATGGGATCTCCTTCAGACGTATGAGTGGCAACGGGGGAATCGTACGGAAGACCGGCCCGTCCCTTCGACACGGGCCGTCGCGGTGGTTTCCGGTCGATTCACCAGTATGAACGCGCGGTGCTCCGCCGACGGCGGTGGGCGTCGACCATGCGGTGTGTCCGTCCCCAACTCGCCTTCTTGACGCCACTGGTGCAGACCTTTAGGTTCCACCCTCGACAACCGTCATCCGTTCACGTACGTGAAGAAGGGTTAACACCATGACCCGATGGTTCACCGCCCCCCTGCTCCTCGCCGGCCTCCTGGCCACGCTGGTCGCCGTCCCCGGAGGCGGCCGCGCCGAGGCCGCCCCGACCGCGTTCGTCCACCCCGGCGTCCTCGTCTCCCGGGGGCAGCTCGACTTCACCCGGGAGAAGGTCCTCGCCGGGGCGCAGCCCTGGAAGGGCGCCTACGACCAGATGGCCGCGAGCAAGTACGCCTCGCTCTCCCGGGTCCCCAGGCCCCGGGCGGTCGTCGAGTGCGGCTCGTACTCGAACCCCAACAACGGCTGCACCGACGAACGCGAGGACGCCCTCGCCGCGTACACGCTCTCGCTGGCCTGGTACGTCACCCGCGACAGCCGGTACGCCGAGAAGGCGATCGAGATCATGGACGCCTGGTCCGGGGTGATCGCCGACCACACCAACTCCAACGCGCCCCTCCAGACCGGCTGGGCCGGCTCCTCCTGGCCGCGGGCCGCCGAGATCATCCGCTACACCTACACCGGCTGGCCGCAGGCCCGCGTCGACCGCTTCAAGGCCATGCTCCGCACCGTCTACCTGCCCGAGGTGGCGGGCGGCTCCCACTCCAACGGCAACTGGGAGCTCAGCATGACCGAGGCCGCCCTCGGCATCGCCGTCTTCCTGGAGGACCGTGCCGCCTACGACAAGGCCGTCGCGAAGTTCCGCGGCCGCGTCCCCGCGTACATCTACCTCACGAGCGACGGCGCCCTGCCGAAGGCGGCGCCGGGCAGCGGACTCGACACCCGTGACGAGCTCGTCCGGTACTGGCAGGGGCAGACCACCTTCGTCGACGGGCTCACCCAGGAGACCTGCCGCGACCTCACCCACACCGGCTACGGACTGTCCGCGATCTCGCACATCGCCGAGACCAGCCGCATCCAGGGCCAGGACCTCTACCCCGAGATCGCCGACCGGCTGCGCCACGCCCTCGGCCTCCAGGCGAAGTACGAACTCGGCACGCCCGTCCCGTCCTGGCTCTGCGGCGGCACCCTCAAGGACCACCTCGGCCCCGTGACCGAGGTCGGCTTCAATGCCCTGGCCGGCCGCATGGGATACGCGATGACGAACACCCGGAACCTCACCGAGGCCGGGCGCCCCGCGGGGACGAACAACCTCTTCACCGCCTGGGAGACCCTCACCCACGCAGGCAACTCCCGCTGATCCGCGCCGAGTCGAAGGGGGTGTCGGGAGTGTCGCACCTCTTGACGCCCCCTTCCTTCACGCCTTGAATCATGGAGGCGGCGAAGTGGGCCCCTGCCGCCGCGCCCCCCACAGTCGACGGAAGAGACAGCCATGACCTCCCCCCGCTCACGCCTGCGCCCCCTGACCACCGCCGTGACCGCCCTCGCCCTCGCGCTCGGCGTCGCCGCGCTCGCCCCGGCCACCGAACCCCGGGACACGCTCCGGCCCGTGGCCGGGACGGCCGCCGTCACCTTCTCCGACGACTTCGACGGCCCCGCCGGTGCCGCCGTGAACGGCACGCGCTGGCAGACCGAGACCGGCGACAACGTCAACAACCACGAACGGCAGTACTACACGGCCGGCACCGCCAACGCCGCCCTCGACGGACAGGGCCACCTGGTGATCACCGCCCGCAAGGAGAACCCGGGCAATTACCAGTGCTGGTACGGGCGCTGCGAGTACACCTCCGCCCGGCTCAACACCGCCGGACGGTTCACCACGCGGTACGGGCACGTCGAAGCCCGCATGAAGGTGCCGCGCGGCCAGGGCATGTGGCCCGCGTTCTGGATGCTGGGCGACGACATCGGCCAGGTCGGCTGGCCGAACTCGGGCGAGATCGACGTCATGGAGAACGTCGGCTTCGAACCGTCCACCGTGCACGGCACCCTGCACGGCCCCGGCTACTCCGGCTCCGGAGGCATCGGCGCCGGCTACACCCTGCCCGGCGGACAGGCCTTCGCGGACGCCTTCCACACCTTCGCCGTCGACTGGTCGCCCAACCGGATCAGCTGGTCCGTGGACGGCGCGGTCTACCAGACCCGCACGCCCGCCGACCTCGGCGGCCGTACCTGGGTCTTCGACAAGCCCTTCTTCCTCATCCTCAACCTCGCCGTCGGCGGCTACTGGCCCGGCGACCCGGACGGCTCGACCGCCTTCCCGAACCAGCTCGTCGTCGACCACGTCCGCGTCACCACCGCGGACGCCCCCTCAGGCGCCGGACCGATCACGGGCATCGGCGGCCGTTGCGTCGACGTGGCCGGGGCGAACACCGCGAACGGCACCCCCGTCCAGCTCTACGACTGCAACGGCACCGCCGCCCAGCAGTGGACCCTCGCCGCCGACGGCAGCGTCCGCGCCCTCGGCAAGTGCCTCGACGTCACCTCCGCCGGCACCGCCGACGGAACCCCCGTCCAGCTGTGGGACTGCAACGGCACGGGAGCCCAGCACTGGACCGCCGACGCCGCGCGGAACCTCGTGAACCCGCAGTCCGGCAAGTGCCTCGACGCCACCGGCAACAGCTCCGCCAACGGCACCCGGCTGCAGATCTGGAGCTGCTCCGGCGGCGCCAACCAGAAGTGGACGGTGACCCGTTGAGCAGCTGAGGACGGCGCCGGGGCGCTCCGCCCCGGCCCGCCGCGTCAGCCCCGGCCCGCGGCGAAACGGGACGGCGGCACGCCGAACACCCGCGTGAAGGCGGCCGTGAAAGCGGCCGGGGACGCGTACCCCAGACGCCCGGAGACCTCGCTCACGGTTGCGGTACGGAGCAGGGGCACGGCCGCGAGCAGACGCGCCCGGGACCGCCAGGCGGCGGGGCTCTCACCCGTCTCGGAACGGAAGCGACGGGTGAACGCCCGCTCGCTCAGCGCCGTCCTCGTCGCCCACGCGGAGTTGGTGACCGACGCGTCCGGTGCGGCCAGGTACTCCCGGCACAGCACCGCCAGGTCCCCCGAGGCGGGGATCCCCACGTGGAAGGGGAGCGGGGAGCGCGCGGCGATCTCGTGCAGCAGCAGCGTCGCGATCGCCCCCTCCCGCCCCGACAGGCCGTAGTCGGGCTCGAACTCGACGGCCGCGAGGAGGAGTTCGCGCAGCAGAGGGGGCACGTCCACCACCGTGCACCGCGCCGGCCACCAGGGGACGGCACCCGGCTCCACGTACAGACTGCGCGTGCTCACCCCCAGCATCCGGACCCGGTGCGGAGTCGCGGCCGGGATGAGGACGGCCCGCTCGGACGGCACCGTCCAGGTGCCGTCGGCGGTGTCGACGACCATCACCCCGGTCGCCCCGTACAGGAACTGCGCCCGCCGGTGCCGATGCCACTCCAGGACGTGCCCGGCCGGATAGTCGGTGCCGATCGGCAGGACCGCGCGGTCGAGGTGGTCGACGTCGTCGAGCGGGATGTTCCTCACCCGGCCACCGTACCGGCCGAGACGCGAAGGAATACGGCCGACCATCGCATGCGGGCACCGGTGCCCACCTGGTGGTCTTGTCCCCATGGACGTGGTGATGCTGATGGCGATCGGGCTCCTCACCGGAGCGACGACGGTCTTGTTCGGGTTCGGCGGCGGTTTCGTGGCGGTGCCGGTCGTGGTGTGGGCGGACGCCTCAATGGGACCGGACGCCCTCCCGGTGGCCACCGCCACCTCGGCCCTGGTGATGGTCGTGAACGCCGCCTTCGCCACCGCCGTCACCCCGCGGTCCGTGCTCCGCTCCCTGCGCGGCACGGGCGCGCTGCTGCCGCTCCTCGCCGCGGGCGCCTGCGCCGGGGCGTACGCGACCCGTCTCGCGCCACCGGCCCTGACCCGCTGGGCGTTCGTCGCGTACACCGCCCTCACCGCGCTCGACCTGCTGCTCCGGCCCGGCTTCCTGCGCACCGCTCCCCGCCCGGGCGGGGAGGCGACGCGGGCCGCGAGGCCGCTGCCGGCCACCGCGGGCGCACCGATCGGAGCGGTCGCCGCGTTCCTCGGCGTCGGCGGCAGCGTGATGACCGTCCCCGCGCTGCGCCGGGCCGGTCACCCCATGCGGGTGGCCACCGCCCTGGCCAACCCCCTCACCCTCGCCGTCGCGCTCCCCGCCGTCGCGGTCTCCCTCGCCGCCGCGCCCCCGGCTTCCACGGTCACCGGCACCGCACTCGTCGGCCTCGTCGACCCGTACGCGGCGGGCGCGCTGCTCCTCGGAGCGCTGCCGGTGATCACCGTCCTGCGCCGCCGGCCGCCCCGGATCCCGGACCGCGTCCACGCGTGCGCGTACCTCGCGCTGCTCACGGCGGTGGCGCTGGCGATGGCGCTCACGGCGTTCTGAGACGGCTCAGGACGCGCCCGGGGCCCCGCCGGCCCCCTCCGGTGCCCGGCGCAGGGCGCGGACGGCCGGTACGGACAGCATGACGGCGATCAGCACGAGACCCATCACCGAGGAGAAGAGCAGCACCCGGTCGGCTCCCACGCTGTCGGCGGCCGGGCCGGACAGCGCACGGCCCAGCGGGATGACCATGATGGAGCCGGCCACGTCGTAGGCGGACACCCGGCTCAGGACGGCCAGGGGGATGTGCGACTGCACGCTCGTCGCCCACATGACGCCCCAGAAGGCGAAGCCGCAGCCTGCCACGATCCCGGTGAGCGCGGCGACCGGGAACGACCACCCGAGCGCGGGCGCCAGGGGGTTGAGCGAGAAGAAGAACATCGCGCACGCGCCCGCGACGAGCGGCCGGCGCGGCCGGACCCGCATGCCGAGCAGCCCGCCCACGATCGTGCCGGCGCCGTCGGCGGAGGCGATCCAGCCGTATCCGCTCGCGCCGTGCTGCTCGGTGAGCAGCGCCGCGCCCAGCGGCAGCGCCGGGCCGAAGACGAACAGGCCGTAGACGGCCCAGACCGCGATGACACCCCACAGCCACGAACGGGACCGGAACTCGTGCCAACCGGTGGCCAGGCGCCGCAGGATCGGCTCGTCGCTGTCGTCCCGGGCCGTGCCGAGCTTCCGCAGCGGCGCGAGACCGAGCGCGCTGCACGCGTAGAAGGCCGCGATGACCACGAAGGAACCGGCGACGTCCCAGGAGGCCACGAGCAGGCCCGAGAGGCCCGGGCCCAGCAGGGTGCAGATCGACTCGGAGATGCGCAGCAGCGCGTTGGCCCGCTGGATGTCCTCGGCGACCCGGGGCACCAGGCTCGCCAGACCCGGCTGGAACATGGCGGTCGCGGCGCCGCTGAGCGCGAGCAGCGCCATCATGTGCCACAAGCGCATGTCGCCGACGGCGAGGAGCATCGCCAGCGCCAGCATGGCCACCATCCGCACCACGTCGGCGCCGACCATCATCACCTGCGGCGTGAACCGGTCGGCGAGCACGCCGCCGAACAGCACGAGCAGGACGATCGGCGCCATCCACGCCGCCAGCGCGTAGCCCACGCCCGCCGCCCCGTACCCCGCGCCGAGCACGGCGGTGGTGAGGGAGACCATCAGCATGCCGTCGGCGAGCAGCGAGGTGCTGCGGGCGGCGAAGAACAGCCGGAAGCGCTGTGAACGCCACGGGCTCGGCAGGGAGTCGCGCTCCCGGTCCACGGTCACGTCATTCGTCGTCATGTCACATGCGCCGGTCCCGGCCGGCCCCTTCCCTGAGAATCCGCTGCCCGAGCCACGCGTCGGTGCGGTCCGTCCGCGCCGGCGCGTCCCGCACGATCACGTACCGGCGCGGCGCGAGCACACCCGGACGGCCCGGCAGGGCGCCCATGAGCGCCCCGTGCGCCTCCGCCGGGGTGAGCGGGGAGTCCCCGCAGGCGACGAAGGCCGTGAGACCCTCCTCCTCGCCCTCGCCGCCCACGGCGACATGGACGGGGACGCCTCCCAGCGCCCCGCTCAGCACCTCCGCCACCTCGGGCGGCGACACCCAGGACCCGTCCACCCGGCTCCACCCGGCGCCGCGCTCGACCGGACGGACGCCCGTCACGCCGGTGAGCGCCGCCAGCGGCACGTCCTCGGTCGCGGCAGCCTCCAGGAGCCGTACGAGACCCGTGAGGAAGCCCTCCGCCTCCTCCGGGGAGAACAGGGCGGGATCCACCCACATCCCGAGCCGCAGCACCGGCGCCGTCTCGTGCACGAAGGTCAGCACACGGGTCGGCAGCACCTGCTCCGGCCCCCGGACCACGTCGAGTTCGGGCGCCTCCGCCTCTTCGCCGGACCGCGCGGCCGGCAGTGCGCTGACGTCGTTGAAGACGACGTCCCGGGCGAAGCGGCTGCCCCGCTCGTGGGTGACGGCGTCGATCATCTCCCAGAGCCGGACCGCGTCGAACTGGCTGTGCCGGTAGGCGTTGAGCGCCGCTCCCCACGCGGTGCGCAGCAGCGCGTCGAAGGACGGCACCCGCACGTCCAGGGAGAGCAGCGCGTCCTGGGACACGGTGTTCACCGAGCGCGCGAGCCGCGGCAGGAACCGGTTGGAGGTGGGGACCGCGGCGACGCACGAGGACTGGCCGGCGCGGTGGGCGACCAGCGCGCACCAGGCCGTGAGCAGCACCGTGGACGGCAGGCCGCCGGTGCGCTCGGCCACGCGGGCGAGCGCCCGCGCCCCGCGCAGCGAGCGCAGCGTCAGCTGCTCCGCCGCGACCTCCGTGCCGACGGCTCCCGGCTCCGCGAACATCGCCTGCGGGCCGGTGCGGATGATCCGCTCCCAGTGCCGCAGGGACGCCTCCGACCTGCGGAGCCCGCGCGGGGTGGCCTCCTCGGCGGCGAGGTCGAGCGGCGTGAAGGCCGTCGGCTCGGGAAGCGCGCGGCCGGCGAGGAGCTCGCGCCAGTCCTCCTCCAGGACGGAGAGGGCGCTGATGTCGGTGACGGCGTGGCTCGCCGCCAGCGCGACGTACAGGGGGACCCCGGCCACGGCGACGAGCGAGATCCGCAGCCCGAAGTCCCGGTCGAGATGAAAGCGGTCGACGCGGGCCCCGCGGGCCACGTCGTCGGCGTACCCCTCCGGGGGGTGCTCGGCGTGGTCGAGGACCGTGACGGTGAACTCGCCCTCGGCCGCCACGATCTGCTCGCGCGGGGCCTCGCCCGGCACGTGCGGGAACGTCGTGCGCAGCGCCTCGTGCCGGACGACGAGGGCGCGCAGGGCGTCGATCACGGACTCCGTCGGGGTGCCGTCGGGGACCGGCCACACGGCGTGGATGTTGATGTGCTCCGGTTCGTCCCGCAGCATGCAGCGGATCATGTTGGCCTGGCCCATGGTGACGGGGCCCCGCCGCTCCTGCCCGCCGGAGTGGCGGACGGTGATCGCGTAGGTCTTCGTCACGCCGGACCCCCGGTGAGCGCCCCGTGGTGCCGGCTCGCGCGGACGAGGTCCGCCCAGGCGTCGATGAGCCGACCGAACTCCGCCATGTCCGCACGGACTTCGTCGACGAGCCGCTCGCGGCGGGCGGAGAGGAAGTCGGCGGCCTCGGCGTAGCGGCCGCCGAGCTTGCGGTACGAGCGGTCGACGACGTCGAGACGCCCGGCGTTCTCCCGGGGGTCGATCCGCGTGCTCTCCCGGACCAGGCCGGCGACGGCGGAGGCACGGAGCCCGCCGCCGCCGTCGAGCAGGGTGTCGCCGGCCGCCGCCGTCCCCGCGTACACGGAGTGCAGATGGGGCGCCGCGAGCAGGAACTTCGCGAACCGCAGCTGGTACGCGAGGAAACCGCTGTCCGAACGGCGCTTCTCCGTATGGAAGTTGACGATGTGACGGTTGTGTAGAACACCGGGGAGCCGGGCGTCGTGCACCAGATGGAGGAGGAAGTAGTCGCTGCCGATGGTGTCCGTGGCGGGCGGCAGCGGCACCCGGCCGTAGACCTCGCGGGCCAGGGCGACGTTGCACATGTCGACCCGCGTGGGGCTGACGGTGGTGAGCGTCGTCAGGTCACCCGTGAACGCGGCGGTCCCGGCACCCCGGAAGGCCTCGGCGATCAGGTTGCCGCGCCAGATCTCCGGATAGCCGTCCGGTACGGACAGGCCGATGACGTCCTCGTAGACGAGGGGGTCGAGCCGGTGGATCTCCGCGACGTCCACGGACATCTCGCCGACGAAGGAGGCGCCGACCAGAGCCACCGGCCGGTGGGCGCACGCCGGGTCGAGCCGGCTGCGGGACACGAGCCCCGCGACCTCGGCGGCCGGCCGGCCGAGGGCCGTCAGCTCGTGGTGGAACGGGAAGACCGGCTCCCCGTCGAGCCGCTGGTAGCGGCTGTCGGAGTCCCGCCGGTGCGTGGACGCGCAGCCGAGCGCCTCCGCGAACAGGAAGGCGCGGTTGGTGCAGGCCCCGTAGGAGACGCGGCTCGGCAGCATCAGACCGAGGAGCCGGTCCGGGTCGGCGGCGCCGGACCGGGTGACCACCTGGCCCAGGAAGTCCCGCTGCGCGCTCTCGTCGAGGTGGTGGACGACCACTCCGGGCGCCGGGGGGAGCGCGGCGACCGTGCGGCGGTGCTCGGCGAGCACCGGGGCCTCGGAGGAGTCCAGGATCAGGAGGTGGACCTCGACGTCGAAGTGGCGGGCGCCGTGGGCGGCCTCCGCCGCGACCGCCCGGATCGTCTCGGGGCAGGAGCGGTGGGTGGGCAGGGTCAGGCAGACACGGCGCACGCCGACTCCTCGCCCGAGTCCTCGGCCCCGCGCGCGGCTTCGTCCCCGCCGGTCGCGGTGTCCGTGTCCGTGTCGTGCCAGGAGGTGAGTCCGAGGAGGCGGCTGCCGAGCGCGTTCAGGGTGGCCGTGGGGTAGCGCTTGGACTCGTGCAGGACGGGGTCGCCCACCAGGGTGCGGTTCCAGCGCGGGGTGCGCAGGTGCCGCCAGGACTCCACCCGGGACCTGCGCAGCTTCGTGTGCTCCTCCAGGGCCGGCATCATCGACAGGTACTGCACCGCCCGCACCTGGTCCGCCGAGGTGTTGCGCGCCACGCCGTGGGCGAGGAGGCCGTTCCAGATCAGCAGGTCGCCGGGGCGCAGATCGGGGCGTACGACGGGGAACTCGGCCCGGTCGACGTCGGGGCGGATCGGGTCCCGGTCGGCCGCCTGGCCGAGCTTCCACTCCTCGAAGCGCCGGAAGAGCTCCGGGCAGCACTGGAAGCCGCCGGACTCGGGGGTGGTGTCGTTGAGCGCGATGATCCCCTGCACCCGCTGCGGGGGGACGCCGAGCGTGGTGTCGATGTCCCAGTGCAGCTCGATGTCGAAGCCCCGGTCGGTGGGCTCGATCAGCGCGCGGTCGCGGTTGCGCACGTTGGGCGGGTTGAGGTTGAGGCGGTCCTGGGTGACCCACAGCTCCTCGCAGTCCCAGACGTCCACGAAGGCGTCGTACACCCGCTGGGCCTGGCGGCTGTCCCAGAGCAGCTGGTGGTGGTACGCCTCCACGAAGCCGTACACGTGCAGCTGCTGGTCCAGTTCGGAGCGGAACGGCCGGTCCTCGTACCAGCTCTCCGGCCGCTCGGGGTCGAGGCCCTGGAAGTCCCAGGTGAAGTCGAGCAGGCGGCGTGCGGCCTCGGCGGGGATCGCCTCACGCACGACGACGTAACCGTACGTCTGCCAGTGGGCGAAGTCCGCCTCGGACAGCACCCGCAGCGGCCGTGACTTCCCCAGCTCCCGCAAGGTCGTCTGGGCGAGGTACGACTCGCCGTCCGCGCTGAAGTACGGCAGGTCCGACGCCGCCCGGTGCAGATAGGGGCGGCGAGGGGGGCGGTGCGGAGCGGGTGTCGTCATGGAGTCCCTCCAGAGGCGGTGGCCGGAGGTCAGGCGGCCACGTCGTTCAGAAGAATTGGTTTAGACCAACGCTTCTGTCAAGTGCCCCATCGATATGGGGAGTCAAGGGTCCGATGGGCTGGATCGTGCCTCTTTGTGGCGACTGCTTTGGTCTAGACAACCATCGGTGAGCTGGCTTAGTGTCCCCATGCGCAGTCCGGTCCCTGATGGCGCATCAGGCGGCTTCTTCGCCGTGCCGTGGTCGACGAGGACCCCACGCCTTGACTGTTCGCCCACGCCCAGAGGGAGCGTTTCCATGAGCACACCCAGCACCGCGGTCCTGCCGGACGGCGGCCTGAAGAGCCCCGGCGCCGGCCTGATCACCCTCGACCCGGTCCGCACCGCCCTGCTGCACGGTCTGGACGCCCTCCTCACCGGCCTCGCCACGCGGCTCTCCGCCCCCGAGGTCGTGGGCCCGCCGCTGCTCTCCGTGGAGGGCCTCGCGCGCCTCGACTTCTTCCGCAACTTCCCCCACCTCGGCGTCTCCGCCGGACGCTTCGCCCCCGACGCGCTCGACGGGCTCGCGACGGGGGAGTCCCCCGGCGAACTGCCGCTCCGGCCGACCGGGTACCTCCTGCCCTCCGCCACCTGCTACGGCCTGCTGCTCTCCCTGGAGGGCCGGGACGTGGGCGAGGACGGGCTCCGGCTCTCCGCCGCCGGCCGCTGCTTCCGCAACGAGACCCACTACGACGGACTGCGCCGCCTGTGGGGCTTCCACATGCGCGAGGTCCTCTACCTCGGCACCCAGCAGGGCTCCCTCGACCACCTGGACCAGGGCGCCGAGTTCGTCCAGGAGGCGGCCGCACGCCTCGGCCTCGAACTGACCAGGGCCGTGGCCGACGACCCGTTCTACGACAAGGGCGGCTCCCGCGCCCGGCTGATGGCCCTCGACCCCGTCAAGCACGAGTTCAGTGCCCCCGACGGCACCGCCATCGCCTCCGTGAACCGGCACCGCAACTTCTTCGGCGAGCGCCTCGGCATCCGCGCGGGCTCCGCAGGCCCCGCGTACAGCGCCTGCGTCGCCTTCGGCGTCGAGCGCTGGGTGCACGCGATGATCCTCGCCCACGGCACCCCCGAACAGGCCCTCGACCGGCTGCGCGAGGCGAGCGTCTAGCCCGTCCCCGTACCGCCCCCCTTCGTCCCACAGCAAGGAGCGTCACCACCCCATGGATCCCATCGCCGCGTGGCTCCACGAGAAGAACCCCGGTCTCGACGGGCCGATCGACGCCGACGAGGACCTCATCGAGGCCCGGCTCATCGACTCCATGGACTTCCTGGAGTTCATCGACCTCCTGGAGGAGCTCTCCGGCAGCTCCATCGACCTCCAGGAGGTCACCATCGACGACTTCCGCACCATCGGCCGCGTCCAGGAGCGCTTCCTGAGTGCCGCGCCGTGACCCCGCGCCGCCGGTGACGGCCCTGGCCGTCGTGGCGACCACCCGGGAGGTCCTGGACCATCCCGACCTGCACGAAGGCCTGCTCGCCCGCTGGGAACGCCGACGGCTCGACCGGATACGCGTACCGAGCCGCCGCGACGACGTCCTCGCGGCCCGTCTCCTCGTCCGGCTCTGCGTGTCCCGGTTCACCGGGCTCCCGCCACGGGCCTCGGGCCCGGACCAGTTCTGCGAGGAGTGCCGCCGGCCCGGGCACGGCCGCCCGTACCTGAGCCGCCGGCCCGGGACCGGCGTCAGCCTGAGCCACGCCGACGGCCTCGCGGCGGCGGCCGTCGGCCCCGGCCCGCTCGGCATCGACGTGGAACCCGCGGCGCGCAGGCCCGGCCCCCTCCCCGTGCTGCGGCGGCTCCTCCCCGGAGGCGCTCTGCGCGAGGCGGAGGCGGGGCCCGACCCCGGCGCGGCGCTGCTGCGCCTCTGGGTGCGCGGCGAGGCCCGGTTCAAGGCCGGAGGCCACGAGGGCCTGCGCCTCCTGGAGTGGACCGACCACGACCGGGACGCGGTCGCGGCGGTCGCCGGGACCGGGCCCGTCACCGTCATCGCATGCGGGGACCCAGGGTCCGTACGACCTCCGTGAGGACCTTCGCGCTCCAGTTGCGCTCCGACTCGGGGTACTCGCCGACGCCGTCCGCGGTGGACAGGCCGCTCACCTCGAACTGGTACGGGCCCTGGTGGCAGGTGGGACCGTCGGAGACGTCCGGCAGGAAGCAGCCCTCGGTGCCCAGCGAGGTGCCCAGGTCCCGGAACTCCTTCTTGTACGTGCCCTCGGCCGCCCGCTTCTTCGCGGACGTCAGGTCCTCGGCGTAGTTCCGCTCCACGAGCGCGGGATCGGCGATGGCCGTGAAGGTGACCTTGACGCTGCTGTTGTGGGCGCTCTCGTACGCGGCCGGCAGCCCGAACCTGAACTCGCAGCCGCCCGCCGGGACGTCGCCGGTCGTGCCCGGCGCGGACTCGGAGAGGGGGCTGAAGTCGATGATCGTGACCTTCACCGGCTCCCGCGCCACGTCCTTCGCCTGCGGGAGGATCGCCCGGATCTCCTCGTCGCTCAGCACCTCGCAGGCGTTCGGCCACTGACCGAGCGTCAGCGAGGCGTTCGCGGGCGGGCGCGCGGCCAGCCGCGGGCCCGACGGCTTCGCCGCGCCGAACTCGAGGGGCGGCGGTTCGCTGCTGCACCCCGAGAGCGCGAGAGGAGCGGCCACGGCGAGGACGAGGCACCACCGGTTCAGTCTGGACACGTCACGTTCCCCCGAAAGTGAAGACGCCGGAATCGGGGACCATTGTGCACACCGGACGGCCGAATGACGGGACCGGGTCGGGGGAATCCCGTGCTCCGCGCGTGGCCCGACGGTCCGGCGGTGGTACGTCGATGGCCATGCTGCCAGCCACACCCCCGACGGTCTCCCCCCTCCTCCGTACGGCCGCCGCCTACGCGTGGCGGGTGCTCGTCGTCGGCCTCCTCGTCTACGCCCTGTTCGCGGTGCTCGGGCGCTTCCACGAGATCGGAGTGGCCGTCTTCCTCGGCCTGGTGATCACCGCGCTGCTCCGGCCCGTCGCCGACCTGGTCGCCCGGGTACTGCCCCGCGCCCTGGCGGTGGCCCTCACCCTGCTCGGCGGCATCGTGCTCGTCCTCGGGGTGCTCGCGCTGGTCGGCGAGGCCGTCGCGGGGGAGCGGACCACGCTGGTGCGCGAGTTCCGGGACGGCATCGGCCGGATCGAGGACTGGCTGGAACGCCCGCCGTTCCGCCTCGACCCCGACGCGCTCTCCGGCCTGCAGTCGAAGATCGGGGACTTCCTCTCCAGCCACCGCTCGACCCTGCTCAGCGAGGCGATGAGCGGGGCCGGACACGTCGTCGCCGTCCTCACCACCCTTGCCCTCGGCCTGTTCTCCGCCGTGTTCTTCATCCACTCCGGCGACCGGCAATGGGCGTGGTTCCAGGAGCAGCTGCCGGCGTCGGTGCGCGACCGGGTCGGCATCGGCGGGCGTGCGGCCTGGCGCACCTTCACCGGCTACACGCACGGCATCGTCCTGGTGGCCGCGGTGAACGCGGTGCTCGTCGGGATCGCGCTCTGGGCCCTCGGCGTCCCGCTCGCGGTGCCGCTGGCCCTCCTGGAGTTCCTCGCCGCCTTCATCCCGCTGATCGGCTCGCCGATCGCCCTCGCGGTCGCCGCCGTCGTCGCGCTCGCCTCGCAGGGCCCGCTGGTGGCGGCGATCGTCGTCGCCCTGATCGTGGTCATCGGCCAGATCGAAGGGCACCTGCTGCACCCGCTGGTCATGAGCTGGGCGGTGCGGCTGCACCCGCTGGTCGTGGCCATCTCGGTGATCGCCGGCTCGATCGCCGCCGGCGTCGTGGGCGCGGTGGTGGCCGTGCCGCTGGTCTCGGTCGTCTGGTCGGTCCACACGGCGCTGCGGGCCGCGCGCGGCTGAGTTCACCGGTGCCGGGGGTCTTGCGCGGGGCGGACGGTCTCTCTACTCTCCGTGCCCGATGGTTAGGAACATTTCCTAACCATTGGCGAGGGAGGGACCATGGAGGGAAAGGGAGTTGACATGCGTCGACGAAGCGTCACGCTTCTCGGACTCGCGGGTCTGCTGGCGTTGCCCCTGACGGTCATGCCGCAGGCGCAGGCCGCCGACGGCCTGGTGTCCGGCGGAAAGCAGGTGGCGGCCTCGTCCGTCGAGACCTCGGCCTTCGGCCCGGGCCTCGCCGTGGACGGCAGCACGGCCACCCGCTGGGCGAGCGTCGAAGGGGTCGACCCGCAGTGGATACGGATCGACCTCGGCACCCAGCACACGATCTCCCGGGTGAAGCTCAACTGGGAGGCCGCGTACGGCAAGGCGTACCGCATCCAGACGTCCGCCGACGGTTCGACCTGGACGGACGTCTACTCCACCGGCGCCGGTGACGGCGCCACCGACGACCTCACGGTCTCGGGCAGCGGCCGGTACGTCCGGATGTACGGCACGGGCCGCGGCACGGCGTACGGCTACTCCCTCTGGGAGTTCGAGGTGTACGGAGCGCCCACCACCGGCGGCGGGGGAGGCGGCGGACCGGCCGTCCCGTTCGGCAGCCACCTCAAGCCCTACGCCGCCGGCATCCTGAAGCCGACCGGCAGTCAGTCCGCCCTCGACCAGAAGGTCGTCGACTACTACAACAAGTGGAAGGCCGCGTTCGTCCGCCAGAACTGCGGCAACGGCTGGTACCAGATCATCTCGCCCGACGCCGACCACCCGTACGTTGCCGAGGCGCAGGGGTACGGCATGGTCGTCACCGCCACCATGGCGGGCGCCGACCCGGACGCCAAGAAGATCTTCGACGGCCTCGTCAAGTGGAAGATCGACCACCCCTCCTCGGTCAACCCGAACCTCCTCGCCGCCGAACAGGACACCGCCTGCAAGAGCGTCAACGGCGGGGACGGCGCCACCGACGGCGACATGGACGTGGCCTACGGCCTGCTCCTCGCCGACAAGCAGTGGGGCAGCACCGGCACGTACAACTACAAGGACCTCGCGCTCAAGCACATCGCCGCCATCAAGAAGGACGAGGTCAACTCCACGACCAAGCTCCTGAAGCTGGGCGACTGGAGCAGCTCGGGCGACCAGTACTACTACATCTCCCGCACCTCGGACTGGATGATCGACCACTTCCGCGCCTTCCGCGCGGCCTCGGGCGACACCACCTGGGACGCGGTGCGCAGCGCCCACCAGACGCAGATCTCCCGCCTCCAGTCCACGTACGCCTCCGGCACCGGACTCCTGCCCGACTTCGTCGTCGACACCAACACCACGCCCAAGCCCGCCCCCGGGGAGGTCCTGGAGGACCCGAACGACGGCGCCTACTGGTGGAACGCCTGCCGCACGCCCTGGCGCATCGCCGACGACGCCGTGACCAGCGGCGACACCGGTTCCCTCGCCGCCGCCCGCAAGGTCAACGGCTGGATCAAGACGAAGACCGGCGGCGACCCGAACAAGATCGCCGTCGGCTACAAGCTCAACGGCACCCAGATCTCCTCGGGCAGCGAGGCCGCCTTCTTCGCCCCGTTCGCGGTGGCGGCGATGACCGACCCGGGCAGCCAGGCCTGGCTCGACGCCCTGTGGAACAAGATGGTGGCGACCCCGGTCGATACGAGCAGCTACTTCTCGGCCAGCATCCAGCTCCAGGTCATGATCACGGCCTCAGGCAACCACTGGGTCCCGTAGCGGGGCGTCCCGCCGCACGGACAGGGCCCTGAGGAAGCCGCTCAGGGCGGCGGCGGTACCCGCGAGCGGGAAACGGGCGCCCAGCTGCCCGTCGGGACGGACCAGGAAACCGGTGGCGCCGTCGGGGAGATAGAGCCGTGCGAACTCCCCGGCGGCGTCTAGGTACACGGGCACGGCGGGGGCCGGGGGACCGGCGGAACCGTCCGGTGGGACGGACCCGTCCGTCCCGGTCCCGTCCGCTCCGGTGGTCCTGGCCGGCCCCGTCCCGCCCGCGAGGATCACCACGGCCGGGGCGCCGCCCGTCGCCCGGACGGCCTCGGCCGCCGCCGCCAGCTCGCCCCCGTCCGACCCGTACAGCAGCACCACGTGCCCCGGGCGCCCCCGCAGCACGTCGAGGAGCCGCAGCGGATAGACGGCGACCGGGGTGGTCAGGCCCCCGCAGTCCGGGGCGCGGTCGCCCGGCTGCGGGGCGTCCTCGGGGCCGTACGGAGCACCGGACAGCGGCCCGCCCCGGTAGCCGACGAGCAGCTGCGCCTCGCGCAGGAGCAGCGTCCGCCGGTCCTCGGGATCGGCGTCGATCCCCTTCACGGCGTGCCGCACGGTCCGGCCGACGACCTCCTCGCCGACCGGGCGGCGCTCGGCGTCGTAGGTGGCGAGCAGCTCGGGCCCGGCGTCGCCCCGCACCACCAGGGCGAGCTTCCAGGCCAGGTTGCAGGCGTCCTGCACACCCGTGTTCATGCCCTGCGCGCCGGTGGGCGGATGGATGTGCGCCGCGTCGCCCGCCACGAAGACCCGGCCCCGCCCGTACTGGTCGACGATGCGGTGGCTGATGCGGAACACGGAGGACCAGCGCAGCCCCGACAGCCGCGCGGGGCGCGGCGCCAGACGGTCGACGACCGCCTGGAGGTCCGCGAGCCCCGGGACCCGGCCGCCCGTCACACCGTGCGCCACACCGTCCGGCGCGTCCGCGCCCGGATCCCCGGCGAGCTCCTGCGGGAGCCTCATCGACATCCGGTACCGCCCCGCCCCCGGCAGCGGGATGCACACCAGCGTGTCGCCGGGGGAACCGTCGGGCGCCCGGCGGACCGAGCGGACGCCGTAGTCGTGCGGCAGGTCCCAGTCGGCCACGACGTCGCCGAGCATGAACGCCTCCTGGAACGCCCCGCCCCCGAAGGACAGGCCGAGCGTCTTCCGCACGACGCTGTGCGCGCCGTCGCAGCCGATCAGATACGGGACCCGCAGCTCCTCGTCGGTGCCCGACGCCGTCCGCAGTCGCGCGGTCACCCCGTCCCGGTCCTGGGTGAAGGACACCAGTTCGGTGCCGCGCTCGATCACCGTCCCCAGCCGGGCGACGTACCGCTCCAGGAGCCGCTCCGTCTCGTACTGCGGCAGCGCGGCGAACCCATAGGGCACCTCGGGCGGCATCTCCAGCTCCATGCGGCCCTGCTCGCGGCCGTCGACGTACAGCAGCTGGCCGCGCAGCGGCACGGCGGCCTCCAGGACGTCCCGGACCAGACCCATCCGGTCCCAGAGCTCCAGGGTGCGCGGTTGGATCCCGACCGCCTTGGCGTACGGGAGACGGGCCTGCAGCCGGTCGACGAGACGGCAGTGCACGCCGTGCCGGCGCAGCTCGGCGGCCGCGCTCAGGCCGACCGGGCCGGCGCCCACGATCAGGACGTCGGTGGTGGTGCGGTGGTGCGCCACGCGTGCCTCCAGCACTGGCTCGCCCCCCGGCAGGTTCCCGTAAGCCATCGTGACCCGCGTCCGTCGCGTCGGCGAGCGGTACGGCCGTCCGGAGGCGCGGGGGAGCGGTACGGCCGTCCGGAGGCGCGGGGGAGCGGGCCCGCCATGAGGGCGCGTCCGCCGGGGCCGGCAGCATGACGCACCGCGCGGGCCACCGCGCCGCCGCCCTGGCCAGGACCCCGGAGGCTCGTTCACCGCCCGGCTCCTCGTCGCCGGCCGCACCCGGCACGACCACTTCGCCGGCCGCTGGCTCGTACGCGACGGACTCGTGCTCACGGCCGTCGTCCCGGCCCGGTGGACGCACCGGTACAACACGGAACCGGGCGCCGCCCTCCGGCGTCCGTCCCGGGCATGAGCGAGAACCCGTCACAGGAATCACGGGACCGGGCCGAGAGCGCCGTCGGCTGCCTGCTCGCCGTCGTCGGCGTCGCGGTCGCGGGCGCCTTCGCGCTGCCCAGGGCCGCGTACAGCATCGACGGCGGCTTCGAGGCGCACGCCCGCGACTGGGGCGTGATCCTCGTCGACCTGCCGCTCATCCTCTTCGCCGGTCTCGTCGTCCCGCCGCTGACCTGGGCGGCGGCCGTCCGGCGGCTCCGGCCCTGGGTGGCGGCGCTCGTCTGCGTCGCCGTCGCGGGCCTCGCGCTGTGGGGGCTCGCGGCCTGGTGGCATCCGCGACAGCCGGACCCCGGCTACGGGCCCGGCATCTGACGGTCCCTAGGGCCGGGGCGCCGTGCGGGCCGCGACGAGGAGGAAGAGCCCGCACGCCGACACGATCAGCCAGCCCGGACGGCTCGCCGCGGCGAGGCCCGCCGGGTCCGCGCCCGCGACGAGGCCGCCGGCGACGGCGATGCCGACCGCCACGCCGACCTGGCGCGAGGTGGACGTGATCGCCCCCGCCACTCCGGCCCGGGACGGCGGCAGCCCGCCGACCGCGGCGTTCGTCAGCGGGGCGTTGGCGAACCCGAACCCGATCCCGATCAGCAGGAAGGCCACCAGGAGCAGCCGCAGGTCCGTGTGGCCGTCCAGGCGGGCCAGGCACAGACCGCCGGCGGCGGTGAACCCGCCCGCGAGGAGCAGCGGTCGGCGGGGCCCGACGCGCCCCACCAGGACTCCGGACCAGGGCGCGCACAGCGTGGCCCCGAGCGCCATGGGCAGCGTCGCGGCGCCGCTCGCGAGCGGCGTCCAGCCACGGGCCTGCTGGAGGTAGAGGGTGCTGAGCAGCAGCGTCACGTTGAGGGCGACGAACACCGCCGTGGCGCCGAGCACCGCCGTGACGAACGGCGGGCGGCGGAACAGGCCGAGGTCCATCAGGGGCTCGTCGCGCCGGAGTTCGACCCGCACGAAGGCGGCCGCGGCCGCCGCGGTCAGCACGTACCCGACGAGTGCCGTGGGCGACGTCCAGCCGATGTGGGGGCCCTCGATGAGCAGACCGACGGTGAGGCCGAGCACCGCGGTGAGGAGCACCTGGCCCGGCAGGTCGAGGCGCCGGGCGCGCTGCCCACGGGACTCCGGCACGAACAGCGCGACCAGGACGAGGGCGAGGAGCACCACCGGCACGTTGAACCAGAACACCGCGCGCCAGCCGAACGCGCCGATCAGCGCCCCGCCGGTGACCGGGCCCGCCGCCATGCTCAGCCCGAACACCGAGGCCCACACGCCGATCGCGCGGGCCCGCTCCCGGGGGTCGGGCATCGCGTTCACCACGATCGCCAGGGCCACCGGGCTCAGCATCGAGGCCCCGATCCCCTGGACGGCCCTGGCGGCCACCAGCACGCCGAGCGAGGGGGCGAGGGCGCACGCGAGGGAGGCCAGACCGAAGACGAGCAGCCCGTACCGGAAGACCCGGCGGCGGCCGAGGCGGTCGGCGAGGGCGCCGGCGACGATGAGCAGACCGGCCATGACCACGGTGTACGCGTCGACGACCCATTCGAGGCCGCGGGTGCCCACGTCGAGGCCCCGCCCGATCTCGGGCAGGCCCACGTTGACGATGGTGGCGTCGACGCCGACGAGGAACATGCTGAGCGCGCAGACCGCGAGCACCGTCCAGCGCCTGCGTGGACTCAGTGGGGCGGGTGGGGCGGGCAGGGACGTCGTGAGCACGTGAATCTCCCCCTTCGACAAGTGCGGACGCCGTCCAGACTCGGCCCGGGGGAGGAGGAGTGGCAAAGAAACTTGCGGAACCCGCAAACCGGCGGTCGAAGCCGGAGAGAGGCAACCGGCGTCAGAGGGAGACGAAGAGGTCCCCGGGGGCGTCGTCCAGGACGAACCAGTTGTCGAACCGGACCCGGACCGTCAGCCGGAGCTTCCGATCCCGGTACGCGACCCACGCGGGTTCCAGGGAGCCGACCTGCTCCTCCAGCTGCTGCCTGCTGCCGGGGGGCATCTGGTGGCCGAAGTCGTCGAGCAGCGACTTGAGCCGCTCGTACTCGCGGACCTCCTGGCTCTGCGGCCGGTCCTCGTCGACCCGCTCGACCGTGCCCTCGACGCCGGCCGGCAGGACCAGGAAGCCCGCGCCCGCCTCCGTGTCCGCGGCCTCGGCGGGGACGACGTGCCCGGCCAGCCGGAGATCGGCCGTCAGTCTCACCCTGCGGCCCACTGTGAGCGTCATCGGTCCTTCGTCTCCAGGTGTCGGGGCTGTCATTATCCGGCACCGGGCATCCGACGCCCCCGTACGGGTGGACTCGCCGCAGGGCCGCCCCGAGGAGGGGCCGACACGGCGGCTCCGGTGGTGATGTGGCCGTCCCGAAGCTCTCCTGACCCGGAAGAGGCTCCCCCCTCATGCGACGTACCCCCTCCCGGCGGCTGTTCGCCGCGACGCTGCTCGTGGCCTCCGTCCTCGCCCCGATCGCGGCCACGCCCGCCGCCGCCGTGCACGCGGCCCCGGTCGCCGCCCCCGCCGTGGGCGTCGACGGGCACGGCGAGGACGACTGCCCGCCGGGCGGACTCGGCCCCGAGCTCACCGCCCGGCTCGACAAGGCCATCGCGGACGTCCGCGCGCAGGCCGGCATCCCCGGGGTCGCCGTCGGCCTCTGGATCCCCGGCCAGGGCAGCTACGTCCGCGCGACGGGCGTCGCCGACAAGACCACCGGCGAGCCGATGTCCACCGACGGCTACATCCGCATCGGCAGCGAGACCAAGACCTTCACCGTCACGGCGCTCCTGAAGCTCGTCGACGACCACCGGATCAGGCTGGACGACCCCATCGCCCGCTACGTCCACGGCGTGCCGAACGGTCACCGGATCACCCTGCGGCACCTCGCCGAGATGCGCAGCGGCCTCTTCCCCTACACCTCCGACCCGGACTTCATCCACGACCTGCTCAGCGACCCGCAGCGCTACTTCACGCCGGAGCAGTCGCTCGCGTACGGCTTCAAGCACAAGAACACCTTCCGGCCCGGCGAGAAGTTCGAGTACTCGAACAGCAACCTGGTGCTCCTCGGCCTGGTGGTCGAGAAGGTCAGCGGACAGCCCCTCGCGCAGTTCCTCCGCAACCGGGTGCTCCGCCCGGCCCACCTGCGCCACACGCTCCTCCCGAGCGGGCCCGAGTTCCCCGAGCCGCACCCCCGCGGCTACACGAACCAGACGCTCGACGGCTCGACCGTGGACAGCACCGACTGGAACCCCAGCTGGGCGTGGGCGGCCGGGGCGATGATCTCCGACCAGCGCGACCTGCGGCGCTGGGCGAAGATCCTCGCCACCGGCGAGCTGCTGAGCCCCGAGACGCAGGCGCAGCGTCTCCGGTTCATCCCCACGGGCGTCCCCGGCCTCGGCTACGGCCTCGGCATCTTCGACGCCAACGGCTGGATCGGGCACAACGGCTCGATTCCGGGGTACGAGACGGTCACGGTGTACCTGCCGGAGAAGGACGCCACGCTGGTGATCATGATCAACACGGACAGCCTCAGCCAGGGGCAGGAGCCTTCCACGCTGCTGGCCCGCGCGATCACGTCGGTCGTGACCCCGGACCACGTCTACGACGGCGCGGTCCAGCCCCGCTGACGGCGGGGTGCGGACACGCCCGGCCGGAGCCCAGCGGAGGTCGATTCCGCACGCGTGGCCGAGACTGGGTGGGGAGAGAAGGAGGTGGGCGCGTGGCCATGGGCGCCGACGGGGGCACGGGGCAGCGGTTCGTCGTCAGGGTCGGGGCCGGGACGTCCGACGAGGTCGTGGTCCTCGGCCTCGGCGGCGAGCTCGACCACGACACCGTCGCCCCGCTGCGCCGCGCGCTCGAGGACTGCGCCCGCGCCCGAAGGGTCGTCGTCGACTGCTCGGACCTCGCCTTCTGCGACTCGACCGGTCTGAACGAACTGCTGAGGGCGCGCGTGCGGCTGCGGGAGACCGGCGGGACCCTGGACCTCGCCGGGCTCCGGCCGCCGGTGTCCCGGATGTTCGAGATCACCGGGGCCCGGACCGTGTTCCGGGTGTACGAGGACGCCGCCGAGGCGCTGGCCGACGAGCAGGCCGGACCGCGGGACACGGGAGAAGCCCATGGCTGACGGCGCTGCGGGGCCCCCGGACCAGATCCGCAGGCTCGTGCTGCACGGCACGCGCGGCGTCGTCTCGCGCTGCCGGGACTTCACGGCGCGGGCCCTGACCGACTGGGGGTGGATCCCGGCGGACGGCGAGGAGGCGGAGGAGCGGGTCGAGGACGTCCTGCTGCTCGTCTCGGAGGTCGTCACCAACGCCTGTCTGCACGCCGGAGGCCCCGAGGAGTTCGTCCTGCGCCACACGGCGGGGCGGCTGCGGGTGGAGGTGTCCGACGGCAGCCCGGACCATCCGCGCGTCCGTACCCCACGGTCGCCGGGACTGCCCGGCGGGCACGGCCTGCTGGTCCTGGACCGGCTCGCCGGCGCCTGGGGCAGCCGCGACAAGGGCCCGGGAGCCGTGGGCAAGGTGGTCTGGCTGGAGATCGACCGCCCTCCCGGCAGCCGCGAGGACCGGGAGGAGAAGAGCCGGGACGGGCGTGGCGCGGTGTGAGCCTCGACCGGTGTGGCGCAGCCGGGAGGAGCAGCGTGACGGAGCTCGTCGACCGGCCGCTGGCCGACGGCTCCCTTCACCCGTCGCGGCTCACCCCGCCGCTCCCACGATGCCCCTGACCACCCCCAGCGCGGCCAGGTCCGCCGGGCGGAGGCGCAGATGGTCGGCCGTCGTCGGGGACTCCTCCGGAGGGCGCTTGAGGATCGCCGTGGCCAGTTCGGGGGCGATGACGGAGAAGTAGCTGTCCGGCGTGGCCCAGGTGTTGCCCGGTGCCGCGAGGGCGAGCGCGCCGCCCGAACCGCCCTCCCCGATGAGCAGCGACGTGAGCGGGGTCCGGGCCGAGGCGACCGCGGCGAAGAGGTCGGCGATCGCGGTCCCCGCGCCCGCGCGTTCCGCCGCCGGGTCGTTCGCGGCGCCCGGGGTGTCGACGAGCGTGAGCACCGGGACGCCGAGGCGGCCGGCCAGGCGCACGAGGCGGGCCGCCGTGCGGAAACCGGCCGGGCGGGTCGCGGTGCCGCACTGCGCCGCGTAGGCGACGGTACGGCCGTCGGCGAGCCGTCCGAAGCCGCACCGCATGCCCGGGTCGACGCCCCCGCAGCGGTCGCCCGAGATCTCCTCGCGCAGCGTGAAGTGGGCGTCCAGGTACGCGGCGGCGCGGGGCCGGTCCGGGTGCCGGGCGCGCGCGACGGCCTCCCGCCCGCTCGGCGCGGGCGGCGCTCCCGGGTCCCCGAGCGCGTACGGTGGCGCGACCGGGCCCTCGGCGGGGCGGACCAGCAGCGAGAGCCAGCGCCCGAGGGTCTCGCGCAGCGCGGCGGGCGGCACGATCGCGTCGACGTGGCCGTGGGCGAGCTGCGCCTCGGCGGTGTACGCCGCCGGGTCCGCGTCCGGCGGCCGCACCCGGGAGCCGGCGAAGGCGACCTGGGCGCCGGGCAGGGCGAGGACGATGTCGGAGCCCGCGCCGAGCGTGGCCCAGCCGCCGCCCGTGGTCGGGTCCCGCAGGACCGCGACCTGCGGCAGCCCGGCGGCCCGGGTCAGCTCCGACTCGCGCGCCAGGTACTGGAGTTGGAGCAGTGCGCGCATGCCCTCGTGCATCCGGCTGCCGCCGGTGGCCGGCAGGACGACGACGGGCAGCCGGCGCTCCCGGGCCAGGGCGTGGGCGGCGGCCGCGCGTGCGCCCGTCCGCTCCCCGAGGGACCCGCCGAGGAACCGGAACTCGAAGGAGATCAGTACCGCCGTCACCCCGCCCACCACGGCGGTGCCGCAGACCACCGACTCGGTCTCGCCGGTGCGCTCGCCGGCGCGGGCGTGCGCGGCCGAGTAGCCGGGCCAGCCGATCGGCCCGTCACCGGTCAAGGGGCCTTCGTCGAAGAGCAGTTCGCGGAAGTCGTCGGTGACGAGGGCGATCGCCTCGCGGGCCGTCGTCGGGTCGCTCATGCGGGCCTCGCCGCTCCTCGCCGGAGTCCGCGTACGGGATCGTACGGGGGCGTGCAGTGCTGCGCCTCCACCGTACCGTCCGGGGCCCGGGCCGAGGGGCCCGGGCCGGGGCCGTTCCCGCGGGTGCCGGTCAGGCCAGGATGCCGCTCCCGTGCGGGGCGTACAGGTCGAGGAGGCGGACCCGGGTCACATGGAGACGGTGGGCGAGGATCGACCCCACCCAGAACGTGACCGACGCGCCGAACTCCGTGTCGGAGTGGCACATCGACCGGACGGCCGGGGCGTCGAACTCGTACGCCCGCACCGGGGTCATCGCCTCGGCACCCGACTGGCACAGGTACGGCGGGAACAGCCAGGACAGCCCCACCAACTCACCGTGGCGCAGGGTCTCGATCACGGGCGCCCCCCGGCCGGGCACCTTCGCGTCGAGGGTCACCGCGCCCGTCTTGACGATCCAGAACCGGTCGGCGTGCTGCTGCTCCTCGAAGAGGCGGTGGCCGGAATCGAAGTACACGTCCTCGGCGAAGGCCATCAGGCGCTCCCGGTGCTCCTGCGGCAACGTGCTGACCTTGGGTGCGGCTCTGCTCATGGCGGACCCTCCTCGCGCACTCGGCTCCCACCCCCAGTGTGGGCCCGCCCGCCCCCGGACGCAGGATCCGGGAGGACCGACCGGGTGCCGGAGCGAAGGGTGGGCGCCCGGTCACCTTCCGTACGCCCGTCGTCCGGAGTGCGCGCGCCGGGCCGAGGGCGGAGCATGAACGTGAGGAGGGAGCGGCAAGCGGGGGCGTGACCCTGGAGGGTGCCATGCCCGTCCCGGACGGCGGCGACGCGCTCGTCGTCTTGCGCGGGGTCGACAAGCACTTCGGCCCCCTCCACGTGCTCCAGGCCATCGACCTCACGATCCACCGCGGCGAGGTCGTCGTCGTCATCGGGCCGTCCGGCTCGGGGAAGTCGACGCTGTGCCGGGCGATCAACCGCCTGGAGACCGTCGACGCCGGCGAGATCGTCGTCGACGGGCGGCCGCTGCCCGCCGAGGGCCGTGAACTGGCGGCCCTGCGGGCCGACGTGGGCATGGTCTTCCAGTCCTTCAACCTCTTCGCCCACAAGACGGTGCTCGGCAACGTGACCCTGGGCCAGATCAAGGTCCGGAAGAAGGACCGGCGGGAGGCCGAGGAGCGGGCCCGCGCCCTCCTCGACCGGGTCGGGGTCGCCTCGCAGGCCGACAAGTACCCGGCCCAGCTCTCCGGGGGCCAGCAGCAGCGCGTGGCGATCGCCCGCGCCCTCGCCATGGATCCGAAGGTGATGCTCTTCGACGAGCCGACCTCCGCGCTCGACCCCGAGATGATCAACGAGGTCCTTGAGGTCATGCGGCAGCTCGCCCGGGACGGCATGACGATGGTGGTCGTCACCCACGAGATGGGTTTCGCCCGCTCCGCGGCCAACCGCGTCGTCTTCATGGCCGACGGGAGGATCGTCGAGGAGACGACCCCGGACGAGTTCTTCAGCAACCCGCGCACCGAGCGCGCCAAGGACTTCCTCTCCAAGATCCTCCACCACTGACCCGTCCGAGACCTCGTCACCGAGCCGCGGCCGTTCGCCCGGTCGCCCGACCAGCAGCTTCCAGGGGTGATCCTCATGAACCCGCTCAGGACCCGCAGGGCCACCGTCGCCGTGGCCGCGGCCGTCGTCCTCTCCTTCACCTCCGCCGGATTCGCGAACGGGGCGGCGGCGCTCCGCGACCACGACGACGGCGACAAGATCACCGTAGGCATCAAGTTCGACCAGCCCGGCATCGGCCTGAAGACCCCCGACGGCACCTACACGGGCTTCGACGTGGACGTGGCGACGTACGTCGCCAAGCAGCTCGGCCACGACCCGTCCGACATCGTGTGGAAGGAGGCGAAGAGCGCCGACCGGGAGACGCTGCTCCAGCGCGGCGACGTGGACTTCATCGCGGCCTCGTACTCGATCAACGACAAGCGGGCCGAGAAGGTCGACTTCGCCGGTCCCTACCTCCTCGCCCACCAGGACGTCCTGATCCGCGCCGACGACGACTCGATCAAGAAGCCGTCCGACCTGAACAACAAGAAGCTCTGCTCGGTCACCGGCTCCACCTCCGCGCAGAACGTCAAGGACAAGATCGCCCCCGACGCCCAGCTCCAGGAGTACGGCGGCTACTCCGAGTGCCTGACCGGCCTGGAGAACGGGGTCATCGACGCCGTCACCACCGACGACTCGATCCTCGCCGGATACGCCGCGCAGCCCGAGTTCAAGGGCAAGTTCAAGCTCGGCGGCTTCAAGATGAGCAACGAGAACTACGGCATCGGCGTGCAGAAGGGCAGCGACCTCAAGGCCAAGATCAACACCGCCCTGGAGAAGATGGTCGCCGACGGCTCCTGGGACGCGGCGGTCAAGAAGAACTTCGGCCCCGCCGGCTACCAGAACGAACCCGCCCCGAAGATCGGCGTCATCGTCCAGTGAGCAGGCCGCCGTGTTCGACTTCCTCCAGGGGTACGACCTGCTCGGAGCCTTCTGGGTGACGGTGCAGCTCACCGTCTACTCCGCGATCGGCTCCCTCGTCTGGGGGACGCTGCTGGCCGCGATGCGGGTCAGCCCCGTCCCCCTCATGCGGGGCTTCGGCACCGTCTACGTCAACATCGTCCGCAACATCCCCCTCACCGTCATCATCGTCTTCACCTCGCTCGGCCTCTTCCAGACCCTCGGCGTCACCCTCGGCGCCGACCGGTTCACCGCCATCAACTTCCGGCTCGCCGTCCTCGGCCTCACCGCCTACACCAGCGCCTTCGTCTGCGAGGCCCTCCGCTCCGGCATCAACACCGTCCCCCTCGGACAGGTCGAGGCCGCCCGCGCCATCGGCCTCAGCTTCCCCCAGGTGCTGCGGCTGATCGTGCTCCCGCAGGCCTTCCGCTCCGTCGTCGGCCCCCTCGCCAACGTCCTCATCGCCCTCACCAAGAACACCACCGTGGCCGCCGCCATCGGCGTCGCCGAAGCGGCCCTGCTCATGCGGGAGATGATCGAGAACGAGGCCCAGCTCATCCTCATCTCCGCGATCTTCGCCGTCGGCTTCCTCTGCCTCACCCTCCCGACCGGCCTCCTCCTCGGCTGGGTCGCCAAGAAGGCGGCGGTGAAACGGTGAAGGACAAGCCCACCGTCCTCTACGACGTCCCCGGGCCCCGCGCCCGGCGCCGCAACCTCCTCTGGACGCTGCTGTTCCTCGTCGCCCTCGCCGCCGTCGTGTGGTGGGTCGTGGCGAGCCTCGCCGACAAGGGCCAGCTCGAATGGTCCAAGTGGGCGCCGTTCTTCACCGACCCCCGCGTCTGGGAGACGTACCTCCTGCCCGCCCTGAAGAACACCGTGATCGCCGCCGCGCTCGCCATGGTCATCGCCCTGCCCCTCGGCGCGCTCCTGGGCATCCTCCGGCTCTCCGACCACCGCACCGTGCGCGCCACCGCCGGCACCGTCGTCGAGTTCTTCCGGGCCATCCCCGTCCTGATCCTGATGCTCTTCGCGAACGCCGCCTACTCCGAGTTCACCGACATCAGCCCCGACACCCGCCCCCTGTACGCCGTCGTCACCGGCCTCGTCCTCTACAACGCCTCCGTGCTCGCCGAGGTCGTCCGCGCCGGCATCCTCGCCCTCCCCGCCGGCCAGACCGACGCCGCCCAGGCCATCGGCATGCGCAAGGGCCAGACCATGACGTACGTCCTGCTGCCGCAGGCCGTCACCGCCATGCTCCCCGCCCTCGTCAGCCAGCTCGTCGTCATCGTCAAGGACACCGCCCTCGGCGGCGCCATGCTCGGCTTCTCCGAACTCCTCGCCTCCGTACGCCCGATGAGCGCCAACTACGGAGCCAACACGATCGCCTGCTTCACCGTCGTCGCCGTCGTCTTCGTCGCCCTCAACTTCGCCCTCACCACCTTCGCCTCCTGGCTCGAACGCCGCCTGCGCCGCGGCAGGAGGTCCACCGGCGCGGTCGTCGGCGTCGGAGCCGTGGAGGACCTGGCGACCCCGGGCGAGCATCCGGACACGCGCTGAGACCCATACGGGTGACGCGGCCCGCCCGGACGGCCGGGCATGCCGACACTCCCCTCATGAACGCCACCAGGACCGCGCCCGAGCCGCGCCCCGAACCGTACGAACCCACCCGCACCGACCGGCTCCTCGCCGCGCTCGGCGGCCTCGTCTCGGCGTACGTCTCCCTGGCCGTCGCCGACCTCGTCGCCGCCCGGGTGCGCCCCGAGGCGGGCCCCGTCCCGGCCGTCGGCGGCGCCGTCGTCGACCGGACACCGGCGGCCCTCAAGGAGTGGGCGATCCGTGCCTTCGGCGAGAGCGACAAGACCGTCCTCCAGCTCGGCATCCTGCTGCTCCTCGCCGTCCTCGCCCTCGGCGTGGGACTCCTCGCCCTGCGCCACCGGCCGCTCGGAGCGGCGGCCGTCGCCGCCTTCGGCGTCCTCGGGGCCCTCGCCGCCGTCACCCGCCCCGACTCCGACTCCGCCGTCGACGCCGTACCCTCGCTCGCCGGAGCCGCCGCCGGAGCGCTCCTGCTGTACGTCCTCGTCGGCCGGCTCCGCACCCCCCGGCCCGGCACCGACCGGGCCGACCGCCGCGGCTTCCTGATCCTCGCCGCCTCCAGCGGCCTCGCCGCGACCGGCGCCGCCGCCCTCGGCCGCGCCGCCGGCACCCCCGTACAGGAGAACGCCGCCGCCTCCCGCGCGGCCCTGCGCCTGCCCCGGCCCGCGTCCCCCGCACCGGCCGTCCCGCCCGGAGCCCAGCTCGACGTCCCCGGCATCAGCCCCTTCATCACCCCCAACCCGGACTTCTACCGCGTCGACACCGCGCTCATCGTCCCCAGGATCGACGCCGACCGCTGGCGGCTGCGCCTCCACGGCAGCGGCGTCCGCGAGGAACGCGTCCTCACCCTGCGGGACCTCACGGCCCGGCCGGCCGTGGAACGGGACATCACCCTGGCCTGCGTCTCCAACGAGGTCGGCGGCCCGTACGTCGGCAACGCCCGCTGGCTCGGCGTCCGCCTCGCCGACCTGCTCCGCGAATCCGGCGTCCGCCCGCCCTCCGAGGGCGGCCCCGCCGACCAGCTGGTCGCCCGCTCCGTCGACGGCATGACCATCGGCACCCCCGTCGAGACCGTCATGGACGGCCGCGACGCCCTCCTCGCCTTCGGGATGAACGGCGAACCCCTGCCCTTCGCCCACGGCTTCCCCGTCCGCATGGTCGTCCCCGGCCTCTACGGCTACGTCTCCGCCTGCAAATGGATCGAGTCGATCGAACTCACCACCTTCGACGCCTACGACGCCTACTGGGTCCCGCGCGGCTGGGCCGCCCAGGCCCCCGTCAAGACCGAGTCCCGCATCGACACCCCGCGCCCCTTCGCCCGCCCCGCCGCCGGCACCGTCATGGTCGCCGGCGTCGCCTGGGCCCAGCACCGGGGCATCCGCCGCGTCGAGGTGCGCGTCGACGACGGCCCCTGGCAGGACGCCCGGCTCGCCGCACAGGACAGCGCCGACACCTGGCGCCAGTGGGTCCACCCGTGGGCCGCCGCCCCCGGCCGCCACACCCTCACCGTCCGCGCCACCGACGGCACCGGCACCACCCAGCCCGAGCGCCGCACCGACACCATGCCCGACGGGGCACAGGGGTGGCACTCGGTGGAGGTGACGGTCGCGGGCGGGTGACCCCGCCCGGCGCGCGGTCAGAACCAGTGCAGGCAGTGCGGCGCGCGCTCCCCCCGGAACAGGGCGTCGGCGAGGGCGGCGGCGCCCGGCCGGTGGGCCCGGACGTGCCCGGCGCGCACCAGCGTGCTCGGGGCCGTACCGCCGAGGTACGCCGAGCCCAGGTCCCGCACGTCCAGGGACAGGTCCGGCTCCCGGTCCGTCGGGACGCACTCGGCCTTGCCGTCCCTGACGGTCAGCAGGTGGCGCCCCCGCTCGCCGAGGAACGGGTCGTCGACGTCGAGGACGAGCTCGCCGTCCGTGAACCAGCCACGTGTGGTCAGCGCCCCCGGGACGTCGAGCAGGCGCACCCAGAGCCAGTCCGTGTCGCCGCCCGCCTCGGCGGCGCGGAAGTCCGCGAACCGCCAGCGCAGCGGGTGGTCGGCCGGGACGTGTTTGAACACGACCCGGGAGACCAGGTCGTGTCCGAGCAGGAACCGGGCCAAGGCGGCGAAGACGGTGTCGTCCGTGGCGACGGTCTCGTCGACCGTCAGGGTCTCGGCATCGCCGATCGAGTAGCTCGCATACCCGTCCGGGACACCGGCGGCGTCCCGGTGCACGGCCACGTAGCGCGGCGCCGGGGAGACCGGCGGCTGCCCGGCGCCGCGCTCCCACCAGCGGTGCGGCCGGGACAGCGCGCCCGGCTGCGCACGGCGGTACCGGTCGTAGACCTCCTCCAGGAGCTCCCCGCACTCGGCGCGCCGCAGCACTTCGACCGAGCCGGTGTCCGCGTCGGCCGCGCCCCGCGCCCGGGGAAGGCCGAGGGCGCCCTGATGGCGCGGGACCGTCAGCCGTCCCGTGTAGGTCGCGGGACCGTAGCCGAACCGGCCGTAGATCGTGGCCTCGGAGGCCAGCAGCACCGAGAGGAGCTCCCCCCGGGCCCGCAGCTCCGTCAGCTGATGCCGCATCATCGCGGAGAGCGTGCCCCGGCGCCGGTGCGACGGCAGCACACCGACGGCGGTCACCCCGGCGACCGGGACGAGGACCTCGCCCGGCAGGGTGAGTTCGAAGGAGTACGCGCCGGCCGTGCCGACGGGCTGCCCGTCGTCCGCCAGGGCGAGCAGGCCCCGGTCCATCTCCAACGCCGACCACCAGACCCCGCCGCCGTCCTCGGCCGGCCTGTCGGGGAAGCGGCCGAACGCGGCGTGGAGCGTGTCGACGAAGACACCGAGGTCCTGGACGGTCGTGGAACGGATCTCCATCGGTGCTGCTGCCTCCCCGTCGTACCGGCACCACGTCCGTGGCATCCCGCCACAGTGCAGCGCCCGCCCACGGCCCGGTCAAACGATTTTCGGCAGGTCACCCGCGACCCCCGCCGCGGAGAGTGCCGCGGCCTCGTAACGAACACGGCTCCACAGGTCCCTTCGGGCCCCGCATGAGGGAGACTGCTCCCGTGCGTGGACATCTGCCGGACGAGAACCCCGGTTTCGTGGGACGCCGCACGGAACTGGAGCGCCTCTCCGCCGCGTTGGCGGAGCACCGCCTCGTCACCGTGACCGGCGTCGGGGGCGTCGGCAAGACCCGGCTCGCGCTGCGCGCCGCGCACCGCGCCGCCGACGGCTTCCCGGACGGCGCCTGGTGGACCGACCTCGGCCAGCTCGACGGCGAGCGGCTGCTCGTCCCGCTCGTCGCCGACTCCGTGGACCTCGCCGACCACACCCCCGGCATGGCGACCACCGGGCTCTGCCACCGCCTCGCCGACGACCGGCTGCTGCTCGTCCTCGACTCCTGCGAACACCTCGCCGAACCCTGCGCCCGCCTCGTCACCGAACTCCTCGCCGCCGCCCCCGGACTCACCGTCCTCGCCACCGGCCGCCGCGCCCTCGGCGTCGACGGCGAGCGGGTCGTCCCCCTCGACCCGCTGCCGCCCGCCGGAGGCGACGCCCTGGAGCTGCTCCGCCAGGCCACCGGGCAGGACTTCCCCGCCGCCGGGCCCGCCGGCGAGATCTGCGTACGCCTGGAAGGCATCCCGCTCGCCCTGGAACTCGCCGCCGCGCAGATCCGCGTCCAGGGCGCCGAAGCCGTCCGCGACCAGCTCGGCAGCCGCCTCGACGCCTCGCCGGAAGCCCGCTTCGACCTGCTCGCCCACACCGAGCGGGTCTGGCCGAGCCGCCACCAGACCCTGCGCGCCGCCATCGGCTGGAGCCACGAGCTGAGCACCCCCCTCGAACGCCTCCTCTGGGCCCGGCTCTCCGTCTTCCGCGGCCCCTTCGACCTCGCCTCCGCGACCGCCGTGTGCGCCGGCGGACCCCTGGACGGCACGACCCTGCCCACCGCCCTCGACGGACTCGTCCGCTCCTCCGTGGTCCGCCCGCCGGACGCCGGCGGCAGACTCCGCATGCTCGACACCATCCGCGAGTACGGGGCGACCTGGCTCGACCGGACCGGCGGGACCGCGGCCGTCGCCGACCGGCACGCCGCCCACTTCCGCGACCTGGCCCGCCGGGCGGAGACCGAGTGGCACGGCCCCCGCCAGCTCCGCTGGTACCGCACCGTCGACGCCCACCACACCGACCTGCGCACCGCCCTGGACCGGCTGCTGCGCACCGACCCCGACGCCGCCCTCGACCTCATCGGCTCCGTCGCCTTCGCCTGGTCCTGCCGCGGCCGCCTGCGCGAGGCCCGCGACGGCCTCGAACAGGCCCTGCTCCTCGGCGACGCCCGCGGCCGGGTCCGGGCCCGCGCCCTGTGGGCCCTCGGCGTCACCCTGGTCCTCCAGGGCGAGTTCGGACCCGCCCAGGACGTCAGCGAACGCTGCGCACGCGAGGCCAGGTACACGGAGTACGCCGAGCCCGCCGAGCCCGCCGAGGCCCCGGGCGACGGCCGGGACCGGCCGGGCGACCTCACCCTCGACGCCGCGGCCCTCGCCGGACTCCTCGCGCTGACCACGGGCCGCCCGATGGCCGCGTACGTCGTCGTCGGTCACGTCCTCGACTCCGCCCGGGGCGGGCCCGCCGACTCCGCCGCCCGGCTCCGCTGCCACCTCGTGCGGGTCTTCGCCCTCACCGGCCTCGGCCGGCTCGCCGAGGCCCGGCAGGGGGCGCTCCGCCTGCGCGCCCTGTGCGAGGAACTCGACGAGCACTGGACCCGCACCGCCCTGGAGTACCAGCTCGCCCTCACCGGCCTCCTGGAAGGCGACCCCGCGGCCGCCGCCGGTCACGCCCGCGCCATGCTCGCGGGCACCCGCGCCCTCGGCGCGAGCCTCGGCGTCGCCCTCGGCCTCGACGTCCTCGCCACCGCCCTCGCGGCGGCCGGCGACATCGAGGGCGCGGCCGACGTGAGCGGCACGGGCGAGGCGTACTGGCGGGCCACCGGCCAGCCCCGGCGCGGCCTGCCGGGGCTGCGGGCCCTGCGCGAGCGGTACACCGACACCGCGCGCGCCGCGATCGGCGAACCCGCCTACGAGGAGATCTTCGTCCGTGCCCTCACCGGCCTCCCGCAGGACGGCCTCGACCGCGCCCTGCGCGGGCCCGGACAGGACTGACGGAACCCGACGCGCGGGCCCGCCACCCGGCTCTCACCCCGCACGCGCGCACGGAACCCGACGCGCGGGCCCGCCACCCGGCTCTCACCCCGCACGCGCGCACGGAACCCGACGTGCGGGCCCGCCACCCGGCTCTCACCCCGCACGCGCGCACGGAACCCGACGTGCCGGGCCCCGCTGCCGGGCGGACGATGAGGACATGGACGGATCCCTGAGCGGTCTGAGCGACATCAGCGCACCGGGACGCGTGGCGGGCCCCGACGAGGGCATCAGCGCACAGGAGCTCGCCCTCGCCGCCCGCAACCACGGACTCCCGCTCGAAGCGATGCTGAACCCGGTCACCCCGCCCGGCCTCCACTACGTCCTGGCGCACTACGACATCCCCATGGGCATCACGGACGGATGGCGGCTCACCGTCGGCGGCCGGGTGCTCCGGCCCCTGGACCTGGACCTGGACGCGCTCCGGGCCCGGCCCGCCGTCACCCGCCGGGTCACCCTCGAATGCGCCGGGAACGGCCGCGCCCTGCTCACACCCCGGCCCGTCAGCCAGCCCTGGCTGGTCGAGGCCGTCGGGACCGCCGAGTGGACCGGCGTCCCGCTCGCCGCCCTCCTCGCGGAGGCAGGGATCGCCGAGGACGCGGTCGAGGCGGTGTTCACCGGCGCCGACCACGGCGTCGAACGGGGCGTCGAGCAGGACTACCGCCGCAGCCTGCCCCTGACGACGGCCGCCGACCCGGCGCGGGACGTCCTCGTCGCGTACGCGATGAACGGTGCGCCCCTGCCGCCGCAGCACGGCAGCCCGCTCCGGCTGATCGTCCCCGGCTGGTACGGCATGGCCCACGTGAAGTGGCTCCGCGACATCACGCTCGGCGACACCCCGTACACCGGCTTCCAGCAGAGCGTGGCCTACCGGCTGCGACAGCGGGCGGACGACCCCGGAGAGCCCGTGACCCTCATCGCGCCCCGGGCGCTGATGGTGCCGCCGGGCTTCCCCGACTTCATGTCCCGCACCCGCGTCGTCCGGCCCGGACAGGTCTCGCTCGTCGGACGCGCCTGGTCGGGCCACGGACCGATCACCCGGGTCGAGGTCAGCGAGGACGGCGGCGTGGTCTGGACCGACGCCGAGCACCTCAACGACCCCGACCACCCCTGGGCGTGGGCCGCCTGGCGCCACCTGTGGACCGCGACGCCGGGACTGCGCCACCTCACCGTGCGGGCCACCGACGCCGCGGGGAACGTCCAGCCGCTCACCGAGCCGTGGAACCGCGGCGGCTTCGCCAACAACCACGTCCAGCGGGTCGAGGTGCTGTGCACCCCGGACGGGTCCGCCGCCCGGCCGGGCGACGCGTAGAGTCGACCCCGGTGCACCCCCGTACACCTGGGGCGACTCCCGCGCACCGCCGACCGACCCCGACGAGGAGACCTCCGTGACCGACCCGGCGCCCACCGCCCTCCAGCAGCAGATCGCCCGGGACCTCCAGGTCGCCGAGACCTTCGACCCGACGGCGGAGATCGAGCGCCGGGTGGCCTTCCTCACCGAGCGCCTCACCTCCACCGGGCTGCGCTCCCTCGTCCTCGGCATCAGCGGCGGCGTCGACTCCACGACCGCCGGCCGGCTCTGCCAGCTCGCCGTGGAGCGGGCCCGCGCCGCCGGCCACGACGCCACCTTCTACGCGATGCGGCTGCCGTACGGCGTCCAGGCCGACGAGCAGGACGCGCAGACCGCCCTCGGCTTCATCCGCGCCGACCGGGTCCTCACCGTGGACGTCAAGGCGTCCAGCGACGCGGCCCTTGAGGCCTGCCTCGCCGGCGACGTGACCTTCCGCGACGCCCACCACCAGGACTTCGTGCAGGGCAACATCAAGGCCCGGCAGCGGATGATCGCCCAGTACGCGGTCGCCGGCGCCCACGACGGGCTCGTCGTCGGCACGGACCACGCCGCCGAGGCCGTCTCCGGCTTCTTCACCAAGTTCGGCGACGGCGCCGCCGACGTCGTCCCGCTCACCGGCCTGACCAAGCGCCGCGTCCGCGCGATCGCCGACGCGCTGGGCGCCCCGGCCTCGCTCGTGTGGAAGACGCCCACCGCGGACCTGGAGACCCTCGACCCGGGCAAGGCCGACGAGGACGCCCTCGGCGTCACCTACGACGACATCGACGACTTCCTGGAGGGGAAGCCCGTCGCCGAGGCCGCGTACGCCACGATCGCCCGCCGCTACGCGCTCACCGAGCACAAGCGGCAGCTGCCGATCGCTCCCTGAGCGGACGGCGCGGCGGAAGCGGAGGATCCTGGAAGGGGCGCCCGGGCACCGGGCCCCTCGGAAGGGAGCACGACATGATCGGCGTGACCAAGGCCTACAGCGGTTTCTCGGTCGACGACCTGGACGCCGCGCGCGGCTTCTACGGTGACGTCCTGGGCCTCACGGTGGAGGAGACCGGCCCCGAGGGGATGCGGATGCTGAACCTCACCCTGCCGGGCGGGGCCCGGGTCTTCGTGTACCCCAAGGAGAACCACACGCCCGCCACCTTCACGATCCTCAACTTCGAGGTCGACGACATCGACCGGGCCGTGGACGAGCTCGCGGGGCGCGGGGTGACCTTCGCGCGCTACCCCGGCTTCGAAGCCGACGAGAAGGGCGTCGTGCGCTCCTCCGGAGGCGGCGAAGGGCCCGCCATCGCCTGGTTCACCGACCCGGCGGGCAACGTCGTCGCGCTCCTCTCCACCGGCTGACCCCGCCGCCGCGGCAGCCCCGAACGGCCCGGCCGGGGTGCGCCGGGGCCGGCCACCGTCTCGAATGGGAGGGTGACCGCGCCGCCCGACGACTGCCTCGCCCGCAACGAGTGGATCTGCGGCGACTACCTCTCCACCCGGCGCGAGATCCTCTCCGACGCCGTCGTCCAGCACCTCCAGCTGACCGGCGCCGCCCTCGCCCTCGCCGTGCTGCTCGCGGTGCCCCTCGCGCTCGCCGCCCGCCGCTGGCGCTGGGCGGCGGGACCCGTCCTCGGGATCACCACCCTCCTCTACACGGTCCCGTCGCTCGCGATGTTCTCGCTGCTGCTCCCCGTGTACGGGCTGTCCGCCGCGCTCGTCGTGGCCGGACTCGTCCTGTACTCCCTCACCCTCCTCGTACGGAACGTCCTCGCCGGCCTGCGCGCGGTGCCCGAGGAGACCCGGCAGGCCGCGCGCGGCCTCGGGTACGGGCCGATCCGGCTGCTCCTCGCCGTCGAACTGCCCCTCGCCCTGCCCGCCGCCATGGCCGGCCTCCGCATCGCCACCGTCTCCGCGGTCTCCCTCGTCACCATCGGCGCGATCGTCGGCCACGGCGGCCTCGGCAACCTCATCTACTCCGGGATGAACACCTACTTCAAGGCCCAGGTCCTCACCGCCTCCCTGCTCTGCGTCGTCATCGCGGTCGCCGCCGACCTGCTCCTCCTCGGCGCCGGGCGGCTCATCACCCCCTGGACCCGGGGACGGGCCGCGTGAGCACCGTCGCCGACGCGTGGTCCTGGCTCACCACCGCCTCGAACTGGTCCGGCGAGAACGGCGCCTGGCACCGGCTCGCCGAGCACCTCTTCCTCACCGTCGTCTGCCTCGTCCTCAGTTGCGTGATCGCGCTGCCCGTCGCCCTCGTCCTCGGGCACCTCGGCAAGGGCGGCGCGCTCGCCGTCAACCTCGCCAACGCCGGGCGGGCCGTCCCCACCTTCGCCGTCCTCGTCCTGCTCCTGCTCAGCCCGCTGGGCCCCTACGGGCAGTGGCCGACGATCATCGCCCTGGTGCTGTTCGCCGTGCCCCCGCTCCTCACCAACGCGTACGTCGGGATGCGCGGGGTGGACCCCGACGTCGTACGGGCCGCGCGGGGCATGGGCATGACGGGCCGCCAGACCCTGGCCCGGGTCGAACTGCCGCTGGCCCTCCCGATGATCCTCACCGGGGTCCGGATCGCCGCCGTCCAGCTCGTCGCCACCGCGACCGTCGCCGCACTCGCCGGGGGCGGCGGGCTCGGCCGGATCATCACCGCCGGGTTCAACCTCGCGTCCACCCCGCAGGTCGTCGCCGGAGCCTTCCTCGTCGCCGTGCTCGCGCTCCTCGTCGAGGGGCTCTTCGAGGGCCTGGGACGCGCCCGCCCGGCGCGGGAGCGGGGGAGCGGCGCGTGAGGGGAACCGGAACCGCCGCCGTCGCCCTGTGCCTCGCGCTGTTCGCCGCCTGCGGTCTCACCGGCTGCGCCACCGGACCGGCCCTGGAGGACCGGGACGCGGTCACGGGGCCGCCCGGCGACAGCCGTCGGCTGGTCGTCGGCTCGGCCGGCTTCACGGAGAGCGACCTGCTGGCCCAGATGTACGCGCTGCTGCTCCAGGAGGCCGGCTACCGCACGAAGCTCCTCTCCGTCACCAACCGCGAACTGTACGAACCCGCCCTGGAGAACGGCCAGATCGACGTCGTACCGGAGTACGCGGCCACCTTCGCCGACTGGCTGAACGCCAAGGTCCACGGGGCGGACGCGCCGACCGTCGGCTCGCCCGACCTCACCGCGACCATGACGGCGCTCCGCGCGCTGGCGCGGCCGCGGGGGCTCGCGGTCCTCGACGCCGGCCGCGCCGTCGACCAGAACGCCTTCGCCGTCACCGCCGCCTACGCCGCCGAGCACCGGCTGAAGACCCTGAGCGACCTCGGCGCCGCCCGGCTGCCCGTCCGCCTCGCCGCCGGCGACGAATGCGTCCGGCGGCCGTACTGCGCCCCGGGCCTGAAGGAGGTCTACGGCATCGACGTGACGGCCGTCGACCCCAAGGGCGTCGGCACCACCCAGGCCAAGCAGGCCGTGCGGAGCGGCCGGAACCAGCTGATGCTCACCACGACGACCGACGCCACGCTCGACGAGTTCGGGCTCGTGCTGCTGGCCGACGACAAGGACCTCCAGAACGCCGACTTCATCGTGCCCGTCGTCAACCGCGCCCGCGCCGGGACCGAGGGCGTCACCCGCGCGCTCGCCCGGCTCAACACGGTCCTGACCACCACCGACCTCGCCCACCTCAACGAGCAGGTGGACAGCTGGCGGCGGCTCCCCGAGGACGTGGCGCGCACCTACCTCAGGGACAAGGGCCTCCTCCCGCGCCGATCGCCGCACCCCATGTGATCCACTGTCCTCGCGGGGGCGTACGAACAGGAGCAGGAGCAGCGTTGACCACCTACCGTCAGCCGGGACTCGTCCTCACCGACCACCGCTTCCCCGTCCCCCTCGACCACGACCGCCCCGACGGCGAGCGCATCGAGGTCTTCGGCCGTGAGGTCGTCGCGAGCGGCCACACCGGACCGGACCGCGAGAAGCTCCCCTGGCTGGTCTACCTGGAAGGCGGGCCCGGCTTCGGGGCCCGTCGCTTCATCGGTCCGCAGGCCTGGCTCGGCCGCGCCGTCCGGGAGTTCCGGGTCCTCCTGCTCGACCAGCGCGGCACCGGACGCTCCACCCCGGCCAACCGCCAGACCCTGCCGCTGCGCGGCGGCCCGGCCGAGCAGGCCGACTACCTGGCGCACTTCCGCGCCGACTCCATCGTCCGGGACTGCGAACTGATCCGCCGCCGGCTCACCGGCGGCGCCCCCTGGACCGTCCTCGGCCAGAGCTTCGGCGGCTTCTGTGCCGTCCACTACCTCTCCACCGCCCCCGAGGGCCTGGAGCGGGTCCTCGTCACCGGCGGTCTGCCCTCCCTGGACGCCACCGCCGACGAGGTCTACCGGGCGGCCTACCCCCGCGTCCGGCGGAAGAACGAGGCCCACTTCACCCGCTACCCCCAGGACGCCGAACGGGTCCGCGCGATCGCCGCCCACCTCCTCGGCCACGAGGTCACGCTGCCCGGCGGCGGGATCCTCACGGTCGAGGCCTTCCAGTCGCTCGGCATCCTCCTCGGCTCCGGCGACGGCACCCACCAGCTCCATCTGCTCCTGGAAGGCGCCTTCGTGCCGACCCCCGGCGGGCCCGCGCTCTCCGACACCTTCCTGGAACAGGTCCAGGCACACCTCTCGTACGCGGGCCACCCGCTCTACGCCGTCCTCCACGAGGCCATCTACGCCCAGGGCCAGGGGCCCACCGACTGGGCCGCCGAACGGGTCCGCGCGGAACACCCCGAGTTCGACGCCAGGGCGGCGCTCGCCGAGGGCGCCACCCCGCTCCTCACCGGCGAGACCGTCCACCCCTGGCACTTCACCACCGACCCCGCGCTGCGCCCGCTCCGCGAGACCGCGGAACTGCTCGCCGCGCGCACCGACTGGACCCCGCTGTACGACCCCGAGCGGCTGGCCGCCAACCAGGTCCCGGTGGCCGCCGCCGTCTACCACGACGACATGTACGTCGACACCGCGCACTCCCTGGAGACCGCGCGGGCCGTGCGCGGCCTGCGGACCTGGGTGACCGACGAGTTCGAGCACGACGGGGTGCGGGCCGGCGGCCCGCGCGTCCTCGACCGGCTGCTCGCGCTCGCCCGGGACGAGGCCTGACCGCCGCGCCCGGACGGGCATAGGATTCGGCGCGCAATCGAACAGCACGAGGACACCGGGGACGCGCGCCCCGGCCGCGCGAGGGGGCCCGGATGGCGGCACGCGAGACACCGGCATCCGGCCGGGAGCTGAAGTTCCGGGCCCTCATGGCGGAGCTGCGGCGCGGCATCCTCGACGGCACCTGGCCGCCCGGCAGCAAGCTCCCCACCGAGCGGGCCCTGGCCACCGAGACGGGCCTGTCCGTCACCACGGTCCGCCGCGCCTACGAGGACCTGGTCGCCCTCGGACTCGTCGAGCGGCGCCAGGGCGCGGGGACCTTCGCCGCCCACCGGCCCGAGCGGGCCCTGGCCGACCGCCGGATCGTCGGCGTCCTCGTCCCCGACACCACGTTCTACTATCCGCGCGTCCTCCAGGGCATCGAGAAGGAGCTCGCGGCGGCCGGCGCCCGCCTCGTCCTCGCCTGCTCGCACTACGACCCCGCCGAGGAGGACGCGGCCGTCGAACGGCTCCTCTCCGCCGGGGTCCACGGGCTGCTCCTCGTCCCCAGCCTGCACACCGCGACCGATCCGGGGCGGCGGGCCGAGGAACTCCTGGCCCTGCCCGTCCCCGCCGTCCTCGTCGAACGCCGGCTCGCCGCCCACGGGCCCGGCGACCCCACCGAGCACGTCTGCACCGACCACGAGGGCGGTGCCTACGACGCCGTGCGCCATCTGCGGGCCCTCGGTCACGAGCGGCTCGGACTGGTCGCCCGCACCGACGCGCCCACCACCGCGCCCATCGAGTCCGGCTTCGCCCGCGCCCTCGGCGACCTCGGTCTGCCCGCCGCGACGTACGAGCGGGACGTCATGGCCCGCTGGGACCCGGACCGCGCCGACCGGGCCCTCGCCGGGCTCCGGGACGGCGGGGCGACGGCGGCGCTCTGCTTCGGCGACCGCGAGGCCGCCCTGCTGCTGGGCGCGGCCCGCCGCGCCGGGCTGCGGGTGCCGGAGGACCTCGCCCTGATCAGCTACGACAACGAGTTCGCCGACGTCGCCGAGACCCCGCTCACGGCCGTCTCGCCCCCCAAGTACCAGCTCGGCCGGCTCGCCGCGCAGATCCTGCTCCGGCGGCTCGCCGAGGGCGAGGCGTCCCCGCTGCACCAGGTGCAGCTGCGGCCGCGCCTGGTGGTCCGGGCCTCCTGCGGCGGGCGGACGGAGGGGGACCCACAAAAGTCCAAGCGATGAGTACGGATTGCTCATGGTGTGCTCTGGTCGCGCACGGATACAACTCGGTCCGGACCCGCGAGGGGCCCGTGCGAGGAGAGGACCCGGACCATGAGCACCCACGTCAGCGCGGAGATCGCCGGCCAGCCCGACTGCTGGCGCCGCGCCGCCGAGATCGCGGCCCGCGACACCGGCCTGCTGCCGGCCCGCGGCGAGCGCGTCGCCGTTGTCGGCTGCGGCACCTCGTACTTCATCGCCCGCGCCTACGCCGCCCTGCGGGAGTCCCTCGGAGCGGGCGAGACCGACGCGTTCCCCGCGTCCGACCCCACTCCGCTGGGCCGGGGATACGACCGGATCGTGGCGCTCACCCGCTCCGGCACCACCACCGAGGTCGTGGACCTGCTCGCCCACGCCGCCGGCCGCGTCCCGACCCTCGTCGTCACCGGGGTCCCCGACAGCCCCGCCGGGCGGCTCGCGGACCGGATCGTCGACCTCGGCTTCGCCGACGAACGCTCCGTCGTCCAGACCCGGTTCGCCACCACGGCCCTCCAACTGCTGCGCGCCGGGCTCGGGGTGGACCTCGGCCCCGCGATCGCCGACGCCGAACTCGTGCTGTACGAGCGGCTGCCCGAAGCCTGGGAGCGGCGCGGCCAGTTCACCTTCCTCGGCACCGGCTGGACCGTGGGGCTCGCCGACGAGGCGGCGCTCAAACTGCGCGAGGTGGCCCGCGCCTGGACGGAGTCGTACGCGGCGATGGAGTACCGGCACGGTCCGATCAGCATCAGCGACCGGGCGAGTCTGGTCTGCTGCCTCGGCCCCGCGCCCTCGGGCCTGCGGGACGAAGTGGAGTCCACGGGCGCCCTGTTCGCCGCCGACGCGATCGACCCGGTCGCGGCCCTGGTCCGCGTCCAGCGGCTCGCGGTGGCCCTCGCCGCGCGGCGCGGCCTGAACCCCGACCGCCCGCGCCACGTCTCCCGCTCGGTGATCCTCGCCGGGGCCTTCCGCCCGACGGTCTCGGACGCGACACGTATCCTGCGCTCATGATCGACACAGATGCCCAGGACCTCCTGGAGATGCCCGGCGACTGGACGCGCGCCCTCGCCGTCGTCGCCCACCCCGACGACCTGGAGTACGGCTGCGCGGCGGCCGTCGCCGCCTGGACGGACCAGGGCAAGGAGGTCACGTACGTCCTCGCGACCCGCGGCGAGGCCGGGATCGACACCCTCGCCCCCGACGTCTGCGGTCCGCTCCGCGAGCAGGAGCAGCGGGACAGCGCCGCCGTCGTCGGCGTGGACACCGTCGAGTTCCTCGACCACCGCGACGGCGTGATCGAGTACGGGCTCGGGCTGCGCCGTGACCTCGCGGCCGCGATCCGCCGTCACCGTCCCGAGCTCGTGATCACCCTGAACCACCGCGACACCTGGGGCGGCGGTCCTGGCGCTCCCTGGAACACCCCCGACCACCTGGCGGTCGGCCGGGCCACGCTCGACGCGGCCGCCGACGCCGGGAACCGCTGGATCTTCCCCGAGCTGACCGAGCGGGGCCTCGACCCCTGGAACGGCGTCCGCTGGGTCGCGGTGGCCGCCTCCAGCACCCCGACCCACGCGGTCGACGCGGCGCCCGGCCTGGACCGCGCGATCCGCTCCCTCCTCTGCCACCGCGCCTACATCGAGGCGCTGACGGACGAGGACCCGGAGACGTACGTCCGCGACTTCCTGACCACGGCGACGTCCCGCGCCTCGGGCCGCTTCGGCGACCGCCCGGCGGTGACGTTCGAACTCTTCGCCCGCTAGGGCCGGTCGGGCGGGGCGGGGCGATCCCCCGCGACCGTCCGCGACGCCGCTGCGGCGCCCCGGCCGGGGCGCCCCCTATGCCCTCGGCGAGGGCTTCATCACGGCGAAGACCGCGCCGAAGGGGTCGGCGAGCCAGGCGATGCGGCCGACGTCCGGGACGTCGGCGGCGGGCATCACGACCGAACCTCCGCTGCCCTGGGCCGTGCGGGCGACCGCGTCGACGTCCTCCACCGCGAAGTACGGGACCCAGCGCGGTTCCCTCCCCTCCTGGGCCTCCGCCGCGCCGCCGAAGGAGGTGTCCTCCTGGTCCCCCTCGGCGGTGGAGATCACCCGGTAGGTCATGCCGGGCGCGTCCATCGACGCCCACCGCCAGCCGAAGAGGGTCCGGTAGAAGCCGAGGGTGGACTCGGGGTCGGGGACGTGCAGTTCGGCCCAGAGGAGCGTGTTCGCGGAGGAGGTCCGGTCCAGGCCCTTGATCCTCCCGGGCTGCCAGACGGCGAACTCGGCGCCCGCCGGGTCGGTGAGACAGGCCATGCGGCCCGCGTCCATGACGTCGAAGGCCGCGACGCGCACGGTGCCGCCCGCCTGCTCGGTGGCCTGGGTGGTGGCGTCCGCGTCCGGGGTCTGGAAGTACACCGTCCAGGCGCTCTTCGCGCCCTCCTCGGTGAGCGGCCCCAGGGCGCCGACCGTGGCGCCGTCCTGCTGGAAGAAGCCGTAGCCGCCGGCGTCCGGACCCGCCGACCGGAACTCCCAGCCGAGGACGGCACCGTAGAACGCGGCCGCCGCGTCGGTGTCCGGGCTGCCGAGGTCGATCCAGTTGGGGGAGCCCTTGGTGAAATCCGTACCGAGCATGGGAGGTGTCCCGTCCTTAGGTCGTCCGTGGCCGCATGTGGCCACCATGGCCGATCCTCACCCGTGGGCCCCCGCGGCGCAGCCCCAGCCGGCGCGTTTCATCCGGCCGGCGGACGGGCCGCCGCCTCCTCCAGATCCGCGAACAGCAGCTCGTGGGAGATCGCCACGCCCGCCCGGTAGCCCCGGCTCACCGCGTTGACCACCTGTTCCTGCGGGCCCGTCACGTTCCCGGCGGCCCACACGCCCGGGACGCTCGTCCGGCCCGTCTCGTCGACCGCGACGAACTCCCCGAACGGGGTCGCGCGCAGCTCCGCTCGCAGCGCCCTCAGCACCCCGTCCCGCGCCGCGAGCCGACGCGCCGCGACGAAGACCACCGAGCGCGGCACGATCCGCCCGCCGGCGAGCCGGACGCCGGTCAGCCGGTCGTCCTCGACGGCGAGTCCGGCGACCTCGCCGGTCACGACCTCGACCCCGGCGGCGTCGAGCAGCGCCGTGTCATGGGGGGAGAGCCCGTCGGCCGTGTGCAGGAAGAGCGTCACGTCCTTCGACCAGCGCGAGACCATGAGCGCCTGGTGCGCGGGCATCGCCGGGTGGGCGATCACGCCGAACGGCAGGTCGCGGACCTCCCAGCCGTGGCAGTACGGGCAGTGGAGGACATCCCGGCCCCAGCGCTCGGCCAGGCCGTCGATCTCCGGCAGCTCGTCGACGAGGCCGGTCGCCACCACCAGCCGTCGCGCGGCCACGCCCGTGCCGTCCGCCAGGGACAGGAGGAGGCCGTCGCCGTCGGGTGCCGCTCCGGCCACCCGGCCCGCGCGCACGTCCACTCCGTACGCGGCGAGTTCGCGCCGGCCGGCCGCCAGGTAGTCCGCGGGGCTCGTCCCGTCCCGGGAGAGGACCCCGTGCATGTGGGCGGCGGGGGCGTTGCGGGGCTCACCCGCGTCGACGACCAGGGTGCGCAGCCGCGAGCGGCCCATGACCAGCGCCGCGCTGAGCCCGGCCGCGCCGCCGCCGACCACCACGGCGTCGTACCGGCCGGGAGCGTTCCGTGTGTGTGTCTTCATGAGGAGAGCCTCGTTCCGCTTCCGGCGGCACCGCAAGGAATCTTGCCGTTTCTGCAAGACTGGAGCCATGACAGAAGACGACCGCATCGACGCCGTCCTCACCGAGGTCGGCCCCCGGCTCCGCCGGGTCCGCCGCGACCGCGGGGTGACCCTGGCCGAGCTCTCCGCCGCCACGGGCATCTCCGTGAGCACCCTCTCCCGGCTGGAGTCCGGGCAGCGCAAGCCCAGCCTCGAACTGCTGCTGCCGCTCGCCCGCGCCCACCAGGTCCCCCTCGACGAGCTCGTCGGCGCGCCCCCCGTGGGCGACCCCCGCGTCAAGGCGAAGCCCATCGTGCGCCACGGCCGGACGATGTACCCGCTGACCCGGCAGCCCGGCGGGCTCCAGGCGTACAAGGTGATCCAGGAGAAGGCGCACGAGGCCCCCGAGCCCCGTGTGCACGAGGGGTACGAGTGGCTGTACGTGCTGTCCGGGCGGCTCCGGCTCGTCCTGGGCGAGCACGACGTCGTGCTCGCCGCCGGGGAGGCGGCCGAGTTCGACACCCGCGTCCCGCACTGGTTCGGGCCCACGGAGGACGGGCCGGTGGAGTTCCTGAGCCTCTTCGGGCCGCAGGGCGAGCGCATGCACGTGCGGGCGCGCCCCAAGAAGTCCGGCTGACCGGTTCCGCCAGGGGCAAGCGACCGCTTAGTATGCCACCGACCGCTCGGTACGGAGGAGGCATTCCGGATGCAGGCATGGCGTGTGTACGAGAACGGCGAACCGGGCGCGGTGATGCGCCGCGAGGACGTGGCACCGCCCGTGCCCGGTGACGGCCAGGTCCTCCTCAGGGTCCGCGCCGCCAACGTCAACTTCCCCGACGCGCTGCTCTGCCGCGGCCACTACCAGGTGCGGCCCCCGCTGCCCTTCACCCCCGGCGTCGAGGTCTGCGCCGAGACCGAGGGCGGACGCCGGGTCATCACCACCGCCGCCCTGCCGCACGGCGGCTTCGCCGAGTACGTCCTCGCCGACGCCGCCGGGCTCCTGCCCGCCCCGGACGCGCTCGACGACGCGGAGGCCGCCGCGCTGCACATCGGCTACCAGACCGGCTGGTTCGGCCTGCACCGCCGCGCCGCCCTCCAGGAGGGCGAGACCCTCCTCGTGCACGCGGCGGCCGGCGGCGTCGGCAGCGCCGCCGTCCAGCTCGGCAAGGCGGCCGGCGCCACCGTCATCGGCGTCGTCGGCGGCCCGGAGAAGGCCGCCGTCGCCCGCGCCCTCGGCTGCGACGTGGTGGTCGACCGCCGCTCCGAGGACGTCGTCGCCGCCGTCAAGGCCGCGACCGGCGGCCGGGGCGCCGACGTGATCTACGACCCCGTCGGCGGCGAGGCCTACGGGCAGTCCGCCAAGTGCGTGGCCTTCGAGGGCCGGATCGTGGTCGTCGGCTTCGCGAGCGGCACCGTCCCGGCCCCCGCCCTCAACCACGCCCTGGTGAAGAACTACTCGGTCCTCGGCCTCCACTGGGGCCTGTACGCGGCCAAGGACCCCGCCTCGATCGGCCGCTGCCACGAGACCCTCACCGCCTATGCGGCCAAGGGGATCGTCAAGCCCCTCATCGGCGAGCGCGTCCCCTTCGCCGGCGCCGCCGACGCCGTCCAGCGCGTCGCCGACGGCACCACGACCGGCCGCCTGGTCGTCCTCCCGGAAGGAGTCCACGCATGACCGACGCCGAGGAACTCCGTTCCCTCGTCCGCACGTTGCTCGCCGAGCACCCGCCGGCCACGACCGACCGCACCGACTTCCTGAAGGCCCGCTTCGACGCGGGACTCGCCTGGGTGCACTACCCCGTGGGCCTCGGCGGGCTCGACGCGCCCCGGTCCCTCCAGGCCGTCATCGACGCCGAACTCGCCGCCGCGGGCGCCCCCGACAACGACCCGCGCCGCATCGGCATCGGCCTCGGCATGGCCGCCCCCACCCTCCTCGCCTACGGCTCCGAGGACGTCACGTCCCGCTTCCTGCGGCCCCTCTGGGTCGGCGAGGAGGTCTGGTGCCAGCTCTTCAGCGAGCCCGGCGCCGGCTCCGACCTCGCCGCGCTCGGCACGCGTGCCGTACGGGACGGCGAGGACTGGGTGATCGACGGGCAGAAGGTGTGGACCTCCAGCGCCCACCTCGCCCGCTGGGCCATCCTCATCGCCCGCACCGACCCGGACGCGCCCAAGCACCGGGGCATCACCTACTTCGTCTGCGACATGACCGACCCCGGTGTCGAGGTCCGTCCGCTGCGCCAGATCACCGGCGAGGCGGAGTTCAACGAGGTCTTCCTCACCGGCGTCCGCATCCCCGACGCCCACCGCCTCGGCGAGGTCGGCGACGGCTGGCGGGTCGCCCAGACCACCCTCATGAACGAACGGGTCTCCATCGGCGGTGCCCGCATCCCCCGCGAGGGCGGCATGATCGGGAAGCTCGCCGCCACCTGGCGCGAGCGTCCCGAACTGCGCACCCACGACCTGCACCGGCGCCTCCTCGACCTCTGGGTGGACGCCGAGGTCGCCCGGCTCACCGGCGAGCGCCTCCGGCAGCAGCTCGTCGCCGGACAGCCCGGACCCGAGGGCAGCGCCATGAAGCTCGGCTTCGCCCGGCTCAACCAGGCCATCAGCGGCCTGGAGGTCGAACTCCTCGGCGATGAGGGCCTGTTGTACGGGGAGTGGGAGATGCGCCGCCCCGAACTCGTCGACTTCACCGGCCGTGACGCCGGCTACCGCTACCTCCGCTCCAAGGGCAACTCGATCGAGGGCGGCACCACCGAGGTGCTCCTCAACATCGTCGCCGAGCGGGTCCTCGGCCTGCCCCCGGAGCCCCGCAACGACAAGGACGTCGCCTGGAAGGACCTGGCCCGATGACCGCACCGACCGATCTCCTGTACTCCGAGACCGAGGACGACCTGCGGGCCGCCGTCCGCGCCCTGCTCGCCGACCGGGCCGGTCACCAGGTGCTGCTCGACCGGATCGAGACGGACGATCCGTACGTCCCCGGTCTGTGGAAGTCCCTCGCGGGCGACATCGGCGCCGCCGGGCTCCTCGTCCCCGAGGAGCTGGGCGGCCAGGGCGCGAGCCACCGCGAGGCGGCCGTGGTCCTGGAGGAGCTGGGCCGCGCGGTGACCCCGCTGCCGTACCTCACGAGCGCGGTGGTCGCCACGGAGACGCTGCTCGCGCTCGCGGGGGAGGGCGGCCCCGCCGCCGGGCTCCTGGCGTCGCTCGCGTCCGGCGAGCGTGTCGCGGTCCTCGCGGTGCCGTTCTCCACCGCGCCGCACCCGCCGGTCGCGGGAGGCGAGGGCATCGCGGAGGGCCCGGTGCGCGGTGTCGCCGACGCGGTCGCCGCCGACGTGTTCCTCGTCGCGCGTGCCGACGGCCTGTACGCGGTCCCGACCGCCGACGCCGTCGTCACCCCGCTCACCCCGCTGGACCTGACCCGGCCGCTCGCGGTCGTCGACCCCGGCGGCGCCGGGGGCACGCGGCTGGCCGACGGCGACGCGTCCCGAGCGGCCGTCCGGCGCGGACTGCTCGCGGGCGCGGGGCTGCTCGCCTCCGAGCAGCTCGGCCTCGCCGAACGCTGCCTGGAGGAGACCGTCCGGTACACCCGTGAGCGCCACCAGTTCAACCGGCCCGTCGGCTCCTTCCAGGCCCTGAAGCACCGCATGGCCCAGCTCTGGCTGGACGTCGTGGGGGCCAGGGCCGCGGCCCGCGCGGCCGCCGACGCCCTCGCCACCGGCAGCCCGGACGCGCCGCTCACCGTGGCGGTCGCGCAGGCGTACTGCTCCAAGGTCGCCGTCCGCGCCGCCGAGGAGTGCGTGCAGCTGCACGGCGGGATCGGGATGACCTGGGAGCACCCCGCGCACCTGGCCCTGAAGCGGGCGAAGTCGGACCAGATCGCCCTGGGTTCGGCGGGCCGCCACCAGGACGCGATCGCGGCCCTGATGGACCTGCCCGCACCCCGGTAAGGGGCCCCTGCGTCCACACCCCTTTACATACTGTTTAATTGCAATCTGTTCGCAATAGCAGTTGATCTTCAAGAGGGGTGTGGACGTCATGACCGCCCGATCCATCCGCGGCGCGGCGACCGCGACACTCGCGGGGGCACTCGCCCTCGCCACCGCGGCCTGCGCCAACCCCGGCGCCACCGCCGGCGGCTCCGGCGGCCCCAAGGACTCCGCGGTCGTCGGCATCGCCTACGAGCCCGAGACGCTCAGCCCCCTCCTCGGCTACGGCAAGGACGGCAACTCCAAGATCTTCGACGGGCTGCTCGCCTTCGACGCCGGAATGAAGCTGAAGCCCGCGCTCGCCGTGGAGCTGCCCCGCGTCAGCGCCGACGGCCTCACCTACACGTACACCCTCCGCAAGGGCGTCACCTTCAGCGACGGCGTCCCCTTCACCGCGAAGGACGTCGTCCACACCTACCGGACGATCCTCGACCCGAGGACGAACAACCCCTCACGCACCGAACTCGACGCCCTCAAGAGCGTCGACGCGGTCGGCGACCACACCGTCGTCTTCCGCCTCGCCTACCCCTACGCGCCCTTCGCCGAGCGCACCGTCCACGCCATCGCGCCCGAGCACATCGTCGCGAAGCAGGACGTCAACACGGGCGCCTTCACCACCCGGCCCATCGGCACCGGCCCGTACGTCCTCACCGCCTGGTCCAAGGGCGAGAAGCTCAGCTTCACGGCCAACCCCCACTACTGGAACGGCGCGCCGGCCGTGAAGAAGTTCACCATGGCGATCATCAAGGACGACGACGTCCGCGCCACCCGGCTGCGCGCCGGCGACCTCGACGGCGCGATCCTGCCGCCCAACCTCGCCGCCGGCTTCAAGGGCGACCGGGGGAAGAGGACCTGGACGGCGAAGACCTTCGACTACCGCACCGTCACCCTGCCCACCCACAACCGGGTCGCGGGCGACACCGCCGTCCGCCGCGCCCTCGACCTCGCCGTCGACCGGCAGGCCATGGTCGACAAGATCCTCGAAGGTGCCGGAAAGCCCGCCTACGGACCCGTCCCCACCGACAGCCCCTGGTTCGCGAAGGGCACCGAACGCCGCCACGACCTCGCCGGCGCCGAGAAGATCCTCGACGAGGCCGGCTGGAAGCCCGGCCCCGACGGCATCCGCGTGCGCGGCGGCGTCCGCGCCGCCTTCCCCCTCTGGTACCTCTCCGGCGACAAGCTCCGCCAGGACCACGCCCTCGCCTACGCCTCCGACGCCAAGAAGGCCGGCATCGACATCACCACCCAGGCCGGCACCTGGGAGGTCATCGAGCCCCGCATGAAGACGGACGCCGTCCTCGCCGGCGGCGGCTCGCCCGGCGACCCCGACTTCGACCAGTACCTGCTCCTGAAGTCCACCCTCGGCGGCGACGGCTTCAACAACATGGCCCGGTACGACAACAAGACCGTCGACCGCGCCCTGGAGGACGGCCGCCGGACGAACGACCCCGCCGAGCGCCGCGCCGCGTACGACACCGTCCAGCGCGAACTGGCCAAGGACCCCGGCTACACCTTCCTCACCCACGTCGACCACCTCTACGTCGTGAACGACGCCTGGGACGGCCTCAGCACCCAGACCGAACCCCACGACCACGGCCTCGCCTCCGGCCCCTGGTGGAACGTCGAGAGCTGGAAGCCCGAGAAGTGAGCCGCCGCCTCCCCTGGGGGGCCATGGCCCGGATGACGGGACGGCGCGCCCTCGCCGCCGTCCCCGTCCTCCTCGGCGTCACCCTGGCCGTGTTCGCCGTCGCCGACGCCTCCCCCTTCGACCCCGTCAAGGCCTACGCCGGCACCGCGGGACTCAGCGCCTCGCAGGAGAACCTCGACCGGCTCCGCGCCAACCTCGGCGTCGACCGGCCCCTCCTCACCCGCTGGTGGGAGTGGCTCACCTCGGCCCTCACCGGCGACCTCGGCGACTCCACCGTCATGCGCCGACCCGTCGCCGAGGTCATCGGCGAACGCCTCGGCTGGTCCGTCCTCCTCGCCGTCACCGCCTTCGCCGTCGCCATCGCCCTCGGCACCCTCCTCGGCGTCCTCGCCGGCCGCCGCCGCGGCGGCCTCCTCGACCGGGCCGTCAGCTCCGCCGCGTACACCCTGGAAGCCGCCCCCGCCTACTGGCTCGGCCTCCTCGCCGTCTGGTTCTTCGCCCTGAGGCTCGGCGCCCTGCCCGCCGGCGGACTCACCGACACCGCCAGCGACACCGTCACCGCCGACCAGGTCGCCCGCCACCTCGTCCTCCCCGCGCTCGTCCTCGGCCTCTCCCAACTGCCCTGGTTCTTCCTGTACGTCCGCCAGGGCGTCGGCGACGCCCTCGACGAGGACCCCGTGCGCGGTGCCCGCGCCCGCGGCCTGCGCGAGCGCACCGTCCTCACCGGCCACGCCCTCCGCTCCGGAATGCTCCCCATGCTCACCCTCGTCGGCTCCCGCGTCCCCGAACTCATCACCGGAGCCCTCCTCGTGGAGACCGTCTTCAGCTGGCCCGGCATCGCCGCCGCCACCGTCACGGCCGCCACCTCCGTCGACTTCCCGCTGCTCGCCGCGCTCACCGTCCTCGCCACCGCCGCCGTGCTCCTCGGCAACCTCCTCTCCGACCTGCTGTACGGAATCGCCGACCCGAGGGTGGGCTTCGATGGCTGACCCGCGCACCCACCGCCCGCGGCTGTGGACCTCCGCCCTCACCGTCGGCGTGATCGTCCTCGCCGTCCTCCTCGTCCCCCCGCTCGTCCAGCTCGACGAACAGGCCGTCGACCTCTCCCGCAAACTCCTCCCGCCGTCCTGGGAGCACCCCTTCGGCACCGACGACCTCGGCCGCGACCTCCTGCTGCGCTGCGTCTACGGCCTGCGGATCTCCCTCCTCGTCGGACTCGTCGCCGCGCTCGTCGCCACCGTCGTCGGCACCGCCGTCGGAGCCACCGCCGGAGCCCTGGGCGGCCGGCCCGACCGCTGGCTGATGCGGCTCGTCGACGCCTTCTCCTCCGTGCCGCACCTGCTCCTCGGCATCTTCGTGGTGGCCCTCTTCCGGCCCGGCGTGTGGCCCGTCATCGCGTCCGTCGCCGTCACCCACTGGCTCTCGACCGCCCGGATCGTCCGCTCCGAGGTCCTCTCCCTGCGCACCCGCCCCTACGTGGACGCCGCCGTCTCCGGGGGCTCCTCCCGGTGGCGCGTCGCCGTCCGGCACCTGCTGCCCGCCGTGCTGCCGCAGGCCGGACTCGCCGCCGTCCTCATGGTGCCGCACGCCATGTGGCACGAGTCCGCGCTCTCGTTCCTCGGCCTCGGCCTCCCCAGCCACCAGGCCAGCCTCGGCAACCTCGTACAGAACGCCCGCTCCTCCCTGCTCGCCGGCGACTGGTGGCCCACCCTCTTCCCGGGCCTCCTCCTCATCGTCCCGACCCTCGCCATCGCCGGCCTCGCGGGCATCTGGCGCGACCGCCTCAACCCCCGCCGCCGATCGGAGCTGATGCTGTGAACTCCCGCGTCGAGCGCGCCCTCCAGGCCGTCTCCGCCGGGCGGGCCGAGGACGCCGTCCTCAGCGTCCGGGGGCTCACCGTCCGCTTCCGGCTGCGCGGCGGGCGGAGCGTCGCCGCCGTCAGCGGTGCCGACTTCGACCTCGCGGCGGGGGAGTGCCTCGCCCTCGTCGGGGAGAGCGGCTGCGGCAAGTCCGTCCTCGCCTCCGCCCTCCTCGGCCTCCTCCCCGGGAACGCCGAGACCTCCGGCACCGCGCTGCTCGACGGCACCGATCTGCTCGCCGCCGACGAGAAGACCCTCGCAAGGACCGTACGGGGACGGCGCGTCGGCCTCGTGCCGCAGAGCCCCGCGGCCCACCTCACCCCCGTCCGCACCGTCCGGTCCCAGCTGGAGGAGACCGTCCGCGCCCTCACCGGGACCTCCCGCCGGAACCGGCGCAAGGCCGCCGAGGACGCCGCCGACCGCGCCGCGTTCCCCGCCGGACACCTCGACCGGTACCCGCACGAACTCTCCGGCGGCCTCGCCCAGCGCGCGGCCACCGCCCTCGCCCTCATCGGCGACGCCCGGCTGCTGCTCGCCGACGAGCCCACCACCGGCCTCGACCGCGACCTCGTCGACCGCACCGCCGACGAACTCCGCCGCCACACCGACGAGGGCCGCGCCCTGCTCCTCATCACCCACGACCTGGCCGCCGCCGAGCGCGTCGCCGACCGCGTCGCCGTCATGTACGCCGGCCGGATCGTCGAAGTCGCCCCCGCCCACCGCTTCTTCGGCCCCACCGGCCCCCGCCACCCCTACGCCCGCGGACTCCTCGACGCCCTGCCCGACCGCGCGTTCACCCCCATCCCCGGCCTGCCGCCCGAGCTCTCCGACCTGCCCGACGGCTGCGCCTTCACCCCGCGCTGCCCCCGCGCCACCGCCCGCTGCGCCACCCGCCCCGAACCCGCGGCCGGCGTGGCCTGCCACCACCCGGAGCGCACCCGTGCTTGAACTCGACTCCGTCACCGCCGGATACGACCGCCGAGCCCCCGTGTTCCGCGGCGCCTCCCTCGCCCTCGCCGCCGGCGAGTCCGTCGGACTGCTCGGCCCCAGCGGCTGCGGCAAGTCCACCCTCGCCCGGGTCGCCGCCCTCCTCCACCGCCCCGACGCCGGCCGGCTCGTCCTCGACGGCGCCGAGGTGCGGGCCTGGCGGCACCGCGCCCCCCGTACGCAGCGCACCGCCGTCGGCGTCGTCTTCCAGCAGCCCCGCACCGCTGCCGACCCCCGCCTCACCCTCGCCGAACTGATCGCCGAACCCCTGCGCGCCACCGGCCGCCGCGCCGAGGCCGCCGACCGGCTCGCCGCCCTCGCCCCCGCCGTGGGCCTCACCCCCGACCTCCTCGGCCGCCGCCCCCACGAGGTCAGCGACGGCCAGCTGCAACGCGCCTGCCTGGCCCGCGCCCTGACCCTCCGCCCCCGCTGGCTGATCTGCGACGAGATGACCGCCATGCTGGACGCCTCCACCACCGCGGCCCTCGTCGCCGCCGTCGAGACCTACCGCGCCGAGACCGGCGCCGGCCTCCTCGCCGTCGGCCACGACCGCGTCCTGCTGAACCGCTGGTGCGACCGCACGGTCGAATGGAAGGACTGCCTGTCCGCCCCGCACTGACCGGATCTCACCCGTATGGCCGCCCCGCCGTTCCCCCGGACGGACCGCGCATTCCGTCACACTGTCCGCCGAACGCCGCAATTCCGGTGCGGCGACGGAGGGACGTGAGACCGATGGCCGTTTCCATTTCTGTCGTGGTGCTGCTGCTGGTGCTGGCCGTGATCTTCCTGCGGAACGGCGGCCTCAAGGTCACGCACGCCCTCGTGTGCGCCCTGCTGGGCTTCTTCCTCGCCGGCACGAGCATGGCGCCCACCATCCACAACGGGGTGGCCGCCACCGCCAACGTGGTCTCCAGCCTCAAGCCCTGACCCGCCCCTCGGTCACGGACGGCCCCGGTCGGAGGCGTCCTCCGGCCCGCTCGTGAACGCCGCATGAAAGCGGGGGCGGTTCCATGTACTTCTCCTCCGTTCACGCCTACCGTCGGGCGCCGGCGCGACACACGCGAGGACCCGAGGAGCCGCTTTGACCACCCCACCGCCCCGCAGACGAGCACGCGCGCTCGCGCTGATCACCGCGCTCGCGGCGATCCTCCTGACGGGTGGCGCCCCCGTCGCCCAGGCCGCCGAGGACATACCCCTCGCCCCCGGCCACCGGCTCGTCGACCACTACGAGGGCGCCCCCGCCACCGCGCGGCCCGTGCCCGGCAAGAGCCCCGCCCAGCACCCGTACCTCGCGCCCAACGGCCGCAGCGGCATGCACGCCGACGGCGCCGGCAGCGGCACCCACCCCTTCCCGGGGCCGCTCGGGCGCGACCCGGAGGTCCTCAGCGCGAAGATGGCCGCCGTCGGCGGCGAGTGCGCCACCGTCACCTTCGACTCCGCCGGCCGTCTCGTGACCGTCTGCGGCACCTTCAGCGGCTTCCTGGTGAAGCTGCTCGACCCGCGCACTCTCGACACCCTCGCCGAGTACAAGCTGCCCCAGCGCTCCTCCACCGTCGAGGCCATCACCCGCCTCGACTTCGAGAAGATCTTCAAGGACACCTCGGGCGGCGCCTACTTCTACCTCGACGACCGGGACCGGGTCGTCCTCGCCGACTCCCGCCAGCACGTCCTGCGCATCGCCCACCGGCAGAAGGCGGACGGCACCTGGGAGTTCACCCTCGACAACGACTGGGACCTGACCTCCCTCGTCCCGCACGACTGCGTCAGCTGGACCAACCTCTTCCCCAGCGGCGTCTGCGACCCCGTCACCTCCGTCATGCCGGACTGGGACGGCCGCATCTGGTGGGTGACCCGCCTCGGACGCGTCGGCACCGTCGACCCCGCGACCGGCGCCCTGCGCGTGATCCGGCTCGCCGGGGAGGAGATCCAGAACTCCTTCTCCGTCGCCGAGGACGGCGTCTCCATCGTCACCGACCACGCGCTGTACAGCTTCCGCGCCGACGCCGACGGGGTCCCGCGCGTGCAGTGGCGCGAGACGTACGACCGCGGCACCGGCACCAAGCCCGGCTCCGTGAACCAGGGTTCGGGCACCACCCCCGACCTGTTCGGCACCGAGGACCAGTACGTCGCGATCACCGACAACGCCGACGACCGCATGAACGTCCTCGTCTACCGCCGGGGCGCCGACGTGCCCGCCGCCGAGCGGCTCGTGTGCACGGTGCCGGTCTTCGGCTCCGGTGCCTCCACCACCGACAACTCCCTGATCAGCTGGGGCGACAGCCTCGTCGTCGAGAACAACTACGGCTACGAGAACCCGAGTACGCTCCTGCTCGGCCGCAGCGTCGTCGGCGGCGCGACCCGGATCGACGTCCGCGCCGACGGCAGCGGCTGCGACACCGTCTGGGAGAGCGACGTCCGTTCGCCCTCCACGGTCCCGAAGCTCTCCACCGCCAACGGACTGCTCTACTTCTACGAGAAGCGCCCCAGCGTCTGGGGCATCGACGCCTGGTACCTCACGGCCGTCGACTTCCGCACCGGCAAGCGGGCCTTCTCGCGGTTCACCGGCACCGGCCTGTCCTACGACAACAACTGGGCGCCGATCACCATCGGCCCCGACGGCACCGCGTACGCGGGGGTCTTCAACGGCATCGTCGCCGTCCGCGACAGGACCTGACGCGCGGCGGAGCGGCGCCCCGTGGCGCCGCTCCGCTCACCCCGCCTACTCGAACTCGGGCATGTCGCCGACGGTCGTCTTCTCGTCGATCACCGCGAAGGCCGCGCCCTGCGGATCCAGGATCGCCGCGAAACGGCCGAACGGGCTGTCCATCGGCCCGAACACCTTCCGCCCGCCGAGGGCCTCGGCCCGCTCGACCGCCTTGTCGCAGTTGTCGACGGCGAAGTAGATCTGGATGTACGACGGGATCTCCGGCGGGAAGTCGTCGGCCGACATCACCATCCGTCCCAGGACGGGCTGCGGGCCGCCGAGGTCGAAGACCCGGTAGTCCATGTGCTCGTCCTTGATCTTCTTCGAGCCGAAGCCGAAGACCTCGGTGAAGAAGGCGTCGGCCTTCCCGGGCTCCCGGGTGAACACCTCGGCCCAGGCGTACGCACCGGGCTCGCCCTCCCGCTCGAAGCCCTCGTGCGTGCCGCCCTGCCAGACGCCGAACGTGACGCCCGTCGGGTCCTGCGCGATGCACATCGAGCCGAAGTCGCCGACCTGCATCGGCTCCATCAGGACGGTGCCGCCCGCGCGCCGGATCTTCTCCGCCGTCGCCGCGACGTCCGGCGAGGAGAAGTACAGACACCAGGCCGACTGCGGCTCGCCGTCCTGTCCCGGCATCGGCGGGACGACGGCCGCGACCGCCTTGCCGCCCATGAACGCCTGCGTGTAGTTGCCGAATTCCGAGGAGGACTCGCCGAAGGTCCAGCCGAGCACATCGCCGTAGAACGTCTTGGCGCCCTCGACGTCGGTGAACATCGCGTCGGTCCAGACCGGCGTGCCTTCAGGTCGTACGGCCATGACGGTGACTCCCACTTCCGATTCGATGACGTGTTCTCCAGCCACGCTAGCCACGCTCGCCGGGGCCCGCGCGGTGACGCACCGCAGCTCCCGGATTCAGCCGGGCAGCCGGCCCAGGGCGTACCGGTGGAAGGGGCCGGCGGGGATCGGGAGACCCGGCCGCCACACGCGCAGCACCTGCGCCGACGGCAGGAACAGGGCCTCCGGCAGATGGTCCGGGTCGGTCCACTCCCAGCGCTCGATCTTCTCCGGCTCCGCCACGGCGGGCACCCCGCGGAAGCCGCGCACGGCCGTGGCCGCGGTCATCCGGGTCAGCCGCGTGGAGGTGACCGTGTCCAGGAGCAGCCCGAGGACCTCCACGTCGGCGGCGTCCGCGACGAGCGTCGTCTCCTCGGCCAGCTCCCGCACCGCCGCCTCCTCGATCGACTCGCCCGGCTCCACCGCGCCGCCCGGCAGCTCCCACACCCCGGACCGGTCCAGGCCGAGCAGGACCCGGCCCGCCGCGTCGACCACCACGACCCCCGCGCCGAGCGAGGCGCCCGCGGACGGCGGCTGGACGTTACGGCGGGCGGTGGCGGCGTGATCTGCGGTCGTCATGAGCCCCTGTGTACCAGGCGCCACCGACAGCCACCCCCGCGCACACCGGCCCGGACCCTCAGGCCCGGGCACCGCCGTGCGCGGGCGGCGCGGGGGCGGGCGGCACCACCGCCACCGGACACAGCGCGTGGTGCAGCACCGCGTGGGCGACGGAACCGATGAGCAGCGAGCCGAGCCGATGCCGGTGGTGCCGCCCCACGACCACCAGGCCCGCGTCCCGCGAACCCTCCACGAGCCGGCCCGCCGCGTCCCCCGGCACCACCACCGGGACCAGCTCCACCCCCGGCCACCGCGCGGCGAACGGCCCCAGCCGCTCCGCCTGCTCCCGCCGCGCCTCCCGGATCAGCTCCTCCGCGTCGTCCGCGAGGGGCAGCGGCGGCGGCACCTGCAGCGCGGGCGAGGGGGCCGCCAGGAGCGCGCCCTGCGGCGGCGGCAGCCGGAACGCGGTCACCGCCTCCAGCGGCACGCCCCGGTCACGGGCCGCCTCGAACGCGAAACCCACCACCTCGTCCGAGGTCTCCTCCGGGTGCAGTCCGAGCAGCACCCGGCCCGCCCCGGCCCCGGCCCCGAGGGCCGCCGCCCGCGCCTCGTGCGGCACGACGACCAGGGGACAGGGCGCCGTCATCGCGAGGGTCCGGCTCGTCGAGCCGAGCAGCAGGCTCGCGAAGCCGCCGTGCCCCCGGGATCCCGTCACCAGCAGCCGCGCCCCCCGGGCCGCCGCCGGAAGGGCGTCCGTCACGGACCCGTCCAGCGAGTCGTACCGCACCGGAACGCGGTGCCCGCGCTCCTCGACCACCGTCCGTACGGCCCGCGCGACGGTGTCCGGGAGCTCCGGCGCCGTGCCGAGGGAGGCGATACGGGCTTCGCCGAGCTGGAGGGCGTCGGAGCGCACGTGGGCCACCACCAGCGGCGCGCCGAGACCCTCCGCGGCGCTCAGCGCCCACTCCAGGGCCCGGAGACTGTGCTCGGACCCGTCCACGCCGACGACGACCGGCGGCTCGTACGCGGTGCTGGTGTCACTCATGGGGGAATGACTCCCGCGGACGCGGGAACGCCACGCCGGTCCGGTCCGAGGCTTCGGACCGGACCGGCGTGGCGTTCACCGGAGGAGGCTCAGGCGCCCTGCTGCCGGCGGGCCCGCTCCTCGTCACGCTCCTTGATGCGGAGGGTCTCCTTGCGGACCTCCGCCTGCGTGGCCTGCTCCTTCTTGAGCCACTCCGGGGACTCCTCCCTGAGCGCCTGGATCTGCTCGGTGGTCAGCGGCTCGGTGATGCCGCCGCGCGCGAGACCGGCGATGGAGACGCCCAGCCGCGACGCGACCACCGGGCGGGGGTGCGGACCGTTCTTGCGCAGCTCCTGGAGCCAGGCGGGCGGGTTGGCCTGGAGCTCGTTCAGCTCGGTGCGCGAGACGACACCCTCCTGGAACTCTGCGGGGGTGGCCTCGAGGTACACACCCAGCTTCTTCGCCGCGGTCGCGGGCTTCATCGTCTGGGTGTTCTGGTGCGACGTCATGGTGTCAAGGGTATCGAGCATGCGGCCGGGCTCCGACCACCACTGCTACCGGTAACCTGGCGGGGTGACAGGCTCGGACGTTTCCCCTTCGGCATCCCCTTCCTCCTTCCGGCTCGCCTACGTGCCGGGAGCGACACCCGCGAAGTGGGTGCGGATCTGGAACGAGCGCCTGCCCGAGGTGCCCCTCACCCTGATCGCCGTGACACCGGCCGAGGCCTTCGGCGCGCTCCGGGAGGGCGCCGTCGACGCGGGACTCGTCCGCCTCCCCGTCGACGGGGACGACCTCAGCGCGATTCCGCTCTACACCGAGACGACGGTCGTCGTCGTCCCCAAGGACCACCTGTTCGCGGCGGTCGAGGAGGTGTCGGCCGAGGACCTCGTCGAGGAGCTGGTCCTGCACCCCCTCGACGACACCCTGGGCTGGGAGCAGCCGCCGGGCCGCCCCGCGAGGGAGCGCCCCGAGACGACCGCCGACGCGATCGAGCTGGTCGCCGCGGGCGTCGGCGTGCTCGCCGTGCCGCAGTCGCTGGCCCGGCTGCACCACCGCAAGGACCTCACCTACCGGACCCTCGTCGGCGTCCCACAGTCGCGGGTGGCCCTGTCGTGGCCCGCGGCGGACGAGGCGCCCGACCTGGTGGAGGAGTTCATCGGCATCGTGCGCGGCCGCACGGTGAACAGCACCCGGGGCCGCCGAGCCGAGGAGCAGAAGGGCCGGAAGCAGCCCAAGGCGCAGAAGTCCGCGAAGCCGGCGAGGTCCGGGAAGCCGGGTGCGGGGTCCCGCACCGCCGGCCGCCCCTCGGGGGCCCGCAAGGGCGGCGCCGGTTCCGGCCGGAGCGGGAAGCCGCGCCGCGGCCGGGGCTGAACCGTCCGCACGGCGGACGCCCCGGGCCGGGCCCCGTGGCGGCTCGGCATACTGACCCCTCCTGATCACCGATCTCATCCAGGAGGAGCTTTGGCCGCCAGTTTCAGGACCGTCGTCGAGGTGGCGCCCGACCACCTCGCGCAGGCCCGGTCCATCGACCGGGTGTTCCAGGAGGCGATCGCCCCGGCGACCGTCAACTTCGACTTCGAGGCGATCCACCGGGCGGCCTCGGCCGTCCCGGACAGCGACGTGGTGAGGATGGTCCGGGGCTGGGGGCTCCAGGAGCACGCCCCCGTCCTCGTCATGGTCCTCTCCCTGAAGGAGGCCGTCCGCCAGGCGCTGCCGCCGGAGTGCGCGGAGGCCGGGTTCTGGGCCACGGTCGAGCGGGAGCTCGTCGAGGCCTTCACCGGGCTCGCCGCGCAGGAGGGGCAGCCCGGCCTCTCCTTCTACGAGGAGACCGGGGAGCGCACCCGCTTCTACCGTGACCTCTTCTTCGCGCTCCAGGACGAGGAGACCGGGGAACACATGTACGCCCTGGCCTTCTGCGTCGACGTGACCGTCGAGCTGTCGAAGGCCGAGACGCTGGCGCTCGACCTCACCGACATCGTGCCCTTCGCGGTGCGGCTCAACGCGATCGTGGTCCGCCAGGCGCTGGGCGTCTCCGTCTGACCGACGGCCGACGCGTACGACAGGCCGTGCGCCCGACCCGTACGCCCGACCGGTGCGACAGGCCGTGCGCCTGATCCGTACCGCCGTCCCGCACCGGCCCGCCGTCCCGGGCCGGATCCGAGGAGCGTGCGAACCGGCCGCTCAGCCCCGCAGGCGCGGTCTGCCGCCCCGTGCCGCCGCCACGAGCTCCGGGACCGTGGCCAGTTTGACCCGGGGACGTCCGGCGTCCCGCCCCCGCGCCCGCTCGGCGCGGTCGATCGAGGCGAGACCGCGCGCGTCGACGAGCCCCCGCCCGCTGCGGCGCTTCGCGAGCCGCCGGAACTCCTGGGCGGTCCCCGTCGGCCGGGGCAGCAGCCCGGCGACCGCGTCCGCGAGCAGCGTCCCGATCGTCTCCTCCGCGCACGCCCGGTTGGCCCCGATGCCGCCGGAGGGTCCGCGCTTGATCCAGCCGACGACGTAACTCCCGGGCAGCCCCGAAACGCGGCCCGCCTCGTGCGGCACGGTGCCGGTGGTCTCGTCGAAGGGCAGCCCCGCGAGAGGCACGCCGCGGTAGCCGATGGCCCGGACGAGCAGCCCGGTCCCGATCTCCGTACCGGTCGCCTCCCCGTGCTGCGTCACGCGGACGGCCCGCACGCGGTCCTCGCCGAGGGCCTCGACGGGCGCGGAGTGGAAGCGCAGCACGATCCGGCGCCGGTCCGCCGCGGGGCTTCCCGTCCAGTCCACCGCCTCCCTGGCCACGCCCCGCAGCAGCGCGGCCTTCGCGCCGGGCTCCGCCGCGTCGATCGCCGCGCCGGTGCGCGGATCGCGGTCGTCGACCACCAGGTCCACCCCGGGCAGGTGCTTCAGGGCGAGCAGCTCGGAGGCGGTGTACGCGGCGTCCTCGGGTCCCCGCCGGCCGAGGAGCACCACCTCGCGGACGCGTGCGTCCCGCAGGGCGGCGAGGGCGTGGTCGGCGATGTCCGTACGGGCGAGGGCGTCGGGGTCCGCGACGAGGACGCGGGCCACGTCGAGCGCCACGTTGCCGTTGCCGACCACGAGGACCCGCTCGGCGGGGAGCCGGACGGCGTCCGCGCCGGTCTCCGGGTGCGCGTTGTACCAGGAGACGACGGAGGTCGCCGAGACGCTGCCGGGCAGGTCCTCGCCGGGGATCCCGAGCCGCCGGTCGGACGGGGCGCCCACCGCGTAGACCACGGCGTCGTGGTGCGCGGAGAGTTCGGCGGGGGTGACGTCCTTGCCCGCCTCGACGCCGAGCCGCATGCGGACGCGGGGATGGGCGTGGAAGCGGGCGAAGGTCTCCCCGGCTCCCTTGGTCGCCGGGTGGTCCGGGGCGACGCCGTAGCGGACGAGCCCCCCGGCGACGGGCAGCCGGTCGATCAGCGTCACCTCGGCGGAGGTGTGGAGCAGCAGGTCCTCGGCGGCGTACATGCCGGCCGGTCCGGTGCCGACGACCGCGACGCGGATCGGGGCGAAGTCGGAGGGAAGCGAGCGGGTGAAGACGGGCTCGCCCCAGGGGTGGAAGGTGGGGGAGGCCAGGACGGGCGCGGGCTCGCGTCCCGCGTAGTGGGCGGCGTTGATCGCCTCGTACTCCCGCAGCGGCTCCGGCAGCCGGTCGGCGGGGAAGATCGCGTCGACCGGGCAGGCGTCGGCGCAGGCGCCGCAGTCGATGCAGGACCTGGGGTCGATGTACAGCATCTCCGTCGTGCCGAAGTCCGGCTCGTCGGGCGTCGGGTGGATGCAGTTGACCGGGCAGACGGCGACGCAGGTGGCGTCGTTGCAGCAGGTCTGGGTGATGGCGTAGGTCATGGCGTCGGCTCAGCTCGGATCCGGGGGACGGGGGCGGGTCAGACGAGGTGCGCGCGCTGGTAGAAGAAGAGCGCGGGGCGGGTGAGCATCCCGACGTCGGCGAGGAACTCCATCAGCCCGGCGCAGCTGGCGCGGAGCCGTGCCTTGTAGTGCTCGTTGGCGGCGGCCTCGCGGCGGGCGCGCTCGGGGTCGAGGCCGGCCCGCACGTACACCTCCGGGTTCACCAGGCTGGTGATGATGTAGTACGCGGCGATGGCGACGACGAGCGCCTGGAAGTGGCGGCGCGCCCGGCTCGCGCGGGCGAGGTGGCGGCGGGTCTCGTCCCGGGCGAACTTCATGTGCCGGGACTCCTCGACGACATGGATGTTGTTGATGGTGCGGACGAAGGGGGCGACCCGCTCGTCGCGCATCCAGTCGCGCTGCATGACGTCGAGGACCTCCTCGGCGACGAGGATCCCGGCGTAGGCCGCCTCGCCGAAGCCGACGGTCTTCATGAAGCGGCCGAGTTCGAGCACCGCGCGCTTGGGCTTGTACGAGGGCGCGCCGAGCTTCTGCGAGCCGCGGGCGAACATGATGGAGTGCCGGCACTCGTCGGCGATCTCCGTGAGGGCCCACTGGAACCGGGGGTCGGTGTGGTCCATGAGGTAGATGTCGCGGAGCACCATCTGCTGGAGGATCATCTCGAACCAGATGCCGGTGCTGGCGACCGAGGCCGACTCCTGGCGGGTCAGCTCCTTGCGCTGCTCCTCGCTCATCTCGTTCCAGTAGGCGGTCCCGTAGAGGCTGTTCCACTCCGGGCTCTGGCCGTGGAAGTCCTTGTCGAGGGGGGTGTCCCAGTCGACCTCGGTGGCGGGGTCGTAGGAGAGCTTCGCGGCCGACAGGAGCAGCCGCGCGGCGACGTCGTCGTTCTCGTGGTCCGGGCGGACGGTGCTGCGTGCCATGGTGCGGCTCCTCGGGGTCGCGCGAGCGGCTCGGGCGCTTGTTAGACGGTGCGTCTAGCAAGCTTGTTAGACGGAACGTACAACAAGGGCCCGGGGGAGGCCTACCCCTCGGTACGGACTTTCTTCCCGCGGGAGTTACCCCGGGTACGCGAACGGGGCCGGAGCCATCGCGGCTCCGGCCCCGTTCCCCGGGTCGGGGGGTGCTAGAAGGTCAGGTTCCAGGCGTCGATCTTCCCGGTGTCCTGGCTCGCGTTGTCGTTCACGCGGAGCTTCCAGACGCCGTTCGCGACCTCCGAGGAGGCGTTGACCGTGTACGTCTGGACGATGTTGTCCGTACCGCTGCCCGTGTGGTTGTGCAGCGTGTAGACCGTGCCGTCCGGGGCGACCAGGTCGACCTTCAGGTCACCGATGTACGTGTGCTTGATGTCGACGCCCACCTTGAGGGTGGCCGGCGCGTTGCCCGTCACACCGCTCACCGTGATCGGGCTCTCGACCGTGCTGTTGTCCGCGACCGCGACGTCCGTGAGGTTCTCGAAGTACGCCCCGGCCGGCGGGGTGGAGCCGCCGACGGCCTTCAGGGCGTCGACGCGGCCCTCGCCGAAGAAGCTGTTCTTCGCCGTCGTGCCGGTGCACCGGGCGTCCGACGGGCAGGCCAGGTCGGTGGCCTGCTCGCCGAGCTTCGCCCGGATGTCCGCCGGGGTGTACGCCGGGTTGGCGCTGGCGAGCAGCGCGGCCACGCCCGCCACGTGCGGGGAGGCCATCGACGTGCCGCTCAGCGAGGAGTACTTGCCGCCGGGGACGGTGCTGTAGACGGACTCGCCGGGCGCCGAGACCTCGATGACGTCACGGCCGTAGTTGGAGAAGGAGGCCTTGGACGTGCCGCTGGTCCCGTTCGCGGCGACCGTGACGACGCCCGGCAGCTCGGCCGGGATGTCGAGGCAGGCGTTGGTGATCGTCCGGGTCACCGGCGTCGAGTCGTTGGGGCTCGACGAGTCGGTCGTCTTGTTGGCCAGGTCGACGTTGGAGTTGCCCGCCGCCGCGACCTGGAGGGATCCCTTGCCCTCGGCGTACGCCTGGGCGCGGCCCACGCCCTCCAGGATGGCCGCCTGGTCGAGGTCGTTGGGGCAGTTGAACTGCCACGGGTCCGTGTAGTAGCTGTTGTTGGTGACCTTGAAGCCGTGGTCACCGGCCCACACGAGGCCGCAGACGGTGTTCTCCGCGAAGAACAGGGTGCTGCCGGGCTCGGCGATGCGCACCGAGGAGATCTTCACGCCCGGGGCGACGCCGATCGCGCCCTTGCCGTTCTTGGCGGCCGCGACCGTGCCGGCGACGTGGGTGCCGTGCTGGTCGACGTCGCGCCAGGCGCCGGCGCGGGTGTCCGCCTTGCCGTAGGCGCAGGAGACCGAGTCCGCGGCGTTGAAGTTCGGCGCCAGGTCCTGGTGCTGGTCGTCCACGCCGGTGTCCAGGATGCCGACCTTGACCGAGGCGGAACCCGGGTTGACGGCCCAGGCCTGGTCGGCCTTGATCTGGGTCATGTCCGAGCGGACGGGCTCGGTCGTGGGCGCGGTCGCCTGCGCGGGGTTGGCCGGGAGCGCCGGGTTGTAGGCGTCGGCGGGGACGTCGGAGGTACGGGTCGCGCCGACCTTCTGGACGCCGGAGACGCCGCGCATCGTGGCGGCGAAGGTGGCGGAGGTCGAGTGCGCGACGATCACGCCGATCGCGTCGTACGAGGCGAAGACCGAGCCGCCGTTGTTCGCGACGGCGGTGCGGACGGCGGTCGTGTCGCCCGGGGCCGTGATGACCAGGTAGGCCCGGGTGCCCGCGGCCCAGGCGGCGGGTGCCGCGGCGTTCGTCCGGGCGTTCGCCGTGAAGGCGGCGAGCGGCTCGTTGTCGAGCGGGGCGGCCTGGGCGAGCGAGACCGGTCCCGCGAGCGCCAGCGTCGTACCGAGCGCGAGGGCCGTCAGTCTCAGGCGGCCGGATATGTGGGAAAACAATGCGTCCTCCGATGGCCCGGTGGCGCGGGTGGCGCCGGCCGGGCCCTGTGATGTGTGGGGTGGACGCAAGATCCCAGACGGACGGTGCGGAAGGAAGTCTTCTGTCCGACAAGCCCGTTCACGTAACAAAATCTTGACTTGAACATGGCGACGAGGGGGTGGTTTTCGTCCCTCCGCCCCCTCGCCGGTCCCTGCCGCTACTTGAGGTACGGGCCGGCCGTGCCGATCCGGCCGGGGCCGTTCAGCACGTACACCCGCAGGTTGCCCCTGCCGGGTGCGGCGACCGTGAGCCTGCCGTCGGTCACGGCGCGGACGTCGCCGGTGACGGCGTCCGTGTACGTGCCGTTCGGGACGCCGGTGAACGTGGCGCCGCCCGAGACGGTGACGAGGGCGAAGCTGTCCGTCGAGCCGCTGGTGTAACGGCGCTTGAACGCCATGCCGCCCGATACGCCCTCGGTGGAGTACTGGCCCGTCTGGAGCGCCGGGATCGCCCGCCGGATCAGGTTCAGCCGCTGGACGTGCTTGACCAGGGGCTGTTCGAGCGTGGTGGCGACCGGGCCGCTCGCCGAGGAGACCTGGGAGAAACCGGAGGCCGTGACGGAGCCGGCGACGTGCTCGCCGAAGTAGGCGCGGCCGGTGGTCGCGAGCGGGCAGGTCGGCCCGCAGTCGATCTTCCTGCCCTTCTGGAACTCGATCTCGGAGCCGTAGTACAGCGTCGGGATGCCGCGGAAGGTCCACATCAGGGACATGTTCTCGGCCCAGGCGTCGGTGCCGCCCGCGTACCGCTCGCTCGACTTGTTCGGGCCGTAGTCGTGGCTGTCGACGTAGACGACGTTGTAGGTGGCGTCGTTGTAACTGTCGTCGGAGTCCTTGCCGTTGGAGAAGGCGTTCTGCGCGTCACCGAAGTTCATGTGCATGCGCATGTCGATGACGTTCATGCCCGAGAAGCGGCTGTGGTCGGGGGTGTGGTAGCTGTTCCCGACGAGGAAGGCGTTGGCGGAGGTGGGCTGGTTGCCGGTGCCCTGCTGCTGCTCGTAGTCGTACATCTCCAGCGCGGCCCTGGCGTCGTCGGCGTCGTACTCCTTGCGCTCCTTCCAGGTGTAGAACTGCGCGGAGTGGTTGACCGAGCCCCGGTTCCACTTGTCGTTGACGAACGCGGCGACCTCGCCGAAGACGAAGAAGTTCTTCGCGGCCTCGGCGCCGTGGCGCTGGGCGACCCGCTCCTGGATGGCGGGCAGGAAGCGGCGGTTCCAGGTGGTGCGCGGGATGTGCACGGCCGTGTCGACGCGGAATCCGTCGACGCCCATGTCGATGTACTTGGCGTAGGCGCCGATCAGGTAGTTCTGGACGGCCGGGTTCTCGGTGTTCAGGTCCGCCAGGTCCTCGTGCAGCCAGCAGGAGCGCGAGTCCTCGCCCTCCCAGTTGCCGATCCAGCACTGGTGGTAGAGGTCCTTCGGGAACATCCCCGACGTGGGGCTCGGCCACTGGCAGTTGTACACCGTGTACCCCTCGGCGCTCTTCCCGCCGGTCGGCTTGCCCCAGTTCACACAGGTGTTGCCGGCGGGTTCGGCCGTCGACCAGAGGTCACCGTTGTAGTACGACCTGCCGGTCTTCGCGTCGACGGTCAGGCCGTCGTACTCGAAGCCGGGCTGCCTCTCGTCGTAGTACCAGCTCCACTGGCTGTCCCGCACGCCGTACACGGTCGGGACGAAGAGGCCCTTCGCGCCCCAGCGGGAGGAGTGGTTGTAGACGACGTCCTGGTAGATCTTCATGCCCTTGGCGTGCGCCGCGTCGATGAGGTCCTGGTAGGAGGCGCCGGCGGACTCCAGGCGCGGGTCGACCCGGTAGAAGTCCCAGCCGTGGTAGCCGTGGTAGTCGTAGTCCGAGCGGTTGAGGACCACGGGGGTGACCCAGATCGCCGAGAACCCGAGGCCCTTGACGTAGTCCAGCTTCTGGATGAGGCCCTTGAAGTCGCCCCGGAACATGGGGTCGTCGTTCGCGGCGTTGCCCGACTTCACGTGCTGGCTGCCGCCCCGGTTGTTGGACGGGTCGCCGTCGTTGAAGCGGGCGGTCAGGACGAAGTAGATCGGATCCTTGCGCGGGTCGGTGCCCAGCGGCTTCCCGGTCGCGGGCGTGGCGGGCGCGTCTCCGGTGGTGGCGGTCGCGGCGGCCGAGGCGGCGGAGACGTTCCCGGCGGCGTCCACGGCCCGCACCGTGTAGGTGTACGCGGTCCGTTCGGCCAGGCCGGTGTCGGAGTACACCGTCGATCCGACGTCGGTCACGACCGTGCCGCCGCTGCCGCCGGTCCGGGTGAGCTGGTACTTCGTCACGCCCCGGTCGTCGGTGGCGGGGTCCCAGGAGAGCAGGACGGAGACGCCGTCGGCGGAGGCCGTCAGCCGTGCCGGTGCGGTGGGGGCCTGGGTGTCGGGCGGGGTCGCGGCGCAGGGGTCGACGGCGTTCGGGGTCACCACCCGGTTCCGCACGGTGGAGACGCCCGTGCCGATCACGTAGTCGGAGCCGCCGTTGTTGTCCCAGGTGCCGTTGCCGTTGTTGAAGGCGGCCTTGAAGGAGGCGGCCGAGCCCAGTTCGATCTCCCGCTTCCACCAGCCGGCGCAGGCGGCCTGCATGCCGACGCCCGGGACGGCGGTCCAGGCGCCGCCCGCGGGCTGGTAGTGGAGGTTGGCGGTGGACCAGCCGAGCGCCTCGGTGGAGTAGTAGACCGTCGCCTTCGCGGCGGGCGTGGGCACGGTGTCCCCGCACGGGTCGGAGTGGGCGACGACCCCGTCCTTGACGGTGATGTTTCCGGAGCCCAGGGCGTAGTTCGCGCCGCCGTTGTTGTCCCAGGTGCCGTTCCCGTCGTTGAAGGTGGCCTGGAGTCCGGCGGCCGTGCCCAGGCTCACGGTCCTCTTCACCCAGTCCGTGCAGGCGGGCTCCATGGCGACGCCGGGGACGGTGGTCCAGGAGCCGCCGTCGGGGGCGTAATGCAGCTTGTAGGCGGGCCAGTTCTTCGTCTTCGTCCAGTAGAAGACCGTCGCGGTGGTGTCCGCGACGGCGGCGACCGGGGCGGTCGGGAGTGAGGGGGCGTCGGGTGGCGCGGCGGCCAGACCGAACAGACCGGCGGCCACGGTCAGGACGGCCACGGGGCGTCCGGGCCGGCGAAGGGGGATGCGGCTCATCTCGTGCTCCAGGCGGAGGCGCTTCCGTGCCGGGTCGGTGGGGCGAGGGGATTGACACCGATGGAAACGCGGTCGGAAAGTTTCTGAAACGTCTTGCGTCGGCCGGAAGTTACCCCTGTGGGGCCCGGAGGTAAAGACTTCTGACGGAAGGGGCGTGCGGCGCCTAGGCTCGGGCCGTCCGCATACCTGATCGACGTCGAGAGGCTGCCCGGTGAAGCTGCCCGCTCCGCTGTACGTGTGCAACGAGGGCCTGGCGTTCCTGCTCGAACTCGCCGCCCTGGCCGTCCTGGCGTGGTGGGGCTGGGAAGCCGCGGAGAACGTGGCGCTCCGACTGCTGTGCGCGGTGGCCGCGCCCGCCCTCGCGGCCGTCGTGTGGGGCCTGTTCGCCGCGCCCAGGGCGCGGTTCCGGGTGCCGCTCGGGGTCGTCCTGCTCGTGCAGGCCCTGGTGTTCGGCGCGGCGGCGGCCGCGCTCCTCGCCCTCGGCCGGCCGGTGTGGGCCACCGCCTTCGGCCTCGTCGCGCTCGTCAACACCGCCCTGGCGACGGCGGATCGGCGGGCGCGGGTGCCACGGGGTGTCTGAGGGAGGCTACGGGCGCGGCCAGGGGCGGCCTTCGAGGCGCTCGATGTCCCGGTTGAAGCGTTCGAGGTAGGCCGCGAAGCGGGACACGTCCTCCGGTGACCACTCCTCCAGCACCCGTTCGAGGCCCTGGACGTTCGAGGCCCGGTCGGCGTCGAGCCGTCGCTCGCCCTCCTCCGTGATGCGGAACTTGCGGGCGATGCCGCCGTCCGGGTCCGGGATGCGCTCGACGACTCCGGCGCGCAGCATCGCGGCGGTCTGCCGGTTGAGGGTCGACGCGTCGAGGCCGAAGGCCTCGCTGAGCTGCCCGATGGACATCGGCCCGTGCATCCGGATGCGGGTGAGGAGCACGTACGCGCTGCGGTCGAGCTGGCCGCCGGCCGCGCGGGCGCGGGGCCCGTACAGGTGGGCGTGGCGTCCGAGCAGCATGCTCTCGAACTCGACCAGGTGGGTGGGCTTGTCCATGGGGGCATTCTCTCCTGTCCCGCAAGCATGTGCATCCTGCACAGCTTGTGTATGCAGCAATAGATGTGCATCATGCACATACCGAAAGAACCTATGAGGGAGAACCCGTGGACGGCTCCAAGCCCGACGCCCGCCCCGGCGGCGTCGTCGGCGTCCTCGCCATGGCCGGCATCGTCGCCGCACTCATGCAGACCCTGGTGGTGCCGCTCATCGGCGACCTCCCGAAGCTGCTCGGCACCAGCGCCTCCGACGCGTCCTGGGTGATCACCGCCACCCTGCTCGCCGGAGCCGTCGCCACCCCCGTCGCCGGACGTCTCGGCGACACCCTCGGCAAGCGGCGCGTCCTGCTCGCCTCCGTGATCCCGCTCGTCGTCGGCTCCGTCGTCTGCGCGCTCGCCTCCTCCGTCGTCCCGATGATCGTCGGACGCGGACTCCAGGGCCTCGGCATGGGCGTCGTGCCGCTCGGCATCAGCCTGCTCCGCGACATCCTGCCGCCGGAGCGGCTCGGCGGCTCCATCGCCCTGATGAGCGCCTCCATGGGCGTCGGCGGCGCCCTCGGCCTGCCCTTCTCCGCCGCCGTCGCCGAGAACGCCAGCTGGCGCGTGCTCTTCTGGGTCGCCGCCGGCCTCAGCCTCCTGGTCGGCGCCCTGGTCTGGCGCGTCGTCCCCGACGGGCGGCGGGCCGCCGCCCCCGGCCGCTTCGACGTGCCGGGCGCGCTCGGCCTCGGCGTCGGGCTCGTCGCCCTCCTGCTCGCCGTGTCCAAGGGCGCGACCTGGGGCTGGGGCAGCGGCACCACCCTCGGCCTCTTCGCCGTCGCGGCCGTCGTACTGCTTGCCTGGGGCGCCTGGGAACTGCGCACCCCCGAGCCGCTCGTCGACCTGCGGGTGACCGCACGCCCGGTCGTCCTCATGACCAACGCGGCCTCGGTCCTGGTCGGCTTCGCCATGTACGCGCAGTCCCTGGTCGTCCCCCAGCTGTTCCAGCTGCCCGAGGCCACCGGGTACGGCCTCGGCCAGTCGATGATGGCCATGGGCCTCTGGATGGCCCCGGCGGGCCTGATGATGATGATCCTGGCGCCGCTCGGCGCCAAGCTCTCCGCCGCCCGCGGCCCCAAGGTCACGCTCTCCGTCGGCGCGCTCGTCATCTCCGCCGGATACGGCTCCTCCCTCGCCCTGATGGGCTCCACCTGGGGGCTGCTCACCGTGACCCTCATCTGCAACACGGGTGTCGGCCTCGCCTACGGCGCCATGCCGGCCCTCATCATGGGCGCGGTCCCGCAGGAGGAGACCGCCTCCGCCAACAGCTTCAACACCCTGATGCGGTCCATCGGCACCTCCGTGTCGGCCGCCGTCATCGGCGTCGTCCTCGCCCAGCTGACCACCACGCTCGGCGGCCACGCGCTGCCCTCCGAGGACGGCTTCCGCGTCGCGATGCTCATCGGCTGCGGCGTCGGCCTCGTGGCCTCGGTGGTCGCCGCGCTGATCCCCGCGAAGGCCGCGGCACCGGCCGCCGGGGACGACCGGGACGCCGAGCCCGGCACCGGCCCGCGCCCGGCCCCACGGGCCACGGCCGCCTGACGGCGGCGAGGACCGGGTCGCGCCGCCGGGGAGCACGTGGGGACGGCCCGCGGCGGCGCCACCCGTCCGGGGGCGGACCGCAGAGGCGCCCACCGGACCAGGAGGCCCCGCCGGTCGCCCACGGGTGACCGGCGGGGCCGCACGGCGCCCGGCGTACGGAACCGGTCCCGTGCGACCGTCCCTCAGGCCTTGGCGTCCCTCAGGCCTTGGCGTCCCTCAGGCCTCGGCGGCCCTCAGGCCTCGGCTGCCCCTCAGGCCTTGGCGGGCGCTCAGACCTCGGCGGTTGCTCAGGCCTCGGCTGCCCCTCAGGCCTTGGCGGGCGCTCAGACCTCGGCTGCCCCTCAGGCCTCGGCCACCCTCAGGCCTCCGTCGTCGTGAAGCCCGCCCTCTTGTACGTACGCATCAGCAGCGCCGTCTCCGTCGACGTCACGCCCTCCAGGCGGGCGAAGACCCGGGTCGTGAAGTCCTGGACGTCGCGGGTGTCCCGGTGGCTGGAGTACCCCAGCAGGCTCGTTCCTCCGCTCGTGACCACCAGGTGCCGCAGCGCGGGTTCCCGCGCGAGCAGCCGGATCGCCGCGTCGAGCTCCCGGTGCGGCACCGCCAGCCGGAACCGCGCCTCCACCGGGTAGCCCAGGACCGCCGGATCGGCGTGCAGCCGCAGGTGCAGCACGTGCGAGGCCGTCAGCCGGGCCAGGCGCCGCCGGGCCGTCGTCTCGCCGACGCTCAGCTCCCGTGCGAGACGGGTCGTCGACATCCGGGCGTCGCGCCGGAGCAGCTCGACGAGCCGCCGGTCGAGCTCGTCCACCACCGGCGGCTCCGGCAGGGCGGTGCCCTCGATGGCGTGCCGCCGCACGTCCGTGGGCTCGTCGTCGTACGGCGCCCAGTCGCTGGCCGTGAGCAGCAGCCGGAGCACCACCGCCGAGTGGATGTCCACGACCCCGTCGAGCCGTCCGATCACCGTGTCGACCAGGGTGAGCAGCTCGTCGTGACCGGCCGCCTGGAGCTCGACGAACACGTCGAGGGCTCCCGTGGCGACCTCCACGGACCGCGTCTCGTCCAGCGCGGCGAGCGTCAGCGCCACCTCGTGGACGCGCCCGGGCGCGCACCGTACGGCGATCTCCGCCGTCACCCCCTCGTGCTGGTACTCGGGGATCAGCGCCGCGACGAACGCGACCCGGCCGTCGGCGGTCATCCGCTCCAGGCGTCGGGCGACGGTCCGCTCGTGCGCCCCGACGGCCGCGGCGACCTCCGCGAAGGGGGCGCGGGGGTCGCGGTGCAGGACCTTGAGGATCCCGTGGTCCAGCGCGTCCAGGCCGCCGCCGGGCCCGGAACCGCCGACGGCCCCGCCCCGGGGACCGGGGCCCGTCGCGGCCGCGCCGCCGTCTCCGTACCGCTCGCCACGCTCCGTGGTCATCCCGTCCCGTCTCCTCCCGCGCGGGGACCCGCCCGAAGACGCCCTGCGGGACCTCCTGGTGCCCGAATCCGCCGCAGGCCCCCCACCCGCTGCCGCAATCGGCCGTCTTCACAGGCAAGTCTTGCCCGAAGTGCCGTTCGCTCGCCACATTGTGGTGCATCTTCCGCCCCCGTTCCCCACCCGTCGGGCGGCCCCCTTCCTTGATCGAGCCCCCACGGCCCTCCCGAAGAGGTAGTACGTATGACGGACGTCGGTACCCGCACCGCCCCCGGCCGGAGAAGAGCCGTACGGCCCGTCCCCGCCGGCGCGGTCATCGCCTCGGTCGCGCTCGTCGAGCTCTCCAGCGGCATCACCCAGGGCTTCCTCTCCCCGCTGCTCAAGGGCCTCACCGACACCCTGAAGGTCACCGCCGCCGACCTGAACTGGATCAGCATCGCGAACCTGCTGGCCAGCGTCGCCTTCACGCCGGTCCTCGCCCGCATGGGCGACCTCCACGGCCACCGCCGCCTGCTGCGCTGGAACCTCGCGATCGTCATCGCCGGCTCCGTGCTCGTCGGGCTGAGCCGCTCCTTCCCGGTGCTGCTCGCCGGACAGATCCTCCAGGGCGCCATCGCCGGCTTCTTCCCGCTGCTCGTCGGCATCCTCCGCAACCGCCCCGACGGCGGCGACGCGGAGAGCCGCCGCGGCATCAGCCGCATGGTCGCCGCGCTGATCGGCGGCCTCACCGTCGGCCTCCTGTCGAGCGGCTTCATCGCCGCGAGCGTCGACAGCCCCACCGCCGCCCTCTGGGTGCCCGCCATCGGCGCGAGCATCGCGCTGGCCGTGACCTGGCCCCTGCTCCCCGAGTCCGAGGACCGGCCGGGAGGCTCCGTCGACTGGGCGGGGGCGGTGCTGCTCTGCGTCGGTCTCGTCGCCCTGATGCTCGCCCTCGGTCTCGGCGGCACCCCCGGCTGGGAGTGGGGCTCCGCTCGGACCCTCGCGACGCTGGTCGGCGGCGTGCTCGTCACCGCCCTGTGGGTGCTGGTGGAACTCCGTACCGCCGAGCCCATGATCGACGTCCGGATGTTCGCCCGGCGCAACGTGGTCGTGGTCTCCGTCGTGACGCTCTCCTTCAGCTTCTGCATGCTCGGACTCCAGGTCGCCCACCCGGTCTTCCTCGGCACGAGCCCCGACGAGACCGGGTACGGCTTCGGCTACGGCCCCGCCGTCATCGGCCTCGGCATGCTCCCCAACCTCCTCGCGATGGCCCTCGGCGCGCTCGCCGCGCCCGCCGTCGCCGCCCGCATCACCGACCGGCTCACGCTCGTCACCGGCTCCGCCCTCATGGCCGTCGGATACGGCGTCGTCCTCGCCGTGCACTCCTCCGCGCCGGTCTTCCTCCTCGGCACGGCGCTCGCCGGACTCGGCAACGGCTTCCTCCAGCACTCCACGCGCACCCTCGCCGTCGAATCCGTCCCCCACGACCGCACGTCCGTCGGCTCCGGCATCAACGAGCTGATCATCAACGTCGGCGGCTCGCTCGGCGCCGCCGCGGTCCTCACGGTCTTCGCCGGTCGCACCCCCGCCGGCCACACCCTGCCGGACCTCGGCGCCTACACCACCTCCTGGGTGCTGTGCGCCGTGATCTCCGTCGCCGGCGGCGTCGCCTCCCTCCTCTACCGCACCCCGTCCAAGGACCTCCGATGACGACGACCACCACGGCCCGCGAGCACGGCCGGGCCACCCTGACCCGCCACCAGGACGCGGTCATCGGCCTCAGCCACGCCCTGCACGCCGATCCCGAACTCGCCTACGAGGAGCACCGCGCGGCCCGCCGGATCACCGACCTCGTGGAGCGCGCCGGCTTCGACGTGACCCGCGAGGCGTACGGACTGCCGACGGCCTTCCGGGCCACCGCCGGCAGCGGCGACCTGGTCGTCGCGATCTGCGCCGAGTACGACGCCCTCCCCGGGATCGGCCACGCCTGCGGCCACAACGTCAACGGCTCGGCCTCCGTGGCCGCCGCCCTCGCCCTCGCGCCGCTCGCCGACGAACTCGGCCTCACCGTCGCGCTCCTCGGCACCCCCGCCGAGGAGTCGGGCGGCGGCAAGGTCGACATGCTCCGCGCGGGCGCCTTCGACGACGTGGCGACCGCCATGATGGTGCACGCCGCGCCGCAGGACGCCGTGGGGCTGTCCACCCTCGCCATCAGCAGCCTGTCCGTCGCCTACACCGGGGTCCCGGCGCACGCCGCCGCGATGCCGCACCGCGGGGTGAACGCCGCCGACGCGATGATGATCGCCCAGGTCGCGATCGCCGCCCACCGTCAGCAGATGGTCCCCGGCGCCGTCGTCTCCGGCGTCGTCACCTCGGCCGGCGACGCGGCGAACGTCATCCCCGGCCGCGCCACCGCGACCTACGACGTCCGCGCCGGCACCAGCGAGCAGCTCGCCGAACTCCAGGGACGGGTGCGCGCCTGCTTCGAGGCCGGCGCCCTCGCCACCGGCGCCGAACTCCTCCTGGAGACCGTCGGCAACGACTACGCCGACCTGCGCCAGGACCTCGCGATGGGCCGGAGCTACCAGGCCGCCGCCGAGGCCCTCGGCCGCACCGTCCTGCCCAACGACCCCGGCCTGCGCGGCGGTTCGACCGACATGGGCAACGTCTCGCACCTCGTCCCGACGATCCACCCCTCCATCGGGTACGACTGCGGCGACACGATCATGCACCACCCGGACTTCACCCGGTACGGCACCACGGCCGCCGCCGACCGCGCCGTCCTCGACGGCGGGCTCGCCATGGCGTGGACCGCCATCGACCTGGCGACCGACCCGGCCCAGCGCGAGCGCCTCCTCGCCGGCGTCGCCGCCCGCGCCGCCGCGCACTGACGGCCGCCCGGACGTGCTTCAGGCCGCCGCGCCCCACCGGGGCCGGCGGCCGTGGCCACGGCTCGTGCCGCGTCCCGTCCCGCACGGGGCCGGGTCAGCCCGCGGCCTCCGCCTCCACGGTGAACAGCGCCCCGTCCGGGTCGAGGACCACCACCCGCCGCTCGTCGTCGCCGCCCGGCGGCCGCACCCCGGCCCACTCGCCGCCCGGCACCACCGAACCGCCGTGCGCCACGACCGCCGCCCGCGCCGCCTCCAGATCCCGCACCCGGAAGCGGACCAGCCAGCGGGGCCGCAACTGCGGGCTCGGCGAGCCGGACTCGACCGGACCGCTGTTCAGGCGGGCGACGGCCTCGCCGTCCCGCCGCAGCACCACCCGTTCGTGCTCGTACGACACCTCGCTGGCGCCCGGACTCCCGTCCGCCCAGCCGAGCACCCCGCCGTAGAACACCGCCGCGGCGAACGCGTCGCGGCTGTGCAGCTCCACCCAGGCCGGCGCCTGCCGTTCACCGACGTGCCACCGCGAGACGAGCCGCCCCTCCCAGACTCCGAACACCGCGCCCTCCAGGTCCGTCGCGAACGCCGCGCGGCCATGGGGCGAGAACGCCATGGGGCCCACGCCGACCGTCCCGCCGCGCTCCCGGATCCGCGCCACCGCCGTGTCGGCGTCGTCGACGCCGAAGAACACCGTCCAGGCCACCGGCGCCGCGGGCTCGGACGCCACCGTCGAGATCCCCGCCACCGGCACCCCGTCCCGCTCACCCACCACGTACGCGTCGCCCAGATCACCCGGCCGGAACGTCCAGCCGAGCACCGCCCGGTAGAAGCGCTCCGTCGCCTCCAGGTCGCGCGCGGACAGATTCAGCCAGCACGGTGCGCCTCCCGCGTCCCCGGTCGTCGGCCCCGACACCGGCACCACCTCCTCGTCGTCTGAGTCCGTGCGCCCCTTCCCCGCGCCGACGACCACCACACCCCGGGTACGCCGAACGGCTCAGCGGGCCGCGCGGGCGGCGTAGACGCGGACGTCGGCGTCCGGGTCGTCACAAGCCCCGGCGAGCGCGGCGCGCGCCGCCGGCTCCGCCCGGTGCGCCAGGAGCGACAGGACGGCGGCCTTGCGCACGTCCGCGTTCCCGTCGGCGAGCGCCCCCGCCAGCGCCGGGACCGCCAGGTCCGGCGGCGCGGCCCGGAGCGCGGTCGCCGCCCCGGACCGCACCTGCCAGGCACCGTCGGCGAGGGCCGCCCCCGCCCCCGCCGCGTACGCAGGCGGGCAGCCGGTGCCCGCCAGCGCGGCCAGGGCCGCGCCCCGCACCAGCGGGTCGGGGTCGTCGAGCAGCGGCCCCAGCGGCTCCGGCGCGGGGGTCCGTACGGCCGCGAGGCCCCGGGCCACCGCGACCCGGACCTCACGCGCCGGGTCGGCGGCCCCGCGCGCGAGGTCCGCCACCGCGTCCACCGACACCAGGGCCCGCACGGCCTGGACGCGCACCTCCACCGCCGTGTCGGCGAGCGCGCCCGCGAACAGCGGGGCGTCCCCGAGCCGCAGGGCCCGCAGGACGTCGAGCGCGGCGGCCCGCACCGCCGGATCGGCCACGCCGAGGGCCTCCCGGAGCCCCGTGCCGAGCGCCGGCTCGGCGGGCAGCACCTCGACCAGCTCCCGCAGCGCGGCCGAGGCCGCGGCCCTGACCGGAGCCGCCGTGTCCCGCAGCCGGGCGGCGAGCACCGGACCGGTCCCGGCCGGCGCGGTCTCCCCGAGCGCGGTGACCGCGGCGGCCCGCACCGCCGGATCGGCGTCGGCCAGGTACGGGCCGAGGGCCTCCAGATCGGGGGAGTCCTCGACCAGCGCGAGCAGCCGGAGCAGCCGCGGGTTCGGTCCCGCCGCCGGCGCCCCGGGCGGCGCCCCCGCGGGGCCCGGGCGGGGGTCCCGGGCCGCGGGGACGGCGTCCCGCGCCCCGGCCGTGGCCACCGGCACCAGCTTCGCCTCGCCCAGGAGCCGCTCGGGCCCGCCGGGCGGCGAGAACTCCGGCACCGGGACGACGTACGGCTCGACGGGGCGCGCCGTGAACTCCATCGCCCCGGAAGGGGACTTGCGCAGGTCCAGATGGTGCAGCCAGTCCGTGTCGTCCCGCTCGGGATGGTCGAGCCGCTCGTGGTAGAGACCCCAGCGGGACTCCGTCCGGGCGAGCGAGGCCCGCGCCGCCATCTCGGCGCAGTCCCGGATGAACGACACCTCCGCGCAGCGCATCAGCTCGTGCGCCGTGCGCGCCCCCATCCCGGCGATCTCCGTCGTCATCCGGTCGAACGCCTCGACGGCCAGGGAGAGTTTCGCGCCGGTCTTCGGCGGCGCCACGTAGTCGTTGACGAACCGGCGCAGCTTGTACTCGACCTGCGGCTGCGGCGGCCCGTCGGGGTTCCGCAGCGGCCGGTAGACGAGCGCGTGCGCGGCCTCGATCTGAGCGCGGTCCAACTCGCCCTCGTAGGCCCGGTACCGGGAGGCGTCCTCGCCCGCCAGGTCTCCGAAGACGAACGCTCCGATCATGTAGTTGTGCGGTACGGAGGCCAGGTCGCCGGCCGCGTACAGCCGGGGCACGGTCGTGCGGGCGTGGTCGTCGACCCGAACCCCGGAGGCCGAATGGCCGCCGCACAGGCCGATCTCCGAGATGTGCATCTCGATGTCGTGGGTCCGGTAGTCGTGTCCCCGGTTCTCGTGGAAGGTCCCCCGGGTGGGCCGCTCCGTGGTGTGCAGGATCGACTCGACCGCGCCGATCGTCTCCTCGGGCAGATGGCTCAGCTTCAGGTACACCGGCCCCCGGTCCGAGGCCAGTTCGGCCGCGAACTCGGCCATCATCTGCCCCGACCAGTAGTCCGACTCGACGAACCGCTCGCCGTGCCGGTTCACCTGGTACCCCCCGAAGGGGTTGGCGACGTAGGCACAGGCCGGACCGTTGTAGTCCTTGATCAGGGGGTTGATCTGGAAGCACTCGATCCCGGTGAGCGCGGCGCCCGCGTGGTACGCCATGGCGTAGCCGTCGCCGGCGTTCGTCGGGTTCTCGTACGTCCCGTAGAGGTAGCCGGAGGCGGGCAGGCCGAGCCGCCCGCAGGGGCCGGTGGCCAGGATCACCGCCCCGGCGCGCACCACGACGAACTCCCCGGTGCGGGTGTGGAGACCGGCCGCGCCGACGGCCCGGCCGTCCTCCGGGTGGGTGAGCACCCGCACGGGCATGACCCGGTTCTCGATGCGGATCCGCTCCCGCATCTCGCGCCGCCGCAGCTGCCGGTAGAGGACCTTCTTCACGTCCTTGCCCTCGGGCATCGGCAGCACGTACGAGCCGGAGCGGTGCACCTGCCGGACGGCGTACTCCCCGTGCTCGTCCTTCTCGAACTTCACCCCGTACGACTCCAGGCGCCGGACCATCGCGAAGCCGCGGGTCGCCGTCTGCCGGACGGTCGACTGGTCGACCAGGCCGTCGTTCGCGCGGGTGATCTCGGCGACGTAGTCGTCGGGTTCGGCCCGGCCGGGCACCACCGCGTTGTTGACGCCGTCCATGCCCATGGCGAGGGCGCCGGAGTGGCGGACGTGCGCCTTCTCCAGGAGCAGGACGTCCGCCCCGCGCTCGGCGGCGGTCAGCGCCGCCATCGTGCCGGCGGTGCCGCCGCCGATGACGAGCACGTCGCAGGAGAGCTCGACGGCGTCGGCGAGGTCGGGGACGGTCAGGGGGGTGTCCGTATGCACGGGAGGGGCCTTTCGGGGAGCGGTCAGAGGGAGTCGAGGACGCGGCGGCGCAGCGCCTCCGTGGCCGGGGCGTGCCGGGCGTCCCGTGCGCGCGGACGCGGCACGTCCAGGACCTCGCCGGAGGCGAACAGGGCGACCCGGTCGCCCAGGTGGAGGGCCTCGTCGACGTCGTGCGTGACGAAGACGACGGTCGCGCCCGTGCCCCGCAGGATCTCCACGAGCAGGTCCTGCATCCCGGCGCGGGTCGTCGCGTCGAGCGCGCCGAACGGCTCGTCCATCAGGACCGCGCGGGGCCGTCCGGCGAGCGCGCGGGCCAGCTGCACGCGCTGCCGCTGCCCGCCGGACAGCCGGTGCGGCAGCTTGTGCGCGTGCCCGGCGAGCCCGACCCGCTCCAGCCACTCCTCGGCGGTGCGGCGGCGCTCGGCGCGCGGGACGCGGCGGATCGCGAGCGGCAGCTCCACGTTGGCGCGGACCGAACGCCAGGGCAGCAGGGCGTCGTGCTGGAAGACCAGCGCCCGGTCGGCGCCGGGCCGCAGGACCGGCTCCCCGTCCTGCGTGACCAGGCCCTCCAGCGGGGGCAGCAGCCCGGCGAGCGTCCGCAGCAGGGTCGTCTTGCCGCTGCCGGAGGGACCGACCACGGTCAGGAGTTCACCGGGCGCGATCCGCAGGGCGACGGGACCGGAGACGGCGGCGCCGTCGGGGTGCCCGAGCCGGACGCCGTGCAGGGCGAGTTCCGCGCCGGCCGGCACGGAGGAGGTGGCGGGCGGACCCACGGTGGTCATGTGACCGGCTCCTTGTCGGGTACGGGCAGGGCGAGGGGCGTACGGCCGGAGGCAGGGTCCGCGCGGACCACGGGGCCGCCCGCGGCGGTCGGTCCCGCCGGCTCCGTGGGGGCCGCAGGGCCGGGCGCTCCGCCGGCCTCCGCGGGGCGCGGCAGCCAGGCGGTGACCCGGCGCCCCAGCGCCTCGACCGCCGTGGCGGTGAGCCGGCCCAGGACGCCGATGGTGGCCATGCCGACGAAGACCCCCGGGTAGTCGACGACCGTGTAGTCCTGCCAGGTGCGGTACCCCACCCCGTACTCGCCGGAGATCATCTCCGCCGAGATCACACAGATCCAGGCGACACCGATGCCCACCGACAGACCGCCGAAGATCCCCGGCAGGGAGCCCGGCAGGACCACCGAGAACAGCACCCGGGCCCGGCCGCCGCCCATCGTGAGCACGGCCTCCTCCCACGCCGGGTCCAGCGCCCGCACCGCGTGCCGGGTCGACACGAGGACGGGGAAGAGGGCGGCGGCGCAAGTGATGAAGACGATGCCCTGCTCGTTCGTGGGCAGCAGCAGGATCGCGACCGGCACCAGCGCGATGGCGGGGATCGGCCGGACCACCTCCACCAGCGGCCCCAGGATGTCGGCGGCCCACCGCGACCGGGCCACGGCCGTTCCGGCGGCGACCCCGAGGACGGCGGCGAGGAGGAAGCCCAGCGCGATCCGCCGCAGGCTGTGGCCGAGGTCCTGCCAGTACGCCTCGGTGCCGATCCGCTCGCCGAGCGCGGAGGCCACCTCGACGACCGTCGGGAACTGCCCGAACCGCAGCCACAGGTTCACGTCCAGCGAGGTGAGCAGCTGCCAGGCGCCGAGCGCCACGAGCGGGGAGGCCACCCGGACCAGACGGCGGCGCACACCGAGGGCGCTCATGACGCGAGCCGCACGGCGTCCGCGTACGGCAGGATCCGGGAGCCGGCGTGCCCGGAGACGTACCGCTCCGCGCCCTCCCGCGTCACGAACGCGCGGAACTCCGAGCCGTCCAGGACCCACACCGCGCGGTCCGCGAACCAGAGCGTCCCGGTCACCGCGTCCGGCACGTACGCCGCCCTCACCGGGGCCCCCGCGACGGCCTTCAGGAGCGCCTTGGGGCTGTCGAAGGAGCGGGTCGACTCCTCGCCCCGCCGCCACAGCTCGGCCCTGGCGGCGGGCGCCTTCGGGTACGCGGCGCCCGGCACCGCCCGCCGCAGCGGAGCCGCGTCGACGAACGCGTCCACGTCCACGTCCTTCACCAGTCCGGCCTCCTCCAGGACCGGCACGTCCTCCTTGAGCGCGGCGACCAGCTCGGGGCGGAGCGCCGGGTCGAAGGTGGCGATGCCCTGCGCGCCGTTGTAGAGGTAGACCACCTCGGCCGGGAGGCCGGTCTCCTTCGCCACCGACTCGGCCGACGCCACCGGGCGGCTGCGCAGGGCGTCCGTCGCCCTCCGCTGCGCGCGCAGGAACGCGTCGAGGACCTCGGGCCGGTCCTTCGCGAACCGCTCGCGGACGGTGACTCCGTGGAAGGTCGGCAGGTTCAGTTCCGCCCCGTCGTACAGCGCCTCCGCCCGGCCCTGGAAGGCGAGCAGACCCGGCCAGGCGACGAACTGGGAGAGCGCGTCGGCGGTGCCCGCCGAGAGGGCCGAAGCGCCCACGCTCGGCTGCTGGTTGACCTTCCTGACGTCCTTCGCGGGATCGAGCCCGGCCCGCCGCAACGCCCGCACGAGCGTGCCGTCGGCGGCCGAGCCGACACTCGTGGACACCGTGCGGCCCTTGAGGTCCTTCAGCGTCCGAAGCTGTGAACCGGGCGCGGTGACCACGGTGTTGAGGCCGCCGCGCAGGTTGTAGCCGGTGACCGCCACGAGCCGCGTCGGCTGCCCCAGCTGCTTGCCGCGCGCCGCGTTGATCAGCAGCGGGAAGTCGCCCATCGAGCCGATGTCGATCTTCCCGGCGGTCATCTGGGCGGTGATCGGCGCGCCGGTCGCGTAGTCCTGCCAGACGACCTCGTAGTGAACGCCGGACGCCCTCCCGCTCTTCACGAGCTCGTCCTCGAAGTAGCCGAGGGAGCGCAGCAGGGTCCCGGCGGTGACGGTGTTGATGGTCTTCGACTGGTAGCCGACGGTCACCGTGACCGTCTTGCCGTCGGCCGCGCCGCCCGCCGCGTCGCCGCCGCAGGCGGTGGCGAGCGGCAGGAGCAGGGCGAGCGGGAGTGCCAGGGCGAGTCTTCTCGTCCGCATGGGGAGGGGGCCTTTCACCGGAGCAGATAGGGCATGTTGACGGTCACCGCGCCCGTGGGGCAGCGGGCTGCGCACGGGCCGCAGTACCAGCACTCGTCCACGTGCATGTAGGCCTTGCCGTCCTCCTCGCGGATCGCGAGCGAGTCGAGCGGACACATGTCGACGCACAGGGTGCAGCCGTCGATGCACTTCGACTCGTCGACGGTCACGGGCACGTCGCCGCGCTGGGGGACCACAGGCATGGCTGTCTCCAGGAAAGGGGTGTACGGGGAGGGCGAGGGTTCAGAGGGAGCGGCGGAGCACGCCGCTCATGGTGATGCGGTCGCCGCGGAACCGGATGAACTCCAGGTCCACCGGCCGCCCGTCGGGCAGACAGGTCAGCCGCTCCAGCATCAGGACGGCGGCGCCGCGCGGCGCCTGGAGGACGGCGGCGGAGTGCGCGTCGGCGTTGACGGCCTCCAGAGTGATCTCCGCGTGCCCGAGCGGACCGCCGGTCAGCTGCTCCAGGAGCCGGAACACATCCGTGTTCTCCAGGTCGCAGCCGAGGAGTTCGCCCCCGATGTCCATCGGGAGGTACGACAGGTCGAGGGAGAGCGGCAGGCCGTTCAGCCGGCGCAGCCGCTCGATGCACAGCACGTCCGCGTGCTCGGGCAGCCGCAGCCGGTGGGCCACCGGACCGGGAGCGCCGACCGGGCCCACGGTCCGGACCTCGTTGGTGACCCGGCCGTGCTCGTGCAGGGTCTCGGCGAGCCCTTGGAGCCGGTCCAGGCCGTGCGGGAACTTCTCGCACACCACCACCGTCCCGACCCCCGGCTGCCGGGCCACCAGCTGCTCGCCGCGCAGCAGGTCCAGGGCCTGCCGGACGGTGTTGCGGCTGGCCCGGTAGTCGGCCGCGAGGACGTCCTCCAGGGGGAGGACGCCACCGGGGAATCCGCCCGCCAGGATCTGGTGGCGCAGCAGATCGGCGAGCTGCCGCGCCCGGTCCACGCGCAGCCGCCGACGGCGTGCGGCGGCGACGGGGCGGGCGGCGGGAGCGGGTTCGGCGGGCATGGCACGGAACGTAGCGGTGGACCGGTTCCGATGGTGTTGCCACAACATTGCGCCACCTGACACACCCTCCGTACGCCTCTGACCTGCGTCTCCTTCGGGAGGGCGGCGAGATCCGCCACTTCGGCGCCCAGCACGTGGACACCCGGCCGCCCACCATGTGGGAGACCTCAGGCGGCCGGTCCGTGGACCTGGTCCCGCAGGGCCACCGACAGATGGTGGTGCAGCAACCCGAGGGCCGGCCGGTCCGGGGCGAACAGGCCGGCGGCCAGCTTCCAGTACCGGGGGAGCACCGGGCTGTCGTCCAGGGCGAGCAGCCCGACGAGCCGGCGCCGGAAGTCCGGGGTGTCCGGCTCCCCGCGCGCCAGCGCGTACGCGGCGACGAAGCAGTCGAGGGCGCCGCCGTCCTGCGGCGCCCGCCCGGCCCGTACCTCGGACGTGGCCAGACCGTACGCCTCGGCGAGCCCCTCGTAGAGCACCGTCGGACGGTACGCGCCGTCCGGCAGCGGCGGCGAGGGCCGGAACTCCGGCCGTTCGAGGAGCGGGTCGGTGACGAGCGCGTGCAGCCGGGCGAACGCCAGCACCTGCCCGGGGAGCGGCTCCTCCGGGGGCTGCGGCACCACCGCGTCGAGGACCGCGGACACCAGGCGCCCCGGCAGCCGCGCCGGGAGGGCCCGCCGCCAGAACCGGGCCAGGGCGTCCGTGTCCGGCGGGGCGGGCAGCGCGCCGAGCAGCCGCAGCCGTTCCGCGCGCTCCCCGGCGGCGCACTCCTGGAGCAGCCTCAGCGAGGCCTCCTTCCAGCGCAGCGCCGCCAACTGGGAGCCCACGTCCCGCAGTCGCCCCGAGACCGCCTCGTCGAGGACGTCGTCGGCCCCGTCGCTCTCGAGGACCCGCTCCACCTCGGGCACCGGCAGGTCGAGCGAGCGCAGGGACCGGATGAACCGCAGCCGGTCCAGGGCCTCGGAACCGTATCTGCGGTGCCCCCCGGAACTGCGGCCCGCCTCCGGGAGCAGCCCCCGGTCCGAGTAGAACCGCACGGTCTTGACGGTGACACCCGCCCGCGCGGCCAGCTCCCCGATGCTCCACAGGCCGTCGGACAACACCAGGCGCACCTCCTCGGACGGGACCCGGACGACTCCCGCCACCCCCATTCTGACGTCCCGCCGACCCGCCGCCGACAGCTCCCTTGAATCTCCCGCAGGGGGAGTTCCTAGCGTGACCGCGAGAGATCCCCCGGGAAGAACCGGGGGTCCCCGGAAAGAGGCGAGGAGACGGTCATGACGGCCTTCGTGCTGGTGTCGGACGTGTTCACCGGTGGCTGGGTGTGGGAGGAGACCGCCGCCCGGCTGCGCGCGGCGGGAGCGGAGGCGTACCCGGTGACCCTGACCGGGACGGGGGACCGGCGCGCCGAGGCCGGCCCCGGTACCGGACTGGGGACGCACGTCGAGGAACTCGTCCGGCTCGTCGACGGGATCGCCGCGGACGAGGTGGTCCTGGTGGGCCACGGGTACGGCCTGCACCCGGTGTTCGGCGCCGCCGGCCGGCGGGCCGGGCGCGTCGCCCGGATCGTCTCCGTGGACACGGGACCTCCGCAGGACGGCGAGGCCGCCGTCCGCTCCGTACCCGACCCGGAGGTCCGCGAGCTGCTCGCCCGACGCCCCCACGCCCCGGTCCCGCCCCCGGCACCGGGCGCCTGGGCACGGTGGGGCAGCGTCGACGGCATCCCCGCCGAGTCCCTCGCGCGGCTGGAGCGCGAGGCCGCGCCGCAGCCCGCGGGCACCCTGACCGAACCGCTCCTCCTGACCGGCGCGGCGGACGCCCTCCCCGTCGCCGGAGTCCTGTGCTCCGCCAACGGACAGAGCATCGCCGTGGTCGAGATGGCCGTGGCCTCGGGCCCGCCGCAGTTCCGGGTGTTCACCGAGGACCGCTTCCGCTTCTTCGAACTCGCCACGGGTCACTGGCCGATGCTCTCCGCGCCGGCGGCCCTGGCCGAGGTCCTGCTGCGCGCGGCGGCCGGCGAGGGGCACCGGGTGACGGCGCCCGCGCGGGACCACCGGCAGCCGTCCCACCTCCTGCCCTTCCTCCTCGACCTGCCCGAGGCGCCCCGGGAGCGGGTCGGCCGCGTCGACCTGTACCTCCCGGAGGCCGAGGGACCCCGGCCCGCGATCGTCTTCGTCCACGGCGGCCCGATCGCCGTCGACCAGCGGCCCACCCCGCGCGACACGCCGTTCTTCCAGGGGTACGGCCGCTGCGCGGCGCACGCGGGCGTCGTCGGAGTCACCCTGGACCACCGGCTGCACGGCCTCGCCGACTACGCCCGGGCCGCCGACGACCTCGCCGAGGCCGTCGCACTCGTCCGCGCCGACCCGCGCGTCGACGGGGACCGGATCGCGCTCTGGTTCTTCTCCACCGGCGGACCCCTCGCCGCGGACTGGCTCGCCGCGCCCCCGCCGTGGCTGCGGTGCGTCGCGGCGAACTACCCCGCCCTGGCGCCGCTGCCCGGCTGGGACGCGGTGGAAGCCCGCTTCCGCCCGGTGGACACCGTGGGCACGGCGGACGGCCCGCCGGTCGTCCTGACCCGGGCCGGTCTGGAGCACGAGGCCTTCACGGCGACCGTCGAGGAGTTCCTGACGGCCGCGAAGCAGCGCGGGGCCGACGTGGAGGTCGTCGACGCGCCGCACGCGCACCACGCCTTCGAACTGGTCGATCCCACCGACGAGTCCCGGGCCGTCGTGGAACGGTCCCTGCACGCGGTCCTCACCCGCCTGCGGGGCTGACGCCCGGAGTTCGCCGCGCGGACCGGGGAGGGCGGCGGGCACCCCACCCCGGTCCGCACGGCCCCGACGGGGAGAAGCGCGCCGCGCGGCGTCGAAGCCCCCGTGCCCGCCGTCGTACGGCGGTGGTGGCGGGCCCGTCCCGGGACGAGCCCGCCACCACCGCCCGGCTCAGCGGCCGGCCGGGCGCCGACCGCGTCGGGGCACCGAATCCAGGAGCAGCCGGGTGTAGGGGTGTTCCGGCGCGTCCAGGACGCGTCCGGTCGGGCCGGCCTCCACGACCTGGCCGGATCTCAGCACCAGGACCTCGTCCGCGATGTGCCGGACCACCGCGAGATCGTGCGTGACGAACAGATAGCCGATGCCCGACTCGCGGCGGATCGCGCCGAGCAGTTCCAGGATCTGCGCCTGGATCGACACGTCGAGCGCGGCGACCGCCTCGTCGAGCACGAGCACCCGGGGCTCCACCGCGAGGGCGCGGGCGATCGCCACGCGCTGACGCTGCCCGCCCGAGAGCCCCCGGGGCAGGGCCGCGGCCTCGCGCGGGCCGAGACCCACCTGGTCGAGCAGCTCGGCGACCCGGGCGGTCCGGCCGGCCGCGTCGAGCCCGGTGTGGAGGCGCAGCACCTCGTCCAGGCAACCCGAGACGGTCACCCGGGGATCGAGCGACAGGTACGGGTCCTGGAAGACCATCTGGATCTCCCGGGCCCTGGCGAGCCGTTCGGCCCGGCCCCGGGGCCGGGCCGAACGGTCCCGGCCGTCCAGCCGGACCGTGCCGCCGTCCGGGCGCTCCAGGCCCACGAGCATCCGGACGGTGGTCGTCTTGCCGCTGCCGGACTCGCCGACGAGGGCGAGGGACGACCCGGGTGCGAGGGCGAAGGACACCCCGTCGACCGCGGTGTGGTCCCCGTACCGCTTGCGCAGGCCCTCGACGACGAGCCCTTCCTTCGGTGCGACGGTCACAGGACGATCCCTTCTTCGGCACGGTGGCAGGCGGCGAGCCCGTCGCCGTGGGGCGCGAGCGCGGGCGCCTCCTCGGCGCAGCGGGGCAGCGCGTGCGCGCAGCGCGCGGCGAACGAGCAGCCGGACGGCGCCTCCGCGAGGGAGACGGGGCGGCCCGGGATGGGCCGGGGGGCCGCCGCGCCCGCCTCGATGCGCGGGGTGCAGGCGAGCAGGCCCGCCGTGTACGGGTGGCGGGGCAGGTCGAACAGTTCGTCCGTGGACCGGGTCTCCACGATCCGGCCCGCGTACATGACGTACACCCGGTCGCAGACGGTCGCCGCCAGTTCGAGGTCATGGGTGACGAACAGCATGCCCGTGCCCCGCTCGGCCCGCAGCCGGGCCAGGATCGAGATGACCTCGGCCTGGGTGGTGACGTCGAGCGCGGTCGTCGGTTCGTCGGCGACGAGGAGGGCGGGCTCGCTCGCGAGGGCCGCGGCGATGACGACCCGCTGGAGCATGCCGCCGGAGAACTCGTGCGGACGGCGGCGCAGGGCGCCGCGCGGGTCGCGGATGCCGACCGCGTCGAGGAGTTCCTCGGCGCGGGCGGTCGCCGCCGCGGCGGGCGTCCCGGCCGCGCGCAGGCCCTCGGTGAGGAAGTCGCCGACCCTCCGCAGCGGGTTGACGGAGGCGCGCGGGTCCTGGAAGACCATCGAGACCTGCCGGGCCCGCAGCGCGGTGAGCTCGGCGCGGTTCATCGCGAGCACGTCCCGTCCGGCGACCCGCACCTCCCCGTCGGTGCGGGCGCCCGCCGGCAGCAGTCCGAGGACGCTGCGGCAGGCCACGGACTTGCCGGAGCCGGACTCGCCGACCAGGCCGACCGTCTCCCCGGGGCGCACCGTCAGGCTCACCCCGTCCAGGATCGGCCGGGCGGCCCGGTCGGCGGCCAGGCGGACGCCGAGGCCCTCGATCTCCAGGACCGGCGCGGTCTTCGTCAGGGGTGCTCCCGGCACCGTACTCATCGCGTTCACCGTTCCCGCTTCGCGATCCGGTCGGCGAGCCCCTCGCCGACGATGCCGAACGCCACCACGGCGAGCACGATGCACGCGGAGGGCGCGAGGGCCGGCAGCATCGCCCCCTGCAGGACGGCCGCCTGCCCCTCGTTGATCATGGCGCCCCAGTCGGCGGCCGGCGGCTGCACCCCGAAGCCGAGGAAGGAGAGCGCCGCCAGGTCCATCAGCGCGTACCCGAAGTTCATCGCGGACTGCGCGAAGACCGTCGGCGCGATGTTGGGCAGCAGATGGCGCACGCAGACGGTCCAGCCGGACCAGCCCTGCACCCGGTACGCCTCGATGTACGGCCGGGCCTTCTCCTGGCGCGCGATGCCGCGCACGAGCCGTCCCACGTAGGGGGTGTAGGCGACGGACATGGCGATCACGGGCGCGGTCAGGCCCGAGCCGACGACCGACACCAGCATGATCGCGAGCAGCAGGCCGGGGATCGCGAAGACCAGGTCCATGGACCGGGAGAGCATCGTGTCCACCCAGCCGCCCCGCCAGGCCGCCACCACGCCGAGGAGGGTGCCGAGCAGGGTGGAGACGCCGACGACGAGCAGCGGACCGAGCAGTCCGGTGCGGGCGCCGTGCAGCAGCCGGGACAGGACGTCCCGGCCCGACTGGTCCGTGCCGAGCAGGTGGTCGCCGGTGGTGCCGACGAGACTCGCCGACAGGTCGAGCGCCTCGGGGTCGTACGGGGCGAGGAAGGGCGCGAACACGGCGACCAGGACGAGCACGGCGAGCACCGTGACCGAGACCGCGAACAGCGGCCCCTGGCCGAACAGGCGCAGGGCGCGCAGCCCCGGCCTGCGGTACGGCAGCGTGGAGGTGGTGGAGGTCATGAGGAGCCTTCCCCGAGGGAGAGACGGGGGTCGATGAGCGGGGCGAGCAGGTCGACGACGAGGTTGACCAGGACGAACGCGGCCACGCTGAGCAGCGTGATCGCCTGCACGACCGCGAAGTCCTTCGCGGTGACCGACTGCACGAGCAGCGAGCCGAGCCCGGGGACGTCGAAGGCGGTCTCGACGATCGACGTGGAGATGAGGAGACCGGCGAGCATCGTGCCGCCGACGGTGACGACCGGGCCGAGCGCGTTGCGCAGCACGTGCCGGCGGACCACGGCGCGGCCCGCGACACCCCGGGCCCGCGCCACCTCGACGTGCTCGCGGCCGAGTTCGTCGAGCATCGCCGAGCGGGTCACCCGGGCGAGGAGGCCCGCGAAGGACAGGGCCAGGGCGAAGGCCGGCAGGGTCAGCTGGTAGAGCCGCGCGGAGAGGTCCGACGGTGTGCCGCCGCCGGGCCCGGGGAACCAGCCGAGCTGCACCGAGAAGAGGGAGACGAGCGCGATGGCCGTCACGAACGAGGGCGTGGCGGTGGCGACACCGGTCCCGATGAGCACCGCCCGGTCCGGGACTCCGGGGCGCAGCGCGCCGAGGACGCCGGCCGCGATCCCGAGGACCACGACGAGCACGGCGGCGTAGCCGACGAGCAGGGCGGTGCCGGGAAGCCGGGACCCGATCAGCGAGGCCACGTCCTGGTGGTACTGGGCGGAGCGGCCGAAGTCGCCGCTCAGGACACCGCCGAGCCACTGCGTGTACTGCGTGACCAGCGGGTCGTCGAGGTGGTGCTCCGCCCGCAGGGCCGCCACGGTCGCGGGGGTCGCGGGGCGGCCGTGCAGGAGGAACGACACCGGGTCGCCGGGGGCCAGGTGGACGGAGCCGAAGACCACGAGCGAGGTCACGAACAGCACCGCCGCCAGGCCGAGGAGCCGTCCGACGAGGTAGCGCGTCATCGCTGGGAAGCCCCGATCGTCGCGGCCCACGGGAAGTAGAGCTGGGAGATGCCGGTCGGCGCGCCGGTGATCCGCTTGCCGAGGAAGACCGAGTAGGGCGCCTCGTACACGGGGATGATCGGCAGCTGGTCGAGGGCGATCTTCTGGAGCTTCGCGGTGAGTTCGGCGCGCTTGACGGGGTCGGGCTCGGAGTTGGCGCGGTCGAAGGCGACGTCGTACTCCGCGTTCGACCAGCGGCCGTAGTTCCCGAAGTCGCCGGTGCGCAGGTACTGGTAGAACTCCAGCGGGTCGGGCGTGTTGTCGTACCCGTTGGTGATGACCAGGTCGAGGCCCTCGCGGGCGTCCGGGTCGACGAAGATGCTGCTGTACGCGTCGGGGGAGACCGGCTTCAGCTTGACGTCGAGGCCGATCCGGCGGCCCGCGTCCTGGACGGCGTTGGCGACGACGCTGATCTCCGGTGCCAGGGTGCTGGTGACGATGGTGAGGGTCCGGCCGGTCGCGTGGGCCTCCTGGACGAGCTTCTTCGCGGCCTCGACGTCGTACACGGGCTCGGGCAGCGTGTCGAAGAGCTCCGCCGTCTTCTCCGGGGCCAGCGCCCAGGCGCCGCGCGCGGCGGGGGCCTTGGCGGGGACGCCGACGCCGCCGGCCGCGGCCTTGATGATGTTCTTCCGGTCGAGCGCCATCGACAGGGCCTGGCGGACCTTGAGGTTGCCGAGCGGCCCGTGGAAGTCGAGGACGGCGAGGTCGGCGGCGGCCGTGTTGGGGCCGAAGAGGAGCGTGCCCTTGTCGCCGGAGCGCAGCTGGGCGAAGGAGGACGACGGGACGAGGTAGCCGCCGTCGGCGGCGCCGGAGAGGAGGGCGTTGGAGCGGGCCGCGGCGTCCTCGACGAAGGTGAACTTCACCTTCTCCGACTTGGGGGTGAGCGTCTTGTCCCAGTAGGCCGCGTGCTTCTTGAGGGTGATGCTGTCGCCCTGCGCCCAGGTGTCGAGGGCGTACGGACCGGTGCAGTTCAGCTTGCCCTTGGGGGTGCCGTAGTCCTTGCCCTGCGCGGTCAGCGAGGCGGCGCTGACGACGGTGCCGGGGGAGGCGGCCATCAGCTCGTGGAAGAGGACGTCGGCCTTGCCGAGGCGGATCGTCACCTCCAGGGGACCGGTCTTCTCGATGGAGTCGACCGTCTTGAAGGAGGAGCCCCAGGGGGAGCCGGTCTTCGGGTCCATCTGCCGCTTGAGGGAGGCGACCACGTCGTCGGCGGTCATGACGGTGCCGTCGTGGAACTTCACGCCGGGGCGCAGGGTGTAGACGAGGGTGCGGGGGTCGGGCCGCGACCACTTCTCGGCGAGCCCGGGCACGATCTTCATGTCGGGCGTGACCCGCAGCAGCGACTCGCACACGTTGGCGAGGACGGTGTTCGGCGGGTAGTCGTACGCGAGGGCGTAGTCGAGCGTGTACGGCTCGGCGTACAGCGACCAGGTGAAGGAGTCCAGCGGGCCCTGCGCGGGCGGCGAGGTCGGATCGATCTTGACCTGCGTGCCGCCGCCGGCCGCCGGCGGTTTCGTGGCGCCGGAGCAGGCACCGGTGGTGGCCGCGAGCGCGGCGGTACAGGCGAGAAGCACGATGGCTCTGGGCATGCGCATGGGGGACCCACCCCTTTACGGGTGTAGTGACGGGCTTCGGGGGGATGGAGCGAGTATTGGTGCGGGAACGTTCCCGCACAAGGCCTGGAGGCGAGTTTGCGGGAACGGTTTTGCAGAGGTCACGAGGGTGGCAGCATCACCCCATGACCGAAGCTTCACGGCGCGGCGGGCAGCCCTCGCCGCCCATCCCGCGCGTCCGCCTCGTCGACGTCGCCCGCGAGGCGGGCCTGTCCAAGACGACCGTCTCGGCGGCGCTCAACGGCACCGGCAGACTCTCCCCCGAAGTCCGGGAGAAGGCCCGCGAGACCGCGCGCAGAATGGGCTACCGGCCCAACGCCACCGCGCGCCGGCTGCGCGGGGGGCGGGCCCGGCTGATCGGATACGTGGTCGGCGAGTTCGCCGCCACTCCCTGGACCACCTTCCTCGAGTCGCCGTACTTCGCCCGGCTCACCGGCGCCACCGCGGCCACCGCGCTGCGCCGCGGCTACGCCGTGGTGCTGCTGCCCGCCGGCTCCCTGCAGAGCGAGTGGGCCGACCTGTCCCTCGACGCCGTGGTCGTCGCCGACCCCGTCGCCGACGACCCGGTCGTCGAAAGCCTCCTCGCGGCCGGCATCCCCGTCTTCACGGACCGCTCCGTCGAGGGGCTGCCGGGGGCCTACTGGGTGGACGTCGACGCGGCCGGCGCCGTCCGCGAGGCCCTCGACCACCTCCGTGGGCAAGGGGCCAGGCGGCCCGTCCTCGTGGTGCCGGACAGCACCACCCGCTTCCACGCCGAGGTGTTCGCCGCCCACCGGGAGTGGTGTGCCGCGCACGAGCTGCCGGAACGGGTCGTACGGGTCGGGGAACCCGGCAACGGGCCCGTCGTGCGCGGCGTCGAGACCGCCCTGGCTCCCGAAGGGCCCGAGCGCCCCGACGCCCTGCTCGTCGTGGCCGAGGCGAGCCCGCCCCTCGTCCTTGAGGCGGCGCGCCGCCACGGGTACGAGGTCCCGGACGACCTGCTGGTCGTCCTGTTCAGCGAGGACGACACGGCCCTGCACACCGACCCGCCGGTGACCACCCTGAGCCTGCGGCCCGAGGCGGTCGCGGAGGCAGGCGTCGAGCACCTCGTCGCGGTCCTGGAGCACGGCCGCCGGGAGTCCGCCGGGACGCTCGTGCCGACGCGTCTGGACGTACGGGCCTCGTCGCTCCGCGGGTGACGCGCGGTCAGACCGCGTGCACCAGCCGCCCGCCGACGTACGTCCGCTCCACCCGGGCCCCGGCGATCTCCTCCGGCGGGCCGGTGAGGATGTCGCGGTCCAGGACGACCAGGTCGGCGAGGTGGCCGGCCCGCAGGCTGCCCGTGTCGTCGAGCCCGTTCACATGGGCGGTGCCCGCCGTGTAGGCGGCGAGCGCCGTGGGGAGGTCGAGGCGCTGCTCGGCGTAGAAGACCCGGTCGTCGGTGGCCTCGGGGTCGCGGCGGTTGACGGCCACGTGGATGCCCGCGATCGGGTCCGGGCTGCTGACCGGCCAGTCGCTGCCCGCCGCGAGGGTGGCCCCGGCGCGGACCAGGTCGCCGAAGGGGTACTGCCAGGCGGCGCGCTCGGGGCCCAGGAACGGGATGGTCAGCTCGTCCATCTGCGGCTCGTGCGCGGCCCACAGCGGCTGGATGTTGGCGATGGCGCCGAGCGCCGCGAACCGGACCAGGTCCTCGGGGTGGACGACCTGGAGGTGGGCGAGGTGGTGCCGGTTGCCCCGGCGCCCGTTGGCGGCGATCGCCGCCTCCACCGCGTCCAGGGCCTCACGCACGGCCCGGTCGCCCAGGGCGTGGAAGTGGACCTGGAAGTCGAGGGCGTCGAGTTCGGTCACGTATCCGCGCAGCGCCTCGGGATCGACGAAGCTGAGGCCGCTGTTGGCGGTCGCGCAGCCGCAGCCGTCCAGGTACGGGGTGGTCATGGCGGCGGTGAAGTTCTCGGCGATGCCGTCCTGCATGATCTTCACCGCGCCGGCGCGGAACCGGCCGGCGGTGAACTTCTCGCGCCGCGCGACCAGCTCGGGGATCTGCTCCGAGCCCCGCTCCCGGTCCCACCAGAGCGCCCCGGTCACCCGGGCGGTCAGCGAACCGTCGCACGCCGCCGTCAGGTACGCCTCCGACGGGTCGGCCATGCCGCCGAAGGAGCCGAGCAGCGCGTCCTGCCAGGCCGTGATGCCGAGGGAGTGCAGCAGCTTCTGGGCGCGCAGCAGACCGGCGAGCCGATCCTCGGCGGTGGCTTCCGGCACGAGCCGGCCGACCAGGCCGATCGCGCCCTCCTGCAGCATGCCGCTGGGCGAGCCGTCCGCCTCCCGCTCGATGCGGCCGTCGGCCGGATCGGGGGTGTCGGCGGTGAGGCCCGCGCGTTCGAGGGCGCGGGAGTTGGCCCAGGCGCCGTGGTGGTCGCGGTTCGACAGCAGGACCGGCCGGTCGGGGACGACGGAGTCGAGCAGCTGCCGGGTGGGCAGCCCGCCCTCGAAGCTCTCCATCGACCAGCCGCCGCCGGTGATCCAGGCCCGATCCGGGTGCGCGTCCGCGTACTCCCGGATCCGCTCCAGGTAGTCGGCGACGCCCACCGTGCCGGTGAGGTCGCACTCGGCCAGCTCCTTGCCGCCGCCGACGGCGTGGATGTGGGCGTCCTGGAAACCGGGAAGGAGCAGCTTCCCCGTCAGGTCGACGACCTCGGTGCCGGGCCCGATGAGGTCCCGCACCTCGTCGTGGCCGACGGCCGCGATCCGCTCGCCGACGACGGCGAGCGAGGTCGCCCGGGTGCGGGCCGGGTCCGCCGTGAAGACGGGACCGCGGGTGAAGACCAGATCGGCCGTGGTCATGGACGCTCCAGAACGTGTGGGTGTCGGTTGGTGGGCGTCATGGAAGCCGTCGGGCCGTTTACACGTCAATAGTGTTGACGTAAGGTTCCGGCCATGTCCGAACGCGTGGTCCCCGAAGGCAGCCGGCAGCGCCGCCGCCCCACCAAGCAGGGCGCCGTCCTCTCGGAGCGGCTCATCGTCGACACCGCGCTGCGCCTGATCGCGCAGCACGGCGCGGAAGCCCTCTCGGTACGGAGACTGGGCGCCGCGCTCGGCGCCGACCCCACGGCCCTCTACCGCTACTTCCGCAATACGGACGCGCTGCTCCTCGCCGTCGCCGACGAGATGATCGGCCGCGCGCAGGAGGGCTGGAAGGCCACGGGAGACTGGCGGGTCGACCTTCGTGACCTGGGCCTCCGCATCCACGGCTGCTACCAGGACTACCCGCAGGCGGCGGCGCTCGCGGCGCACCGGACCACCGGGCGGCACTACGAGACCCGGGCCGTCGAGCGGATCCTCGGCGTCCTGCGCTCCGCCGGATTCCCGGACGACCTCGCCGTCCGGATCTACCACGCCTTCGTGGACCAGGCCCTCGCCTTCGCGGCGCAGGACGCCGCGGCGCGCGCCCTGCCGCCGGCCGCCCAGGAGAAGGAGGCGGAGGTCTGGCAGGCGGTGTACGGCAAGCTGTCGCGCGACACCCACCCGAACGTCGCCGCGACCTTTCCCCTCCTGGCGGCCGACATGCGCGACAGCGGCTACCCCTTCGCCCTGGAACTGATGCTGAACGCGGTCGCGGCCCTGCGGCCGGAGCCGGGCCCGGAAGGGTGAACCGCTTACGTCAACACCATTGACCTTGTTCCGCGCTGCGGAGTCTCATGGCGGCACTTCGGAGGCTTCCCGCGCCCGGGCGTCTCCGCGACCCCGAAGGAACACCCATGGACCACCTCAGCTCGCTCCGGGACGTCGACCACACCCCGTTCTGGCTCGACGACCCCCGCCGGCCGCGGCCCGCCCCCGCCCTCGTCGGCGGCACCACCTGTGACCTCCTCGTGGTCGGCGGCGGCTACACGGGCCTGTGGACCGCACTCGTCGCCAAGGAGCGCGACCCCTCCGCCGACGTCGTGCTCGTGGAGGCCGACGAGGTCGGCGGCGCCGCCTCGGGCCGCAACGGCGGCTTCTGCGAGTCCAGCCTCACCCACGGCCTGGCGAACGGCCTCCAGCGCTGGCCCGACGAGATCGGTCTCCTGGAGCGCCTCGGCCGGGAGAACCTCCAGGCGATCGAGGACGCGATCGAACGCCACGGCATCGACTGCGACTGGGAGCGCACCGGCTCGCTCGTCGTCGCCACCGAGCGCTACCAGCTCGACGGCCTCGCCGAGGAGGCCGAGGCCGCCGCCCGCCACGGCGGCGCGCCGCTCCTGCTCGACGCCGAGGCGGTCCGCGCCGAGATCGACTCCCCGACCTTCCTCGGCGGCGTCTGGAACAAGGACGACGTCGCCATGGTCAACCCGGCCCGGCTCGCCTGGGGACTCAAGCGCGCCTGCCTCGACCTCGGCGTCCGCGTCCACGAACACACCCCCGCGACCTCCCTCGACGAGCACGGCGCCGTCATCGCCGTCGGCACCCCCTACGGCCGGATCACCGCCCGCCGCGTCGCGCTCGCCACCAACGCCCATCCGTCCCTGCTCCGGCGCCACCGCCCGTACACCGTCCCCGTGTACGACTACGCGCTGATGACCGAGCCGCTCACCGAGAAGCAGCTCGCCTCCGTCGGGTGGAAGAACCGCCAGGGCTTCGCGGACTGCGCCAACCAGTTCCACTACGTCCGGCTCTCCGCCGACAACCGCATCCTCTGGGGCGGGTACGACGCCGTCCACCACGGCGGCCCGGTCCGCGCCGAGCACGACCGCAGGCCCGAGACGTACGCGACGCTGGCGGAGCACTTCTTCACGACGTTTCCGCAGCTGGAAGGGGTTCGGTTCAGTCACGCCTGGGGCGGGGCCATCGACACCAGCACACGCTTCTGCGTCTTCTTCGACACGTGTCATCGGGGCAAGGTCGCCTACGCCGCCGGCTACACGGGCCTCGGCGTCGGCGCCAGCCGCTTCGGCGCCGAGGTGATGCTCGACCTCCTGGCCGGCGAGCCCACGGAGCGGACCGGCCTGGACCTCGTGCGCCGCAAGCCGCTGCCGTTCCCGCCCGAGCCCGTCCGTTCCCTCGGCATCGGCATCACCAAGTGGTCCATGGCGCGCGCCGACCTGAACGAGGGGCGGCGCAACCTCTGGCTCCGCACCCTCGACCGCTTCGGTCTCGGCTTCGACAGCTGACCCGTACCACCGCACGTCCCCGCTCGGGCGCGACCGCCGTGCGCCCCGCTCCCGGCGGGGTCGTGGCCGCGGAGAAGGGCCCTCAGGCCAGGGAACGCCACGCCCCGACCAGGGCCTCCCTGAGCACGTCGACCTCCTCGGCGCTCAGGCCCGCGACCATGCGCTCCTCCAGGGCGCGGGCCGGCCCGGCGTACTCGGCCAGCAGTCGCCGGCCCGGGTCGGCGAGCAGGATCAACCGCTCGCGCCGGTTCGCGGGGTTGGGCTCGCGGCGGATCAGGCCCCGGCTCTCCAGGGCGCGGACCATGTCGGCCATCGACTGGGCGGTCACGAAGGAGTCGCGGGCGAGCTGTGCGGCGGAGACGCCGTCGTGCCGCTCCAGCACCGTCAGGGCGGTGTACTGCAGGGCCGTGATCCCGGCGGGCCTGACCAGTTCCTCGAGGCGGGCCCGTACCGCCAGCTCCGTCCTCTTGAGCAGGTAGAGCAGTGAGGTGCTCACGTTCGTCCTCCCGTGGTGACAGTGCGCCCGGGGTGGTCGTCCCGCTCCCGAACCGGATGCCGCCGGGGTGACGGCACCCCTCAGCCTAGAACATTGACAGGAATCCTGATGATGCCCAGACTGGCATTCATCAGGAATCCTGTCGATCGCCGGCTCGTGCCGGGACTTCGGCATACCCCCTCAACCCCCTTACGAGAGGCACCTCTCATGGATCTTCACGGCAAGGTCGCCGTCGTCACCGGCAGCGGACGCGGCCTCGGACTGGCCTACGCCCAGGCTCTCGCCGCGGCCGGCGCCGCGGTCGTCGTCAACGACGTCGACCAGGCCGTCGTCGACGACGCCGTCGCCGCCATCACCGCCGAGGGGGGCCGGGCGACCGGCGTCGTCGCAGCGGTGGGCGACAGCGCCGCCGCGCAGGAGCTGGTGGACGCGGCGGTGCGGGAGTTCGGACGCCTGGACGCGCTCGTCACCAACGCCGGCATCCTGCGCGACCGCGTGCTGTGGAAGATGACCGACGAGGACTTCGACGACGTGGTCCGCGTCCATCTGCGCGGCACCTTCACCTGCGCCCGCGCCGCCGCCGTCCGCATGCGCGAGCAGGGCACCGGCGGCCGGCTGGTCCTCATCTCCTCCCCGGCCGGCCAGCGAGGCAACTTCGGCCAGACCAACTACGCCGCCGCCAAGGCCGGCATCGTCGCCATGGCCCGCACCTGGGCCATGGAGCTGGGCCGCGCCGGCATCACCGTCAACGCCGTCGTCCCGGTGGCGGCCACCGAGATGACCAAGACCATCCCGGCCTTCGCCCCGGTCATCGAGGAGTCCGAGCGCACCGGCAAGCCGCTGCCGGACTGGCTGCGCAAGGACGAAGGCCTCGGCACCGTCGAGGACGTCGCCGCCCTGATCACCTTCCTGGCCTCGGACGACTCCGACGGGGTGACCGGCCAGGCCATCGGCATCGGCGGCGACCGGCTCGCCCTGTGGGCCCACCCCAAGGAGAAGGCCGTCGCCTTCGCCGACGGCGGCTGGACCGGCGACGCCATCGCCGCCGAGTGGCCGGACGGCGTCGGGGCCGAGCCCGAGACCTACGGCATCCCCGCGCCCCAGGCCCCGGTGGCGTGACATGGGCGACCTCGCGCTCGACCTCGACCGGCTCACGGCCATCGACGTCCACACGCACGCGGAGATCTCCAAGGACGGCCACGGGGCGCTGAGCCCGGAACTCCTCGGAGCCTCCGAGGAGTACTTCAAGGCCCACGGCCACCGGCAGCCGACCATCGACGAGATGGCCGACCACTACCGCGAACGCCGCATGGCGGCCGTGGTGTTCACCGTCGACGCCGAGCACGCCACCGGCCACCCGCGGATCTCCAACGAGGAGATCGCCGAGAGCTGCGCCGCCCACGCCGACGCGCTCATCCCCTTCGCGAGCATCGACCCGCACAAGGGACGCGCGGGCGTGCGGGAGGCCCGGCGCCTGGTCGAGGAGCACGGCGTCCGCGGCTTCAAGTTCCACCCGAGCATCCAGGCGTTCGCCCCGAACGACCGGCTCGCCTACCCCCTGTACGAGGCCATCGAGGAGCTCGGTGTGCCCGCGCTCTTCCACACCGGCCAGACGGGCATCGGCGCCGGCGTCCCGGGCGGCGGCGGCATCCGGCTGAAGTACTCGAACCCGATGCTGGTCGACGACGTGGCCGTCGACTTCCCCGAGCTGCGGATCATCCTGGCCCACCCGTCCTTCCCCTGGCAGGACGAGGCCCTCGCGGTGGCCACCCACAAGCCGCACGTCTACATCGACCTGTCCGGCTGGTCCCCGAAGTACTTCCCCCCGCAGCTCGTCCGGTACGCCAACACCCTGCTCAAGGACAAGGTGCTGTTCGGCTCCGACTACCCCGTCATCACCCCCGACCGGTGGCTCGCCGACTTCGAGAAGCTCGACATCAGGCCCGAGGTCCGGCCGAAGATCCTCAAGGGGAACGCCGCGCACCTCCTGGGTCTGACGGCGGACTGAAAGGGACGACCATGTGGAACCAAGGCATCGGCTCCTGGCCCGCGCGCAGGGCCCGCAAGACGCCCGACCGGGTCGCCGTCGTCCACGAGGACCGCGCCCTGACCTACCGCGAGCTGAACGAGCGCGTCCTGCGCCTCGCCCACGCCCTGCGCGCTCTCGGCGTGGCGCGGGGCGACCGGGTCGCGTACCTCGGCCCCAACCACCCGGCGTTCCTGGAGACCCTGTTCGCCGCCGGGGCGCTGGGGGCGGTCTTCGTCCCGCTCAACACCCGGCTCGCGGCGCCGGAGCTGGCCTACAACCTGGCCGACTCGGGCAGCGGCGTCCTCGTCCACGCGCCCGAGCAGGCCGCCGCGGCCCTCGCCTCGGCGGCCGAGGCGGAGGTGCGGCACAGGATCGCCCTCGCCGGCCCCGACGAGGAGGGCGGCCTCGGCTACGAGGAACTGCTCGCCGGCGCCGGGACCGACCCGCTGGACGAGGCCGTGGCACCCGAGGACCCATGCATGATCATGTACACCTCCGGCACCACGGGCCGCCCCAAGGGAGCCGTCCTCTCGCACGCCAACATCACCTGGAACAGCGTCAACGTCCTCGTCGACACCGACCTGTCCGGCGACGAGGTCACCCTCGTCGTCGCCCCGCTGTTCCACACCGGCAGCCTCAACATGACCTGCCTGCCGACCCTCCTCAAGGGCGGCCGCGTGGTCCTCCTCGGAGCCTTCGACCCCGCACGCGTCCTGCGTCTCGTCGAGGACCTGGGGGTGACGTACATGTTCGGCGTCCCCACCATGTACGACGCCATCGCCGCCCGGCCCGGCTGGGCGACGGCCGACCTGTCGAGCCTGCGCACCCTCAACTGCGGCGGCGCCCCCGTGCCCGCCCGCACCATCGCCACGTACCTCGACCGCGGCCTGGCCTTCAGCCAGGGGTACGGCATGACCGAGGCGTCCCCCGGCGTCCTGTTCCTGGACAGGGAACGGACCTCCGACAAGGCGGGCTCCGCCGGCGTCCCCCACTTCTTCACCGACACCCGCCTCGTCGGGCCCGACGGCCGCGACGTGGGCCCGGAGGAGCGCGGCGAGGTCCTCGTCCACGGCCCCCACGTCATGACCGGCTACTGGGGACGGCCCGAGGACACCGAGGCCGCCTTCACCGACGGCCGCTGGCTGCGCACCGGCGACATCGCCCGGACCGACGCCGAGGGCTTCGCCTACATCGTCGACCGGGCCAAGGACATGTTCGTCTCGGGCGGGGAGAACGTCTACCCGGCCGAGGTGGAGGACGCGGTCCTCGACCACCCCGCCGTCGCCGAGTGCGCGGTCATCGGCGTGCCGGACCCGGTCTGGGGCGAGGTCGGCCGCGCCGTCGTCGTCCTGAGGCCCGGGGCCGACGCCGACCAGGACGACATCCTCGGCCACCTCCGGGGCCGGCTCGCCAAGTACAAGATCCCCAAGTCGCTCGTCGTGACCCGGGCACTGCCCCGTACGCCCTCCGGGAAGGTCATCAAGCCCGCCGTACGCGAGGCCTACGCCACCGGTCCCGCCGAGCGCCCCCACCCGTAACAGAGCCGGGAGCGAACCGCTCCCGCCATCGAAAGGACCTCCCATGTCCACGACCGCCAACGGCCTCGACGAACTCACGTCCCTCAGCGGAGCCGACCTCGGCCGCACGCGCTGGCTGGAGATCACCCAGGACCGGGTGAACACCTTCGCCGACGCCACCGACGACCACCAGTGGATCCACACCGACCCGGAGAAGGCCAAGGACGGCCCCTTCGGCGGCCCCATCGCCCACGGCTACCTCACCCTCTCCCTCATGATCCCGCTCTTCGGGGAGCTGCTCACCATCACCGGCACCAAGATGAGCGTCAACTACGGCCTGGAGAAGGTCCGCTTCCCCAGCCCCGTCCCCGTCGGCGCGAGGATCCGCCTCCACGGCGTCGTCGGCACGGTGGAGGAGGTCAAGGGCAACGGCGTGCAGATGCCCCTGACGTTCACCGTCGAGGTCGAGGGCAACGAGAAGCCGGCCTGCGTCGCCGAGGCCGTGTACCGCCACTACGCCTGACACGACCACCTGTCGGGCCCGCACGGGGGGAGCCTCCGCCTACCGCACGGGCGGAGGCTTGCCGCGGGCCGCTGCGGCGGGCGGGGCGACGAGGACCCCGCCCGCCGGACGACACGACGACGAGGGGCGGTACCGGCCTTGTGGCCGGTACCGCCCCTCGTCGTGTGCGTCAGCCCGCCCGGCCGCAGCGCTCGGTGTCGATCTCGGCGAGCGTGGACTCGTCGTAGCGTGCCCCGTGGACGGTGGTGGCGTTCAGCACCCGGTCCGCCGCGTCGAGAGCCTCGCCGGGTACGTCGAGGTCGATCACGGACAGGTTCTCCCGCAGATGGGCGACCGACCGCGTGCCGGGGATCGCGAGGACGTGGGAGCCCCGGGAGACGACCCAGGCGAGGGCCAGTTGCGCGAGGCCGAGGCCCGCGTCGCCGGCGATCCTCTCCAACTCCAGCCGCAGCGCCAGATTGGCCGGGTAGTGGTGGGCGTCGAAGCGGGGCATGCCCCGGCGGATGTCCCCGGCGGGAAGACCACCGGGGTCCGGGGGCGCCGAGGTGAGGAAGCCGCGGGCCAGCGGGCTGAAGGCCACCAGGGCGACGCCGAGCTCACGGGCCGCCGCCAGAGTGCCCTGCTCCGGGTTGCGCGACCAGAGGCTGTACTCGTTCTGCAGGGCGGCGACCGGGTGCACGGCGTGCGCCCTGCGCAGCGTCGCCGCGGAGACCTCCGAGAGCCCGAGCGCGCGCACCTTCCCCGCCGCGACCAGGTCCGCCATCGCCCCGAAGCTCTCCTCCACGGGGACCTGACGGTCCACCCGGTGCAGGTAGCACAGGTCTATGACATCGGTGCGCAGCCGGGACAGCGACTCGTCCACGGTGCGCCGGAGGGTCTCCGGACGCCCGTCGATGACGCGCCGGCCGTCGACCCCGGTCATCCCGCACTTGCCGGCCAGCACGATCCGGTCCCGGTGCGGGGCCAGGACCCGGCCGACCAGCTCCTCGTTCGCGCCGAAGCCGTAGAGGGCGGCGGTGTCGAAGAGCGTGATGCCCTCCTCCAGCGCCGTCCGCAGCAGTGCCTCGGCGGCCTCCGGGGCCGGTGGGACGCCGTACGCGTGGCTCAGGTTCATGCAGCCCAGGCCGATCGCCGGGACCTCGAACGGACCGACCCGGCGCGGGGCGAGCCCCGCGCCGGGTCGCGACGTGGCGGTCACGAGCCCGCGACCGCGTTCAGCTGCTGCTCCAGCGCCGCCAGGGTCCGGTAGCAGGCCAGTACCTGGGCGATGGAGGAGTTCGGCTCACGGCCTTCGCGGATGGCGGCGACGAACTCGCGGTCCTGGAGCTCGATGCCGTCCATCGACACGTCGACGCCGCTGACGTCGATCGGCTCCTCCTTGCCGGTGAACAGGTCGTCGTACCGGGCGAGGTAGGTGCCGGTGTCGCCGATGTAGCGGAAGAACGTACCGAGCGGCCCGTCGTTGTTGAACGACAGCGACAGGGTGCAGATGGCGCCGTTCTCCGCCCGCAGCTGGATCGACATGTCCATCGCGATGCCCAGCTCGGGGTGGAGGGGGCCCTGCACGGCGTTGGCCTGCACGATCGGCGAACCCGCCTGGTACGCGAACAGGTCGACCGTGTGCGCCGCGTGGTGCCACAGCAGGTGGTCGGTCCAGGAGCGCGGCTGGCCGAGCGCGTTGAGGTTCTTCCGGCGGAAGAAGTAAGTCTGCACGTCCATCTGCTGGATGGTGAACTCGCCGGCGTCGATCCGCTGCCGCACCCACTGGTGGCTCGGGTTGAACCGGCGGGTGTGGCCCACCATCGCCACGAGGCCCGTGCGCTCCGCCGCGGCCTGGCAGGCCTCGGCGTCCGCGAGCGAGTCGGCGAGCGGGATCTCGACCTGGACGTGCTTGCCCGCTTCGAGGCCCGCCAGCGTCTGCGAGGCGTGCAGCTGCGTGGGGGTGGCGAGGACGACGGCGTCGATGTCGTCCATCGCCAGCACCTCGTCCAGGGAGGCGACGGCGCGCCCGACGCCCTGCTCCGCGGCGAACTTCTGCGCGCGTTCGAGGCTGCTGCTCACCACGGCGGCCACCTCGACGCCCTCGATCCGCTTCAGCGCGGCCGCGTGCTTGGCGCCGAAGGCGCCGCCGCCGGCGAGGGCGATCCGTAGGGTCCGGTCGTCGGTCATGTCACTCCTTCACGGCGGGCTCTTCGGCCCGGGGGTGGTTTTCCAGGATCAGGTGTCCGACGGCCGTGTTGGACGCCGGCACATGGTAGAAGCGGTGCTTGACCTCGACCTCGCCGGAGCCGTCGACGTCGCTCAACGCGCCCCGGGCGATCAGCCACATGACCAGCTCTATGCCCTCCGAGCCCGCCTCCTCGACGTACTCCAGGTGCGGCACCGTCGCGAGGCCGGCGGGGTCCTCGACCAGCCGGTCGAGGAAGGCGTTGTCCCACTCCCGGTTGATGAGGCCGGCGCGCGGGCCCTGGAGCTGGTGGCTCATTCCGCCGGTGCCCCACACCTGCACCTTGAGCGGGCGGTCGTACGACTCGACGGCCCTGCGCAGCGCGCGGCCGAGCTCGAAACAGCGGGCGCCCGAGGGGACGGGGTACTGCACCACGTTGACGTGGAAGGGGATCACCCTGCACGGCCACGTCCCGGTGTCGCCGAACATCAGCGACAGCGGGACGGTGAGGCCGTGGTCGACCGTCAGCTCGTTCGCGAGGGTGAGGTCGAAGTCGTCCCTGATGAGCGAGTGCGCGATGTGCGCGGCCAGATCCGGGTCGCCCTCGACGCCGGGCACGGGGCGGGGCCCGTACCCCTCGTCGGCGGTGGGGAAGGCAGCGCCGGTCCCGAGGACGAAGGTGGGGACCAGGGACTGGTCGAAGGCGGAGGCGTGGTCGTTGTAGACCAGGAAGATCACGTCGGGGAGGTTCTCCCGCTCCCACTGCCTGGAGTACTCGTACCCCTCGAAGACCGGTCGCCAGTACGGCTCTTCGGTCTTCCCGTGATCCATTGCCGCGCCGATCGCCGGCACGTGGGAGGTGAAGACCGCGCCGGTGATCACGGCGTGCTCGGCGGGGGGCGTCGGATCGGCGTGTGCCGCCTCCAGGACGGCGTGGTCGATGCGGTTGCCGTCGACCGAGCGCCCGCCGCCGACCATCATGGCGCGGTACTCCTCCTCGGTCATCCCGGTCATCGAGCCCGCCATCTGCTGGAACGAGAAGCCCAGCGTGGCACCCCACTTCGCGAGGAAGTAGATGTTCCCGCCCTCGCGCATCGCCGCGTTCAGGTCGCGGTCGAGCAGCGCCTGCTTCTGCTCCTCCCGCAGCGGCCAGGCGTCCAGGTAGGCGCGCTCGTCGGCGAGGTAGCTCGCGCGGTTCTCCGCCGTCATCAGCGACATGCAGAACTGGTTCAGGTGATAGCCCTTGGCCGACTGCTCGGAATCGAAGACGGTCGTCCCCGGAACCAGCTTGTAGGTCTTGTCCAGCGACATGCTGGGGCTCCAATCGGGGGAGGGTCAGTCGGCGTCGGGCCAGTACAGGCGCATCGGGTTGTCGACGAGCAGCCTGTGCCGCAGCACCGGGGTCGGGGCTATGTGCGGGAGGAAGTCGACGAGCAGGCCGTCGTCGGGCATGTGAGCGGTGAGGTTGGGGTGCGGCCAGTCGGTGCCCCACAGGACCTGGTCGGGGAACTCCTCGACGACCCGCCGGGCGAAGGGGACCACGTCCTGGTAGGCGTTCCGCTCCCCGCCGAGCGCGGGCGGACCGGTCAGCGAGAGGCGTTCCGGGCACGTCACCTTGCACCAGATGTCCGGGCGGGCCCGCAGGAAGTCCAGGAACGCCTCGAAGTCGGGCCCTTCCGGGTCCTTCGCGGTGTCCGGCCGCCCCATGTGGTCGACGACCAGCGGGACGGGGATCGACAGCAGGAACTCCCGCAGGTCCGGGAGGTCCGCCGCCTCGAAGTAGACGACGACGTGCCAGCCGTACGGCGCGATCCTCTCGACGACGTCCAGCAGGTCCTGCCGCGGCGCCGTGTCCACGAGGCGCTTGACGAAGTTGAACCGCACCCCGCGGACGCCCGCCTCGTGCAGCTCCCGCACCTGGGCGTCGGTGACGTCGGGGCGCAGCGTCGCGACGCCCCGGGCCAGCCCGCCCGAGGCCCGCAGGGCGTCGACCATGGCGGTGTTGTCGGCGCCGTGGCAGGTCGCCTGCACCACGACGTTCCGGGCGAAGCCGAGGTGGTCGCGCAGCGCGAAGAGCTGGTCCTTGGACGCGTCGCACGGCGTGTACTTGCGCTCGGGCGCGTACGGGAACGCGGCGCCCGGTCCGAAGACGTGGCAGTGCGCGTCGACGGCGCCGGAGGGGAGCCGGAACCGCGGCCGGCTCGGGCCGGCGTACCAGTCCAGCCAGCCCGGGGTCTTCTCGAAGGCCGTCATCCTCAGTCCTCGTACCGCAGGCCGAGCTCGGCCAGCGGGCCGCGCATGTCGTACAGGTCCAGGCCGAGCCGGCCCGCGCGGAACTGCGCCCGCTTGCCCTCCTCGCCGGCCTCGCGGACGGCGGACGCGGCGGCCACCTCGGCGGCCCGCCCGCGCGGCACGACGACGACGCCGTCGGCGTCGGCGACGATCACGTCACCGGGGCGCACGAGGGCGTTGCCGCAGACCACGGGCACGTTGACGGAGCCCAGGGTGGCCTTGACGGTGCCCTTGGCGTTGATCGCGCGGGAGAAGACGGGGAAGTCCATCCTCTCCAGGTCGGTGACGTCGCGGACGCCTCCGTCGATCACCAGACCCCGGCAGCCGCGGGCGCGGAACGACGTGGCGAGCAGCTCGCCGAAGAACCCGTCCTCGCTCTCCGTCGTGCAGGCCGCGACGACGACGTCGCCGTCCTGGATCTGCTCGGCGGCGACGTGGAGCATCCAGTTGTCGCCGGGCTGGAGGAGCGCGGTCACGGCCGTGCCGCACATCCGCGCCCGCGGGTAGGCGGGGCGCAGGTAGGGGCGCATCAGCCCCACCCGGCCCATGGCCTCGTGGATCGTCGCGACGCCGTACTGGGCCAGCTCCGCGACGGCCTCGGGGTCGGCCCGGTCGATCTTCGTGTGGACGACGCCGAGTTCGGTGTGTTCCATGGGTGCTTCTCCTGGGGTCAGCGGCCGGACGCGGCGAGGCGGGCGGCGAGTCGGGGGTAGACGCGCAGGGCGTTGCCGGAGTACACGGCGACGCGCTCCTCGTCGGAGAGGTGCGGGGTGGCGTCGACGTACCGCTTCGTGTCGTCGAAGTGATGACCGCTGTGCGGGTCGATGTCGCGGACCGCGCCGATCATCTCGCTGGCGAAGAGGACGGACCGGCTGGGGACGACCCGCGTGAGCAGGTCGATGCCGGGCTGGTGGTAGACGCAGGTGTCGAGGAAGACGTTGTCGAGGAGGGTCTCGGGCTCCGGCCGGCCGAGCGCCATGGCGAGGCCGCGGAAGCGGCCCCAGTGGTACGGGACGGCGCCACCGCCGTGCGGGATCACGAACCGCAGCGTCGGGAAGTCCGCGAACAGGTCGCCCTGGAGCAGCTGCATGAACGCCGTGGTGTCGGCGTTGAGGTAGTGGGCGCCGGTGGTGTGGAACGCCGGGTTGCAGGAGGTGCTGACGTGGATCATCGCGGGGATGTCGTACGCGACCATCGCCTCGTAGAGCGGATACCAGCCCCGGTCCGTCAGCGGCGGCGCGGTCCACCGGCCGCCGGACGGGTCGGGGTTGAGGTTGACGGTGACCGCCCCGAGCTCCTCGACCGCGCGGCGCAGCTCGGGCAGGCAGGTCGCGGGGGCGACGCCCGGCGACTGCGGCAGCATGGCGCCCATCGCGAAGCGGTCGGGGTAGAGCGTGCTGACGCGGTGGACCAGGTCGTTGCAGATCCTCGCCCACACCGAGGACACCGTGAAGTCCCCGATGTGGTGGGCCATGAAGCTGGCGCGCGGGGAGAAGACCGTGAGGTCGCTGCCGCGCTCGTTCATGAGCCGCAGCTGGTTGTCCTCGATCGCCTGCCGCAGCTCGTCGTCGGTGATGACCAGCTCGTCGGGGTCCGGGACGGGGCCGCGGCCCTCGGCCGCCGCGATCTGACGGTCGCGCCACCGGCCCAACTGCGGCGGCGCGGTGGTGAAGTGACCATGGCAGTCGATGATCATGGAGGTGCTCCTGGGAGTCGTCGGCCGTCAGCGCCGGGCGCTGACGGGCCAGCCGGTGTACTGCTCGGCGAGGTAGGTGCGTCCGGCGCGCGTGCCCACCACGTTGTCGAGTTCGCCGAGCCGGCGGCGCCGGTCGAACGGCGAGGCACCGGGCGGCGTGTGCAGCAGCTCGGTCAGCCAGTGGGAGAAGTTCTGCGCCCGCCAGATCCGCTGCAAGGCCTGCGGCTGGTAGGCGTCGAGCGCGGCCTCGCCCTCGCCGCCGAGCGCCCGCAGGAGGACACCGGCGAGCACCTTCACGTCGTGCAGGGCGAGGTTGAGCCCGCGGGCGCCGGTCGGCGGCACCGTGTGCGCCGCGTCTCCCGCGAGCACCATCGAGCCCCAGCGCATCGGCTCCTGCACGAACGAGCGGAACCGCAGCACCGCCTTCTCCCGCACCGGGCCCTCGGCGAGGCGGAAGCCGTCCTCGCCGGCCACCCGGGCCTGGAGCGTCTCCCAGATCCGGTCGTCCGGCCACGCGTCGACGGACTCGTCGGGGTCGCACTGGAAGTACATCCGCTGCACGGTCTCGGTCCGCTGGCTGATCAGCGCGAAGCCGTGGTCGGAGTGGGCGTAGACCAGCTCGGGGGCGCTGCGCGGGGCCTCGGCCATGATGCCGAACCAGGCGAAGGGGTACTCCTTGCCGTACCGCACCCGCCGCTCCTCGGGGATCAGGTTGCGGCACATGCTGCGGGAGCCGTCGGCGCCGACCACGTACCGCGCGTGGATCTCGTGCCGGGAGCCGTCGGCGGCGGTGTAGCGGACCCGCGGGGCGTCGGTGGTGACGTCGAGGACGTCGGTGTCCCTGATGCCGAAGTGGACCGTGCCGCCGTCCCGGTCCCGCGCGTCGGCCAGGTCGACGAAGACGTCGGTCTGCGGATAGAGCCACACCGACTCGCCCACCAGCGCCTTGAAGTGGATCCGGTGTGCCCGGCCGCCGAACCGGATCTCGGTGCCTTCGTGCTCGTGGCCCTCGCGCAGGATCCGGTCGGAGACGCCGGTCTCGACCAGGTCCCGGGCGACGTCCGCCTCCAGGATGCCGGCCCGCTGCGTCGTCTCGATCTCGTGCCGGGTGCGGGTGTCGAGCACGATCGTCTCGACCCCCGCCCGCCCGAGCCGGTGGGCCAGCATCAGGCCGGCGGGGCCGGCGCCGACTACGGCGACGGGCACCGAGGTGACGGTGTCGACGGGGGCATCGGCCATGGCATCTCCAGCGGGGGTGCGAGCGTTCCGGGTAACCCGAACGTTGACACCCGGAGTGGTGACCGGTCGCCGGCGTTTCCGTCAGGCGGAAGCGCCTCGGAAGTGCCTAGCAGCCCCTCGAAGCCCCTCGAAGCCCCTCGAAGTCCCTCGGAGGTCAGCCCGCCGTGCGCGCGCGCCGGCCGAGCTCCTCGGAGATGCCGTGGACGGCCCTGAGGAGCGGCTCCCGCAGCCCCCGCGCGCGGCTCGCGCTGCGCGCCGCGACGACGATCCCCAGAGCCGCGCCGACGGGCCCGGCACGGCCGATCCGTACGGGCGCGGCCACCGCGACCGTGTCCTCCGACAGCTGGCGGTCACTGACGAAGACCTGCTCGCGGCGGATGCGGTCCAGCTGGGTGCGCAGTGTCTTCGGGTCGGTGACCGTGTGCGGGGTCCAGGCCCGCAGCGGCGACGCGAGGACCTCCTCCTGGATGTCCCGCGGCGCGTGCGCCAACAGCACCCGGCCCATTCCGGTGGAGCCGACGGGGAACCGGCTCCCGACCATCGTCAGCAGGTGCACCGACCGGTGCCCGGCGATCCGCTCGACGAACACGAGCTCCGTGCCCTCGCGCACCGCGAGCTGGATGTTCTCGTGCGTCACCTCGTAGAGGTCCTGCATGAACGGCAGCGCCACGTCGCGCAGGATCTGCGTGCGGGGGCATCCCGAGGCGATCTCCCACAGCCTCAACCCGACGTGCCACGACCCGTCCTCGGCACGTTCCAGCGCTCCCCACGCCGCCAGTTCCGCCACCACGCGGTGCGCGGTACTGAGCGCCAGACCCGTACGCTGGGCGATGTCCGACAGGGTCTGCGACGGGTGCTCGCGGTCGAAGGCCGACAGGACCAGAAGGACCTTTCCCGCCGCGGTGCTCTGGGTGGTGCTCACCCGGTCAGTCTCGCAGACCCGCGTCGAGGCGTCCGACCGCGCGTCGTACGATCTGCCGCACACCGATGAGGAGACGAGAAGACGTGGACCGAGAGATCTCCGGGCTGTCCTCGATGGCGACGCGCCCCGTACTCGCCGAACTCACCGCGCACATCCGGCTCGCCCACGGGCTCACGGTGCGCTTCGACTCCGCGGGCGGCGTCGAGATCGCGAGGCGGGTGCGCGACGGCGCCGAGTCCGATGTGCTCGTGCTGGCCGAAGGGGCGCTGGCCGGGCTGGCCGAGCAGGGGCACGTCCTCGGCGACACGGTGCGCCCCCTGTGGGTCTCGGAGGTCGTCGCCGCCGTTCCCGAGGGGACGCCGGTCCCTCCGCTGCGCTCCGAATCCGATCTGCGCGCCGCGCTGCGGTCGGCGAGGACGATCGCCTACTCCACGGGCCCCAGCGGTTCCGCCCTCGTCGATCTGATCACCCGACTCGACCTCGCCGACGTGCTGCGGGACCGGCTCGTCCAGGCGCCACCGGGCGTGCCCGCCGGCAGCCTGCTGTCGTCCGGCCGGGCGGACCTGGCCTTTCAGCAGCACAGCGAGCTGATGGACCTGCCGGGCGTCACCGTCGCCGGCCCCCTGCCCGGTGACACCGCGATCACCTCCACGTTCGGCGGAGGCGTCCTGGCCGTCTCCTCCCAGCCGGCGCGTGCCCGCGCACTCCTCGACCTGCTCGGCTCCGACGCGGCGTCGAAGGCCGCCCGGGCCAGGGGCATGCGGGCCGCCGGGGGCGCCTCCGGCCCCGTCACGGGTGCGTGAAGACCCCGACCATACGGGTGTCGGGGTTGCTGCTCATCCCGACGATCGCGCCGCCGTCCGCCCGGTTGACCCGCGCGTGCGCGCCCGCGTAGCCGTCGTCGGTGAGGAAGAAGCCCAGCGCCGCGACCCAGTCGTCCACGGTTCCCGTCACGGGGTCGTACACGGGCTCGGGGTGCGGCTCGACCCGCTCCTGCGCCACGTAGCCGCCGCGCTCGACCGCGAGGTCCACGGCCTTCGCCCAGTCGGCGTCGGTGCTCTCCCAGCCCACGAACGTGTCCAGACCGCCGTACCCCGCCCCGGGCTTGAGGATCAGCCGCTCCCGCCGTTCCCGGCAGAGCGCGGTCAGCTCGGCCGCTCGGGCCGACCCGGCGGGCCCTGAGGCGCGCAGCGCCCGGCTCCACGGCAGGATCCGCTCCACCAGGTCCCGCTCGCTCGCGTCGAAGGCGTCCGCGTGGCCCGGGTCGGACAGCAGGGCGAGGGCGCTCTTGTGGGAGTACAGGCCGCTCTCCAGCGACGTGAACAGCACGGTCCTGCCCGCCTCGTGGGCGCGGAAGAACGGCTCCGCCACCTCGGGTCCCGCCGGGTCGTCGAGCAGCTGGCTCGCCGCGAAGTTCCGCAGCACCAGGTCGAGCGGCGTGCCGTCCAGGGTGAGTTTTCCGTCGGCACGCGCGCGTACGTCGTCGATCTCGCCGATCCGCAGGTCGAGGCCCTGCTCCGCCATCGCCTCCTGGGTGGCACGCATCAGCCTGCCGTACGGCCCGATGCCGCCGCGCCCCTCGATGAGCCCGATCACCGGTTCCGTCGCACCGGACAGCGCGGGGCGGGCCCGGTCGCGCAGCACGGCGGCGAGCCGCGCGGCGATGTCCACATGGCCGAGGCCCTGTTCGCCCGCGAAGCTCCCGAACTCGGGGACCCGCAGCAGCGCCTGGTTGAGGACGGCCATGTCGACGCCGCCGATCTCGCTGCCGAGGTTGAGCTCCAGGAGCTTGAACCCCGAGCCGTCGTAGTAGGCGTCGGCGCGGCCCAGCTTGGCGGGGACGCCCGATCCGGCCCGGCGGAGCAGCGCCACCAGCGGCGGTTCGAGCCCGATCTCCGCCGCGTACCGCTCGACGTCCCCGCCGAACAGCCGCTCCGGCAGCGACAGGAGGAGACCGAAGAGACCCTCCAGATCCCGTGCGAACGCGGCCGTCTCCGCGGCCGGGACGAACCAGGGGCGGGGGAGCAGGTGCGGCCGCCAGGCCTCCTCGAAGGCCGGCGGCAGCTCGGCCCGCGCCACGGCCGTGGCGAGCCCGCCGTCCCCGCGCAGGCACGCGTCCACGTACATCCGGCTCAGCTCGGTCATCTGTGATCGCTCGCTTCACTGAAGGGGTCGGGGTGCGTCCCGCGAAGGGCGAGCAGGGTACCTCAGTACCCGATCCGTACACCCGTCACCGCGTGACGGTCTGTCAAACCGCCGGTGGCTCCCGAGAAACCGATCCGCACGTTCGGCGGCAGCGCCACCGCCACGTCGATGACCTGGGCCCCGTCGACGAGGACGACGAGACGCCCGGCGGCGCTGACGTACACGTCGATCACATGACTGCCCGTACGCAGCGCCGTTCAGGGTGGCGGGAAAGCGGGCCCGCAGCCGGGCGGAGGGCACGGCGGTGGCCTGGATCCCGATCGGGCGGCGGACCGGAAGCCGTTCGCACCGGCCCGCTCCCGCCCCGGCGTTAGCGGAACGTGAGCGAGACGTGAGCGGCTGCGGGCAGGGTGGTGCGTGTCGGCAGGCCGGGGCGGCGTGACCATCCGTCCGGCGGGTCGGCCGACCCGTCCCCGGGACCGGACCGGAACCGGAGGGACGGAGGCGGGCGCCCCGGCGGCCGCCGCCCCGGTGCTGCCGCCCGGGAGCCGCACGTGCGGCCCCGGCGCTGACCGGTCGGACCCCCGTCGCCGCCCCCTCGGGGTCCGGCGCCGACCGGTCGGGGTCCGGTGCGGGCCGTGGGGGCCCGCACCGGACCCGGCAGGTCAGGGCAGCCTCGGCGACCCGCCGGCACGGCCGCCCGTGCGCACGGCGCGGCACGACGACACCCCCCCTTCTCCCAGGAGGCACCATGCGACGACGTACCTTCCTCAAGGGCTCGCTGCTCGGCGCGGCGGCGGCCGCCGTCCCGCTCGACACCCTGCTCGCCACCGGCGCCCACGCGGCGGAACCGGCACCGGTCACCTCGCTGAGCGCGCTGCAGGGCGCGATCGACCGCGCGGTCCCCGGCGACCGGATCGTCGTCGCCGACGGCACGTACACCGTGCCCCCGGGCGGCGCCATCGACGTCTCCGGGCGCACCGGCATCACGATCGTCTCGCAGACCAGGGGCGGCGCCGTGCTGAACGGCGAGCGCAGCTTCGTCCTCGACGGCGCGAGCTCCGTCACCATCAGCGGCTTCGCGCTGCGCCAGAGCGGCACCCTGGAGATCCCCGCCGACAGCAAGGGCGTCCGCCTGACCCGTAACGACATCCGGTTCGCGGACGTCGCCGGCCTCGACTGGGTCCTCGTGGAGGGCGACGACGCCAAGATCGACCGGAACCACTTCCACGACCGGACCACGCAGGGCATCTTCCTCGTCGTCGACGGCCCCGGCACGACCGCCGTGGCCCAGCGCCTCCAGGTCCTCAGGAACCACTTCTCCGGCCACGCCTACACGGGCTCCAACGGCGGCGAGTCGATCCGGCTCGGCGTCAGCAGCCGGGCCCTGTCCAGCGCCGACGCGCTCGTGGAGTACAACCTGTTCGAGCGGTGCGACGGCGACCCCGAGGCGATCTCGGTGAAGTCCTCCGGCAACACCATCCGGTACAACACGATCCGCGACAGCCAGGGCGGCATCGTGCTGCGCCACGGCAACGGCTCCACCGTGGAGGGCAACTGGCTCCTCGGCGGCAAGGAGGGCATCCGCCTGTACGGGAACGACCACCTGGTGGTGAACAACCACCTGGCCGGTCTCACCGGGCGGGCCCTCGTCATCGGCAGCGGCACCACGCGCGACCACCACGCGGGCGAGAGCACCGAGGAGCGGCGCGGCAACGACGCCTGCGACCGTGCGGTGATCGTGCACAACACCCTGCGCGCCAACAAGAGTTCGCTCTCGGGCGAGACCCGCGCCTTCGAGCCGCGTGACGTGGTCGTCGCCGACAACCTGATCGTCGGCGACAGCGGCACCCTCGTCTCCCTGGGCGCGAACACCGGCTTCCTCTGGCAGGGCAACATCCTCTGGGGCGCGGCCGCCGACGGCACCCTCCCCAACGCCGGCTACACCCGCGTCGACCCGCGTCTCACGCCGTCCACGGACGGCGTCCACCGGCTCGCGGCGGGCAGCCCCGCGATCGGCGCCGCGACCCTCACCACGACGCCGGTCCCGGAGGACATCGACGGCCACGCCCGGGGCACCGCCCGTGACGTCGGCGCCGACGAGTACTCCACGCTGGCCCCGGTCCGCCGTCCCCTCACCTCCACGGACGTGGGCCCGAACGCCTCCTGACCGTCAGGTCGTGGCCGTCAGCACCGTGACGGTCATGACCGCGACCATGGCGGCCTGCATGTCGCGGACGGCCTGACGCACGCCCTCGGCCGCCCACTGGCCGGCGGCGATCTCGTCCAGGCGCGGGGCGATCTCCTTCCGGGGAACGTCGGGGAAGGCCAGACGGTGGAGCTTCGCGCCGTGGACGAGGGCGAGGAGACCCGCGGTGCGGGCGTCGGGCTCGGCACCGTCCAGGACCACCGCCCGCAGCCGGCTCCTGAGCTCCCGCTCCGTGGTGCCGTCCGCCTCCGGGTAGCGGGTGACGGGGAAGAGGCCCAGGACCCTGTGCTGCTCCGCCCGGACCAGACCGCGTGCCCGCAGGCTCTCCGTCGTGGCGCCGACGGTCTTGGCCTGGTCCTTCGTCAACCACTCGGTGACCTTGGGGTCCCTGCGCCTCCGGCCCGCCCACTCGGCGATCCGCCGCAGGCGCTCGTCGAGGAGCGGTTCCTCGGTCGGTGTCCCGTCCGTCACCCTGAGGCGGCCCTCCTCGACGGTCACCCGCTCCGCCAGGACGAGATCGAGCAGGATGCCGCCCGCGACGGCCCACGCCGCGGACTGCCGTTCCCTGGCCGCCCCCGACACGTCGTCCAGGGACAGCAGCATGATCTCCTCCGCGAGCGTGACCGCCACCGGCACTCCTTGTCCCCGACGTCCTCCGGCACCCGGCCGCCGTGCCGGGCCACCCGTACACCGAGCAGGACGAGCGGAGCCGCCCACCGGTTCCTGGCGCCCGTCGTCGGAGCCCGGAGAAGGGGCGTCCGGGCGGTCTCAGGCCTCGCCGAGGCCGCCCCGGGCGATGACGTCCGCGTACCACCGCGCACTGTCCTTCAGGGTCCGCCGCTGCGTCGCGAAGTCCACGTGCACGATGCCGAACCGCTTGCTGTAGCCGTACGCCCACTCGAAGTTGTCGAGCAGCGACCACAGGAAGTAGCCCCGCACATCGGCGCCGTCCGCCAGCGCCCGGTGCACCGCCGCCAGGTGCGCGCGCAGGTACGCCACCCGCTCCGGGTCCTTCACGTTCCCCGACGGGTCCGCGTAGTCGTCGTACGCCGCGCCGTTCTCGGTGATGACCAGCGGGACGCCCGGCAGCTCGTCCCGCAGCCTGACCAGCAGCTCGTACAGCCCGTCCGCGTCCACCGGCCAGTCCATGGCCGTGCGCGGCCCGGGCGCCGGCTCGAACCGTACGTGCCGCTCGGCCCCCGCCCAGGGCGACGGGGACTCCGAGTTCCCCGCCGCGACGACCGCCGGCGAGTAGTAGTTGATGCCCAGGGAGTCGATCGGCGCGGCCGCCGCCGCCAGGTCCCCGTCGCGGACGAACGACCAGTCGGTGACGGACGCCGTGTCGCGGACCAGGTCCTCCGGGAGCCGCCCGTGGAACACCGGGTCGAGGAAGATCCGGTTGCCGACCGCGTCGATCCGGCGGGCCGCGTCCAGGTCCTCCGGGGCCTGCGAAAGCGCCCGTACGGCATGGAGGTTGAGGGTCAGCGACACCTCCGCCGAACCGGGCAGCGCCCCGCGCAGCGCCCGCGCCCCGAGGCCGTGCGCCAGGTTCAGGTGGTGCGCGGCGCGCAGCGCGGCGAGGTCGCTGGTCCGGCCCGGCGCGTGCACCCCGTTGCCGTAGCCCAGGAACGCCGCGCACCAGGGCTCGTTGAGCGTGGTCCAGGTGGCGACCCGGTCTCCGAGGGCCTCCGCCATGATCCCCGCGTACTCGGCGAAGCGGTACGCCGTCTCCCGGTGCGGCCAGCCCCCCGCGTCCTCCAGCTCCTGCGGCAGGTCCCAGTGGTAGAGCGTCACCACCGGCCGCACACCGGCGTCGAGGAGCGTGTCGGCGAGCCGCCGGTAGAAGTCCAGGCCCTTGCGGACGGCCGGGCCGCGCCCGGTGGGCTGGACCCGCGGCCAGGAGACCGAGAACCGGTAGTCGGTGACCCCGAGCCGCCGCATCAGGGCGACGTCCTCGTCGACCCGGTGGTAGTGGTCGGCGGCGATGTCGCCGGTGTCGCCGTTGCGGACCTTGCCGGGCGTCCGGCTGAAGGTGTCCCAGATGGAGGGGGTGCGGCCGTCCTCGGCCGCGGCTCCCTCGATCTGGTACGCGGCGGTGGCCGTGCCCCAGCGGAAGCCCTCGGGGAAGCGGAGGGCGGCCGTGGTTCCGGAGCGGGTGTCGAGGGCGGTCATGGGTGAACAACTCCCTGGAGTGAGAGGACAGGAGAGGAGGAGGGCGAGAGGGGGGGGCGGGCGTCAGCCCTTGACCGCTCCCTGCATGATGCCGCCGACGATCTGCCGGCCGAGGAGACCGAAGACCAGCAGCACCGGCAGCGTGCCCAGCAGGGTGCCGGCCATGATCACGGACTGGTCGTGGACGTAGCCGCCGCCGAGCTGGCGCAGCGCGACCTGGACGGTGGGTTCGGAGGAGGAGAGCGCGACGACGGGCCAAAAGAAGTCGTTCCACGCGGCCATGAAGGTCAGCAGACCGAGCACGGCCATGCCGGGCCGGGCGATCGGCACCACGATCGACCAGAAGATCCTGGCGGTGGACGCGCCGTCGACCCGGGCCGCCTCGATCAGCTCGTCCGGCAGCGACTGCACCAGGTACTGCCGCATGAAGAACACCCCGAACGCCGACACCAGACCGGGGAGGATCACCGACTGGAGCTGGTTCACCCAGCCGAGTTCGGCGATCAGCATGAAGAGCGGGATCACACCGAGCTGCGGCGGGATCATCATGGTGCCGACGGTGACCGCGAGCAGCGCGCCCCGCCCCCGGAAGCGGAGCTTCGCGAAGGCGAAACCGGCGAGCGTGCAGCACAGCACGGTGCCGAGGGTGATCGACCCGGACACGAGCAGCGAGTTGAGCAGCGCCTTGCCGATGTCGGCCTCTTCGAGGACCGCCTCGAAGTTGCGCATCAGGTGCGGTCCCGGCAGCAGGGCCGGCGGGACCTTCGCCAGGTCGGCGTTGGAGCGGCTCGCGGCGACGACCGTCCAGTAGAAGGGGAAGGCGGAGATCAGCACGGCGACGACCAGGACGGCGTAGGCGAGCGGTCCCGCGTGCAGGGTGCGGCCCGCCCGCGCGGGTCCGCTGCGTGCCGGGCGGACGAGCGCGGTCATCGGCCGGCCTCCTTGCGTGAACGGCGGCGCGCCATCAGGGCGTTGAGCCCGACGAGCACCACGATGAGCAGGAACATCACCCAGGCGATGGCCGCCGCCCGCCCGAGGTGGAAGTAGCCCCAGCCCTGCTCGTACAGATAGAGGCCGAGGGTCTGGTACTGGTGGGAGATGCCGCCCGAGATCGAGCCTTCGAGGAGCAGCGGCTCGCCGAACAGCTGGGTCGCCCCGATGGTGGAGACGACGACGGTGAAGAGGATCGTGGGCCGCAGTCCCGGGAGCGTGACGTGGAGGAACTGCCGCCACCGCGAGGCCCCGTCCATGGCGGCCGCCTCGTACAGCTCGTCGGGGATGGACTGCATGCCGGCCAGGTAGATCAGCGCGTTGTAGCCGGTCCAGCGCCAGATGACGACCGTGGACACGGCGATCTGCGAGGCGACGGTGTCGTTCTGCCAGTCGACGGGGTCGACGCCGACGAGGCCGAGCGCGTAGTTGACCAGTCCGAAGTCGCGTCCGAAGAGCTGGGCGAAGACGAGGGTGGCGGCGGCGACCGAGGTCGCGTACGGCAGCAGGACCGCCGTCCGCAGGAAGGTCCGGCCGCGCATGCGGTAGTTCAGCAGGTGTGCCAGGCCGAGGGCCATGACCAGCTGGGGCACGGTGGACAGGACGCCGATGGTGAAGGTGTTGCGCAGCGCGACCCAGAAGTACGTGTCGCCGAGGAGCGCGGTGTAGTTGCCGAGGCCGCGCCATTCCATGGCGCCGGGGGTCTGGAGCTCGACCCGGTAGAGCGAGACGTAGGCCGTGTAGAGCAGCGGGAACAGGCCGAACGCGGCGAACAGCGTGAAGAACGGGGCGAGGTAGGCGTACGGCGAGGCCGTCCGCCAGGCCCGGCGCACGGCCCCCGGCCGGGGCGGCGGGACGACGCGCGGGGGAGCCGGCGCCTGAGGTGCGGTGAGGGTCACCATGCGGCCCTTCGGTGTGAGTGCGGAGCGGGACGGCGGGGGAGGGGCGGGGCTCCGCGGGACGGAGCCCGGCGCCCGCGTCAGCCGATGGTGTTCTCGACGCCCTTCCGCGCGTTCGACCAGGCCTGCTCGGGCGAGGTGCCCTTGCGTTCGACCTCGCTCAGCGCGTTGGTGATCTGCTGGGCGATGTTCTGGTCGTGGACCCCGAGCACCTGGACCGGTGCCGCCTTGGCCGCGTCGCCGAAGATCTTCCCGATCGGGGCGCCGGAGAAGTAGGCGTCCTTCGCGCCGGCGACCTTCTCGATCGCGCCCGTGGCCGAGGGGAAGTTGCCCTGCTTCTCGAAGAGCCGGGTCTGCTGCTCGGGCGCCGTGAGCCACTTGATCAGCTCGTACGCCTCCTTCTTGTGCTTCGCGGCCCGGGGCACGGCCAGGTAGGAGCCGCCCCAGTTGCCGGCGCCGCCGGGGAGCGGGGCGACGTCCCACGTGCCCTTGCCCGCCTCGCCGGCCTGGCCCTTGATGTAGCCGAGCATCCACGCGGGGCAGGGGATCGTGGCGAAGGAGCCGGCGGCGAAGGCCTGGTTCCACTGCGGGGACCACTGGTCGAGCTTGGCGCTCAGGCCTCCCTGCGCGGCCTCGACGGCGTGGTCCCAGGCGGTCCGCAGGGCGGGGTTGTCCTCCCAGATCAGCTTTCCGGAGGTGTCGTAGTACCGCTCCTTCTCCTGCCCGATCATGATCGAGTACAGGCTGCCGACGCTGTCGATCCACGCGCTCTTGCCCGGTGCCTTGGCCTTGTACTGCTTCCCGAGGTCCAGGTATCCGTCCCAGGTGGCCCACTTCTTCGCGAGTTCCCCGCGGTCGGTCGGCAGCCCGGCCTTCGCGAGGAGGTCGGTGCGGTAGCACAGGGCCTCCGGGCCGACGTCCGTGCCGAGTCCGAGGACCTCGCCTCCCTTGCCGGTGGCGGCGGACCACTTGGCGGGGGCGAACTGGTCCTTGAGGCCGTCCGCGCCGTACGTCCTGAGGTCCTCGAAGCGTTCGGCCTGCTGCTGGGTGACGGAGGCGATCCGGCCGACCTCGATGCCCTGGACGTCGGCGAGGCCCGCTCCGCCGACGAGCCGGGTCTGGAGGGACTTCCAGTAGTCGGCCTCGTCCTCGGTGTCCGTCTGCTTGATCGTGACGCCGGGGTGGAGCTTCTCGTACTCCGCGTAGAGGCCGGCCTCCTTGTAGCCGAACGAGCCGAAGAGGTCCACGGTGATCGTGACCTCGCCCCCGGCGCCGTCCCCGGACGCGCCGTCCGTCGAACTTCCGCAGGCGGTGAGCAGTGCCCCGGTGAGCACGACCGCCCCCCAGCGGACGGCGGTTCTCCTGGCGGCTCGGGCGATGGGCATGGGAAGCCTCCTTGGCTCCGGAACGAGCGGAACGTCTGAGAGCGCCCGAGCGTGTCCACAGGATCTGAGAGCGCTCTCAAGCCTGCGGGGGGAGCGTGCCCGCGCCAAGGGTGATCCGTCAAGGCTCGAAGGCGTAACGGACGAGACGCGTGCTCAACTCCTGCTTGTGTTCAATCCATTGACACGGTCGTTTCAGGGGTTCTACGTTGCCGACGCCCTGAGAGCGCTCTCACGCCGTTCCGCGGGCAAGCCCCCCATCCGTCGCGACGACGACACGAGGTGCTCCTTCATGCCAGCCCCCCGCAGCAGGCCGGCCGCCGTGCTGGTCCTGGTCTCCGCCCTCGCCGCCCTGGGACTCGGCCCCGCCGCCGGCCCCGCGGCGGCGGCCACCGTCCCGGTGGGCGCCGGAAGCTACTCCGACACCCGCCCCGCCGGCACATCGGGTCCCACCACCAACACCGGCACGCCCGTCACCCCCAAAGTCACCCCCGCCGCCCAGGGCAAGCCGGTCCCCACCAACGACTGGTGGTCCTCCCTCGCCTTCCAGCGGTACGGGGACAACCCGTACTCCACCCCCATGTACGGCCACCCGCTCACCTACCAGGCGGTCGCCGGCGGCCTGGAGATCGGCTACCCGACGAGCCCCGCCGTCGTGGGCGACGGCCGCCAGTACGAGTTCGCCCACAAGCGCGATCTCACCCTCGGCCTCACCGGTCTCAACGCGCCCGACACGAAGGCCGACGCCTGGTCGGACTGGACCGTCACCCCCTACTGGTCCGACGGCGCCCGCACCCTGCGCACCACCATCGGCCACGGCCTGCCCTTCGTGTACGCCAAGGGCACCGGCGGCGACGCGCGGATCACCACCGCCGAACCGCCCGCCGTCTTCGCCGACCAGGGCAACGTCCTCGGCATCACCGTCGCGGGCCACCACTACGCCCTCTTCGCGCCCACCGACACCGACTGGACCGTCTCCGGCTCCACCGTCACCGCCGGCCTCGGCGGCAAGGACTACTTCTCCGTCGCCGTCCTCCCCTCCACCGACGCCCTCGCCACCTACCGGAAGTACGCGTACAGCTTCGTCACCGGCTCCACCGTGAACTGGAGCTACGACGCCGGGACCGTCCGCGCCACGTACGCCCTCACCACCGAGGCCAAGGAGGGCACCGAACGTGGCACCCTCCAGGCGCTCTACCGCCACCAGTGGCTGCACACCACCGACCCGCTCACCCCGTACACGTACGTCTCGCCGCGCGGCACCATGAAGGTCCGCGAGGCCGCCTCCTTCACGACCGCGCAGCGGGCCGCCGCCACGCTGCCGGCGCTCCCCGGCGCCGGCGTGGACGCCGCACGGCTGCGCGGCTACCTCAACGAGGTGGCGAACTCCTCCGACCCCTTCTCCGGCGCCGTCGACACGTACTGGACCGGCAAGGCCCTCGGCAAGCTCGCCCAGCTCGTCCCCCTCGCCGACCAGATCGGGGAGGGCGCGATCCGCGACAAGCTGCTCGGTCTCATCAAGGGCCGCCTCCAGGACTGGTTCACGGCGGGCGGCGCCAACGAGTTCTCGTACGACCAGGCCTGGAAGACCCTCACCGGATACCCCGCCTCCTACGGCAGCGACACCGAACTCAACGACCACCACTTCCACTACGGCTACTACGTGTACGCCGCCGCGATCGTCGCCCAGTACGACCCGGCCTGGGCCGCCGACTCCGCATGGGGCTCCATGGTCAGGACCCTGGTCCGCGACACCGCCAACCCCAGCCGCACCGACGGCGCCTTCCCCTTCCTGCGCGGCTTCGACGTCTACGCCGGACACAGCTGGGCCAGCGGCCACCAGGGCTTCGCCGCCGGAAACAACCAGGAGTCCTCCTCGGAGTCGACCAACCTCAGCGCCGCCCTCGTGCTCTGGGGCTCGGCCACCGGCGACACCCAGCTCCGCGACCTCGGCACGTATCTGCTCACCACCGAGGGCGAGGCCGTCGCGCAGTACTGGTTCGACGCCGACCAGCAGGTCTTCCCCGCCTCCTTCCAGCACGACACCGTGGGCATGGTGTGGGGCAGCGGCGCCGCGTACTCCACCTGGTGGACCGCGAACCCGGAGGAGATCCACGGCATCAACGTCCTCCCGGTGACCGGGGGTTCGCTCCAGCTCGGCGGACACAAGGACGCCGTCCGGCGCAACATCGCCGAGATGGAACGCGAGAACGGCGGGCCCGCCGTCGAATGGCGCGACATCCTCTGGGAGTTCCAGTCCCTGGCCGACCCCGGCGCGGCGAAGGCCAAGTGGGACGCGGGCAACGCCGGCTACACCCCGGAGGCGGGGGAGTCGAAGGCCCACACCTACCACTGGCTGACGGCGCTCGACACCCTCGGCGCGCCCGACGCCTCCGTCACCGGCTCCCTGCCCACCTCCGCCGTCTTCCTGAAGGGCACCACCCGCACCTACGTGGCCCACAACCACGGCACGACCGCCCGCACGGTCACCTTCTCCGACGGCAAGTCCCTCTCCGTGCCCGCCCGTTCCACCGCGACCGGCACCGGCACGGGCGGCACCGACCCCGACCCCGAGCCGTCCACCGGCAACACCTTCCAGCTCCGCACCGGCGGAGCCCTCACCACCGCCACGGGGGGCACGGCCGGCAGCGACACCATCGCCTCGGCGCAGGGCACCAACCACGACGGCACCCCGGACCGGGCGCTCGTCTACGAGGCCAGGAACGTCAACGGCACGCTCAGGAGCGGCGGTTCGACCGCCTTCCGCCTCCAGGTGGACGCCGGTGCCACGGTCGGGCTCGGCCAGCAGGCCCGCGTCAGCTACGACCTCACCGGCGACGGCACCTTCGACCGTACGGAGACCTACCAGTACTTCGCGACGGACCCCGTCACCGGCTGGGAGGAGTACGCACAGGGGCGCGGCCTGAAGTCCGCCACGGGCGCGCTCGGCGACCTGCGCGGCGGCACGGTCCGCCTGGAGGTGTGGAGCGCGATCGGGAACGGCGACTCACGGCTCCAGACGGGCACGGACCGGTCCGTCCTCGTCATCCCGTACGACTGACCCCGGCCGAGGAGGCGGCGGTCCCGGGCAGGCGAGCCGGGCCCGCCGCCCCCCGCACGAGGTCAGGCGGAGGCGGCGGTGGACCGGCGAGGCCGGGGCCCGCCGTCTGCCGTACGTGGTCAGGCCGAGGCGCGGCGGACCAGCGAGGTCGGGGTGATCACGGACTCCGGGACCTCGGGGCCCGTCCCGTCGAGCAGCCGCATGAGCAGCTTCACCATCAGCCGGCCCATGCCCTCGATGTCCTGGTGCACGGTGGTCAGCGCGGGAACGGTCCGGTCGACCACCGAGGCCATGTCGTCGAAGCCGACGACCGCGACCTCCTCCGGCACCCGCACCCCCCGCTCCCGCAGGGTCCGCAAGGCCCCCGAGGCCATCAGGTCGTTGGCGACGAACACCCCGTCCACGTCGGGGCGGCGGTCGAGCAGCTCGGCCATCGCCCGGGCGCCGCTCTCCTCGGTGAAGTCGCCCCGGCACAGCAGCGCGGGGTCGGCGTCGAGGAGCACGTCGCGGTAGCCGTGGATCCGGTCGATCGCGGACGTCTGGTCGGCGGGACCGGAGATGTGCGCGATGTTCCGCCGCCCCAGACCCACGAGATGCCGCACGGCCTCCCGGGCGCCGCCCCGGTTGTCGCAGTCGACGAAGGGCACGGCCGGATCCGTGCCGGGGGCCGGTCGGCCCCCGAAGACCACCGGGATCCTGGCCCGCTCGATCACGGACGGCAGCGCGTCGTCGCTGTGCAGCGAGAACGCCAGCGCGCCGTCGACGTGCCCGCCGCCCAGATAGCGCGAGATCCGGTCGTGATCCCCCGGGCCCTCCACCCACAGCAGGACCAACTGGGAGTCGTGGGCCGTCAGCTCCCGGCTGATCCCGCGCACCTGCTGCTCGAAGAACGGATCCGAGAAGATCCGGAACTCCGGCTCGGCGATGATCACGGCCACGGCGCCGTTGCGCCGGGTGACCAGGGTGCGGGCCGCGTGGTTCGGCACGTAACCGAGCTCCTCGACCGCCCTGAGCACCTTCTCCACCAGCGGCGCCCGCACACCCGCACCCCCGTTGACGACCCGGGAGGCCGTGGCGCGCGACACACCGGCGCGTGCGGCGACGGCTTCCAGCGTGGGGCGGGACCCCGTGGTCTGCTCGGGCAAGGCGTGCGCTCCTCGGCTGCGTGGGCGGGGACGGGGCGGGGCGTGCGGTGTGCGTGTCCGATGGGTGCTGTGTGCTCCTGCGCGGATCAGGATATCCGCAAGCCCGCCCCGTCTGAGAGCGCTCCCAGGCGGGGCGGGCGACGAGGAGGGGTCCGGGGGCTCCTCGTTCGCCCGGGGCCGAGGAGATCCGGCTCTCCGGCGGCATGGACGAGGGCTACGACTTCCGCTGACAGCGCCGGTCTTCCCTGAAGTCGGCCGTCGAGCGAGGGGACGGCCGGTGACGTGTCAGTGGTCCGTGCGACGATCCAGGGCATGATCGTCTCGCTGGATGCCCTGTTGCCCACCGCCGGTACGCACGTGTCGACCACCTACGCGGACTGGGTCGCCGCCCACGACCCCGGTGCCGTCGACGCCGCGCGTGTGCTGGTGCAGGACATGGGGGCCGAGCTCAGCCGGACCTGGACCAAGCCCGGTGCCTTCGTCGAGGCCATGGCGGGGCGGGCCCGGCAGCTGCCGCCGGCGCATCTGCCGTGGTTCTGGGACACCGTGGGGCACCGGCTGATCGGCTACGGGAGCAGGCCGGGCGGGCGGGCCTTCGCGGCCGCCCGGGCCGCCGAGGCCCGGCACGGGCTGCCCGTCGACCCCGCCTACCGCCGGGCCAACGGGCTGCTGTTCGCCCGGGGTGGCGCCATGCCCGCCAAGGAGTTCGGCGCCCACCAGCGGTTCCTCGCCGAGACACTGGAGCCCGCCGAGGCGCACACCGCGCTGGAGGCGTTCCTCACCGCCTGGGCCGCCTCGCCCGCCGATCTCCCGGCGGACCTGGTGCGCCGCGTCAGGGCCTCCGCGAAGAAGGCCGGACACGGGGACGCGGAGGTCGCCCGGCTCGTGGCCGCGATCCTGTCGGTCACCCGCGAGAAGTCCGTGCCGGACGCCCTTCTGACGGCGGCCGAGCCGATCCTGACGGCCCATCCGCCGACGGACGCGATCGCGGCCGGTCTGGTGGAGGTCTTCCCCGCCGGGGCCACCGACGGCGGCGCCTGGCTGCGGCTGCTGATCGGATGCGGCGCGACCGGTGCGCTGGAGACGGGCCGGATCGTGCCCGGGGGCGGGCTCCACCAGTGGCTCGGCACCTTCGTCCGCATGTACCAGTACGCCCAGCAGCCCGGCGGCGGAGTCGGGCGCCAGCCGCTGCCGGAGGAGTTCCTCGACCTCGTCGGGCGTCTGGGGCCGGCCGCGCGGGCCGAGGCCGCGCCGGTGACCCTGCACATCACCCGCCACCACTACCAGGGCTTCGACGCGGACGTCCTCGACGCCTGCCTCGCCGCCGGACTGGCCGTCACCGACCCCGGCCCCGCCGTCCGGATGCGCTTCTGGGGCGAGAAGTCCCGCCGCGACCTCGCCGCGCTCGCCGCCGACCCCGTGTTCGGCCCCCGTCTGGAAGGCACCGTCCACGCCGACCTGATTCCGAGGTGGCCCATGGGGCGCCGACGGCAGCCCGGGTCCGCGGTGACGCTGCTCCCGGGCAACGAGGGCATCGCCCACGAGGTCGCCGTACGGGTCGGCAGGCTCGTCGAAACCGTCGGGGACGGCGGCATGGCCGGCGCCGAGGAGTCCGTCACCGAGCTGGAGACCCTCCTGGACCGTCCGACGGTGACGGCCCTCGGCGGGATCGCCGACGCCCTCGGCGCCGCGAGCGCGGCGGGCGCCCTGCGGCGCTCGCTCGCGGCCGGGCTTCCGGAGGAACTGGCGTGGCCCGCACTGGAGTCGGTGTACGCGGAGTTCGCCGAGGAGCACGCCCGGTCCGACCACGATGCCGACCCCGAAGCCCCTCGCGAGGACGGGCCCGTGCCCGGCGCACCCGGTGTCGTCGGCGTGACCTGCACCTGGCCCGTCCTCACCGTCTTCGGGACCGACCGGGCCGTCGCCGTCGACCCGGACGGGGTGCGGACCTCCTGCCGGTTCGCCGTCCCCGAGGACACGACGATGCACGCCGTCCACTACGTCGGCGGCTCCTTCCTCGTCAGCTGGTCGGTCAAGCAGAACCCCTACTTCTGCGACACCGCCTGCTGGGCGGACCGCCCCGACGAGCCGTTCACCCCGGACGAGCTGGGCGGCCTCGTGCCCTTCGGGGGGCAGCTGGACGGCGCCTACGGCTTCCAGTTCGAGACCGCCGACGGCGGAGGACGGCACGGCGGTCGCCACGCGCTGCGGCCGGGCGGCACGGAGGGCATCGACGGCTACGAGCTCCAGATCTCCGACGGATCCCGGATCTGGACCAACGGGGTGTACGGCGACCGTCCGTGGACGCCGGTCGATCCGGTCACCGGAGTGCCGGGGGGCAGCGCCGCGGTGCCCGGCTTCCCGGGCGGGCCCGCGAGCGCCGACCCGGGGGAGGGGACGGCCGAGGCCGCGGTGGCCCTCCACCTCGCGCCGCTGCCCGCCGGACTGGCCGGCTCCCCGCTCGGCAGCAGGGACGGACTCGTCGGCACCAGGATCCTGTTCCACACGCCCCACCGCGATCCGGCTCCCGACCGGTACCTGGTGCAGAGCATCGACGGGCGCACGGCCCGGTTCGGCGTCGACCGGCCGGGTCAGCGGCCCTGGGGCCTGTGGGCGCCGCCGGAGGGAGCCGCAGGGGACGTGGTCCTCGCCGAGGCCGAGACCTGGACGGGCGTGCGGGCGTACAGCACCGACGGCGTGCTGCTGTGGGAGCTGGACGGGCATCCCCCGGTCCGGCACGCACGGTTCAAGCCGCGCCGGAGCGTCACCCCTTCCACCGGCGTGGCCCTGCCCCCGGCCTTCTGGTACCTGCTCAGGACCCGGGACGCGGTGGGCTCCCGGGCGCTGCGGACCGTCCGCCGGGAGACGGCGGACGCCCTCCTCGCCGCCGCCTCCGAGGGACCGAAGGCCCTGCGCGCGGCCGTGGCGCGGGAGCTGCCGGACGTCACCGATCCCGTCCTCGCCGAGGCCGTCGTCGCGGTGGCGGCGCGCGCCGCCCGCGTGGAGGAGCGGCGACGCGCCCTGCACCGGCGCGTCACCCTCCTCTCCGAGGCGCCGCCCGTGCGGCTCCGCCGCTCCGCCCCGGACACCGCGCTCGTCCCCGCGCTCGTCGGCCTCGTCGAGAGCGGCGAGCCCGACCCGTGGCGGCGGACCCCCGACGTGGCGCTCCCGGCGACGCTGACCGCGCTCGCCGCCGACGGCGCCGGCCTGGCCGGGACGATCGTCGAGGAGGTGCGCCGCCTGTCGCCGCCCGCCCCGCCGCACGACTGGTCGCAGCTCCTCGGCGCGATCGACGCCGTCGCCTGGCGGGCGGCCGTGGCACCGACCCCGGACCCGGAGCGGGCCGCGCTGCTCGCGCTCCTGGACACCTGGGCCGACCAGCCGTTCGCCCGCGCGGGAAGCCGCTGGTGGGCGGGGCGGATGCCCGGCCCGGGGTTCGTGGACTTCCTGCGCTCGGACGGCACGCTCGCCGCGTCCGCGGGTGTACGGGACGGGGGCGCGGAGCAGTGGTTCGTGGCGCCCGTCGCGGAGGACCCGCACCGGGATCCCGTCCCCGGCCAGGCCGGCGAGGTGCGGCACGTGCGCGTGGAGCGCGACGACGCCGCACGGCTGCGCGCCCTCGTCGCCGCCGTCGACGCCCACGGGCCCGTCCCCGTGCCGGAGTCGGCGGCCACGCGCTTCGCCGAACTCACCGGCGTCCGGCGCCCGGTGGCCCGGCTCGTCGTCGCCGGGCTCGTCGGCCGCGCCGACCGGGAGGAGGACAAGTCCCTGGTGCGCAAGGCCCCGTACAAGGCGACCGCGCTGACGGCGACGTCGTACGAGGAGCTGCGCACCCGGCTGGGCGGCGCGGGCCGCAGGGCCGTCCTGGCCGCCGCCCTGCCCGACGACCCGACCGAGCTGTGGCGGCCGGGCGGGGTCGAGGCGGCCGTCGAGCGGATGGCCGGGGCGTGGCGGGAGCTCCTCGGGGCACGGCCCGCCGTGCACGACGACACGGCCGACGCCCTGGAGGCGGACCTCGGTCTCGGGGATGTGTGGGCCCGGCGCCTCGCCGGAGGCTACGAGGCCGCCGATGACGACACCGTGCCCGCGGCCCGCTGGGAGCTCACGGCGACCCGGCAGGGCACGGGCGTGGAGGTCAGGGCCGTACCGCAGGACGGTCCCGAACCGCCGTACCGCACGCGGGTGGGGCTCGCGCTGACGGACATCGCGAGCGCCCTCGTCTGGGCCTGGACGGACCGGCCCGTCGGCGATCCGGCGCTGGCCGGGGCGCCCGCCCTCCACGAGCGGCTGCGCGCCGAACTGGACCGCCCCGAGCTGCTGCTCGAACTCCCCGAGTACCGCGTCAGGGACACGCCGGAGGGGATCGCCGAGCGGTTCGGGCCCCGGCGGACGCCCGTGGCGGCGCACCCGGAGAACCAGGCCGAGCCGCAGCGCGCGTACGACTCCGGAGCGCTGGTGGTGTGCGCCCCCCACGGCACCGCCTTCCTGCGCCCCGCGGCCGTCGCCGACCCCGGGACGTGGCGGGAGGTCCGCGAGGTCACCGAACTCGCCGAGGACCTGGACCGGCTGTCACCGCTCCTCGCGGGCGGCGGGCTCGACCGGATGATGCGCCGCGCCCTGTCCGGAGCCGTACCGGCGGGCGCGTACGAGGCCGATCCGCGCCGGTCCTGCCCGGAGCTGGTCGCCCGCGTGGCGGCGGAGCTCGCCGTGGGCGGGGACGCGGCAGCCCTGTACCTCCAGCTGGCGGCCCTCGCCGCGCCCACCGACCGGAACGTCCGGCGGTGGAACGGCTGGTCGACCACGCGGCACACGGAGGTCCGGGCGGAACTCCTCGCCACCGGCGCCGTCCTGGAGGCCAAGCGGGCCCGGGCCGGCCGGACCCTGTTCCTGCCCGGCGCCTGGACCGAACTCAAGTCCCCGCACCTCCCGCTGGAGACCGCGAAGCTGTCGACCCACCTGGTGCGCCCGGTGGGGGACAGGTGGATCCACTCCCCGTTCGTACGCATCCTGCCGACGGCCCCGCTCCACGAACTGTTCGAGGAGGCCTGGGAGCGGACCCGCGGCTAGGGGGTGTTTCGAAAGTCCCGCACAGCACCCGCGGCGCCCGGCACGCCCCCTCGCCGCACCGGCCAAAGACCCAAGTAGCTCCGCTACGAGG